>NZ_JBITLU010000017.1:0-209238 GCF_044465525.1 Nonomuraea sp. NPDC049646 | reverse complement strand
GGGGTGGGGCCGCAGCCCGCCCCGGGGGGGGGGGCGGGGGGCCCCCCCCGGGGGGGGGGGGGGCCCGGGGCCCCCCCCCCCCCCCCGCGGGGGGGGGCCCCCCGGGGCGCCGGGCGGCCCGCCGCGGTTCACCCGGCTCGACAGGATGGTCATCACGATCCGATCACCTGGAGCTCCAGATATAGTTCGCATTTTCACTACATAGCCGACATGGGCGCGCCAGAATTCGGATTCAACGCCGTGGCGAAACCCTGATCCCGGGAGCGCCGGGCCGTCGCCGGCCCCACCCCCAAGCCGGTCGTCCCACCACAGGCCCGGCACGCTCCCCTCCCGGCGGGCCCGCGCCGCACGTCCCCCCGCACACCGGACCGCGGCCGGGCCCGCCCCCCTTTTTTTTGCGGGACCCGAAAAGACACGACAAAGGGGCCTGCCCCAGTGGGCAGGCCCCTTAGTCGCGCAGTTCAGCCGCTGAGGAATGACTTCAGCTGACGGCGCACTTCGTGTCTTTGCTCTTGATGCCGAGGATCTGGCTCAGGATGTCGCCGGTCTCGAGGACGAGCACGCCGCTGGTGCTGTTGTCGACCTCGCCACGGGCGAAGATGTTCTCGTCACCGCAGACGAAGAGAACCCGGCCCGGGTCCTCGTCGGAGTGAGGGACGAAGGCCATGTGAGGGGTCGCCGCTAGAGCGGAGCCGCCGACCATGACCATCCCGCCGACGAGCCCGGCCAGGATGAGCCCTTGTCTGAACATATCGATTCTCCTTGATACCTATCGACTACTCTCCGTAGCTATCGGGAGGAGATTTGCCCTAGGCCCTCTTTCAACAAACGCCGGTATTTCTGTCTTTACCAGCGAAAATACGCCGCTTGAGCGAAGGGGTGACACAGCGCGCCGTTCTTGACCGATCGGTGTACGCGGCAGAGGAATATCCGGGCCAGCCGTGACCGCGCACTGACGGGAGGCGTCAGGGAAGGGTGAGAACCACCGGACCGTCAGCGGTGATGGCCACCGTGTGCTCGACGTGGGCGCTCCTGCTGCCGTCGGCCGAGCACACCGACCAGCCGTCCTCGGCCATGACGTACTCGTCGTCGCCGCCCGCCATCAGGCTCGGCTCGATGGCGATCACCAGTCCGGGGCGAAGTCGCAGGCCGCGGCCGGGACGGGCCTCGTTGGGCACGAACGGCGACTCGTGCATGGCCCGGCCGATGCCGTGACCGCCGAAGTCGTTCTGCATGCCGTAGCCGGCGCCGCGGCCGACCACCGACATCGCGTGGCCGATGTCGCCCATCCGGCCCCCCGGCACGGCGGCCGCGATGCCCGCCGCCAGCGTCTCCTCGGCCACCCGGATGAGCTTGAGGTCGTCGGCCCGGCCGGGACCGACGGTGAAGGTGACCGCGCCGTCGGCGTGCCAGCCGTCGATGTGCGCGCCGAAGTCCACGCTCAGCACGTCGCCCTCGCGCAGCCGGTACGGCGTCGGCAACCCGTGCAGCATGACCCCGTTCACGGACGTGCACACCACCCCCGGGTACGGCATCGCCCCGAACGACGGGTGGTAGCCGAGGAACGACGACCGCGCCCCGGCCTCGTGCATGACCTCGCGGGCCACCTCGTCGAGCTGCAGCAGCGACACCCCGGCGGCGGCCCGCTCCCGGACGGCGGCGTGCACGTTGGCCACGACGCGGCCGGCCTCCCGCATGGCGTCGATCTCCCCGGCGGTCTTGAGCGTGATCACAGCGGCCTCCCAGCCTTCGGCGCGATAACTATACCGGTATTATTATCACGCTTCCCGGGAGCTCGCAGCCATCCCGCCGGCCGGTTGACTAATCACCCAGAGTAATCGTTATAGTGCTCAGAGTATGCGTTTCGGACGGTTCTCCATGCTCGCTCTGGCGCTCGCGGCTGGGGCCGTCGACGCGCTGAGCTTTCTCGCGCTCGGACAGGTGTTCACCGCGAACATGACCGGCAACGTCGTCCTGCTCGGCCTGGCGCTCGGCACCGGCGACACCTCGCACGTCATCCGCTCGGGAATCGCCCTGACCACGTTCTGCCTCGGCCTGGCGATCGGCTTCATCCTGCTACGCGGCACCACCCCCGCAGGCCGCGCTCCCCCACCCCCACAAACCACCACCCCACCCGCCCGCGCCCCGGCAAACCCCCAGCCCCACGAGCCCACGCCGCCCCCGGACCTGGCGCAGACCCAGGCCCAGGAACCCGCGACGGCCCCGGACAACGACCAGGCGGAGGAGCCCGCGAGGGCCCGGAGCAGGGAACCGGCGGAAGGGCCGGACCGGGGACGCGCGGAGGCACAGGCCCGCGAGCCCGCGGAGGGACCCGACGGGGAACACGCGGAGGCGCAGGGCCGGGATCCTGCGGCGGGGCCGGTGGGGGCGCCGGTGGGGGTGCCTGTGCGTCCGCTGGTGGTGCTGCTGGCGGAGTTGGCGCTGCTGGTGGTGGTGGCGGCCGGATGGACGGCGCGCGTGCTGCCGCATCCGGCGCTGATCGCCGCCTCGGGAACGGCGATGGGCCTGCAGAGCGCGGTCACGCGCTGGGCGGGCGGTCCCGGGCTGTCCACGACCTACGTCACGGGCACGCTGACCAGCCTGGCGGGCCGGGCGGTCGGCCCGCGCTCGGGGATGCTGCGCCCGCTGGGGGTGGTGCTCTGCGTGGCCTCTGGCGCCGTCGCCGCGGCCGCGGCGCTGCGCGTGCACGCCGCCGTCACCCCGTTCATCGCCCCGGCCACGGTCGCGGCGGCCACCGCCGCCTGGGCCCTCACCACGACCCACCGCACAGAATCGCCCCCCAACGGCGGGCCGCCCCGGTAGCGGGGAGGCGGCCCTCCTGCGGCAACCCAGCACCGCACCCCGGACAGGGCGCGCCTTGCGACAGGTCAGCCCCCAGGCAGCACGCCTCGGCAGCTCAGCCCAGGAACGGCACGCCTTGAGACAGCTCAGCCCAGGAACCCCAGGCGGCGCACCTTCAGGCATGTCAGCCCGATGGGTCGGTGGGTTTGCGGTAGGTGAGGAGGTAGCGCCAGAAGAGCAGCCTGCGTAGGGAGAAGCCGGGCAGCAGGGACGCCGCTTCCCGCCGTACCTCTTCGAAGGACATGTCCGGCGGCCGCACCGGCGCGGGCACGGACCCGGCACGCGCCCCGCCCGCGCGCTCCCCCGCCGCCACCACCACCCGGGCCGCCGCGTTCACCGGTATGGCGGCCAGGCTCCACGCGAAGTCGGCGGCCGTCCGCTCGGCGTAGCAGCCGAGGACGGCCAGCACCCCGCCGGGCGCCAGCGCGTCCCGGAAGGCGGCCACGGTCCCGAACGGCATGTGGTGCAGGCTGGCCAGGCAGGAGATGTAGTCGTAGCGCCCCGCGGGCAGCTCCATGCGCGTGACGTCGGCGCACAGGAACCGGACCCCGCTCACCGGCGCCGACGAGGCGGCCTCGATCACCTCGGGCGCCGGATCGACCGCGTCGACCTCGATCCCGAGGCCCGCCAGCCGCCGCGCGAACCGGCCGGTGCCGCAGCCGACGTCGAGCGCCGTCCGGGCCCCGTCGGGCACGAGCCGCGCCATCGCCGGGTGGTAGTGATCGTTGTGATCGAAAGGCATCCCGGCATCATGCCATCGTCTCGCCGGAGAACCCCCGAAAACGGGCGAAAAGCATCGCCCGCCCGCTGACCGTGCAGCGGACGGGCGACGTACGGCGAAAGGTCAGCCCTTCAGCCAGCTCATCATCGGACGCAGCTTGGCACCCGTCTTCTCGATCGGGTTCTCGGCCAGCTCCTCGCGGTGACGCGTGAACTCCTTCTGGCCGCCGTCGAACTCCTCGACGAGCTGACGGGCGAAGGCGCCGTCCTGGATCTCGCCGAGGATGCGGCGCATCTCCTGACGGGTCTCGTCGGTGATGACGCGCGGGCCGCGGGTGTAGCCGCCGTACTCGGCGGTGTCGGAGACCGACCAGTACATCTTGGAGATGCCGCCCTCGTACATGAGGTCGACGATGAGCTTCATCTCGTGGAGGCACTCGAAGTAGGCGACCTCGGGCTGGTAGCCGGCCTCGATGAGGGTCTCGAAGCCCGCCTTGATCAGCTCGGAGACGCCGCCGCACAGCACGGCCTGCTCGCCGAACAGGTCGGTCTCGGTCTCCTCGGTGAAGGTGGTGCGCAGCGCGCCGGCGCGGGTGCCGCCGATGCCCTTGGCGTACGACAGCGCCAGGTCGAGGGCCTTGCCGGAGGCGTCCTTCTCGACCGCGACGAGACACGGGACGCCGCGGCCGGCCTCGAACTGGCGGCGGACCAGGTGGCCCGGGCCCTTCGGGGCGACCATGCAGACGTCGACGCCCTCGGGCGCCTCGATGAGGCCGTAGCGGATGTTGAGGCCGTGGCCGAAGAAGAGCGCGTCGCCCTCGACGAGGTTGGGGGCGACGTGCTCGGCGTACAGGTGGCGCTGGATGTGGTCCGGCGCGAGGATCATGGTGAGGTTGGCCTCCTCCACCGCCTCGGCCGGGGTGACGACCCGCAGCCCGTCGTTCTCCGCCTTCTCGCGGCTCTTGGAGCCCTCGGGAAGGCCGACGCGCACGTCGACGCCGGAGTCACGCAGGGAGAGCGCGTGGGCGTGGCCCTGGCTGCCGTACCCCAGCACGGCCACGTGACGCCCCTGGATGATCGACAGGTCGGCCTGGTCGTCGTAGTAGATCTCGGTCACTTGAATAAAACCTTTCAGGCGGTACGGTCCAGTGCCCTGAGGGACCGGTCTGTGATGGAACGGGCGCCGCGGCCGATGGCCACCATGCCCGACTGGACGAGTTCTTTGATCCCGAACGGCTCAAGGACCTTGACGAACGCCTCAAGCTTGTCGGGAGTGCCGGTGACCTCGATGGTCACCGCGTCCGCCGCGACGTCCACGCAGCGGGCGCGGAAGAGGTTGACCAGTTCAAGAACGTGCGACCGGTTCTCGGCGTCGGCCTTGACCTTGATCAGCATGAGCTCGCGCTGAACCGACTGCGTGGGGTCCAGTTCGACGATCTTCAGGACGTTGACCAGCTTGTTGAGCTGCTTGGTGACCTGCTCAAGGGGCAGTTCCTCGACGCTCACCACGATCGTGATGCGCGAGATGTCGTCGTGCTCGGTGGGCCCGACGGCGAGCGAGTCGATGTTGAACCCCCGCCTGCTGAACAGTGCGGAGACACGCGCGAGAACACCCGGCTTGTTCTCGACAAGCACGGACAACGTGTGTCTACTCATCCTCGTTCTCCCACTTCGGCGCCATGTCACGGGCGATCTTGATGTCGTCGTTGCTGGTGCCGGCGGCGACCATGGGCCAGACCATGGCGTCCTGGTGGACGACGAAGTCGATCACGACCGGCACGTCGTTGATCTCCATGGCCTTCCTGATGGTCGCGTCGACGTCCTCGGCGCGCTCGCACCTCAGGCCCACACAACCATAGGCCTCCGCCAGCTTGACGAAGTCGGGGATGCGACGCGCGGTCTGCAGGTCGGTGTTGGAGTACCGCTCCTCGTAGAAGAGCGTCTGCCACTGGCGGACCATGCCGAGGTTGCCGTTGTTGATGACGGCGATCTTGACCGGCACGCCCTCCAGGGCGCAGGTGGCCAGCTCCTGGTTGGTCATCTGGAAGCAGCCGTCGCCGTCGATGGCCCACACCGTGGCCTCCGGCCGGCCCATCTTCGCCCCCATGGCGGCCGGGACGGCGAAGCCCATCGTGCCGAGGCCGCCGGAGTTGATGAACGTCCCGGGGTTCTCGTAGTCGATGAACTGCGCGGCCCACATCTGGTGCTGGCCGACCCCGGACACGTAGTAGGCGTCGGGCCCGGCGATGGCGCTCAGCCGCTCCATCACGTACTGGGGGGCCAGCGTGCCGTCCTCGAAGGTCTCGTAGCCCAGCGGGTAGGTCTCCTTGTAGCCGTTCAGGACGGTCCACCAGTCGGTGTAGTCGCCCTTCTGGCCGGCGGCCTGGATCGCGCCGACGAGGTCGCTGATGACCTCCTTGCAGTCGCCGACGATGGGCACGTCGGCGTGCCGGTTCTTGGAGATCTCGGCGGGGTCGATGTCGGCGTGCACGACCTTGGCGTGCGGCGCGAACGAGGCCAGGTTGCCGGTCACCCGGTCGTCGAAGCGCACGCCCAGCCCGATGATCAGGTCGGATCTCTGCAGCGCGCCCACGGCCGAGACGCTACCGTGCATGCCCGGCATGCCCATGTGCTGGGGGTGGCTGTCCGGGAACGTGCCACGGGCCATCAGGGTGGTGACGACCGGGATGCCGGTCAGCTCGGCGAGCTGCAGCAGCTCGGCCGACGCGCCGGCCTTGTGCACGCCGCCGCCGACGTACAGGACGGGCCGCTGGGACTCGGCGATCAGCTTGGCGGCCTCGCGGATCTGCTTGGAGTGCGGCCTGGTGACCGGGCGGTAGCCCGGCAGCTGCATGACGGGCGGCCAGCTGAAGGTGGTCTGGGCCTGCAACGCGTCCTTGGAGATGTCCACCAGCACCGGCCCCGGACGGCCGGTCGAGGCGATGTGGAACGCCTCCATGATCGTGCGCGGGATGTCCGCGGGATCGGTGATCAGGAAGTTGTGCTTCGTGATCGGCATGGTGATGCCGGAGATGTCGGCTTCCTGGAACGCGTCCGTGCCGATCATCGGCGCGGCGACCTGGCCGGTGATCGCCACGATCGGCACCGAGTCCATGAAGGCGTCGGCGATCGGCGTCACCAGGTTGGTGGCCCCGGGGCCGCTGGTCGCCATGCAGACCCCGACCTTGCCGGTGGCCTGCGCGTAACCCTCGGCCGCGTGGCCGGCGCCCTGCTCGTGCCGTACAAGCACGTGCCGGACCTTGGTCGAGTCGTAGAGGGGATCGTAGGCGGGCAGAATCGCGCCGCCCGGGATCCCGAACACGGTGTCGACTCCCACGTGCTCCAGCGCCCTCACCAGGGCCTGTGCACCTGTCATCCGTTCGGTCATCGGCTCGTTCCTTGCGTGGCTACTCACTTAAGGACATAAAAAATGCCCCTTCCCACCGGCGGGGGTGGGTCTGGGGCGGCGCGCAGGTCGGAGTGCTTCGCTATCGGCCTGCGCGCCGGCGAAGTACTACGAGAATCTCACTGCGAAGCATGGCTTACACCATAGCCGCTCAGAACGCCCCGATGTCAACTTGGCGGGACGCGAGTCTCAAACGGTGAGACTCGTCCGCATCAGACTGTCCACTCCGCGGGCCGCCATGGGACGCGCGACCAGGAAACCCTGCCCCCTGGTGCAGCCCATCTCGCGCAGCAGCTCAAGCTGCTCGGGCCGTTCGATGCCCTCGGCCACCACGGTGAGCCCGAGGTCGTGGCCCAGTCGCACGATTGTACGGGTGAGCAGGGTCAGCGTGTCGTCCCGGCCGAGCCCCGACACGAACGACGGGTCGATCTTGATCATGTCGACCGGGAGCTGCCGGAGGAAGGCCAGCGAGGCGTAGCCGGTGCCGAAGTCGTCGATCGCCAGCCGCACGCCCAGCGCGCGCAGCTCCGACAGCCGCCTGATGGTCTCCTCGGCGTCCTCGACGAGCATCTCCTCGATCACCTCAAGGGTGAGCGCGGAGGCGGGCAGGCCGCTCTCGGCCAGCGCCTGCTCGACGGTCTCGACGAAGCGGGGCGCGGTGATCTGCCGGGCCGACAGGTTGAGCGACAGGCCGATGTCCCAGGACGAGGCCCGCCAGGACGCCACCTCGCGGCACGCCTCGCGCAGGATCCACTCGCTCAGCGGCACGATCAGCCCGGTGTCCTCGGCCGGGCCGAGGAACTGCTCGGGCGGCACGAACACCGAGCCGCGCCACCACCGCACCAGCGCCTCGACCGCGGTCACCCGGGACGTGGCCAGGTCGACCACGGGCTGGTACTCGATGGCGAACTGCTGCTCGATGAGCGCCCGCTGCAGGTCGGCGGCCAGCTCCAGGCGGCGCACCACGTCGGCGTGCATCTGGGCGGCGAACACCTCGACCCGCCGCCCGCCCAGCTCCTTGGAACGCGCCATCGCCACATCGGCGTTGCGCATGAGGTCGCCGGCGGGCAGGCCGTCCTCGGTGAAGGCCACGCCCACGCTCGCGGTCAGCGCCACGTCGCGGTCGGCCACCCGGAACGGCTCCTGGGAGACCGCGCGCACCAGGCGCTCGGCCATGTCCACGGCCATCTGGGCGTCGCCGCCGGTCTCCACGAGCACGGCGAACTCGTCGCCGCCCCACCGGGCCAGCGTGTCGTCGGCGCGGACGGCCCCGCGCAGCCGCCGGGCGGCCTGGCCGAGCAGGTAGTCGCCGCTGGCGTGCCCCACCGAGTCGTTGACGGAGGTGAACCCGTCGAGGTCGAGGAAGATCACCGCGACGTTGCCGGACGTGCGGCCGGACAGCACCTCGCGGGTGCGCTCCTCGAAGTAGGCGCGGTTGGGCAGCCCGGTGACGCCGTCGTGGAAGGTCAGGTGGGCGACCTGGTTGCGCAGGGCCTCCTCGTCGCTGACGTCGCGGGTGGTGACGAGCATGAGGTCGTCGCCGCCGATGTGGCGGGTGGCGACGGACTCGGTGGGCCGCCAGGTGCCGTCGGCGGCGCGCACCCGGCAGGCGATCATGCAGGCGCCCGGCGCGGCGCCCTCCTCGTCGGTGGTCATGGCCCGCATCGCGGCCTGGATGCCCGGGACGTCCTCGGGGTGGATGTAGTCGAAGATCGAGCCGCCGACCAGCTCCTCGGGCGGGTAGCCGTACGTGACCTCGACGCCGGCGCCGATCTCGTGGACGACGCCCTCGTAGTCGCACAGCAGCACCACGTCGCCGGTGCTCTCGGCCAGCTCCCTGAGCTGCCGCTCGCCCAGCGAGACCAGGCCGCGCAGCCGGATGGACGCCGCCGAGAGCACGAACAGGCGTACGAGCAGGAGCAGCACCACGGAGACCGCGACCACCACGACGCCGGTCACCGGCTGCGCGGCCCGGGATCCCGCCAGGTGGGCCAGCAGCGTGCAGGCGGCCACGGCGACGAGCGCGAGCGGCATCATCGCGACCACGTTGCGCACGACCGGACCGCCGACCGGCCGCGCCCGCGGCCCCCACGGCACGGCGGCCAGCAGCAGCAGCGCGACGGGCACGAGCATGACGGTCCACATGGGCGGCGCGTCGCCGGCCAGGCGGGCCATGGCGGCCGACAGGCCGCCGACGGTCATGGTGGCCAGCACGCCCACCCCGGCCAGGCCGAGCAGCCAGGAGCCGGCCCGGCTGGTGAGCACCGAGGGGATCACCCCGCAGGTGACGAGCAGCGCGATCATCGGCGGCACCATGGCGAACGTGAACGTGGGCGCGTCGCCGGCGTCCTCGTAGTAGTGGCGCAGCGCCACCACCCAGCCGATGAGGAAGAGCGAGGCCGCGCACAGGTACGCGTCCGTGAGATGCCTCAACACGACCTTGGCCGGGAACCTGCGGTCGGCGGCGATCAGCGCGCCGCCCGCGATGATCACGGTGCCGAGCAGGACGAACAGGTCGGCGAAGCTGACGACGAAGCTGGTGGCGACCGCGCGGAGCGCCACGCCTGCGAGCCACACGACGGCGCCGCCGCCCATCCAGCGCGCGGCCATCGCCGTCGAGCGGTGTTCGGCCGACCTGACCGAGGCCACCAGCAGCGAGGCGGCGGCGACCAGGGCCGCCACACCGCCCGCCACGGCACCGGTCAGCACGGCCGGCCCGCCCGCGAGGAGCGCGGCGGCGAACGCCACCACTCCGGCCGCCCCTGCGGCGGCCAGCGGCGCCCGTGGATCACGCCAGCGGATCACAGTCGTTGCCCATCCTGTCTTGAACCCTGCACCAGTGACCGCCGAAGCCCGGCGGTCACATCGCCAGTGTGTGCGGTCGCGGATGCGCGGGTGGTGACAACGCCGATGTCGTCACCGATCTGATAACCACACAGACCAATTTCCGCCAAGAGTTCCTTGACAGCGAGTCAGGAACTCCCTGCAGACGCCACCGTACGCACGAAAGGTCACGGACCAGCCACGTTCCGGGATCCTCTCAATACGAGTCGGTAATGACGTTGATCAACTCTTCACCTGCGAGGTAGCGCCCGAGCTGCTCGCGGATCAGCCCGAGCGTGCGCCGCACGGAGGCGGGGGTGCTGCCCGCGATGTGCGGCGTGATCAGCACGCCCGGAGCGCTCCAAAGGGGGTGGCCCTCCGGCAGCGGCTCGGGCGCGGTGACGTCGAGCGCGGCGCGTAGCCTACCGGTTTTGAGCTCGGCGATCAGGGCTTCGGTGTCGACCACGCCGCCCCTGGCCGCGTTGACCAGGACGGCGCCGTCCTTCATGCGGGCCAGGAAGGCGGCGTCGACCATGCCCGCGGTGTCGGGCGTGGCGGGCACGAGCAGGACCACGACGTCGGCCGACGGCAGCAGCGCGGGCAGCTCCTCCATCGCGTGCACGCCCTCGCGCGCGCTCCTGGCCACCCGGACGACCTCGACCTCGAAGCCGCTCAGCCGCCGCTCGACCGCCGCGCCGATGGACCCGTGGCCGACGATGAGCACGGTGGAGTCGGCCAGCACGCCGGTGTGGTGGTAGGTCCACTCGCCGCGGCGCTGGGCGTCGGTGAACCCGGGGAACTCCCTGAGCACCGCGATCATCGCGCCGACCGCCCACTCGGCGGTGCCGGCGTCGTGCACGCCGCGGGCGTTGCACAGCACCACCCCTGCGGGCAGGTGCGGCCGGTACGGCTCCACCCCCGCGGTGACGGTCTGCACCAGCCGCAGCGAGCGCATCCGCGCCAGCGTCCCCGGCACGTCGGGCACCACGACCAGCGGCGGGATCCAGACCTCGACGTCCTCGACGCCGTCCGGCATGGCCGAGCCATCGTAGACAGTGCATTCGACGCCTGGAATGTCAGACAGGACATCCGCCGCCGCTTCGGACGGAACCCAGATCTTCATGCCGAGAACCTTACGACCCGCGGGGAAGTATGGAACACATGAGGAAGCTCTGGACGATCGTGCTCCTGGCCGTGCTCCCCGCCTGCTCGGCCGGCGGCCAGGCGCCGACGGCCGCGGACCCGACGGCCCCCGTCCCGGCGGCCTCCACCCCGGCGGCCCCGACGGCCTCGGTACCGACGGCCAGGTCGCCCCGCGCGCCCAAGGACGTGGCGACCGGCCTGGCCGTGCCGTGGGCGATCGCGTTCCTGCCCGGCGGGGACGCCCTGGTCACCGAGCGGGACACCGCCAGGCTGCTGCGCGTCACCCCCGCGGGCAGGGTCACCGAGGTCGCCCGGATCGCCGACGCGCGGCCCGGCGGCGAGGGCGGCCTGCTGGGCGTGGCGGTCAAGGACCGGCAGGTCTTCCTGTACTACACCGCCGAGCAGGACAACCGGATCGTCCGCTACCGGCTCGGCGGCGACGGCTCCGGCGGTCTGTCCGACGAGCGGCTCCTCGTGCAGGGCATCCCCAAGGGCGGCATCCACAACGGCGGCCGGCTCGCCGTCGGCCCCGACGGCTACCTGTACGCCACCACCGGCGAGACCGGCGACCGCGGCCTGGCCCAGCGGCGCGACTCGCTCGGCGGCAAGATCCTGCGCATGACCGTGGACGGCGCCCCCGCCCCCGGCAACCCGTTCGGCACGCTCGTCTACAGCTACGGCCACCGCAACGTCCAGGGCCTGGCCTGGGACACCGCGGGCCGCCTGTACGCCTCCGAGTTCGGCGCCGACACCTACGACGAGATCAACCTGGTCCGGCCGGGCGCCAACTACGGCTGGCCGGTGGTCGAAGGCAAGGGGAAGGACGCCAGGTTCGTCAACCCCATCGTCACCTGGTCCACCGGCGAGGCGTCCCCGTCCGGCATGGCGTACGCGGACGGCGCCCTGTGGGTGGGCACGCTGCGCGGCCAGCGGCTGTGGCAGGTGCCGCTGGCCAGGGACGGCTCGCCGGGCGCGCCCGTGGCCCACTACGCCGGCCGCTACGGCAGGCTGCGCGCGGTCACCGCGGCGCCCGGCGGCGGCCTGTGGGTGAGCACCAGCAACAAGGACGGCCGCGGCTCACCGCGCCCCGGCGACGACCGGATCCTGGCGGTCGCCACGTCCTAGCCGCACTGGCCTGGGCGTGCCGGCCTGGGCGTACTGGCCTAGCCGGCCGTGCCACAGGTGAGGGCGGTCTGCGGCCGGTACTTGGTGACCAGTTTCTTGTCCTTCTTCACGATCTCGCCGTCCTTGTGGAACACGCGGGTGACGTCGATCGTGAAGCCCTGCTGGCCGGTGGCGGGCACGCAGCCGGGCTCGGCGCTGGTCGCCCGGCCGAACGGCTTGAAGTCGCGCCGCTCGGACTCGACCGCCTCGACCTTGTCGTACCGCTTGGTGCTCCACAGGGTGACGCTGACCGTCGTGGCGGTGGTGGCGGTCTTGATCAGCACGCCGTACTCGGAGTCGTTGCGCCACTTGAGGTCGCGGTCGGGGTAGAGCAGCGCCACGTCGCGCCCGGCCGGGTAGGAGGGCGCGTAGTAGTCCATGGGCTCGTGCTCGACCAGGTCGAAGCCGCCGAGGAAGGCCGCGTTGTACATGGTGGTGGCGAACTGGGAGACGCCGCCGCCGACGATGTCCACCATCCGGCCGCCGACGATCTGGCCGGCCCGGACGTAGCCGTCCTCGATCGTGCGCTCGCCGGTCGCCTCGTTGAGCGAGAGCGTCTCGCCCGGCTTGACCAGCCTGCCGTCGAGCTCCTGGGCCATGCGGCGGATGTTGGTGACGCGCGGCGGGCAGCAGTCGAAGGTCGTGCTGAAGGTGCCGACGTTCTCCTTGATGCCGAGGCCGCGGATCTGGCTCGTGGTGACCTCCGGGGTGACCACGCCCAGCTTGACCTCGACGGTCCGCGGGCCCGTGGAGGCGAGCAGCTTCTCGACGTCGCGGGCCAGCAGCTTGGCGTTCACGCCGCGGCCCTTGCGCGCGGGCACCAGCACCGGCTTGTCGCCGACGATCTGGTACGTCGCGTCGCGCGGCTGCTGGGTGGCGTCCACGAGGCTGTTCTCCACCGGGGCGAGCGCGGCCTCGGCGTCGAACTCGGGGACGAGCCCGCCGTCGCCGTCCGGCACGTAGGTCAGGTGGGCGGCGATCATGGCGGGGGTGAGCTGGGCCTGCTTGCCGGCAAGGGTCAGCGTGACGGGCGCGGAGACGGCCTTCCTGGCCGCGGCCAGGGCCGACTCGACGCTCTCGGCCGAGGTGGCGGGCTTGGCCGGGCGCATGGAGAGCACCACGGCGCCGCCGCCGCGCAGGAACGCCTCGCCGATCCGGCGCACGGCGTCGTCGCGGTCGAGGAGCACGCCCTCCTCGGGCATGCGGGCCTTGGGCTCCAGCCCCGAGAAGGTCACCCTGCCCTCGCGGGCCTGCTTGTCCACGCCTTCCGCCAGGCCCTCGACGGTCCTGGTGAGCTGGGAGGAGTCGATGGTGATCTTGGGCGGGACGTCGGTCGTGCCGGTCAGGCCGCGCCAGACCTCGACCGGGCCGGGGAAGCCGCTGGGGGCCTGGCCGATGGTGCCGACCACGTCGAGTTCGAGGCCGGCCTCGTCGGGCTGGACGGTGTCCTTCTTGCCGTTGATGTTCACCGTGACCGGCCGGCTGAGCCTGGGGCCCAGCTCGGTGCGCAGCTTGTCGGCCGCCTGGGTGACGGTCAGGCCGCCGATCTCCACGCCGCCCACCCGGGTGCCGCGCAGCACGGCTCCCGACATCATCACGGCCGGCACCACGTACGCCAGCGTGGCCAGGACGAGCACCAGCACCAGCACCCCGGGCAGCAGGCGGCGCCGGCGGACGGGCTCCGGCTCGAAGGCGGGCGACCGGTCGCCGCCGCTCCCCCCGAACACGGGGGCGGGTCCGGCGGGGTCCTTGTCCTTCATCGGCCACGGCTGCGCGGGCGGCGCCTTCGGTGGCAGCGCGCCCCCGGTCTGACCGCCGGGCGCGCTCGGTCCTGGGGCCGGCCGGGGCTCCTGCTGGTCCTGCGGGCCGAAGATGTCACGGGACACGCCCGGAGGTAATCCTTCGATCCGCGGCTTCTTGGAGACACCCGACGTGGGCATCGGCACCGAGGCGAACGGGTCCGTCGGTGATTCGATCGGTCCGGCGTTTCGCACGCCTCAATCTCCTCCCGGTCCGCAGCCAAGTCTCAGGCAACAGTAAGGCACGAGTATCCGACTATGTCACCAGAAACGAATACGGAAGTGTGTCAACCTAGCCACCGGTAGCGATGTTCCGGCCGTCCGGCGGTGCCGTACCTGGGGTGGAGCTCGGCCCGGCCGGACGCGCACAGGTGCTCCAGGTACCGCCGCGCGCTCACCCTCGACAGGCCCGTGAGCTCGGCCGTCTCGGCGGCCGACAGGTCGCGCCCGGCCTCGCGCAGAGCCTGCGCCACCAGCGCGCAGGTGGCCGGCGACAGGCCCTTGGGCACCGGGACGGGCTGCTGGGGCGCGCCGAACAGGCGGTCCACGTCGTCCTGGCGGGCCTGGGGGCCGATGGCGGTGAGCCGCCTGCGGGTGTCGGCGTACTGGCGCAGGCGTTCGGTGAGCGCGGCGGCGGTGAACGGCTTGATCAGGTAGTTGACCGCGCCGCCGCGCATGGCCTCCCTGACCGTGGCGACGTCGCGGGCGGCGCTGATCATCAGGACGTCCACGTCGTCGATGGCCTTGAGCACCTCCAGGCCGGACAGGTCGGGCAGGTAGATGTCGAGCAGCACCAGGTCGGGCCGGAGCTCGGCCACGGCGGCGAGCGCGTCGGCCCCGGTGTGCGCCACGGCGACGACCTCGAAGCCGGGCACGCGGGCGACGTACCCGCTGTGGATCCGGGCGACCATGAAGTCGTCGTCCACCACCAGGACCCGTACGTCGTTCACGCGCGGGCCTCGGCGGGCAGCAGGGCGGTGAAGACGGCGCCGCCGGCGTTGCGCACCCGGACCCAGCCGCCGCGGCGCAGGCACGCCTGCCGGGTCAGCGCCAGGCCCAGGCCGCGCGGCCCCGACAGGGCGGCCTTCGTCGTGAACCCCTCCCTGAAGACCTCCTCCACCAGCTCGGGGGTGATGCCGGGCCCCGAGTCGCCGACGCGGACGTGCAGGCCCTCGGCGTCGGCCACGACCGAGACCTCGATCGTGCCGCCCGCGCCGTCGAGCGCGTCGATCGCGTTGGCGACCAGGTTCCCGACCACCAGGACGGCGTCCTGCGGGTCGCCGAGCGCGCCCTCCGGCACGGCGGAGTCCTCGGCCAGCACCAGCCGCGCCCCGCGCTCGGCCGCCTCCGCCGACTTGGCCAGCAGCAGCGCGGCCAGCGTGGGGTCCTGGACGCGTTCGCGCAGGCCGGTGGCGTACGCGCCGGCCGTGGTGCGGGTGATGAAGCCGATCGCGGCCTCGTGCTCGCCGAGCTCCAGCAGGCCGACGACGGTGTGCATGCGGTTGGCGAACTCGTGGGCCTGGGCGCGCAGGGCCTCGGTGGCGCTGCTGGTGTCGTCCAGCTCGCGGGCCAGGCGGACCAGCTCGGTGCGGTCGCGCAGGGTGACGACCCAGCCGCGGTGCCGGCCGCGTACCGCGACCGGGGTCCTGTTGAGCACCAGCACGCGCTCGCCGTGCAGCACCACGCGGTCCTCGCCCGGGTCGGCGCCGGTCAGCACGTCGCGCATGCGCTCGGAGACCGGCATGCTCGTCAGGTCGGTCCCGAGGTCGCCGAGCAGGTCGCGGGCCGCGTCGTTGACCAGCGTGACCCCTCCGGCCAGGTCGAGGGCGAGCACGCCCTCCTTCACGCCGTGCAGCACGCCCTCGCGCTGCTCCAGCAGCGCGGCGATCTCGCGCGGCTCCAGCCCGAACGTCTGCCTGCGCACCCGGGCGGTGATCAGCGCGGCCAGCGCCAGGCCGGCCAGCAGCACGGCCAGCGCGGTCCAGATCAGCGGCGGCAGCGCGCCCCCGAGCTGGCCGGTGACCGTGGTCTGGAGCACCCCGACCGACACCAGGCCGATGACGTTGCCGTATTCGTCGCGGATGGGGGTCTTGCCCCGGACCGTGGTGCCGATCGTGCCCGTCTCGGTGCCGACCCAGCTCCGGCCCGTACGCAGGACCGCGGTGCCGTCGGTGGACAGCCGCTTGCCGATCAGCGCGGCGTTGGGATGGGCGTAGCGCTTCTGCTCGGCGTTGGCGATGGCCACGTAGTCGGCTCCGGTCTCGTGCTGGACGCTGAGCGCCAGCGGTTGCAGCACCGACTCCGGGTTCTCCAGCCGGAAGGCGTCGCGCACCTGCGGAAGGGCGGCCACCGACTGGGCGATGGCCAGGGCGCGCTGCTGGTGCAGCGCGTCGAGCTGCTCCCTCGTGTGCCCCGCCCACACGCCTGCCGTGCCGCCGACGGCGAGCAGCACGATCACCATCTGGAGCACGAACAACTGGGTGCCGAGGGGGGCGTCGGTAACCCTGCGCACGCCCACATGGAAACAAAGCCAGGTCACGGCCAGGTCGCGACCAATACGACCACTATGACGGCAATCGCCCAAAGCCTCGACCAGGCGGGGAACGGGCATCACCATCGCAGGCCAACGACTGTGCGAATCCCCCTTGGAGTGATCATGCGCTTGCGCGTATTCGCCGCCGCCCTGGCGGCACTCTCCGTCGCCGCCCTGTCCGGCTGCGGCGAGACCGGCGCCTCCGGCGGCGACGGCTCCCTGCGGATCATGGCCCCCGCGGCGGCCGGCGGCGGCTGGGACCAGACCGCCCGCACGGCCGAGCAGGCGCTCAAGACGGCCGACCCCAAGCGCAAGGTCGAGGTCTACAACGTGCCGGGCGCGGGCGGCACGATCGGCCTGGCCCAGCTCGCCGGCGAGAAGGGCAATGGCAACCTGCTGATGACCATGGGCCTGGTCATGGTGGGCGCGATCGAGCAGAACAAGTCGAAGGTCACCCTGGCCGAGACCACCCCCATCGCCAAGCTGACCGAGGAGTACGAGATTGTCGTGGTCCCGGCCGACTCCCCGTTCAAGACGCTGGCCGACCTGGTCGCCGCGTGGAAGGCCGACCCGGCGAAGGTCTCCGTCGCGGGCGGCTCGGCGGGCGGCACCGACCACATCGTGGCCGGGCTGATGGCCAAGGCCGCGGGCGTGGACCCCAAGCAGGTCAACTACATCGCCCACTCCGGCGGCGGCGAGGCGCTGAACGCGCTGCTGGGCAGCAAGGTCAGCGCGGGCATCTCGGGCGTCGGCGAGTTCGCCGAGCACGTGAAGTCCGGCAAGCTGCGGGCGCTGGCCGTCAGCAGCGGCTCGCGGGTGGCCGGCCTCGACGCGCCGACGCTGAAGGAGGGCGGCCTGGACGTCGAGCTGGCCAACTGGCGCGGCTTCGTCGCCCCCGGCGGCCTGGACGACGCCGCCAGGAAGTCCCTCACCGACCTGGTCACCAAGATGCACGACTCCCAGCCCTGGAAGGACGCCGTCGCCAAGAACGGCTGGATCGACTCCTTCCAGACCGGGCAGCAGTTCGCCGACTACCTGAAGTCCGAGGAGACCAAGGTCAAGGGCATCATCGCCGAAATGGGGCTCGTGTCCTGATGGCTCGCCGGTGGCGGCCCGAACTCGGGCTGGCGGTCGTGGTGCTCGGGCTGGGCGTGTTCGTGATGGTCGGCACGCTCGACGTCTCGGCCGCGGCCTCCCAGCTCGGCCTCGGGCCGCGCTTCTTCCCCATGCTGGTCGGCGCGGCCATGGTGCTGATCGGCCTGTTCTACGTGATCGACGTGCTGCGCGGCGGCGCCGGCGACCCCGAGGAGAGCGAGGACGTGGACGCGGACGCGCCCACCGACTGGCGCAGCGTCGGCCTGGTCAGCGGCGTCTTCCTGGCCTTCGCCGCGCTCCTCGACGTGCTGGGCTGGGTCATCGGCGCGAGCCTGCTGTTCTTCGGCCTGTCGGTCGTGCTCGGGGCCGAGCACAAGCTGCGGGCCGCCGTGGTGGCCGTGGTCCTCGGCGTGACGACGTACCTGCTGTTCGTCAAGGGGCTCGGCGTCTCGCTGCCGGCCGGCCCGCTGGGCGGGGTGATCTGAGATGGGCTCGTTCCAGCTCCTCATGGACGGCTTCGCCGCCGCCCTCACCCCCGTCAACCTCCTGTACGCCCTGATCGGCGTCACCCTCGGCACCCTGGTCGGCGTGCTGCCCGGCATCGGGCCCGCGATGACCGTGGCGCTGCTGCTGCCGATCACCTTCACCGTGCCGCCGGCCAGCGCGTTCATCATGTTCGCCGGCATCTACTACGGCGGCATGTACGGCGGCTCGACCACCTCCATCCTGCTCAACACGCCCGGCGAGTCGTCCTCCATGATCACCGCCCTGGAGGGCAACAAGATGGCCAGGCGCGGGCGGGCGGCGCAGGCCCTGGCCACGGCGGCGGTCGGGTCGTTCGTGGCGGGCACGATCGCCACCGCGCTGCTGGTGGTGGCCGCGCCCGCCGTGGTGAGCTTCGCGATCTCGTTCGGTCCCGAGGACTACTTCGCGCTGGCGATCCTGGCCTTCACCGCCGTGTCGTCGGTGCTGTCCCGCTCGGTCGTGCGCGGGCTGGCCTCCCTGGGGCTGGGGCTGGTGATCGGGCTGATCGGCATCGACCAGCAGACCGGTCAGGCGCGGCTCACGCTGGGCGTCCCGCAACTGCTCGACGGCATCGACGTGGTGATCGTCGCGGTCGGCCTGTTCGCGGTCGGCGAGGCCCTGTACGTGGCCTCCCGGCTGCGGCACGCCGCCCCCGAGGTGGTGCCCGTGGGCCGGGCGTGGATGGGCCGCGCCGACTGGCGGCGCTCCTGGCTGCCGTGGCTGCGCGGGACCGCGCTCGGGTTCCCGTTCGGCGCGCTGCCCGGCGGAGGTGCGGAGATCCCCACGTTCCTGTCGTACGCGGCCGAGAAGCGCCTGGCCAAGGGCATCGCCAAGGAGGAGTACGGCAAGGGCGCCATCGAGGGCGTCGCGGGCCCGGAGGCGGCCAACAACGCCTCGGCCGCCGGGACCCTGGTCCCGCTGCTCACGCTGGGCCTGCCCACGTCGGCCACGGCCGCCATCCTGCTGGCCGCCTTCCAGCAGTACGGCCTCCAGCCCGGCCCGCAGCTCTTCGACCACAACCCGGCGCTGGTGTGGGCGATGATCGCCTCGCTGTTCGTCGGCAACACGATGCTGCTCGTGCTGAACCTGCCGCTGGCGCCGCTGTGGGCCCGCGTCCTGCGCATCCCCCGGCCGTACCTGTACGCCGGGATCGTGCTGTTCGCCGCGCTCGGCGTCTACGCCCTGAACGGCACCGTCGTGGACCTGTTCGTCCTGTACGTCCTCGGCCTGCTCGGGTTCTCCATGCGCCGCTTCGGCCTGCCCGTCGCGCCCGCGGTGATCGGCATGATCCTCGGGCCGATGGCCGAGATCCAGCTCCGTCGCGCGCTCGCCATCGGCGCGGGCGACGTGGGGGTGCTGGTCCGCAGCCCGATCGCCGCCGTGCTCCTCGCCCTGGCCCTGCTCGCGCTGCTCACGCCGGTGTTGCGGCGGCTGATGGCACGCCGGGGCGTCGATGCGGTCACACCCGTGTCACGCGAGGACTGACCGGCCCGCCCGCCGGGAACGTCGCCCGGTGGTTCTTGGGACCCGCCTTCCGTCGGCACGACACGCGGAAGGCACGGCGCCCCTTCGGTGGCCCCTTGGTGGCCCCTCGGTGGCCCCGCCGATATGTCCGGATCGGCGGGACCACCAGGGCTCCGCCGCACGTGCGCGGATCCGCGGGACCGCCAGGGGCCCCGCGGATGAACCGCGCCTACTCCGAGACGCCCAGCTTCTCCAGGATGAGCTGCCGGGCGCGGGCCGCGTCGGCCTTGCCGCGGCTGGCCTTCATCACGCCGCCCACCAGCGCACCGGCGGCGGCGACCTTCCCGGACCGCACCTTCTCGGCCGCGTCCGCGTTGTCGGCCAGCACCTGGTCGATGATCGCCGACAGCTCGCCCTCGTCGTTGACGATCTGCAGGCCGCGCGCCTCGACCACCTCGTCGGGCGTGCCCTCACCGGCCAGCACGCCTTCGAGCACCTCCCGGGCGAGCTTGTCGTTGAGCGCGCCCGAGGCCACCAGCTCGGTGACCCTGGCGATCTGGCCGGGCGTGATGGGCAGCTCGGCCAGCGCGACGCCGCTCTCGTTGGCGCGCCGCGCCAGCTCGCCCATCCACCACTTGCGCGCGTCGGCCGCCGGGGCGCCGGCCGCGACCGTGGCCTCGACCAGGTCGATCGCGTCGGCGTTGTGCATGGCCTGCATGTCGAGGTCGGACAGACCCCACTCGGCCTGCAGCCGCTTGCGCTTGACCGACGGCAGCTCGGGCAGCGCCGCCTTCAGCTCGGCCACCCACGCCGGGTCGGGCTCGATCGGCACCAGGTCGGGCTCCGGGAAGTACCGGTAGTCCTGGGCCTCCTCCTTGGACCGGCCGGACGTGGTGGTGCCGGTGTCCTCGTGGAAGTGCCGCGTCTCCTGGATGATCTTGCCGCCCTCGGCGAGGACCCCCGCCTGGCGCTCGATCTCGCTGCGCACCGCCCGCTCGACGCTGCGCAGCGAGTTGACGTTCTTGGTCTCGGTGCGGGTGCCCCACTCCGACGCCCCGCGCGGCATGAGCGAGACGTTGACGTCGCAGCGCAGCGAGCCCTCCTCCATGCGCACGTCGGACACGCCGAGCGAGCGCATGATCTCGCGCAGCTCGGTGACGTACGCCCTGGCCACCTCCGGCGCGAGCCGGTCGGTGCCCGGGATGGGCTTGGTGACGATCTCCACCAGCGGGATGCCCGCGCGGTTGTAGTCGACGATCGAGTAGTCGGCCCCGTGGATGCGCCCGGTCGCGCCGCCCACGTGGGTGGACTTGCCGGTGTCCTCCTCCAGGTGCACGCGCTCGATCTCGATGCGCACGGTCTCGCCGTTGACCTCGACGTCGACGTAGCCGTCGAAGCAGAGCGGCTCGTCGTACTGGGAGATCTGGTAGTTCTTCGGCATGTCCGGATAGAAGTAGTTCTTCCGGGCGAAGCGGCACCATTCGGCGATCGAGCAGTTCAGCGCCAGGCCGATGCGGATCGTCGACTCGATGGCCATGGCGTTGGCCACCGGCAGCGAACCCGGCAGCGCCAGGCAGGTCGGGCAGACCTGGGTGTTGGCCGGGGCGCCGAAGGCGGTCTTGCAGCCGCAGAACATCTTCGACTTGGTGCCGAGCTCGACGTGCGTCTCCAGCCCGAGCACCGGCTCGAACCTGTCGAGCGCTTCGTCATAGACCATGGTCATAGCGACGGGGCCTCCTTCAGCAGCGGGCCGCCCCAGCGGCTCTCCAGGGCCTTCTCGACGGCGGCGCCGACGCGGTAACAACGGTCGTCGGCCAGAACCGGGGCCATGATCTGCAGGCCGACCGGCAGGTTGTCCTCGTCGGCCAGGCCGCACGGCACCGAGATGGCCGCGTTGCCCGCGAGGTTGGACGGGATGGTGCACAGGTCGGCGAGGTACATCGCCATCGGGTCGTCGGTGCGCTCGCCCAGCCGGAACGCCGTCGTCGGCGTGGTCGGCGAGACCAGCACGTCGACCTGCTCGTAGGCCGCCTCGAACTCGCGCGAGATGACCGTGCGCACCTTCTGCGCCTGGCCGTAGTAGGCGTCGTAGTAGCCGCTGGACAGCGCGTACGTGCCCAGCATGATGCGCCGCTTGACCTCGGGGCCGAACCCGGCCGCCCTGGTCAGCGCCATGACCTCCTCAGCGCTGCGGGTGCCGTCGTCGCCGACGCGCAGGCCGTAACGCATGGCGTCGAAACGGGCCAGGTTGGACGAGCACTCCGACGGCGCGATCAGGTAGTACGCCGGCAGCGCGGTCGTGAACGACGGGCAGGACACCTCGACGACCGTGGCGCCCAGCGACTCCAGCAGCTTGACGACCTCGTGGTAGCGGGCCAGCACGCCCGGCTGGTAGCCCTCGCCGGCGAACTCCTTGACCACGCCGATGCGCATGCCGGACACGTCGGGGTTCCTGGCCGCCTCGACGACGCTCGGGACCGGCGCGTCGACCGAGGTGGAGTCCATCGGGTCGTGCCCGGAGAACGCCTCCTGCAGCAGCGCGGCGTCGAGCACGTTCCGCGCGAACGGCCCCGGCGTGTCGAGCGAGCTCGCGAACGCGATCAGCCCGTACCGGGACGAACCGCCATAAGTGGGCTTCATGCCCACGATGCCGGTGACGGCGGCGGGCTGCCGGATCGAGCCGCCGGTGTCGGTGCCCGTGGACAGCGGCGCCTCGTACGCGGCGACGGCCGCGCTGGACCCGCCGGACGAGCCGCCCGGGATCCGGTCCAGGTCCCACGGGTTGCGGGTGGGGTGGTAGGCGGAGTTCTCCGTGGAGGAGCCCATGGCGAACTCGTCGAGGTTCGTCTTGCCGAGGATGACCAGCCCGGCCTGGCGCAGGCGCGCGGTCACGGTCGCGTCGTACGGCGGCCGCCAGCCTTCGAGGATCTTGGACCCGGCCGTGGTCGGCATGTCGCGGGTGGCGAAGATGTCCTTGTGCGCGACCGGCACCCCGGCCAGCGGCCCGAGCTTCTCGCCCGCCCGCAGCCGGGCGTCGACCGCCCGCGCCTGCTCAAGGGTGGTCTCCCGGTCGACGTGCAGGAACGCCTGGACCTTGGGCTCCACCTCGGCCATGCGGTCGAGGTGCGCCTCGGCCACCTCGGCGGCCGACACGTCGCCCGCGGCGATCATCGCGCCCAGCTCGGCGGCGGTCTTGCGGATCAGACTCATGCCTCCTCCCCGAGGATGCGCGGCACACGGAAGCGGTCGTCCTCGACGGCGGGAGCGCCGGAAAGGGCCTGCTCCGGCGTCAGGGACTGTCGCACCTCGTCGGCACGGAAGACATTGGTCAGCGGAAGCGCGTGCGACGAAGGCGGCACGTCCTCGGCGGCGACCTCGGCCACCTTCGCGACCGACTCGATGATGGCATCGAGCTGGGTGGCGTAGTGGTCGAGCTCGTCGTCGGTGAGCGCCAGCCTGGACAACCGGGCCAGGTGCGCGACCTCGTCGCGGGTTATGGCGGACATGAGTCGTTGAACCCGTTTCGTGGATGGAGTTTGGGACACTGCCATCCTAGGGGGCTTGACGCCGCAGGCCCGAACCCTTAACCCGCTGGAAACACACTCATCCGTAGAGCTGGTCCAGGCCGATCGTCAGCACGTCGCTCTCCTGGGCCGGTGATGCCTCGAATCCGGCTCCGCCGTAGCAGACCAGTTTGGCGTCCCGCACGTCGAACCCCTTGGCGTCGAGCAGGTCCCGTGCCCTCCTGAGCCGGGCGACGTGCCGGGGCCCCATGACCTTGCCCCACTTCACCTCGCCCAGCGACAACACCCGCTTGCGCTCGCCGCGCATGGCGGGCGCGAAGACCGCGACGTCGATCTGGATCTGCTCGTGCCGTACGGGATCGACGACGATCCCCGCGCCGATCTCGCCCGGTGGGTCTCCCAGCACCTCGGGTTCCAGCAGGTGGAACTGACGGCACATCTCCTCGAAGTGCGGGCCGAGCACCTGGTCGCGGAAACCGGCCCGGCCGTCCTGCCACACGAACTCGGCCCGGCCGCTCTCCAGCGGCCCCCACTGGGGTCGCATCACGACCTCGTAGAAGTGGATGAGCGGCTCACACACGCGGTAGACCGATCGCGAGGAGCGGAAGACGTCCACCTCCCTGCGGAGCAGGTTGCTGTCCTCCAGCACGTTGAGGTGATGGCCGATGTCGGACGCCTTGCGCCCCACGTAGCTCGCGATGCCGCCCCGGGTGCCGTTCCCGGTGGCCACGGCCGCCAGCACGGACTTGTACATGGCGGAGTCCCGCACCTCCGCCTCCTCCTCGAGAAGGTAGCGGGCCTCCTTGAAGAGCGCGGTCGAGGGCGAGAGCACCGTGCGCCGCACCCAGTCGTCGAAGTCCTCCAGGCTCTCCGGCCTGTCGTCGTTGGCCAGGGGCAGGTACGCGGGGGTCCCGCCGGCGACCGCGTGCACCTTCACGGCCAACTGCGGATCAGTGATCCCCCAGTACCGCGCGGCGAGGCGGTAGTCGAACGGCCGGATCGCGAGTTCCATGGAAGCCCGCCCCCTCAACGGCGCGTTGCCCGCCAGGAGCCGGCCCATCACGGACATCGCCGAGCCGCACAACAGCAGGGACGCCGGCACTTCGTCGAAGACGGCCCGGTCGACGGCCTGCTGGATGATCGAGGGCAGGGCCGGCGACGCCTTGCTGAGGTAGGGGAACTCGTCGATCACCATGAGCGCGCGGCGCTCGGCGCTGACGGCGAAGAGCTGGCCGATCGCCTCGTCCCAGGTCGTGAAGCGGAACGGTGCCGAAGCGCCCACGTACCGGGCCAGAGCGGCGGCGAACAGGTTCAGCGACTCGGTCGGGGTGCCCTCCGTCGCGCCGAAATAGAAGCCGCCCGTCTTGCGCGCGAGCGACTCGACCAGGAACGTCTTGCCCTGGCGGCGCCTGCCGCTGACGACGCCGAGCCGGGGCCCGACACGCTCGACGAAGGCGGACAGGGCCTCCCATTCGGAGTCGCGCGCGAAGATCCGTTCAGGCTTCGGGATCAAGGCGCCTCCGCAGACATCGAACTGTACTTCGTCGAAGTGTACTTCGGCGAAGTACAGTTCTGTAGCGACTCAGGCCGTCTGGGTGACCTCGCTCTGATAGCCGACCTCGATCGCGGGCGCCACCTCGCAGCGGCCCATGAGCCAGGCGGTGGCCTCGGCGGCCGGCATGGGCTGGCAGAACAGCCAGCCCTGGCCCAGGTCGCAGCCCATCTCGGCCAGCCGCAGCGCGACGTCGTCGGACTCCACGCCCTCGGCCACCGAGCGCAGGCCGAGCGAGCGCACCAGGTCGACGATCGAGCGGACGATGCGGTCGTCGTCCTCGGACTCGGCGATGCGGCGGACGAACGAGGCGTCGATCTTGACCTCGGAGACCGCCAGGCGCTGGAGCCTGATCAGCGAGGAGTAGCCGGTGCCGAAGTCGTCGAGGGACAGCGGGACGCCGAGCGTGGCCAGCGCCTTGATGGTCTCCTGGGTGTAGGCCTGGTCGCCGGTCAGGATGCGCTCGGTGACCTCCAGCTGGATGGCGGCGGGCGGCAGGCCGTACCGGGTCAGGCCGACCTCCAGCTGCTCGGGCAGCGCCGCGTCGAGCAGGTCGCGGGCGGAGATGTTGACCGAGATCTGCATCTGCAGGCCGGTGTGCCACCAGCGGGCGGCCTGTTCGAGCGCGGCCTCGATGACGTACTCGGTGAGCTGGCGCATCAGGTACGTCTGTTCGGCCAGCGGGACGAAGTCCGACGGCGGGATCGGCCCGTGCACCGGATGGCACCAGCGCAGCAGGGCCTCCACCCCGGTCACCGCGCCGCCGGCCAGGCTGACCTTGGGCTGGTAGTGCAGTTGCAGCTCGCGGTTGTCGATGGCGCGGCGCAGGTCGCCCAGCAGGTTGAGCCGTTCGGGCGAGTTGCGGTCTTTGTCGGGCTGGTAGAGCTCTACCCCGGTACGCCCTTCCTTGGCCAGGTACATGGCCACGTCGGCGCGTTGCAGCAGCAGCTCGAAGTCGGGGGCGTGGTCGGGGAAGAGCGCGATGCCGACCGAGCCGTCGAGGTCGAAGCTCATGCCCTCCAGGCGTACGGGCTCGGTCAGGGCGGCCCGCAGCCTGGCGGCCACCTCCCTGGCGGCGTTGGCGTCCCGGATCGAGGGCAGCAGCACGGCGAACTCGTCGCCGCCGAGCCTGGCCACCACGTCCCCCGGACGCACGGAGTGGGTCAGCCGGTGGGCCACCATCTGCAGCAGGCGGTCGCCCACCGGATGGCCCATCGTGTCGTTGACCTCCTTGAACCGGTCGAGGTCGAGGAGGAACAGCCCGACCCGCTCGTCCTGGCGGGACTCGGCCAGCGCCTCCTCCGTGCTGACGATGAGCATCTTGCGGTTGGGCAGGCCGGTCAGCTCGTCGTGCAGGGCCTGGTGGTCGCGGCGCATGGACAGCGTGGCGGTGAAGTAGACGGCGGCGAGGGGGGCGACGAAGAGGGGCACGAGGCCGGGCGAATGGTCCATCACCACGACGACCAGCGGTGCGAGGCCCAGCAGCGCCGCGTAGACGAGCCCCTGCGGCCCGGCGGTGACCCGCAGCACGCGGACGATCGAGCGCCGCTCGTGCAGGGCGACCGCCCCGGACACGAGCGCGGCCCTGGTGGCGAAGTAGGCGACCCCGGCCAGCGCTATCGCCGGCAGGTCGGCCCCGGTGGGCGTCCACGGCACGGCCGGGCCCGGCACGACGCCGAACAGCCCGAGCACCACGGCAGCGGCGGTGAGCGCGAGGGTGGACTGGGCGACGTTGAACATGACCCGGTGCCACGCCTTGCGCGTCACGACGCCGTTCATGGCGATCGCGACGGCCTGCATGAGCACGGCGGTGGACAGCCCGAAGTGCAGCAGCACCGCGAAGGTGAACATGGTCGACGGGTAGGTGCCGCCGACCGCGGTCGCCGAGGACACCATGACGGGCCGCAGCTCGCCCAGCATCACCAGCACCGCCAGCACCCAGAACAGCGGGGTGCGGGCGAGCTCGGCCAGCGCGGACGGATCCAGCCTGAGCATGGCCACGATCAGCGCGGTGAAGCCGATCACGGTGATGCCCGCGAGGAACGCCCAGAGCGGCGTGCCGACGCGTGGACCGGTGTCACGGGTGTCGGTTGGGTCAGTCATCGGTAACAGAACCCCCATTAGGTCACTATGGGAGGGTACGACCTTCACCCCACTTCGCGAAACCAAGCGCGTACGTTCCGTCACTTCTCCTTTCCGACATATACCCAAAAACCACTATGGGTAGCGCGGTCATCGACAGTCCGTACACGACTGTGATCCCCAGCCCGCCCGGTGCGCATCCGCGGGGCCACCGAACACCAGCCCCGCCGCAAGGGCGGACCGGGCCCGGCTATGTCTCCTCGACGACCGCCACGCGCGCCGCGGCCTCCGGGCCCTCCTTCAGCAGCAGCTCGAACCCCTGCTCGTCGAGGATCGGCACCTTCAGGCTGACCGCCTTGTCATACTTCGACCCGGCGTTCTCCCCCGCCACCAGGAACGACGTCTTCTTCGACACCGATCCGGCCACCTTCCCGCCCCGGCTGGTCAGCGCCTCGGACGCGGTGTCGCGGGTGTAGGACTCCAGCGTCCCGGTGACCACGAACGTCAGCCCCTCCAGGATCTGGGGCTCCGTCTTCTCCGGGGCGGGGCCGTCGTCCATCCGCACCCCGGCCCGCCGCCACCGCTCGACGATCTCCCGGTGCCAGTCGACCTCGAACCACTCGCGGATCGTCGCCGCCACCCGCGGCCCGATGCCCTTGACCGAGGCCAGCTCCTCCTCCGAGGCGTTCATGATGGCGTCGATCGACCGCATGGAGTCGGCGAGGTCGCGCGCCGTCGGCGGCCCGACGTGCCGGATCGACAGCGCGACCAGCACCTGGGCGAGCGGCGCCGACTTGGCGCGGGCGAGCTCGTCGACCAGCGTGCGGGCGGCCTGGCTGGGCCCGCCGTCGAGGTTGGAGAACAGGGAGACGACCTTCTGCTCGCCGGTCTCGGGATCGAGCTTGGGCAGGCCGGTGTCCTGGTCGCGGACGACCGACCGGATGGGCATGAGCTGCTCGATCGTCAGGTCGAACAGGTCGGCCTCGGTGCGCAGGACGGGCTCCTGCGGCGGCACCGGCTGGGTGAGCGCGGTCGCGGCCACGTAACCCAGCCCGTCGATGTCGAGCGCGCGCCGGCCGGCCGCGAAGTAGAGGCGCTCGCGGATCTGGGCGGGGCAGCTGCGGGCGTTGGGGCAGCGCAGGTCGGCGTCGCCCTCCTTCTCGTAGGCCAGCTCGGTGCCGCACTCCGGGCAGTGGGTCGGCATGACGAACTCCCGCTCGGAGCCGTCGCGCAACGCCGTGACCGGGCCGACGATCTCGGGGATGACGTCGCCCGCCTTGCGCAGCACCACGGTGTCGCCGACCAGCACGCCCTTCTTGATCACCGTGGCCGCGTTGTGCAGGGTGGCCCGCTCGACGGTCGAGCCCGCGACCACGATGGGCTCCATCACCGCGTACGGCGTGACCCGGCCGGTGCGGCCCACCCCCACCTGGATGTCGAGCAGCTTGGTGTTGACCTCCTCCGGCGGGTACTTGTAGGCGATCGCCCAGCGCGGGGCCCGCGAGGTGGACCCGAGCTCCCGCTGCGTGCGGAAGTCGTCGACCTTGACCACGACCCCGTCGATCTCGTACGCCGGGTCGTGCCGGTGCACCCGGTAGTGCTCGATGAACTCGTCGACCTCGGTGAGGCCGGGCACCACCTTGAACAGGTCGCTGACCGGCAGCCCGAACTCCCGCAGCCGCTCGTAGACCTCCGACTGGGCGCGCGGCACGGCCGAGCCCTCCCAGACGCCGATGCCGTGGACGAGCATGCGCAGCGGGCGCTGGGCGGTGACGCGCGCGTCCTTCTGCCGCAGCGTGCCCGCCGCCGAGTTGCGCGGGTTGGCGAACGGCTGCTTGCCCTGCTCCACGAGCTGCTCGTTGAGCTGCTTGAAGCCCTCGACCGGGATGTAGACCTCGCCGCGCACCTCGACCAGGCTCGGCACGCCCTCGCCCTTGAGCCGGTGGGGCACCCCCTTGATCGTGCGCACGTTGGCCGTGACGTCGTCGCCGACCCGGCCGTCGCCGCGGGTCGCGCCGCGCTCCAGCTTGCCGTCGCGGTAGACGAGCGCGATGGCCAGCCCGTCGATCTTCAGCTCGCACAGGTAGGGACCCGGGTCGCGCTCGGCCAGCCGCTCGACGCGGGCCATCCAGGCGGCCATGTCGGCCTGGTTGAAGGCGTTGTCGAGGCTCTCCATGCGGTTGAGGTGGCTGACCTTGGCGAAGTCGCCCGAGACCGGCGCGCCCACCTTCTGGGTGGGCGAGTCGGGCGTCTGCAGCTCGGGATGGGCCTGCTCCAGCGTCAGCAGCTCGCGAAACCACTCGTCGAACTGCGCGTCGCTGACCGTGGGCTGGTCGAGCACGTAGTAGCGCCAGCGCGCGTCGTCGACCAGCTCGCTCAGCTCCGCATGCCGCTTGAGCGCGGCCACGGGCACGCCCCCGACCTCGGTGTCACGCTCGCTCACGCTGGGTCTCCTTCCACGTCGGACACGCTGAGGAAACGCTACCGCCGGGCTCCGACAGGAACGACTCCCCCGGTCATCCGCCCTGGGCCCAGACGCCTTCCCAGACCGAGCAGTTACCGGTGATCTTCCTTGCCGTGCCCCGGCAGACCCTGCCCTCGATGGAGAGCATGTAGCCGGTCTTGAGCGAGAACTCCAGCGGCTTGGTGCCCGAGCAGTTGCGGTACGTCTTGTGCCCGTCGCCGCCGCCGTCCTTGACCCAGCGCAGTTGCAGCCACGAGCACCCAGTACGGCCGGGGAAGTCGTACAGCCTGCCGCTGACCACGAACCCCGGCCGGTCGAGCAGGACCTTGCCCTTCGCCTTCCCGGCCCGGTCGGCGGAGTAGATGGACCCCCAGCTCCAGATCTCGGGGTTGGCCGAGGCCCCGGCGGGGACGGCGATCGAGGCGGACGCGATCAGCATGGCGGCACCGACGGCCAGAACGCGAGCAATCATGGCAAGGACGCTACTCAGCCGCCTTGCATCCCGCTTGCCGGATCGTCCTTGAGCACCTGGGCGGCCTTCCTGCACGCCGCCAGGGCAGCCCGCGCGTAGCGGGGCGAGGCTCCGGCCAGGCCGCAGGCGGGCGTCAGCGTGACCTTGGCGGCCAGCCCGTCGGGGGCGAACCCGAGCCGCCGCCACAGCTCCACCGCGGGCCTGGCGACCACCCCGGTGTCGGGCAGCGCGACGTCCCGGCCCGGCACGACGCCGAGCAGCAGGCCCGCCCCGGCCTCGAAGAGCTCGCCGAGCCGCTCGTCGTCCCTGCGGCGCAGCAGCGACGCGTCGACCGACACCGCGCGCGCCCCGGCCCGCCGCAGCAGCGCGTAGGGCACCCCGGGCGCGCAGCAGTGGACCACCGCGTCGGGGAACAGCCGCAGCGACTCCTCCACGCGCCACTCCTCGGCCGCCGCCAGCCGCCCGAACCCGGACGCGGTCGGGACCGTGCCCGCCAGCACGCCCGGCAGCCCCGGCTCGTCGAGCTGCAGCACGATCTCGGTGACCCCCGGCAGCCGCCGCCGCACCTCGGCGCAGTGGTCGGCGACCCCCTGGGCCAGCGAGGCGACCAGGTCGCGCACGGCGCCCGCGTCGGAGAGCATCTTGTCGCCGAACTTCAGCTCAAGGGCCGCGGCCAGCGTCCACGGCCCGCACACCTGCAGCTTGAGCGGCCCGGCGTAGTCGTGGGCGACCTCCTCCAGCCCGTCGAGGTCGCGGCGCAGATGATCGACGGCCCGCCGGTGGTCGCGGCCCGGCCGGTCGGCCAGCCGCCACCCGGACGGCTGCACCTCGGCCGGCAGGTCGATCAGCAGCCCGGCCGTCCTGCCGATCATGTCGGCGCCGACCCCTCGGGCCGGCAGCTCTGGCAGATACGGCAGGCCGGGCACCTCGCCGAACACGACACGGATCGCCTCAAGATGATCCTCACCCGGATGTGACCCGACCCCGGTGGCTTCCCACGTAGACATGGGCACAAGCGTAGGCTCTGCCGAATGGAGCTCACCAAACTCACGCACGCCTGCGTACGCCTTGAGAAGAACGGCAAGGTCCTGGTCATCGATCCGGGCACCTTCTCGCAGGAGCCGGTGCTCGACGGGGTCGACGCGGTCCTGATCACCCATCAGCACTTCGACCACTTCGACATCGAGAAGCTGAAGGCCGCTCCCGCCGGGATCGAGGTCTGGACGTGCGAGGGCGTCGCGGCCCAGCTGACCGACGTGCCGGTCAAGGTCCAGGTGGTCCGGCACGGCGACGCCTTCGACGCGGCCGGTTTCCGGGTGAAGGCGTTCGGCGAGTGGCACAGCAAGAACCACCCCGATGCGCCCATCGTGCAGAATGTCGGTTTCATGCTCGACGACGAGGTGTTCTACCCCGGCGACGCGCTCACCTTGCCCGGCGTCGAGGTGCCCACCCTCCTCGCGCCGACCAACGCCCCCTGGATGAAGCTCAGCGAGATGGTCGAGTACCTGCGCACGATGCGCCCGGCCCGCGCGTTCTCCACGCACGACGGCCTGCTCAACGACATCGGCCTGTCGCTGGTGGACACCTATCTGGAGCTGGAGTCGGAGAAGCAGGGCGCCGACATGCGCCGGCTCAAGGTCGGCGAGTCGGTGACGCTCCCCTAGGCGGCCGAGACGATGGTGGCCGAGCCGATGACCGTGTCGCCGGAGTAGAGCACGGCCGCCTGGCCCGCCGCGACGCCGGTGGCCGGGCGGTCGAGGTCGATGCGCAGCCCGCCGCCCGCCTCCTCCTCGAAGCGGCAGCCGTAGACCTCGCCGTGGGCCCTGAGCTGCACGGTCAGGTCGTCGAGGCGGGACGGGCCGTTCCAGACCGGGCGGACGCAGGAGATCGAGGTGACCTCCAGCGCCGAGCGCGGGCCGACCGTGACCGTGTTGGAGACCGGCTCGATCGACAACACGTAGCGCGGCCTGCCGTCGGCGGCCGGACGGTCGATGCGCAGGCCCTTGCGCTGGCCGACGGTGAAGCCGTGGGCGCCCTGGTGGGTGCCCACCACCGCGCCCTCCTGGTCGACGATCGGGCCCTCCTCGGCGCCGAGCCGGCCGGCCAGGAAGCCGCGGGTGTCGCCGTCGGCGATGAAGCAGATGTCGTGGCTGTCGGGCTTGTCGGCGACGGTCAGGCCGCGCCGGGCGGCCTCCTCGCGCACCTCGGCCTTGGTGGAGCCGCCGAGCGGGAAGATCGCGTGGCTGAGCTGCTCACGGGTGAGCACCCCCAGCACGTACGACTGGTCCTTGCCCTGGTCGACGCTCCTGGACAGCACGCCGTCGGACAGCTTGGCGTGGTGGCCGGTGGCGACGGCGTCGAAGCCGAGGGCCAGCGCCCGGTCGAGCACCGCCTCGAACTTGATCTTCTCGTTGCACCGCAGGCACGGGTTGGGGGTGCGGCCCGCGGCGTACTCGGCCACGAAGTCCTCCACCACGTCGCGCTGGAACCGCTCGGCCATGTCCCAGATGTAGAACGGGATGCCGATCACGTCGGCGGCCCGCCGCGCGTCGCGGGAGTCCTCGACCGTGCAGCAGCCCCGCGCGCCCGTGCGGTGGGATTGAGGGTTGGCCGACAGGGCCAGATGCACACCAGTGACGTCGTGACCGGCCTCGGCGATCCGGGCGGCGGCCACGGCGGAATCGACGCCGCCCGACATGGCGGCAAGCACACGCAGTCCCATGACCGTTCCAGCGTACTGTCCGGCGGGGAGTGCGCGGCCATCGGCTCCGTCTGGGAGGATTCAGCGCATGCGACTGTTCGGGCGCAAGGACGAAGAGGAAGAGGCCGGCCGGCCCGGCGACGGCGTGGCCGCGTTCTGGGCGTGGTGGCAGGAGGCCAGGCCACGGCTCGACTCGCTGGTGGCCGCGGGCACGGCCGACGGCGTCGAGGAGCTGGTCGCCCCCGCGGTGGCCGCGATCGACCCCGGCCTGGTCTGGGAGGTGGCGCCCGGCAGGAACGCCGCGCACGCCCTGGTGGTGACCGCGGCCGGCGACGCCGAGCTGCGCTCGCTGGCCCACCGCTGGGCCAGGGCCGCGCCGCCGGCCGACCTGCTGTGGGAGTTCCATCCGTCCCGGCAGGCCAACCCGCAGGCGCTGGAGCTGACGCTCGACGTGGGCGGGTTCGAGTTCGCCCTCGACAAGCTGGTCTTCGGGCTGCGCGTGCCGCGCGACCAGCCGCGCGTCGACGTGGCCGCCCACCATCCGATCTTCAGCGAGCTCGACGAGGAGGCCCGGCTGGAGGCGACGCTGCTCGCCCTCGACCGGCTGCTGGGCGAGGACGACGTCGCCAGGTGGGTGGGCGAGATCACGGCCGCCACGTTCCAGCCGATCGACGCGGTCGCCGCCGTCCACCTGCCCGCCGTGGTCGCCGACCTGGCCTCGGGCTACGAGGGCGAGGAGTGGCTGCAGCTCGAAGGGCGTACCGGCGAGGGCGCGGCGCTGGCGGCCACCGCGCGCTTCCCGCTGCGGCCCGTCGACCACCCGCTGCTCGACCAGCACATCGAGATCACGCTTCCGTACGCCCACCGCGACGACGACGGCCTGCCCGCCGGCGATTCGCTGAAGGCGTTGCGCGACTTCGAGGAGCGCCTGGCCGCCGTCCTGCTCAACCTGCGCGACGACGCCCTGCTGGCCGCGCACCTGAGCGCCGCCGGCCACCGGGTCGTCCACGTCTACGCCGACCCGGCCTCCGACGCGGCGATCCGCGTCGAGGAGCTGGTCGCGGGCTGGGCGGAGGGAGAGCCGCGGGTCGACGTGGGCCACGACCCCGCCTGGGCCGCGGTCTCCCCCTTCCTCAGCTGAGCCCGGCCCTGCGGGCCCGCTCGACGGCCGCGGGCAGCACCTCGATCAGGCGGTCGACGTCGGCGGCGGTCGAGGTGTGGCCCAGGGTGAACCTGAGCGAGCCGCGCGCGGCCGCCGCGTCGGCGCCCATCGCGAGCAGCACGTGCGAGGGCTGCGCCACGCCCGCCGAGCAGGCCGAGCCGGTCGAGCACTCCACGCCCTTGGCGTCGAGCAGCATGAGCAGCGCGTCGCCCTCGCAGCCGGGGAAGGAGAAGTGGGCGTTGCCGGGCAGCCGGCCGGTCGGGTCGCCGTTGAGCACGACGTCGGGGACGGCCTGGCGGACGCGCCGGATGAGCTCGTCGCGCAGCGCCGTCAGGCGGCGGCCCAGGGCCTCCTGCTCCTTCACGGCGGTCCGCACGGCGGCGGCCAGGCCCGCGATGGCGGGCGCGTCGAGCGTGCCGGAGCGCACGTCGCGCTCCTGACCTCCGCCGTGCTGCACCGACACCGGGGTCAGCCCCCTGGTCAGCAGCAGCGCGCCCACGCCCATCGGGCCGCCGACCTTGTGGCCGGTCAGCGTGAGGGCGTCGGCGCCGGAGTCGGCGAACGACACCGGGAGCTGCCCGATCGCCTGCACCGCGTCGGTGTGGAACGGGACGCCGTGGTCGTGGGCGACGGCCGCCAGCACGTGGACCGGCTGGACCGTGCCCACCTCGTTGTTGGCCCACATGACGCTGATCATGGCGACGTCGTCGGGGTCGCGCTCGATGGCGGCGCGCAGCGTGTCGGGATGGACCCGGCCGTGTTCGTCGACGTCGAGCAGCTCGACCTCGGCGCCCTGGCTCTCGGCCAGCCACGCGGCCGGGTCGAGCGCGGCGTGGTGCTCGACGGAGCTGAGCAGGATGCGCCGCCGGGGCCTGCGCGCCCAGTAGAGGCCCTTGATGGCGAGGTTGTCGGCCTCGGTGCCGCCCGAGGTGAACACGACCTCGCTCGGCCGGGCCCCCAGGGCGTCGGCGATGCTCTCGCGGGACTCCTCGACGACCCTGCGCACCTGACGGCCCGCGGCGTGCAGCGATGAGGCGTTGCCGACGCGTTTGAGTTGCTCCGTCATGGCCTCGATCGCTTCGGGCAGCATGGGCGTGGTCGCCGCATGATCAAGATAGGCCGACGGTCGTGTCACCAGATCAGGGTATCTCGTTTGCCACTGTACCGTCCGGACGGTACAGTTGACGCATGCGAAGGGACGAGCTGTTGGACGCGGCGGAAGACCTCCTGTGCGATCAGGGGTCGGCCGCGCTGACGCTCTCCGCCGTCGCCGACCGGGCCGGGGTGAGCAAGGGCGGCCTTCTTTACCACTTCGGCACCAAAGAGGCCCTGATCAAGGGCATGGTCGAACGGCTGATCGAAGAGTTCGACGACCTGATGACCGCACAGCCGGACGGCACGTACACCGAGCGCTACCTCGGCGCCACGCTGATCGCCGTGCGCTCGGGGCGGCTGCGACGATGGGCGGTCGTGACGGGCGCGTCGGGCAACCTCTTCCTGCTCGCGCCGCTGCGTGAGGCGATGTCGCGATGGCACCGGGAGGCGTTGGACGACGAGCCCGACCCGCTGGCCTCGCAGATCGTGCGGCTGGCGTGCGAAGGGTTGTGGGACGTGGCCAGCCATGACCCGCAGCTCAACTCCGAGGCGGACCTGCGTGCCCTCGAAGCCCGGCTGAGAGCGCTGCTCAAACCCGGCTGAACCGTCTGGCTCCGGTGTGTCGGGAGTCACTGCGGTCCCGGGAATGTGCCAGGGTCACTCGTGGTTCAGGTGTCGGAGCTTCGATCACGGAGCTTTCCGCGGGTCTCCGCGGTTGCCTGTGACGGACCGGAACGGATGGGGGGTGGTGTCGCGATGACGATCCCGTGCTCCCACGACCCCTGTCCCGCCCGCCTCCCGTCCAGACCGAGCGCCTCGGCGGCGCTTGCCGTCCCCGTCGGACCGGTCCGTACGGGCTGGGCAGGCCGGACGCGCAGGCCCCCGTCAGGCAGACGGTAGGCCGGAGGGCGCGGGCCGAGCGGGAACCGACCGGCCTGGCCGTCAGCCCGGCAGGGCGGACCGCCCGGCCATGACGCGGGCCACGATCGAGCGCCCGGGCCGCTCACCCAGCAGCACGAGCTGACCCCGACGAGCGCCGCCCGGCCCCCGCTCCCCGACACCAACCTGCCCGGCGCCCACCCGCGCCTCGACCCACCCAAGGCCCTCGAACCGCCTCGACCCACCCAAGGACCGAGGCCGGTCGGCCGCCGACGCCCACACCCGCCCGCCCGTCAACAGCCGAGCCGCTCTGCCCCCGCCCCAGCCGGACCTGACCGCCGGGTTGGCCCAGGTGCAGGTCTCGCTTGGGGCCGTGCCGGCGGCGTGGGGGTTGGTTGGGTTTTTTGTCCCTTCGAGTGTTCATCCCCCCGGACTTTTCTGGGCGCTCCCGCAACGGGAGCGCCTGATTTGTGGCGAAATAACGAGTTTCTGAGAGGTGTGCCTTATGACCCGCGACCTGAGGACGGCCCGCTACGGGGCGATCCTCACCTTCGTCCTCGGCGGCCTGATGGTGGGCACGATGACCGTGCGCATCCCCGCCCTGACCGACAAGCTCGGCCTGTCCGAGTCCACGGTCGGCGCGGTGCTCCTCGCATGGGGCCTCGGGGCCCTCGTGACCATGCAGTCCATGCGACGGATCATGGCCCGCGCGGGCAGCAGGGCGGTTCTGCGGATCGGCGCCCCACTCACCGCGGTCGGCCTGCTGGCCGTCGCCTTCGCCCCGAACCTGCCCCTCCTGGTCGTGGCCGCCACGTTCTTCGGCATGGCCTTCGGCACCGTGGACGTCGCCATGAACGCCCAGGGCTCCACCGTCGAGCAGGCGTACGGCCGCCCGCTGATGAACGGCATGCACGCCGGCTGGTGCGTGGGCGCCATCTCGGCGGGCGCCCTGGGCAGCCTGTCGATCGCCGCCGGCCTGTCGTTCACCGCCAACCTGGCGCTGGTCGCCCTGGTCTCGCTGCCGGTCGCGCTGCTGATCGGCCGTACGTACCTGCCCGAGGCCCCGGTGGCGGAGGCGGCGCGCACGGCCCGGCACAAGATGCCGGCGATCGTCTACCTGCTCGGCGCGATCATGTTCTTCGCCTTCATGGTCGAGGGCGTGGTCGCCGACTGGAACGGCCTGTACATGCGCAACGAGCTCGGGGCGCCCGAGGCGCTGGCCGCGCTCGGCTACCCGGTGTTCGAGGCCGGCATGCTGCTGGCCAGGCTCACCGGCGACCGGCTGCGCTCCCGGTTCGGGGTGCGCGGCATGCTCGGCGTGTCCGGCGTGGCCACGGCCGGGTTCTTCACGGTCGTGCTGATGGCTCCGGCGGCCCTGGTGGCGGTGCTGGCGATGTTCTTCGTCGGGCTCGGCGTGGCGACGATCGCGCCGCTGACGCTGTCCCTGGCGGGCACCGCGACCGACGCCCCCGGACCGGCCATCGCCCAGGCGGGCGCCATGGGCTACGCGGGCCTGCTGCTCGGCCCGGTGGTGATCGGCTTCCTGTCGGACGCCACCTCGCTGCGCGGCGCGCTCGGCATCGCGGTCCTCCTGGGCGTGCTGATCGCCGTGGCGTCGCGGTTCCTGCCCCGGCGGGAGGCGCCGGTGTTCGGAGCCGTCGCCGTGCGGGAGCCGGTGAAGGTCGCCGCGTAGGACATTTGTCATGCCAAGCCTCGTACATCCGTCCATGTCCGATTCATGGAGGAAGTGCGAGGCTTAGGCGGTGTTCAAGCCATATGTCACCGCGGTCGTCCTCGTCGGCACGGCGGTTCCGAGCCTGCTGCAGTTCGCCGTCCCGGGGCTGGAGGCCGCGTGGATGCGCGATCCGGCCGCGATCTCCGGCGGCGAATGGTGGCGGCTGGGGACGGCGCTCGTCGTCCAGGACGGCGGCGTGTTCGGCACCCTGTTCAACCTGGCGTTCCTCGCGGTGCTCGGCTACGTCGCCGAGCGCGCGCTCGGCCCCGGGCGCTGGCTCCTGCTGTACGCCGCGGGCGCGGTCGCGGGCGAGGCCGCCGGCTACCTCATGAACGACCCCGGCGCGGGCAACTCGGTCGCCCTCTGCGGCCTGGCCGGCGGCCTCGCCGTGGCTGCCTCCGCCCCCCTGGAACGCTCGCTGGGCACGTTCTACGCGGTCCTCTCGGGGGCCTGGGCCTTGTCGGCGTCCGGCACGGCCGGCGTCGTGCTGATGGTCGTCCTGGCCGGGGCCGGCTTCCAGCTCGTGGCGCACCGCGACCGGATCCCCGCCCCGCTGTTCCCCGCGGTCGCCGCGGTGGCCGCCGTCGTCCTGTGCGCGCTGCTGGACCTGCACGGCTTCGCCCTGCTGGCGGGCGTCCTCGCGGGATGCGCGCTGAAGGCGGCCGGCGCCCGGACCGCGCCCGCCGCGTCGGCTTGAGACGGCGGAGGCGGCGCCGCACGTCGTGCGGTGCCGCCTCCGATCGGCGCTGTGCGCGCCCGCTGATCCCTGACGCTACTTGCGCTTGCTGATCTCTTCGGTGAGCTGCGGGACGACCTGGTGCAGGTCGCCCACGACCCCGTAGTCGGCGAGCTCGAAGATCGGCGCCTCGGGGTCCTTGTTGATCGCGACGATGGTCTTCGCGGTCTGCATGCCGGCCCGGTGCTGGATGGCGCCGGAGATCCCGGCCGCGATGTAGAGCTGCGGCGAGACCGTCTTGCCCGTCTGGCCCACCTGGAACTGGTGGGGGTACCAGCCGGCGTCCGTGGCGGCGCGCGAGGCGCCGACGGCCGCGCCCAGCGTGTCGGCCAGGCCCTCGATGACGGAGAAGTTCTCGGCGGAGCCCACGCCCCGGCCGCCGGAGACCACGATCGCGGCCTCGGTCAGCTCGGGCCTGGCGCCCTTCTCCTGCTTGACGCGCTCGACGATGCGGGCGGCCTTCGCCGCCTCGCTCAGCGCGACCGACACCTCCTCGACCGCGCCGGCGCCCGCGGCGGCCTGCGGGGCCGTCGAGTTCGGACGCACGGCGACGATCGGGGTGCCCCTGCGCACCTTGGAGTGCACGTTGACGCCGCCACCGAAGATCGACTGGTCGGCCACGAAGCCCTCGGACAGGCCCACGGCGTCGGTGATGACGCCGGAGTCGGTCTTGACGGCCAGGCGACCGGCGACCTCCTTGCCCTCGGCCGTGGCGGCCACGAGCACCGCGGCGGGCGACTTCTCGGCCACGAGCTGGGCCAGCAGCTCGGCCTTGGGCGCCACCACGTGGTCGACGATGTCGGCGGACCCGGCGTTGTAGATCGTCTCGGCGCCGTACTCGGCCAGCCTGGCCTTGGCGGCGTCGCCGAGGCCGGGGCCGGCCCAGACGGCGGCGGGCGTGCCGAGCGAGCGGGCCAGGGTCAGCAGTTCGAGCGTGACCTTCTTGACCTCGCCGTCGACCTGCTCCACCAGAACGAGAATCTCCGACATATCAGTAAAACCCCCGTTCTCAGATGAACTTCTTGGAGGCGAGGAAGTCGGCGGCCTTCGAGCCCCCGTCGCCCTCGTCCTTGACGATCGTGCCGGCGGCGCGCGGCGGCGCGGCGGCGAAGTCGACCACCTCCGACCAGGCGGCGCCCAGGCCGACCTGGGCGGCGTCGATCTCGGCGTCGGCGATGGCCAGCGTCTCGACCGGCTTCTTCTTGGCCGCCATGATGCCCTTGAAGGACGGGTAACGCGGCTCGTTGATCTTCTCGACCACGGACACGACGGCCGGCAGCGAGGCCTGCACCTTGTCGAAGCCGTAGTCGGTGATGCGCTGGACGCTGATCGAGGAGCCCTCGATCTCGACCTTGTTGGCCAGCGTGAGCTGAGCCGTGCCCAGGCGCTCGGCCAGCATCGCGGCCAGCACGCCGGTGCGGGCGTCGGTCGACTCCGAGCCCAGGACGACCAGGTCGAACCCGATCTTCTTGAGCACCTGGGCCATCGCGTACGAGGTGGACAGCGCGTCGGAGCCGTGCAGCGCGTCGTCGCTCAGGTGGACCGCCTTGTCGGCGCCCATCGCCAGGGCCTTGCGGATGGTCTCGGTGGCCTTGCCCGGGCCCATGGTGAGCACGGTGACCTCGCCACCGTGCGCCTCCTTGAGCTTCAGCGCCTCCTCGACCGCGTACTCGTCAAGCTCGTTGACCACGCCGTCGACGGCGTCACGATCGAGCGTGTTGTCATCGGACCGCAGCTTGCGCTCGGTCGCCGTATCGGGGACCTGCTTCACGCAGACGACGATGTTCATGGCCGGTGGCCGACCTCCCGTGTTCGCGTGCGCCCACCGCGTCGCTGCGATAGGCGCCGAATGCAATGCTGACCAGACTGCCAGGTTCCCGACGGGCTCCTGACACGGGGTGGGTCAGAGTCGTGCCCTGGCTCCCGCGGTCATGTTACCCGTGGGTAGCTTACGCGCAAACCAGCGGTTCCCGCGTGAAGCCCCTACCCTTCCCACCATACCGAACTTTATTCGGTACGTTCCGATCGCCCCCGTGGGGAAATCAGGCGGACAACAGGAACACGATGCCCACCACCAGGGCCGTACCCGCGAACAGGGCCAGTGTGAACGTGCTGAACACCGCGGCGAGCCCGAAGCACACCCCCACCGCGCCCGCCACGCTCACCAGGTCGGCCACCATCCGGCTGCGCCGGTAGGGCCCGCGCGAGAGCAGCGCCACCCCGGCGTCGCTCACCACCGCCAGCACGTAGGCGGCCAGCAGGAACAGCGCCACCTCGGGCAGCGGCTCGCGGGCGGCCGCCGCCAGCAGCGACACGAACAGGCCCGAGCCGATCAGCCACCGCCTGCGCACCTTCTCCCGGTGCCGCGCCCTGGACTCCTCGACCGACCCGCGACGGCCGTCGCCCGGCCGCCACTCCCTCGTGCTCATGTCGTCGGCCGGCCGCGGACGCGCCACCGGGGCCGAGGGACGGGGGCCGGCCTGCCGTACGTGCGGGACGGGGGCGACGCCCAGCCGGGCGCAGATCTGCGCGGCCGTGGGCCGCGCGGCGGGGTCGGTGGACAGGCACTCGCGTAACAGCGGCGCCAGCCAGTCCGGCACGCCCTCCAGGTCGGGCGGGTGGTGCACGACCCGGTAGGCCACCGCCGAGGCCGGCCCCTGCCCGTACGGCTGCCGCCCGGTGGCGGCGTAGGCGAGCGTCGCGCCGAAGGAGAACACGTCGGCCTCGACGCCCGCGCCGCCGCCTTCCAAGATCTCCGGAGCCAGGTAGCCGGGCGTGCCGACCACCGCGCCGGACGCGGTGACCGACAGCGAGTCGAGCGCGCTGGCGATGCCGAAGTCGATGACGACCGGGCCGTCCTCGCTCATCATCACGTTGGCCGGCTTGAGGTCGCGGTGGACCACCCCGGACTCGTGCATGGCCAGCAGCGCGTCGGCCAGCCCCGAGGCCAGGGGGCCCAGCTCGGCGACGGGCACGGGCACGGCGCTGAGCGGGCGGCCCTGGACGTAGCGGGTCACCAGGTAGGGTCTGGGGCCCTCCAGCGAGGCGTCGAGCACCTCGGCGACGTGCGGCCCGCCGACCCGGCGCATCGTCTCCACCTCGCGGTCGAGCCTGCTCAGCGCGAGGGCGTCGGCCGCGACGTGCGGATGCAGCACCTTGACCGCGACCGTGCGCCCCTGGACGTCGAGCGCCAGATGGACCTCGCCGAAGCCGCCCGCGCCGAGCCTGGAGAGAAGCTCATAAGGGCCGAGGCGCTCGCTCATACCTCATCTCTCCCCCGTCGGGCCGAGGGGGACACTCACGACCACGGAGTCAGGAAGCCCAACCCCAGCCCGTCGAGCAGACTTTCGATCAGTCCGGTGATCAGCCCGATCGTGCTCTGCCTGGCCTCGCTCGCCAGGTCGTCGATCACGCTCTGCGGGGCCCGCCAGGGCGTCCAGACCGGGTCCTGGCCGAGCGCGAACATCGCCGCGAACAGCGCCGCCGTGCCCACCGCGACGACCGCGACCAGCGCGGCGCCGGGGCTGCGCAGCACGCCGGTGAGCGTACGGGTCACGGCCTTGCGCGGCGCGCCGCCGCCCGGGAGCACGAACAGGCCCCCGGCGAACGCGCCGGCCGCGTAGGCGGCGGCCTGGTTGGTGCCCATGCCGCCGGCCCAGTGCAGCGCCCCCCACACGCACGCGCCGAACAGCAGCGCGAGCGGCACGTGCACCAGCGTCACCAGCGCGGCCTTGACCAGCGCCCACGGCGTGCCGACCAGCGCGAGCAGCGGGTCGGCCGAGCTGCTGCCGCGGATCTGGCGCCGCTTGACCATGTCGCCGAACAGGTATTCGCCCACCCGCAGCACCACCGCGAGCGCGACGGCCACCGCCCCCATGACGACGGGCATCATGACGGTCAGCGCCACCAGCGTGACCAGCAGCAGCAACCCGGTCACCTGGGCGCCGAACAGGTACCTCTTGCGCTCCGCCGGCGGCACGTGGCCGCGCGGCTGGGGCGGCGGCGTGTAGGGGCGCGGCTGCGGCGGCGGCGCCGGGTAGCCGGCCACCCGCTGGTCGGTGCGCGGCACCGGGCGCGCCGAGGTGGGCGCGGGCACGTAGGGCGGCGGCCGCTCCTCCCGCCGCGCGGGCGGCGGAGGGGGCGGGGGCGGCGGCGCGGCCTTGCGGTACTCGACCGGCGGCAGCAGGTCGGAGAACGTGTCCATGGCGCGGGTGCCGCTGCCGATGCGCTTGGTGCCGGTCGGCCCCTCGATCTCGTTGAACGACGTCACCGAAGGGTCGAGCTCCCTGGCCATCCGCAGCAGCTCATGCGCGCCCGGCCGGGCGGCGGGATCGACCCGCAGCGCGCGCGACAGCCAGCCGCGCAGCCACGCGGGCGCCCGGTCGAGCTGGGCCCGCCCCTCCATGATGTTGAAGCAGACCGCCTCGAACGTCCCGGTGCCGAACGGCGGCGCGCCCGTGGCGGCGAAGAACACCGTCGAGGCCAGCGCGTGCACGTCGGCCGCCTGGGTGATGTCGGAGTCGCGGATGATCTCGGGCGCCAGGTAGCCGGGCGTGCCGACGAACATGCCGGTCTGGGTCAGCCGGGTCGCGTTCACCAGGTGGGCGATGCCGAAGTCGATGACCAGCGGCTCGCCGTCGACCAGCATGACGTTGGACGGCTTGAAGTCGCGGTGGATCACGTCGGCCGCGTGGATGGCGACCAGCGCCTGGCACAGGCCCTGGGCCAGCCTGATGACCTGCCGCGCCTCCAGGGCGCCCTCGGTCAGCACGGTCTCCTCCAGCGTGCGCCCCGGGGCGAAGCGGGTCACGACGTAGGGCTGGCCCCCCACCAGCTCGGCGTCGATGACCTCGGCGACGTACGGGCTGCGCACCCGGCGCATGGTCTCGACCTCGCGCGTGAGCCGGTCGCGGGCCTTGAGGTCGGCGGCCACGTGCGGGTGGAGCACCTTGATGGCGACCTCGCGGCCCTCACCGTCGAGACCCAGGTGGACGACCCCCATGCCGCCCTCGCCGATCTTCCTGACGATGCGGTAGGGGCCGAGGCGTTCCGGCGCTTGGATGCTCATCGCCACCTTCCTCGGCTCAGCCGCCGCCCTTCAGGCTGCTGAGTTGCTCTGTCACGGGTGTGACGTCCAGTGGACTCCATACACTCCCCCTTGGCGTGTCCCCGAACGTGCCGTAGGCGAGGATCAGCGAGAGGGCGGCGCCCGCCGCCAGGACTCCCGCCATCGCCATGGCCGCTGTCCTAGAGGGTACGAGCGATGAGAGCGTTCTGCGCATCTGCCGCCCCGGGCCCTCGACGCCCGGTCCCGCGCAGAGCGTCCAGAGCGCGACCGCGGCCCCCCAGGCGAGGGCGTTGGCCGAGTTCATGCTGACCACCACGCTGAGCAGCAGCGTCACCGGCAGGCCGAGGATCAGGGCGTACAGGACGAGCGCGACCGTGATGCCCACGGACTTGGCCAGCGCCCGCGGCTGGGCGAGGACCCTGAGCACGTCGAGGGCGGCGGACCCGGCGGGCCTGCGGCCGCTGAGCGCCGGCTGGGCGAGGTCGGCGGCGCGCAGCAGCACGGCGATCGGGATCGCCACCACCGCCACCAGGACGGGGGCCGTCACCGCCGCCACGATCATGAGGATCAGCAGCATGGCGCTCGCCACCCCGTACGCCTTCGAGCGCTGCAACGCCTGCCCAGGACGCCCGCCCGCGTTGTACGGCTCGTGAGCGGCCTGCTGGTCCTGGGGCGGGTACTGCGGCTGCGCCGGGATGTAGGGCGGCGGCTGCACGGGCACCGGGCCGTAGTTCGCCGCCTCCTGGCCGGAGCCGAACCGGCCGTGGTCGACCGGCTGGCCGCCGGACCCGAGCCGGCCGTGGTCCACCGGCTGGGGGCCGGAGCTGAGCCGGCCGAACTCCGCCGAGTCCGGGCGCACCCGCCGGGTGGGCACGTCGGCCTCGTGCGGGTTGACCTGCGGCTGCGGCTGGGAGTGAGGCTGGGGCTGGAGCGGGGGCTGCTGCTGCGGCCAGGGCTGGCTGGGCCCGGCCTCGCGCTGGATCTGGCGCAGCTCCTCCGGCGAGACCCGGCGGGTCGGCCACGGGTCGCCCGCGCCCTGGTCCGGCAGCGCCACGCCCTGCTCGGGCAGCCCGGCACCGGGCAACCCGGCACTGGGCAACCCGGCACCGGGCAGCCCGGCCGCCTGGTTGGGCAGCAGGGAGACGAAGTGCGGGTCGGCGGGCGGCGCGACCGGCTGCTCCTGGCCGTCGATCAGCCGGCGCGGCGTCATCGGCGGCGTGGAGACGTCGTAGGACGGCTTCTCCCCCACGAACGGCGGCCGCCTGGTCGGGAAGTCGTCGGGCGCGTCGGGCCGGGGGACGGTGGAGATCTCGTCGGGCCCGCCGTGCGGCGGCCTCGGCAGCATGCGGGCCGTCTGCTCGGCCAGGTCGGCGGCCTTGGGCCGCTTGGCCGGGTTGCGCTGGAAGCCCGCCTTGAGCAGCGGCTGCAGCTCGGCCGGGACGCCGCTGATGTCGGCCTTCCCGGCGGTGATGTTGTAGAAGATCATCTCCAGCGTGCCCTTGCCGAAGGGCGGCTGGCCGGTGGCGGCGTAGAGCAGCGTGCCCGCCCAGGCGTGGATGTCGACCTCGGGGCCGGCCTCCTGGCCCTCGATGATCTCGGGCGCGAGGTAGCCGGGGGTGCCGATGAACATGCCGGTCTGGGTCAGCCTGGTCGCGTCGACCGCCTGGGCGATGCCGAAGTCGATCAGGACGGGCTCGCCGTCGAGGATCAGCACGTTGCCCGGCTTGAGGTCGCGGTGGATCACGCCGACGGAGTGGACCACGGCCAGCGCGGAGGCCACCCCGTGGGCGAGCCGGACCAGCGCGGGCAGGTCGAGCGGCCCGTCGTCCTTGACGATCTCGTCGAGAGGACGGCCGGGCACGTAACGCGTGACGATGTACGGACGATGACCGGTTACATCCGCATCGACCACTTCTGCGATGAATTTGCTGCGGACCCGGCGCATGGTCTCGACCTCACGCGAAAGCCGTCGCCTGGCGACCTCGTCACCGGCGACCTCTCCGCGCAGGACCTTGACCGCCACCTGTCGCCCCTGGGGGTCGACAGCGAGGTGGACAACGCCCATCCCGCCTTCACCGAGCCGCCTGAGCAGCCGGTAAGGGCCTAGTCGGTCATCGTTCATGGCATGAAGCACCATATCGGCTTAATCCCCGCCCACGAGATGAACCATGAGGCCACATTCCCACTCGTACAACGTCCGATACGGCCTCATCGGTTTCCCATCCAACGGTCTCGAATTGGCTTCAGTTCGGCCTCGGGGCCTTCAGGTCGTCAGGGACAGGACCTCGGCGCCCTTCAGCCCGGCCAGCGCGGCGCCCGGCACGGCGAGCTTCGACCCGCGCACGCCGCTGCCGATCACCACTCTGGGATGCTCGGCGACGTGCACGTCGACCAGGACGGGCCAGTCGCCGGGCAGCCCGAGCGGGGTGATGCCGCCGTACTCCATGCCGGTGAGCTCGACCGCGTCGGCCATCGGCGCGAAGCTCGCCTTGCGGGCGTCGAGGTGTTTGCGCACCACGCCGTTGACGTCGACGCGCATCGTCGCGAGCACCATGCAGGCGGCGTAACTGGTCTCGCCGCCGCGCTTGGCGGCCACGACCACGCAGTTGGCCGACTCGTCGAGCCGTACGCCGTAGCGCTCGCAGAACGCGGCCGTGTCGGCCAGCTCGGGGTCGATCTCCGCCACCTCGACGCCCTCGACGCCCGGCACGGCGAACGCCACCGGATCGGCCAGCAGGTCGGCGCGCTCGGTCGCGGGCACCCAGTGCAACGTCATCCTCGTCTCCTCGATCGCTCTTCCTTGACCGACCCTATGCCGGTCTCGGAAGTGGCGTGCGACGTCACGCGGACTGCAGCACCCGCCGGTGCAGCAGGGTGACGGCGCTGCGGGCCGACTCCATGGCGCCTGCCTGCCAGGCGATCAAGTGGGTGAGCCAGTCACCCGCGAAGTAGACCCTTCCGGCGGGGCGTTGCAGAAGAGTGAAGGACGAATCAAAGGACGGCCAGTACATCCAGCCTCCCTGGATGTGCTCCTGGCGGTGCCAGGCGATGGAGACGCTGGACAGCAGGTCCTGGCGGTACTTGTCGCCGTGGATCTTCCTGCCCTGGGTGAGGGCCTTGCGCCTTCTGTCCTCGGGGGTGAGTGAGCCGTACAGCTCGGCGTTCTGCTCGGTGTTGTAGTAGCCGACGATCAGGCCGCGTTCGGAGTGGTAGCCGTGGGAGGGGTACCAGATGTGGGTGATGTCCAGGTCGGTCTCGGTGACGCCGCCGTAGATGCGGTCCTCCAGCTCCCACCAGCGCCTGCCGTACTCCAGGCCGATCTTGCCGGCGGCGACCGGGATGGGGGTGCTCAGTGCGCTGGTGATCTGCGCTCCGAGGTTGTGCGGGATCTTGGCGAGGAGGTGCGGGGGGAGGGTGGCGATGCAGTAGTCGGCCTTGACGCTGCCGCCGTCGTACGTCACCTCGACGCCGTCGTCCAGGGTCGTGATCTTGGTTACCTTGGCGCCGGTTCTGATCCGGTCGGCCCCTACGGCCTCGGTGAGCTTGGTGACGATCGCGTCCATTCCGCCGACCGGCTGGAACATGGGGGTGGCCATGTCGTAGCCGAAGTCGTTGGTGATGGCCCGGCCGGTGGCGGCGGCCAGCACGTCGTGCAGGGTGCCGGGAGGCGGGACGGGGGTGCCGGCGTCGAGCGCCGGGTACTTGGTGAAGCCGCGCCGGGGCGAGCCCTCGTAGTCGAGCTTGGGGCCCAAGTCGCCGAACCGGCGGAGGAACTCCAGCAGGCGCTGCCGGTCGTCGGCGGTGATCGCCTTGTCGAGCGCGCCGATATTTGTGGCCTTGGCCAGCAATTCCGCGACATATCCGTACATGTCGGCTCGGGCGGTGCGGGCCCGCACCGTCCTGCCGTTGGTGTGGACGTACGCCGCGGCGTTGTTGTTGACGAACGTCTCGATCGGGACGCCCAGCTCCCTGCAGTAGTCGAGGGTGACCATCCAGGGGGCGATGCGGCCGGGCCCGGCGTTGAAGTAGACGCCCTCGCCCAGCTTGACGTCCTGGGCCGTGCCGTTCAGCTCGGTCAGGCGGTCGCCGCCGCGCAGCGTCAGGTTCCGCCCGCCGGCCCTGCCCCTGGCTTCGAGCAGGGTGCAGTCGTAGCCGGCCTTGCCCAGCTCGTACGCGGCCGTCAGCCCGGCCACGCCCGCGCCGAGGATCACCACCTTGGCCGCGCCCCTGCCGCGCAGGGAGAAGTCGCCGGGGCGCGGCGCGGCGAACTCCTTGTCCTGCTCGGAGGGGGCGAGCCCGAGCGCGCCCATGGCGGCGTACATGGCGCCCGCGCCGCCCACCGCTCCGATCCCGACGAGCAGCCCCCGCCGGGTCAGCGCCGCGCCTTCCACCGTCACCCGCTCCCTAGGTCAGCAGTTACCGACATCTCAGCCGTACGGCCCGCTGCCGCAGGCCACCTGGCCGCCGATGGTGGCGAAGATCCCGAGCAGCGCCATGATCTGGCGGAAGTCGTCGGTGGTGAACTCGGTGTGCCGGGAGCCGGCCGTCTTCACGCCGGGCACCAGCGCCACCGCCGCCGCGATGGCGGTCGAGTTCCACTCCACCCCCAGCGTGTACGGCGCCTCCACCCGATAAGGCGTGAAGTCGCTCAACCGGGAGAGCCCGCGAGCGGCGGCCTCACGGATCTGCGCCTGGGCGACGCTCGGCGGCAGCAACTCGGCCGAGAACTTGTCGATGCCCTTCTTCACCGCGACCGTCTCGACGTCGCCGAGCAGCTCGCGCGCCTCCTCGCCGACGGCCTCGTCCCCGGTCACCAGCACGACGGGCACGCCGTGGAAGCCCGCGCACGCCGCGACCAGCCGGGTCTCGCCGCACAGCTCGCCGTTGAGGTAGACGTTCTGGATCTCCTTGCCCATCCACGTGTGGTTGAGCACGCCGTGCTGGACGCCCGCCCTGGCGTGGTAGCCCACGAAGCACGCGGCCTGGAACGTGCCGTCGAGCCCCTGGGCCATGCGCTGGGCCTTGCCCGGCCCCCGGATCAGCGTCGCCCTCGGGTCCAGGAGGTCGATCCGCAGGTTCTTGGTGGACCCGTGGGCGTCGTTCACCAGCACCGAACCCGCCCCCGCGGCGAACGCCCCCTCGACGGCGGCGTTGGCGTCGGCGGTCATCAGCTCGCAGCCGCGGTCGTAGCCGCGTTTGCCGGCGTGCATCTCCTCGGGGTCGGTCAGCCCCGTCACGCCCTCCATGTCCACCGACAGGTAAACCTTCACGCAGTCAACTCCTCGCACTTCGCCGGATCCGTCCCGCGGACGGTCACGCGCCCCACGTCTCCACCCGCCGCACCTCGGCCTCGGTCATGAGGCCGACCTGGGAGGTCAGGAAGGCGGCCGCCTCCGCCCGCCACGGCTCGGGGATCTCCTCGATCGCCGGCGGGTAGCAGTGGTCGAGCCAGCTCGTGGACTCCTCGGTGGCCTCGAAGTGGTCGAGTGCCTTGGCGAACAGCGACCGTTCGACGCCGGGGATCCGGGCGAGGCCGTACTCGACCATCTCCTGGCCCCCGAAGGGGGGCGGACGCAGCCACTTGCGGGCCACGGGACGGTCGGCGGTGAGGGGCGTGTCCAGCGGGCGGCGCTCGACGGCGGCCTGGATGAGCTCCTTGTACAGGCACTTGCCGCAGGTGCGGCAGGGGCCGTCGGTGCCGCGCAGGCACCAGCGCACCTGGTCCTTGAGCTCGGAGTTCAGGGCCAGCCGCATGGTGACGGCCTCGCTCACCCCGCCGACCGGGAGGACGATGTGCACGCCCGCGGCGGCGAACAACCGGCCCCACGCGCCGTGCGGCGCCCACATGGGGTTGTCGGGCGTGAACCGCAACAAGTAACGGTCACCGCCGAGCCAGCGTGAACCCAGTTCATAGCCGAAGCCCAGGCCGCCGAGGTTCATCCGGTCGGCCAGCAGCAGCGCCCCCGCCGCGACGGCGTGGTGCTCCGGATAGCCCGGACGCGGCTCGGCGAGGGTGAACTCCAGGTCGGAGGTGACGGTGGTCAGCTCGCGGCCGGTCCGCTCGGCCAGCTTGGCCAGCACGTCGGAGCGGTAGTGCGGCCACCGGTTGGGCACCCTCGGATGCGGCACCCGCCGGAAGTGCACGAACGGCGCCGACGGGTGGATGGCCGCCGCGGCCACGGAGTCGGCGCCGCCGCTGTAGGAGAGGGCGAGCCGGTCCCCGGCCCGGCGCGGCTCGGCCCCGACCGGCCCGGCCTCGATGCCCCAGCCGTCGTGCAGCGCCGCGGCCACCTCGGCGGAGACGGCCCGGTCGAAGGTGATCCGCCGCCTGGTCCAGGGCGCCACGATCGTCCAGGCGGCCACGGCGAACAGGTCGGGGTGGGCATCGGCGGGCACGCCGCCGATCGAGCAGGAGTTGGTGGCCAGCTTGACGGGATGCTCGTCGGCCGCCCTGCCGGTGATCTCGTCCTCGGGGTCGAGACGGAAGGTCAGCTCGGTGCCGGACCAGGTCACGCGCACGGCCGGCCCCCCTCGGGGACGCGGGCCCGCAGGTCGTCGATGGCCTGCCAGACGAGCACCTCGTTCTGGAGCACGCCGTCGAGGGCCTGCGCGGTCTCCTGCGCCAGCCGGTACGCGTCGTCGACCCTGGCCTTGTCGATCACCGGCCCGGCCGGCGGACGGGCGTTCCGCAGCCGCTCGACCTCGCCCTGGAGGGTGGCCATCTCCCTGCGCAGGGTCTGGACCTCCCAGAGCGCGTCCCGGATGTCCTGCCGGTGGTCGGCGACGGAGATGTAACGGGAGTCGAACCACGTACGCACGGCTTTACGCAGCCGGGCGGGGACCGGGACGCGCATCATGAAACGCCACCATACTGGCAAACCCGCTTCCCCTCGGACGGCCTACTCCAAAGGGTCGCATTCGTATGGCGGCCGGGCGGTCACCGTCCGGTGAACTTGGCCTTGGCCTTCTCCGCGAAGGCCCGCATGCCGATCCTGGCGTCGTCGGTGGCGAACAGGCCGGAGAAGTGCAGGCGCTCGATCTCCAGGCCGGAGTCGAGGTCGACTTCGGCCCCCTGGTCGACGGCCTGCTTGGCGGCGCGCAGCGCCACGGCCGGGCCGCCGACGAAGGTGGCCGCCCACTCCAGGGCCGCCGTGTAGACCTGCTCGTCCGGCACCACCCGGTCGACCAGCCCGATGGCCAGGGCCTCGGCGGCGGGGACGTGCCGGCCGGTGAAGATCAGATCCTTGGCGCGGGACGGGCCGACGAGCCGGGGCAGACGCTGCGTGCCGCCCGCGCCCGGGATGAGCCCGAGCAGGATCTCCGGCTGGCCGAGCCGGGCCGACTCGCCCGCCACCCTGAAGTCGGCGCACAGGGCCAGTTCGCAGCCGCCGCCCAGCGCGTAGCCGGTGACGGCGGCGATGACCGGCTTGCCGATGCGGGCGACCGTGGTGAAGCACGCCTGGAGCGTGCGGGAGTGGGTGGACATGTCGGCATAGGACATGTCGGCCATCTCCTTGACGTCCACGCCGGCGGCGAAGACCCGCTCGCCGCCGTAGAGGATCACCGCCTGCACCTGGTCGTCGGCATCGACCTGAAGCGCCGCCTCGACGAGCTCCCGCTGCGTCTGAACGTTGAGCGCGTTCATCTTCGGACGGTCAAGACGGATCGTGGCGATCTGGTCGGCCACCTCGACGCTCACAAACTCACCCATGAGCCGAACCTAACAGAGCCCTCCCCGCTCACCCCGCCGCGGCCGACCTCACCTCGTCTGCGGCCTTCTTACTGGTCGACACGCGCACCAGCGCCGCCGACAGGCGGGCGAGCTCGTCGCCGGAGCCGGCCAGGCGGGCCAGGCCGCGTTCCTGGCGCGGCAGCCCGAGCCGGGCCGCGCCGTCCAGGACCCGGCCGTCCAGGTGCGGCGCGACCTGCGGCCACACGCCCTGGACCTCGCGCAGGAAGATGTCGGCGCCGGTCGGGCCGATGCCGGGGAACTCCCGCAGCAGCTCGCCGATGCGCCCGGGGTCGCCCCCGGCCTCGTCGCGCAACCTGCGCAGGTCGCCCTTCCAGCGGTCGAGCAGCAGCTCGGCGCCCCTGCCGAGCATGGTCGAGGTGCGTTCGTCGTAGCGCCGGTAGTGGCCGCGGCCGAGGGCGTCCACGCGGTCCTGCCAGCTCGCCCGCGCCATGTCCCGCGGCGTGCGGTACCCGGCGGCGAACAGCTCGCGCGCCGCCGCCACCGCCACCCCGGACGAGATGCGCGCGCTGAGCAGCGTGGCCAGCACGAGGAGCTGGTACAGCGGCCGCGGCCGGTCGGCGAGCCGGATGCCCGCCTCGGCGGCGAACGTCTGGCCGCACTGTTCGAGCAGGGCGTCCAGCACGCCCTTGTTCTTGTCGGCGTCCTTGTCGGCGTCCTTGTCAGCCATGACGCTCCGCTACCCCCACGGCGGGCGCTCATCCCGGCCCGGCGCGTTTGCCGCCCTGGTCGCGGGGGAGGCGGGGGGTCTCCAGCGAGAAGGAGCGCATCGTGCTGACTTTGACTGACAACGCCGTGGTCGCGATCCGTGACCTGATGGTCGGCGAGGACGTGCCCGCGCACGCCGGCCTGCGGATCGCCGCCAAGCCGGACGAGGCGGGCGCCTTGGAGGTGTCGCTGGCGAGCACGCCGTACGCCGGGGACCAGGTCATCGAGCAGGGGGACGTGCGCGTCTTCGTGGCCGAGGACGCGGCGCCCATCCTGGACGACAAGTCGCTGGACGCCCAGCCGGGCACGCCGGGCCACCCGACGTTCCGGCTGGACCGCCGCACCTGACCGGCCCTGCCGGGCCTCCGGCGGCCCGCCGATCACCTCAGGGCCGCCGGGAGGCCGTCAGCGGGCGGCGCGGCCGGCGCGCACGGCGTCGGCCAGCTCGGCCAGCAGGCGCTCGGTCTCCTCCCAGCCCACGCAGGCGTCGGTGATGCTCTGCCCGTACGTCAGGCCCTCGGCCGGGCCGGGCTCCTGCCGCCCCGGCACCAGGAAGCTCTCCACCATCAGCCCCGCGACGCCCTTCTCGCCCGCCGCCAGGCGTCCGGCCACCTCGCGCACCACGGCCGCCTGCCGTACGTGGTCCTTGCCGCTGTTGCCGTGGCTGGCGTCGATGATCAGCCGCTCCGGCAGCCCGGCCTTGGCCAGCAGCGCCAGCGCGTCGCCGATGGACTGGGGGTCGTAGTTGGGACCGGTGCGCCCGCCGCGCAGGATGACGTGGCAGTCGGGGTTGCCGGTGGTCGAGACGACCGCGGCCCGGCCCTCGTCGTCGATGCCGAAGAACACCTGCGGGTGCGCGGCGGCCTTCACACCGTCGATGGCCACCTGCACGTCGCCGTCGGTGGCGTTCTTGAAGCCGACCGGCATGGACAGGCCGGAGGTGAGCTGGCGGTGCACCTGGCTCTCGGGCGTGCGCGCGCCGATCGCGCCCCAGGTGACGGCGTCGGCGATGTACTGCGGGCTGGTCGGCTCAAGGAACTCGCAGCCCACCGGCAGCCCGGTGTCGAGCACGTCGAGCAGCACCGTCCTGGCCAGGCGCAGCCCGCGCTGGACGTCGTGGCCGCCGTCGATGTCCGGGTCGTTGATCAGGCCCTTCCAGCCGATGGTGGTCCGCGGCTTCTCGAAGTACACCCGCATGACCACGCACAGGGCGTCGCCGAGGTCGCGCGTGGCGGCGGCCAGGCGGCGGGCGTAGTCGAGCGCGGCCTCCGGGTCGTGCACCGAGCACGGGCCGACGATGAGCAGCAGGCGGTCGTCGTCGCCGGCGAGCACGTCGCGCACGGCGTTCCTGCTCGCCGCCACCAGCGCCTCGCGCTGCGGGCCGAGCGGCTGTTCACCGATGAGCTCGCGGGGCGTGGGCAGGGGTTCGAACGAGGTGATGCGCAGGTCGCTGGTCGTGGTCATGGGCTGGTCCTCCGCTTTCGATGGAAGTTCGAAGGCGGTACGGCCCACATCCGTGGCCCCCGGAGCCGTCCGCCTGAACGACGAAAGGCAGAGACGGGACGTCTCTGCCTTTGGGCTCCGGGTGATCAGTAAGTCAGCGCATGTGACCTTCGGCTCCACCCGGAGCCGCCACATAGCGCCAAAATCGGCTGATCACTGACATGCTGTTGACGCTAGCAGACGCCGGGTGACCGCTCCAAATCCCGTCCGCTATCCGAGATCGGATTCCCAGCCGGGTTCGCGCAGGTCGCCGAGCCCGTAGAGGCCGACCAGGGTGCCGTCGGCGCGGGTGACGACGACGTGGTCGACGTTCGCGCCCTCCATGCGGGTGGCCAGGGCGTCGAGCTGCTCGCTGGGCCGTACGGTGGTGACGCCGGTGTTCATGGCGGCCTCGGCGGTGCCGGTCAGGTCGGCGCCCTTGAGCTCGCGCGACCCGATGACGCCCTGCACCACCTCGTCCCGGTCCACCACGACGGCGAGCCCGGCCGGATCGGCGACGATGCGCTCGCTGAGCTCCTCCAGCGGGTCCTCCAGGTCGGCCGTGACCGGGTCGCGCCGGGCGCCGGAGCCCACCAGGACGGCCTCCCCCTCGTACGGCAGGTCAGCCGACAACCAGTCCATCTTGCCCGGACCGTAGTCGTGCACGTTGGCGAAGCCCAGCCGGGCCAGCCGGTGGGCGGCGCGCGGGCTCAGGTCGCAGACCCAGTCGTGGCAGTAGACGACGACCGGACGCGACCGGTCGAGCAGGTCGTCGGCCAGCCGGTCGAGCGAGCCGAGCGGCAGATGCACGGCGCCGGGCAGGTGCGCCCAGGCGTACTCGCGTTCGGGCAGCACCTCGGCGAGCTGGGCGTCGCGCGTCGCGAGCAGGTCCTGGACGCCGACGCGGTCGATGATGGCGGTCATCGGGGCCTCAGCGCTCCCCCCGGCGGGGCCGTTCGGACTTGGGTCCTTCGGCGCGGTCGCCGCCCACCTTGCGCGGGCTCTTGTCCGGGTCCGACTGGAGTTTCCTGGCCACCCGCTTCTTGAGCTCCTGCTCGCTCATCCCCTGCCGGTCCAGTTGCTTGCGCAGCCGGCGGCGCTCGTTGTCGTAGGAGTGACTTCCGGGTCGAGGCATGACAGCTCCCCCTCTCCTCGCAGGCCGCCTACCCAGCCCGTCACCTGGTAGTCCTGGGCGGCGGGCGGCCGGAGCCGGTCCGACAGTCCGTTAAGGGATGAAAAATATCTTCGCAAAGTTCTCGCCAGAGAAGGAAAATGTTGAGACGCTGAACGCGCACCACGCCCCCCAGTCAAGGAGCGGTTCATGCGCAGAGCGCTGGCGATCGCCGTCGTCGCCTTGTTGCCCTTAACCCAAGTGCCCTCGGCCCACGCCGAAGAGCCCGCCGACCGGCAGCAGGCGTTCGCCGCGGCGGCCGACGAGTTCAAGGTCCCCCAGAGCGTGCTGCTCGGCGTCTCGTACCTGGAGTCGCGCTGGGACGCCCACGCGGGCCAGCCGTCGAGCGACGCCGGGTTCGGCCCGATGCACCTGACCGACGCGGCCGCGTACACCGGCTCGAACCACCACGGAGAGGGCGAGGAGGACGCCCGCGGCGACGAGAGCAGGCCGCTCGCGCCCACGGCGACGCCCGCCCCGGCGGAGATCCCCGCCTCGCTGCGCACGATGGAACGCGCCGCGCAGCTCACCGGCGAGAGCCACGAGCGGCTGCGCACCGACGACGCGGCCAACATCCGCGGCGGCGCGGCGCTGCTCGCCGACTACCAGAAGAGCCTCGGCGCGCCCCTGAGCGCCAACCCCGGCGAATGGTACGGAGCCGTCGCCAAGTACTCCGGCGCCGACGAGGCCGACGCGGCCAAGTTCTTCGCCGACGAGGTCTACGCCACCATCCAGGAGGGCGCCGAGCGCACCACGGACGACGGGCAGAAGATCACCCTGCCCAAGGTCCCGGACCTGGAGAAGATCGAGAAGTGGCTGGAGAAGCTCGGCCTGCGGCCCGCGCGGCGCGACGGCGTCGAGTGCCCGGCCTCGATCTCCTGCGAGTGGATCCCCTCGGCCTACCAGGAGCTCCCGCCGGACGACTACGGCCACTACGACCTGGCGAACCGGCCGGTCAGCCAGAAGGTCGACTACATCATCATCCACGACATGGAGGGCTACTTCCTCCCGTCGATCAAGCTCAACCAGGACCCGAACTACGGCGCGAGCTGGCACTACTCGGTCCGCTCCAGTGACGGGCACATCGCCCAGCACATCAAGACCAAGGACGTCGGCTGGCAGGCCGGCAACTGGTACATCAACGCCAAGTCCATCGGCATCGAGCACGAAGGCTTCCTGGCCGAGGGCAGCACCTGGTACACCGAGGCGATGTACCGCTCGTCGGCCCGGCTCGTCCGCTACCTGGCGCTCAAGCACGGCGTGCCGCTCGACCGCGCCCACATCCTGGGCCACGACAACGTCCCCGGCACGATCCCGAGCACGGTCCGCGGCATGCACGAGGACCCGGGGCCGTTCTGGGACTGGGCGCACTACTTCCAGCTCATGGGCGCGCCGCTGCACCAGTTCGGCGGCCCGCAGGCCGGCTCGGTCATGATCAAGCCGGACTTCGCCACCAACAAGCCCTACTTCTACGGCTGCGACCGCAAGAACCCCGAGGCGGCCTGCCCGCCGCTCAGCGCCGGCACCGTGTGGCTGCGCACCGAGCCGCGCGACGACGCCCCGCTGATCAAGGACATCGGCAAGCACCCGACCGGCGGCTCGCTCTACAGCGTGTACGACCACAGCGCCAGGGCCAGCACCGGCCAGCGCTTCGCCGTCGCCGACCGCCAGGGCGACTGGACGGCGATCTGGTACCTCGGCCAGAAGGCGTGGTTCCACAACCCGGCCGCCGCCCCGACCGCGATCCCGTCGATGGGGCTCGTCGTCACGCCGAAGCCGGGCAGGGCGACCGTGCCGGTGTTCGGGCGGGCGTACCCGGAGCAGGAGGCGTACCCGGCCGGCATCCCGTACCAGGCGGTGACGCCGCTGCAGTACACGTTCTCGGCGGGCGAGAAGTACACGCTGGCCGGGCCGGCCGCCACCGAGTACTACCGGGCGGTCACGTTCAACCTCGAGGACCACAAGGTGGTCAGGGGCAAGACGAAGTACCTGGAGATCCAGTTCGGCCACCGCGTGATGTACGTCAAGGCTGACGACGTGCAGGTGTCGTTCTCCGGGTGAACTCCTTGACGGCGCGCCTGGTGCTCGCGAGCGCCTCCTGAGAGGAGTCGAACGTGCGCTGGGCGACGCCGACGAACACGCAGTCGACGACGAGGAGCTGGCTGATCCTGCTGGCCAGGGCGCCGGGACGGAACTCCGTCTCGCGCCCGGCCGAGATCAGCACGTGCTCGGCCAGCTCCGCGATCGTCGAGCGCGGGTTGTTGGTGACGGCCACCGTGGTGGCCCCCGCCTCGCCCGCCCGGCGCAGCGGCTCGATCACGTCGGGGGTCTCCCCCGAGGTGCTGATGCCGATCGCCACGTCGCCCGCCTTCAGCAGGACGGCGCTGGTCAGGGCCAGGTGGGCGTCCTGGAAGGCGTGGCTGGACAGGCCGATGCGCAGCAGCTTCTGGGCGACGTCCTCGGCGACTAATCCCGAGGCGCCCACGCCGTAGGCGTCGATGCGCCTGGCCCCCACGATCGCGTCGACGACCAGGCCCAGGCGCTCGCTGGTGAGCTGGGCGACGGTGTCGTTGATGGCCTCCGACTCGGCCCTGGCCACCTTCTGGATGACCTCCGACAGCGGGTCGTCGGGCGCCAGGTCGCCGGGCACGAGCCGGTCGGGCTGCGCGGCCGCCGCCGCCAGAGCCAGCCTGAGCTGGGGATATCCGGCGAAGCCGAGCAGCCGCGCGGTGCGCACGATGGTCGCCTCGCTGGTGCCGGAGGCGGCCGACAGCTCCGTGATGGTGCTGCGCGCGACCGTCGCCGGATCTTCCAGGATGAGCCGGGCGACGGTCTGCGCGGCAGGCGTCAGGGACGGCAGGACACCGCGGACCGTGGCCACCAGATTGTCGGCCCGCAGGCCGTTCCCGCTGTCGTCCACGGTCCTGATTATGCACCGCCCGACCACCGGGCCGACCTCGTCCGGATATATCAGCGCAAGGTGCCGTTCGTCATTCCGACCGGCTCCTCCGGGACGGCGATCAGCCCCAACTCCGCCGGAGTGGCAGCGAACGGGTGATGCGGGACAACCCGGACGGTGTATCCGAAGGCCCCCGTACGGTCGAGCGGCACCCGGCCCGTGAAGTGGGCGTGACCGTCGTCCTCCAGCGACTCGACGGCCAGCCGCGCGTACCGCGGGCGGACCAGCTCGTCGTGCGGCCCGACCTTGCCGTACGCGGCCTCGACCAGCACGTCTCCCGGCTCCAGGTCGCCGAGCGCGATCGTGGCCCGCAGCTCGACCGAGGCGCCCACCTCCGGGGCGTCGCCCACGCCGGACGCCTCGACGTGCTCGACCCGCACCCCCGGCCAGGCCCGCGTGACGCGCACCCGCCAGGCCGCGAACGCCCTGGCCGCGGCGTAGGAGTCGGCCGACAGCGCACGCGCCGACTTGGCGGCCGGGGTGTAGAGGTCGACGACGTAGTCGCGGAGCATGCGTCCGGCCAGCACCTTGGGCCCGAGCGAGGCCAGGGTGTGCTTGACCATCTCCATCCACCTGCGCGGCAGCTCGTCGAACGGCCGGTCGTAGAAGCGGTCGGACACCTCGTGCTCGATCAGGTCGTACAGGGCGCCGGCCTCCAGCTCGTCGCGCCGGTCGGGGTCGCTGACGCCGTCGGCGGTGGGGATGGCCCAGCCGTTGGTGCCGTCGTACCACTCGTCCCACCAGCCGTCGCGGATCGACAGGTTGAGCCCGCCGTTCAGCGCCGACTTCATGCCCGAGGTGCCGGACGCCTCCAGCGGCCGCAACGGGTTGTTCAGCCACACATCGCAGCCCTGGACCATGAGCTGGCCGAGCGTCATGTCGTAGTCGGGCAGGAAGACGATGCGGTGGCGCACGTTGTGCTGGTCGGCGAACTTGACGATCTGCTGGATCAGCTTCTTGCCGCCCTCGTCGGCCGGGTGCGCCTTGCCGGCGATCACGATCTGCACCGGCTTGTCCGGGTCGAGCAGCAGCCGGGCCAGCCGCTTGGGGTCGCGCAGCATGAGCGTGAGCCGCTTGTACGACGGCACCCGCCGGGCGAAGCCGATCGTCAGCACGTCGGGGTCGAGCGCGTCGTCGATCCAGCCGAGCTCGGCGACCGAGGCGCCGCGCTCGCGCCACGACCTGCGCAGCCGCTCGCGCGCGCCCTCGACCAGCCGCCTGCGCAGCTTGCCGCGGATCTCCCAGATCTCCCGGTCGGAGATCTTCTGGATGCCCTCCCAGCCGCGGGCACGCTCGATCAGCGAGGGCAGCTCGCGGCCGGCCAGCTCCATGAACTCGCGCCCGACCCACGTGGGCGCGTGCACGCCGTTGGTGATCGAGCCGATCGGCACCTCGTCGAGGTCGAAGCCGGGCCACAGGTCCTTGAACATCTCCCGGCTGACCGCGCCGTGCAGCTCGGAGACGCCGTTGACGCGCTGGGCCAGGCGCATGCCCATGACGGCCATGTTGAAGCGGCCGGGCTCGGCCTCGGCGCCCAGGGCCAGGATGCGCTCGACGGGCACGGTCGGCCAGGCGGAGTCGCCGCCGAAGTGGCGTTCGATCAGGTCGCAGGGGAAGCGGTCGATGCCGGCGGGCACCGGCGTGTGCGTGGTGAACACCGTCCCCGCGCGGACGGCCTCCAGGGCCTCGTCGAACGACATGCGCGACTCGGTCAGCTCGCGGATGCGCTCCAGGCCGAGGAAGCCGGCGTGGCCCTCGTTGGTGTGGAAGACCTCGGGCTCGGCGTGGCCGGTGATGCGGCAGTAGGCCCTGATGGCGCGTACGCCGCCCACGCCCAGCAGCAGCTCCTGCATGAGCCGGTGGTCGGTGCCGCCGCCGTAGAGGCGGTCGGTGACGTCGCGGGCGGCGGTGTCGTTGTCGGCCACGTCGGAGTCGAGCAGCAGCAGCGGCACCCGGCCCACCTGCGCCACCCAGACCTGGGCGTGCAGGACGCGGCCCTCGGGCAGGCCGAGACGGATCTTGACGGGCTCGTCGCCGTCCTTCAGCAGGGTCAGCGGCAGGCCGCCGGCGTCGAGCGCCGGGTAGTGCTCAAGCTGCCAGCCCTCGGGCGACAGCGACTGGGTGAAGTAGCCGTGGCGATAGAGCAGGCCGACCGCGAGGATCGGCACGCCCAGGTCGCTGGCCGCCTTGAGGTGGTCGCCGGCGAGGATGCCGAGACCGCCTGAGTACTGGGGCATCGCGGCGGCGATGCCGTATTCGGGGGAGAAGTAGGCGATGGCGCGTGCGACGTCGGGCAGCGTCTGGTACCAGCGCGGCGATGTCATGTATTCGCGCAGGTCGTCTGCTGCGTCGGCCAGGCGGCGGAGGAAACGGCGGTCGGCGGCCAGCTCGTTGAGCCGGGCCGGCGTGACGGCGCCGAGCAGGGCCACGGGATCGTGACCGACCTGTTCCCACAGCGCCGCGTCGACCTCGGCGAAGAGGTCGAGCGTCTCCGGGTGCCAGGACCAGCGGAGATTGTGCACGAGCTCGCCCAGGGCGGCCAGCTCCGCGGGCAGGACGGTGCGGACGGTAAACCGGCGGATAGCTCTCACGTTTCTGCACCCTACGGGCTAGGAGGGACCTCTCAGTCCTTCACCCCCAAGAAGCACCTTCAAACCCCAGCCCGGAACAAGCATGAAGCCGGACGATTGGGGCAACTTTCCTCTTTGTTGGCTCTCCCGGGAACACACTCGGGAGGTCTATCCGCTGCTGTCCAGTATTTACGTGCAAGGATCGTTACTGCCGGGGTAGGCCGTATCCAGCGGTCCCACGCGGTTGCGAACTCTTGCACATACGGAAAGCCTCCGGCGGCGCCGAGCGCGCCGTCGCAAACCCTGCGAATGCGATGATCGGACGAATTCCCATCACGGACATCTCCCCCGTCGTCGACTGCGGGCAGTGGCCCGCCAAGGCTGTCGCCGGCGAGACCTTCCAGGTCTCGGCGACCGTCTTCCGAGAGGGCCATGACGCCGTGGCCGCGGGCGTGGTGCTCACCTCGCCCGACGGACAGCGTGGCCGCCTGAAACCCATGCGCGAGCTCGCCCCCGGCACCGACCGCTGGGGCGTGGACGTGTGCCTGCCGGCCGAGGGCGACTGGATGTTCCGCGTGGAGGCGTGGAGCGATCCGATCGCGACGTGGCTGCACGACGCCGAGATCAAGATCCCGCGTGGGCTCGACACCGACCTCATGTGCGAGGAGGGGGCCCGGCTGTTCGAGCGGGCCGCCAAGGCCGTCCGTACGGCCGAGTGCCCCGCGCCCGGCGGCCAGGGCGGCCCCGGCAACGGGCACTCCAGGAACGGCATGGGCAACAGCAAGGGCAACGGCAACGGCGACAGCGCGTGCGGCCACCGGGCGGCGCTGCTGTCGGTGGCGGCCACGCTGCGGGACGAGGAGCTCGACCCGCGCGCCCGGCTGTCCATCGCCCAGCTCCCCGAGACGGCCGCGCTGCTGGCGGCGCATCCGTTCCGCGAGCTGGTGACCAGGGCCAAGCCGCACAAGGTCAGGGTCGACCGGCGCAGGGCGCTCTACGGCTCCTGGTACGAGTTCTTCCCCAGGTCCGAGGGCGCGGTCGTCACCGAGTCCGGCGTCTCCAGGTCGGGCACCTTCGAGACCGCGGCCAAGCGGCTGCCGGCCATCGCCAAGATGGGCTTCGACGTCGTCTACCTGCCGCCGATCCATCCCATCGGCCAGACCTTCCGCAAGGGACGCAACAACACGCTGAGCCCCGAGCCCGACGAGCCCGGCTCGCCGTGGGCCATCGGCTCGGAGGACGGCGGCCACGACGCCGTCCATCCCGACCTGGGCACCCTTGAGGACTTCGACGAGTTCGTCAGCCGCACCCGCGCCCTGGGCATGGAGGTCGCGCTCGACTTCGCCCTGCAGTGCTCGCCCGACCACCCGTGGGTCAAGGAGCACCCGGAGTGGTTCACCATCCGGGCGGACGGGACGATCGCCTACGCCGAGAACCCGCCGAAGAAGTACCAGGACATCTACCCGATCAACTTCGACCGGAACCCCGAGGGCATCTTCGCCGAGGTCCGGCGGGTGCTGCGGCACTGGATGGACCACGGCGTGCGGATCTTCCGGGTGGACAACCCGCACACCAAGCCGGTGGCGTTCTGGGAGCGCCTGCTGGCCGACATCCACGCGACCGACCCGGACGTGGTGTTCCTGGCCGAGGCGTTCACCCGGCCCGCGATGCTCCAGACGCTCGCCAAGACGGGGTTCCACCAGTCGTACACGTATTACACGTGGAAGAACTCCAAGTTCGACGTGGAGACCTATCTCTCCGAGCTGGCGCACGAGACGTCCGCGTTCCTGCGGCCGAACCTGTTCGTCAACACCCCGGACATCCTCCACGAGTACCTGCAGCACGGCGGCGTCCCGGCGTTCCGGATCAGGGCCGTGCTGGCCGCTCTCACGTCGCCGACCTGGGGGGTGTACTCCGGGTACGAGCTCGCCGAGAACGTTCCGGTGCGCCCAGGTAGTGAGGAATACCTAGATAGTGAGAAATATCAGTACAAGCCACGCGACTGGGCGGCAGCCGAACGCGACGGAAGGACCCTCGCCCCGCTCATCACCCATCTGAATTTGTTCCGAAGAGCGCATCCGGCGCTGCAGGAATTGCGTAACCTACGGTTCCACAGGGTCGACCATCCGGACATCGTCTGCTTCTCCAAACGGCTTCCGGGCGCCTATGACACGGCCACACGAAGGCACGGGCTGGGCGACGTCGTTCTGGCGGTTGTCAATCTGGATCCTCACCACACCCACGAGGCGACGGTAGATCTCGACCTGCCCGCCATCGGTCTCGACTGGAACGCCGAGTTCGTCGTGGACGACGAGCTGTCGGGCGAGTCCTACCGCTGGAGGCAGAGCAACTATGTGCGTCTCGACCCTCACATCCAGCCTGCCCACATTCTCACCGTACGAGCCGCGCCACGGTAGAACAGAATTCAGCGGGGAGTCTTCAACGTGTGTGAAAGCGCCCTCCTCATGAGCCCCCTCTGGGGGAGCCCATGAGCTCCACACCCATTCCCAACACCTTTGACGAGGAAAAGCCGCGCGATCCTTACTGGTACAAGCGCGCCGTCTTCTACGAGGTTCTGATCAGGGGATTCGCCGACTCCAACGGCGACGGGACCGGGGACATCAGAGGTCTGATCAGCAAGCTCGACTACCTGCAGTGGCTGGGCGTCGACTGCCTCTGGCTGCTGCCCCTGTACGAGTCGCCGCTGCGTGACGGCGGCTACGACATCGCCGACTTCATGAAGATCCTGCCCGAGTTCGGGGATCTGGGAGACTTCGTGAAGCTGGTCGACGAGGCGCACAAACGCGGCATGCGGGTGATCGCCGACCTCGTCATGAACCACACCAGCGACGCCCATCCCTGGTTCCAGGCCTCCAGGCACGACCCGGAAGGCCCGTTCGGCGACTTCTACGTCTGGTCGGACACCGATGAGAAGTACCAGGACGCCCGGATCATCTTCATCGACACCGAGACGTCCAACTGGACCTACGACCCGGTGCGCGGCCAGTACTACTGGCACCGCTTCTTCCACCACCAGCCCGACCTCAACTACGAGAACCCGGACGTGCAGGAGGCCATGCTGGAGGTGCTGCGGTTCTGGCTGGACCTCGGCATCGACGGCTTCCGCCTGGACGCGGTGCCCTATCTCTTCGAGGAGGAGGGCACCAACTGCGAGAACCTGCCCAGGACGCACGAATACCTCAAGAGCATCAGGCGCGAGGTCGACCGGCTCTTCCCGGACCGGGTGCTGCTCGCCGAGGCGAATCAGTGGCCTTCGGACGTCGTGGAATATTTCGGCGATCCGGTAGGCGGCGGGGACGAATGCCACATGGCCTTCCATTTCCCGCTCATGCCCCGCATTTTCATGGCGGTCCGCCGGGAGTCCCGCTACCCGATTTCCGAAATTTTGGCACAAACGCCGAAAATTCCAGAACATTGCCAATGGGGGATTTTCCTGCGGAACCATGATGAGCTGACGCTCGAAATGGTGACCGACGAAGAACGCGACTACATGTACACGGAGTACGCCAAAGATCCGCGTATGCGGGCGAATGTCGGCATCCGCCGGCGGCTGGCTCCCCTGCTGGAGAACGACCGCAACCAGATCGAGCTGTTCACCGCGCTGCTCCTGTCGCTGCCGGGCTCCCCCGTGCTCTACTACGGCGACGAGATCGGCATGGGCGACAACATCTGGCTCGGCGACCGCGACGGCGTCCGCACCCCGATGCAGTGGGACCCCGACCGCAACGCCGGGTTCTCCGACTGCGACCCCGGGCGGCTCTACCTGCCCGTGATCATGGACCCGATCTACGGCTACCAGGCGATCAACGTCGAGGCCCACCAGAAGAACGCGGGCTCGCTGCTCCACTGGACCAAGCGGATGATCGAGATCCGCAAACGTCACCCCGTCTTCGGGCTCGGCGAGTTCGCCGAGCTCAACTCCTCCAACCCCAGCGTGCTCGCGTTCGTCCGGGAGCTGGGCGACGACCGGATGTTGTGCGTCAACAACCTGTCGCGCTTCCCGCAGCCGGTCGAGCTTGACCTGCGCAGATTCGTCGGCGTCTCCCCCGTGGAAACCATGGGAGGGGTCCCATTCCCGGCAATTGGCGAACTACCGTATCTTTTGACGCTTCCCGGGCATGGGTTCTATTGGTTCACACTCCCACCGGCACACACCCAGGAGGAGTAGGGCGTGATAGAGGAGCTCCTTGCCGCATGGATCGGCCGCCAACGATGGTTCGGCGGCAAGGGGCGCCCGATTGACGATCTGTCGATCGAGTCGGACGTCGTGCTGAGGCCAGGGCTCCGGCACCTGATCGTGGCCGTCTGGCAGGAGGGCGCGCGAGACCGGTACCAGATCTTCCTGGGCGAGCGGCACGACCTGCCCGACCGGCTCAGCCACGCCCTCGTCGGCAGCCTCGGCGACACCTGGTTCTACGACGCCGTCCATGACGCCGACGCCATGAGCTGGCTGCTGGAGGGCATGGCGGGCGACGAGACCCGCAGCGGCCTGCGCATGCGGCACGCGCCCGGCGTCGTCATCGACACCTCCCAGCGCAGCCTGGTGCTGGGGGCCGAGCAGTCGAACACCTCGCTCGTGTACGGCGACTCCTACATCTGCAAGCTGTTCCGCAGGCTCATCCCGGGCGTCAATCCGGAGCTGGAGATCATCAGCGCCCTGGCCGCCCGGAGCGCGCCGAACATCGCCCAGCCGTACGGGTGGATCGAGGCCGACGTGGACGGCACGGACACCACGCTCGCCTTCATGCAGGAGTACCTGTCCAACGCCAACGACGGCTGGGACCTCGCGCTGACCAGCGTCCGCGACCTGTACGCCTCGCTGCCCGGGGTCACCGCCGCCGAGGCGGGCGGCGACTTCGCCGCCGAGTCCGTACGGCTGGGCGTCGCCACCGCCCGCGTCCACCACGAGCTGGCCGCGGCGTTCCCCACGGACGTGGTCGAGATTCCCGAGGTCAAGCGCATGGCCGAGGGCTTCCGGCGGCAGCTCGGGCGGGCCATGGCCGAGGTGCCCGAGCTGCGCAGGCACGTGGCGGCCCTGGAGGACGCCTACCACCAGGTGGAACTGCTCACCAGGGAAGTGCCCGTGCAGCGTGTTCACGGGGATTACCACCTGGGCCAGGTCATGCGCACGCCCACCGACTGGGTGGTGCTCGACTTCGAGGGCGAGCCGGGGCAGCCGCTGGCCGAGCGCCGGGCGCTGTCGTCGCCGCTGCGGGACGTGGCCGGGATGCTGCGCTCGTTCGACTACGCGGCCAGGCACCTGCTGGCCGACCACCCGCAGGCCGCCGAACTCCAGCCCAGGGCCGAGGCCTGGGCCGACCGCAACCGCGCCGCCTTCCTGGACGGCTACCGCGAGGGCGGCGGCATGATCACGGTCGGGGACGCGGCGCTGCTGCGGGCGTTCGAGCTGTCCAAGGCGGTGTACGAGGTGGTCTACGAGGCCCGCAACCGCCCGTCGTGGGTCTCCATCCCCCTCGCCGCCTTCCACCCCCGTCCCGCCTGACCGGCGGGAGCGGGCGGTCCGGGGTCAGCGCAGCTCTTCGACCAGGCCGGGCAGGCCCTCGGCGCCGTGGCCGCGGGCGGTGCGCTGGTCGATGATCGCCTTCAGCGGCAGCAGGAGGTCGGGCTTGAGCTGCTGCTCCCTGAAGGCGCGCACCAGGTTCTCCAGCCCGGACCTGTTGATCTCCAGGTTCGACACCGAGGTCGTGTAGTCGCGCGACTCGACGGACTTGACCCACTCAGGTTGCAGGGCGGCCATCGCGTTGAGCCACGGGACCAGGAGGGTGCTCGTGAAGTCGGTCAACGAGTAGCCGGCCGAGTCGACGAGCGCGACCGCCTCCAGGAAGCCGGCGATCTGGCCGTACATGCCGGTGAGCATGGCCAGGTCGAGGAGCGGGGCCATCCCGGGGTCGGAGCCGACGAAACGCGGCTCGGCCATCGCGCGGAACGCATCCTCGAAGCGGTCGAACGCCGCCTGCGAGCCGCTGTAGAGCACGAGCGCGCCGGGCCGGCCGATCATCTGGGGCACGGCCATGATGCCGCCGTCCACGTAGTCGCCGCCGCGGGCGGCCACCCATTCGGCCGCCTGGCGGGCCTCGGCGGGCCGCCCGGTGGTCAGGTTCGCCACGACGCGCCCTGTCAGCGGGACGTCGGCCAGCAGCTCGTACACGGCCGGGTAGTCGAGCACGCAGACGATCACCAGCGGGCTCGCCGCGACCGCCTCCCCGACCGTCGCGGCGCGGGTGGCGCCCCTGGCGACCAGGGGCTCGGCCTTGTCCGCCGAACGGTTCCAGACGGTGACGCGGTGTCCGGCGTCCAGCAGGCTGCCGGCGAGCGCCGCGCCCATGAGGCCGAGACCGATGATGGAAATTTCCTGTGACATTTCGTGATTCCTTAGGTTCTGAGCGATGCCTTCACCCTGCCCGCAGGGGGTTATGGTCTGATTCGGAGTTGCTTATGGGGGGCGGAGTGCGGTTCGGGGTGCTGGGGTCGCTCGCCGTGTGGGGGGCCGGTGGCGAGCCCGTCCAGGTGCTGGAGGTCAAGGTCCGGGCGTTGCTGGCCGACCTGCTGATCCACGCCGGGCGGCCGGTCTCCGCCGACCGGCTGATCGAGGACCTGTGGGGCGGCAGGCCGCCGGCGAACGCCCTGGCCGCGCTCCGGGTGAAGGTGTCGCAGCTGCGCCGGGTGCTGGGCGACCGGGAGCTGGTGGCGTACCGGGCGCCGGGATACGTGCTGCGGATCGAGCCCGAGGACGTGGACGCCGGGCGGTTCGCCGCCCTCGTCGGGCAGGCGCAGCGCAGCGCCGACCCGCGCGCCCGCGCCGGGCTGCTGCGGCAGGCCCTCGACCTGTGGCGGGGGGCGGCCTACGCGGAGTTCGCCGACGAGGAGTTCGCCAGGGCCGCCGTGGCCAGGCTCGACGAGCAGCGGCTGGTGGCGCTGGAGGAGCTGGCCGAGGCGCGGCTCGCGCTGGGCGAGCACGGGCTGCTGGCGGCCGAGCTGGCCGACCTGGTGGCCGAGCACCCGTTCCGCGAGCGGCTGCGGGCCGCGCACGTACGGGCCCTGTACCGGGCCGGGCGGCAGGGCGAGGCGCTGGCCAGCTACGCCGACCTGCGGGCGCGGCTGGCCGGCGAGCTCGGGCTCGACCCCGGCCCCGAGCTGGTCGCGCTGCACCAGGCGATCCTTGAGCAGGACCCGGCGCTCGACGGGCCGGAGCGGCGGCGGACGAACCTGCCCGCGCCGCTCACCGGCCTCGTGGGCCGGGAGGAGGCGGTGGCGGAGGTGCGCGCCCTGCTGCGCGCCAACCGGCTGGTCACGCTGACGGGACCCGGCGGGGTCGGCAAGACCCGCCTCGCGCTCGCCGCGGCCGACTCCCCCGGGCCGCCCGGCTTCGGCGGCGGGGTGTGGCTGGTGGAGCTGGCGGGGCTGCGCGCCGGGGCGCCGGCGGTCGAGGTGGCCGAGGCGGTCGCGGGGGTGCTCGGCCTGCGCGACGACGTGGGCGGCGCGGCGCAGGACCTGACCGCCCGGCTGGCCGACGTCCTGGAGGGCACGCGGACGCTGCTCGTCCTGGACAACTGCGAACACGTCGTCGAGCAGGTCGCCGCGCTGGCCGGACGGCTGCTGCGGGCCGCTCCCGGGCTGCGCGTCCTGGCCACCAGCCAGGAGTCGCTGCGCATCGAGGGCGAGGCGCTGTGGAGCGTGCCGCCGCTGGGGCCGCGGGCGGCGGCGGAGCTGTTCGCCGCGCGCGCGGGCATCGAGCCGGACGCCGACGTCGCCGAGATCTGCGCCCGCCTGGACGGCATCCCGCTGGCCCTGGAACTGGCCGCGACGCGGATGCGCACGCTCACCCCGCGCCAGCTCGCCGAACGGCTGGACGACCGGTTCCGGGTGCTCGCCTCCGGCCGCCGCGGCGCGCCCGCCCGGCAGCAGACGTTGCGCGCGATGATCGACTGGAGCTGGGAGCTGCTGGGCGAGGACGAGCGCGTCGTGCTGCGGCGGCTGGCCGTGCACGCCGACGGGTGCACGCTGGAGGCGGCCGAGGAGGTCTGCGCCGAGCCGGGCGTGGACGTCCTGGAGGCGGTGGCCAGGCTGGTGGACCGCTCGCTGGTGGTGCGGGCGTGGGGCGACGGGGAGCCGCGGTTCCGGCTGCTGGAGTCGGTGGCGGCGTACTGCGTGGAGCGGCTGGAGGCGGCCGGCGAGCCGGCGGAGGTGCGGCTCCGGCACGTGCGCCACTACACGGGCCTGGCCGAGCGGGTGGAGCCGTACCTGCGGGGGCACGGGCAGCGGCGCGCGCTCGCCCGGCTCGACGCCGAGGGCGGCAACCTGCGCGCGGCTCTGGAGACGGCGGTGCGGCTCGGCGCGGCCGCCGAGGCGCTGCGGCTGGTGAACGCCCTGGCCTGGTACTGGGTGCTGCGCGGCCGGCTGGGCGAGGGCAAGCGGGCGCTGGAGGCGGCCCTGGCGATCGCGGCCGACGACGATCCGGGCGCCCCGCGGGCCAGGGCGTGGCTGGCCGGCATGCGGCTGCTGGTGGGCCGGCCGCCGGGCCCGGACGTGAAGCAGCTGTTCACGGCGGTCGAGGACGCCCGGGAGCGAGCCATGGCGCGGTGGTTCGTCGGCTTCGCCCTGTTCGGGTACGACGATCTGTCGGTCAGCGCCGGCATGATCGAGACGGCGTTGTCGGAGTTCGCCGACCTGGACGACGAGTGGGGCATGGCCGCCACCCTGACCGTCCGGGCCAGGTGGGCGGGGATGCGCGGCGACCTGGAGGGCATGCGGCGCGACGGCGAGCGCGGCCTCGCGCTGTTCCGGCGGACCGGCGACCGCTGGGGCGAGCTGCGGGCGGCGGAGTGCCTGGGCAGCCACGCCGAGATCATCGGCGACTACGACCGCGCCGCTGAGCTGCGCGCGGAGGGCCTGCGCATGGCCGAGGAGCTGGGCCTGTGGAGCTCGGTCTCCGACGCGCTGTCGCGCCTGGGCCGGATCGCCATGCTGCGGGGCGACCACGCGGCGGCCGACGACCACCACGAGCGGGCCAGGCGGCTGGCGGTGTCGCAGTCGAACCGTCCGGCCGAGGAGTTCGCCGAGATCGGGCTGGCGCTCGGCGCGCGCCGTCAGGGACGGCTCGACGAGGCCGAACGGCTGCTGCTGTCCTGGCTGGACTGGGTGCTGGACGTCTCCGGCGAGCCGGGCGCGGCGCTGATCCTGGCGGAGCTGGGGTTCGTGGCCGAGCTGCGCGGGGACGCGGCGGGCGCGCTGGAGTTCCAGCTTCGCGGGCTGGCCGCCGCCCGCAACGTGGGCGACCCGCGCGCGACCGCCCTCGGGCTGGAGGGGGTGGCGGGGGCGCGGGCGCTCGGCGGCCGGTACGCGGAGGCGGCGCGGCTGCTCGGGAAGGCCGCCGCGCTCAGGGCGTCCGTCGGCGCGCCGCTGCCGGCGGGCGAGCGGGGCGACGTGGACCGGATCACGGCGGTCGTGACGGCGGGGCTGGGGGCGGCGGCGCTGGCGGCCGGCCTGGCCGAAGGGGCCGGCATGCCGCTGGAGGACCTCGTGCCCGACGCATAGGGCGTGTCCGGCCACGACACGGCCAAGGATCATCCATGACGATCCCGCATACTTCTGCGATCATCCCGGGATTTTGCACATTCGGTGATTGTCACCGTGAAAGCGGGCAGTGCCAGAGATGGACGGTCATCATAAGGCAGGGTTGGGAGCATGCCCATGAGGACAGAGCTCGACCGCCTCGCTGGCGGGGCGCACCACGATCCGCACTCCGTGCTCGGAGCACACCCGGTCCCGGGCGGCGTGGTGTTCCGCGCGCTGCGCCCGCTGGCCGAGCGGGTGCAGGTGGTGCTCGACGACGGCACGGCCCACGACATGAGACACCAGGCCCACGGCGTGTTCGAGGCCACGGTCGCCGGGCTGGACAAGGTGCCCGACTACACCCTGCGCGTCCGGTACGCCGGCGGGGAGCCGTACGAGGTCAAGGACCCGTACCGGCATTGGCCCACGCTGGGCGAGGTGGACCTGCACCTCATCGGCGAGGGGCGGCACGAGCGCCTGTGGGAGGTCCTGGGCGCCCGGGTGATGGAGCACCAGGACGTGGAGGGCACCGCGTTCGCCGTCTGGGCGCCGAACGCGCGCGGCATCAGGGTCGTCGGCGACTTCAACCACTGGGACGGCACCGCCTACCCGATGCGCTCGCTCGGCCGGTCGGGCGTGTGGGAGCTGTTCGTCCCGGGGCTGGAGGCCGGTGAGCGGTACAAGTTCCAGATCCTCGGGGCCGACGGGCTCTGGCGCGACAAGGCCGACCCCATGGCCCGGCGCACCGAGGTGCCCCCGATGACCGCCTCCGTGATCGACGAGTCGTCCTACACCTGGGCCGACGACGACTGGATGGCCGCGCGGCGCGACCGGCCGGCGCAGCTCGGGCCGATGAGCGTCTACGAGGTGCACCTGGGCTCGTGGCGGCCGGGGCTGTCGTACCTGGAGCTGGCCGACCAGCTCTCCGACTACGCGGCCGACATGGGGTTCACGCACGTCGAGCTGCTGCCGGTGGCCGAGCACCCGTTCGGCGGCTCGTGGGGCTACCAGGTGACGTCCTACTACGCGCCGACGGCCAGGTTCGGCACGCCCGACGAGTTCCGGCACTTCGTGGACCGCATGCACCAGCGCGGCATCGGCGTGCTGCTGGACTGGGTGCCGGCCCACTTCCCCATGGACGAGTGGGCCCTGGCCCGCTTCGACGGCACCCCGCTGTACGAGCACGCCGACCCGGCCAGGGGCGAGCACCCCGACTGGGGCACCTACGTCTTCGACTTCGGCCGCCGGGAGGTCAAGAACTTCCTGGTCGCGAACGCGCTCTACTGGCTGAAGGAGTTCCACGTGGACGGCCTGCGCGTGGACGCGGTCGCCTCGATGCTCTACCTCGACTACTCGCGCCGCGAGGGCGAGTGGACCCCCAACGTCTACGGCGGCCGGGAGAACCTCGACGCGGTCGAGTTCCTCAAGGAGATGAACTCCGTCTGCTACCGGGAGGCCCCGGGCATCTCGACCATCGCCGAGGAGTCGACGGCCTGGCCGGGCGTCTCGCGGCCGGTGCACCTGGGCGGGCTCGGCTTCGGGTTCAAGTGGAACATGGGCTGGATGCACGACACGCTCGAATACCTGCGCCGCGAGCCGATCTTCCGCCAGTACCACCACCACCAGATGACGTTCTCCCTCATCTACGCCTATTCCGAGAACTACGTGCTGCCGCTGTCCCATGACGAGGTGGTGCACGGCAAGGGCTCGCTGCTCGGCAAGATGCCGGGGGACGAATGGCAGCGCTTCGCCCAGCTCAGGGCGTTGCTGGCGTTCATGTGGGCGCATCCGGGCAAGCAGTTGCTGTTCATGGGCGGCGAGTTCGGCCAGGGCTCGGAGTGGTCGGAGGAGCGCGGGCTCGACTGGTGGGTGCTGGAGTTCGACGGGCACAAGGGCGTGCAGCGGCTCGTCCGCGACCTCAACAGGCTCTACAAGGAGACCCCGGCGCTGTGGGAGCAGGACGCCAGGCCGGAGGGGTTCCGCTGGATCGACGCCGACGACGCGTCGGGGAACACGTTCTCGTTCGTCCGGTACGCGGCTGACGGGTCGGCGGCGGCCTGCGTGGTCAACTTCAGCGGCGGGGCGCACGAGAACTACCGGCTCGGCCTGCCCTACGGCGGCCACTGGGCGGAGGTCGTCAACACCGACGCCTACGACTACTGGGGCAGCGGCGTGGGCAACATGGGCGGGGTCGAGGCCGAGGCCGAGCCGTGGCACGGGCTGCCGTTCTCCACGACGTTGCGGGTGCCGCCGCTCGGCGCGGTGTGGCTGACCAAGGAGGCGCCTTCGGAGTCGCCCGAGGCTTCGGCGTCGTCCGATGCTTCAGCGTCGTCCGGGGCTTCAGCGTCGTCCGGGGCTTCGTCGTCCGGGGCTTCAGGGTCGTCCGGGGCTTCAGGGTCGCTGAACGATTGAGGTGCGTGCGCTGAAAGTTCGGTGAGAAACAGGGCCGGGCTCTGTGCTGGCGGGATAAATCGCCCTAAACTCCGAGATCATCCCCCTCGGAGGACGCGTGCGATTTCGCCCCCTGATCGTGTGCTCGATCGTGCTGGCCCTGTCATCGGCCTCCGTCCCGGCGTTCGCCGACGACCCCGCGGCGACGCCGACGCCCGCGCCCTCCCAGAGCAAGCTGGAGGAGGGCCTCGCGCTCGACGGCGACACCACCCGTGCCATCGTGGAGCTGACCGACGCCGCGCAGCACGAGCCGGTGGCCGGCCTGGCGGCGGCCCAGAGCGTCGACGTGCTGCTGCAGCCGCAGAGCCAGTCGTTCATGGTGGTGGAGGGCACCGCCGAGGAGCTGGCGAAGCTGGCCGAGGACCCGCGCGTCACCTCCATCCACCGCGACCGGACGTACGCGCCGGCCGAGGTGGGGCCCAACATCACCCAGATCGGCGCGGACAAGGCCCACGAGAAGAACTTCACCGGCGCGGGGCAGAACATCGTCGTCCTGGACACCGGGATCGACCGCGACCACCCGTACTTCGGGGGCAGGCTCGCGGGCGAGGCGTGCTTCTCGGCCGTGGAGAGCGGCGTGGAGTCGCTGTGCCCGAACGGGCAGCCCCAGCAGATCGGCGAGGGCGCGGCCGACGCCACCACCGCCAAGTGCCTGTCCGGCGGCGTGAACCTGTGCGAGCACGGCACGCACGTCGCGGGCATCGCGGCCGGCAGCGGCGGCGTGGCCCCGGGCGCCGGGATCATCGCGGTGCAGGTGTTCAGCCGGGTGAACGACGAGGACACCTGCATGGGCGAGTCGTCGTGCCTGCTGGCCTTCGAGTCGTCGCTGCGGCTGGCCATGGACTACGTGGCCACGCTCACCCAGCCCGTCGCGGCGGTGAACCTGAGCCTCGGCGGCGCGCTGTCGGAGACCGACTGCGACGCCACCGAGGAGGGCGCGGTCTTCAAGCCGAAGATCGACGCCCTGCTGGCCAAGGGCATCGCGACCGTGGTCGCCGCCGGGAACGAGTTCTTCGAGGGCGCCTCCTACCCCGCCTGCGTCTCCTCGGCGGTCGCGGTCGGCGCGAACGACGGCGCCGATGCCATCGCCGACTTCTCCAACCGGGGCTCGCTGGTCGACTTCTTCGCCCCGGGCGTGGACATCCAGTCCTCGGTGCCGGACAACCAGATGGCCGCGCACAGCGGCACGTCGATGGCGACGCCGCACGTCGCCGGCGCGCTGGCGCTGATGAAGGCCGCCGCGCCGCAGACGCCCGTCGCCGACCTGATCAACACGCTGAAGACCACGGGCCGCCCCTACCAGTACGAGGCCAACGGCGCCCAGGTCACCACCCCCCGCCTGGACGTCGGCGCCGCCCTGGCCGGCACCGGCACCCAGCCGCCGATCACGCAGCAGCCGACGACCGGCCCCACCGGCGGCCCCGAGCCCGACCCGACGGACGGCAGCGGCCCGACGCCCGCCCCCGACCCCACGGACGACGGGCAGCCCGCGCCGGCCCCGACGTCCTCGGTCACGCCGGTCCCGCTGCCCACGGTCACGGTGACGGTGACCGTCACGCCGACCCCCGCCCCGTCGGCCGCCGCCGTCTGCACGCGCGGCACGGCCGGCGCCAGGATGACGGCCGGCAAGTGGGCCGTGGAGATCCACCGCAGCAGCGGGGCGATCCCCGACGGCACGCTGAACTGCTACCTGAAGCTGATCGGCAAGGCCAGCAAGGTGTTCCCCGAGCTGACCAAGGCCTCGTCGCTGGGCAAGGCGTACCGGGTGCTGAAGGGCACGAAGACGTCCCGCGACAAGCTGGACAGCGCGCTGCTGACGGCCTGGCTCAACTGGGCGCACGGCAGGAACGGCACCACCGTGCTGACCGCCGCCGAGAAGGTGCGGCTGAGCGGCGCGGCGTCGAAGGCGGCCCTGAAGAAGGCGACGAAGGTCGTGCTCAAGTCGCTCTGAACGCCTCTCACGGGAAGGGCCGGCCGCCTCCGACCGGCCCTTCCCGCTTTCCCCGGCACAAGGCAAAGAGCCGCTCAGCTTTCACTGCTTTCACACAGGTCACCGACATCACACTTGTCACACCAGGGGATGGACACCTCACACCGGACGGTCTGACCCTCGGAGGACTCAGTGAGGCTATGGTCCCTGCTCACCGGCGCTGCCGCGCTGGCCGCGACATCCGCCGTGCTCTGCGCGGCGCCACCGGGAAGCGCCGACGCGCGCGACACCGGCGACCCGGTCATCAGTCCCGCCCTGGTCGCGGAGGTCAAGGCCAAGAGCAAGGTCCGGTCGATCATCCAGCTCAAGCCGGGGCAGAACGTGCAGGCCGTGGCCAAGGATCTCGAACAGGCCTCCGAGGGCAGCCGGGTGCTGGAGGGGGCGCAGTCGTCCCACTTCTTCGTCGCCGAGCTGGACGGCAAGACGCTGGCCCAGCTCAGGAAGGACGACCGCGTCCAGGCGGTCTACAAGGACGAGCTGCGCCCGGCCGTCCTGGACACCAGCACCCGGATCATCGGCGCCGACCGGGCCCACGCGGCCGGCTGGACGGGCAGCGGCTACACGGTGGCCGTCCTGGACACGGGCATCGACCGCGACCACCCGTTCTTCGCCGGCCGGATCGTGGACGAGGCGTGCTTCTCCTCCTCCGACGCCAGTGACGGCTCGGTCTCGCTCTGCCCGAACAACCAGCCGAGCCAGACCGGCCCGGGGTCCGCGGACGCCGAGACCGCCCAGTGCGTCGTGAACGGCGTCAACGCCTGCTCGCACGGCACGCACGTCGCGGGCATCGCCGCGGGCCGGATGACGACCGGCGCACCCGCCGACGGCGTCGCGCCCGCCGCCGGCATCCTGCCGATCCAGGTGTTCAGCCGCATCGACAGCGCGATGACGTGCGCGGTCATCGGCACCCAGGCGCCCTGCTTCCTCAGCTACACCTCCGACCAGAAGCTGGCGCTGGAGTACGTCGCGCGGGTGGCCGCGGCCCGGCGCGTCGCCGCGGCGAACCTGAGCCTGGGCGGCGGGGGACCGTACCGGGAGAACTGCGACGCCGACCCGAGCGCGGCGGGCCTCAAGCCGGACTTCGACACGCTGATCTCCCTCGGGGTCGCGCCCGTGGTCGCGGCCGGCAACAACGGCTTCGCCGACGGCGTCTCGGCGCCCGCCTGCATCTCCTCCGCCGTCGCGGTGGGCGCCACCGACGACCGGGACGCGGTGGCCGACTTCTCCAACCGGGGCCCGCTGCTCGACCTGCTCGCGCCGGGCGTGGGCATCAGGTCGTCGGTGCCGGACGACGCCTACGCCGACAAGAGCGGCACGTCGATGGCCGCGCCGCACGTGGCGGGGGCGTTCGCGCTGATGCGGCAGGCGTATCCGAACTTCACGGTCGCGCAGAGCCTGCAGCGATTGCAGGCCACGGGCCGGAGCATCGGCTACGCCGCCGGCGGCGCCCAGGCGCGCACGGCCCGCATCGACGTGTTCGGCGCCACGGCTCCGAGCACTCCCAAAGCCTGAGACCAGCACCCGCGAGAGGGCCGGACGCGACGATCCGGCCCTTTCGCGTACCAGAACAAGAAGCGGTAACAGAACACAAGTACCCCTCTGACATCTCTTGTCCAATATCTACACTTCTTTACACAAACGCCCCCCGACCCCCCGGAGGATCAGTTGAGACTCATGTCTCTGCTGGCCGGTGCGATCACCCTCGCCGCCACCGCTGCGTCGCTGGTCGCCACCCCCGCCCTGGCCGACCCCGAGTCCAAGATCGACCCGGCCGTCACCTCGACGGGCGAGCACCGCGTCATCGTCCGCGTCCGCCAGCCCGCCCAGGTGCAGTCGGCCCTGGCCGGCGCGGAAGGGGTCAGGCAGGACCGGCGGAACGTCGTGGCCACGCCGCCCGCCGAGCTGGCCGGCAAGCTCGACTTCTTCGTCTACCGCGGCACCCGCGCCGAGCTGGAGAAGGTCGCCGAGCAGGCGGACGTCGTCTCGATCCGCAAGGACCGGCTCAACGAGCCCACGCTGGCGCAGAGCGTGCCGCTGATCGGCGCCGACCGGGCGCACCGGCAGGGCTTCACGGGCAAGGGCACCGCCGTCGCGATCATCGACTCCGGCATCGACAACGACCACCCGGCCTTCGGCCGCCGCATCGCGGCCCAGGCGTGCTTCTCCGCCACCGACCCGGCCGACGGCTCGACGCCGCTGTGCCCCAACGGCAGCCAGTTCCAGATCGGCGATGGCGCGGCCAGCTCCGAGACCGAGGCGTGCCTGCGCAACGCCCCCCGGCCCGAATACGGCCTGTGCTACCACGGCACCCACGTCGCGGGCATCACCGCGGGCCAGGCCACCAAGGAGTTCCCTAACCCCGGCGTCGCGCCCAAGGCCAAGATCATCGCGATCCAGGTCTTCAGCCGCTTCGACAACTCCCCCTACTGCGGCGCCGCGGCGTCCTGCGTGCTCGCCTACGACTCCTCGGTCCTGACCGGCATGGCGTACGCCAACGTGCTGGCCGACCAGTACGACATCGCCGCGGTCAACCTGAGCCTCGGCGGCGGCAAGTACGACACCTCCTGCGACGCGGGCGACGGCGCCGACTTCAAGGCCGAGGTGGACCAGCTCCAGGCCAAGGGCGTGGCCACCGTCGTGGCCGCGGGCAACAACGGCTTCGACGCCGCCGTGTCCTGGCCCGCCTGCGTCTCCAACGTCGTGACCGTGGGCGCCACCGACAAGCAGGACGCCGTGGCCTCCTTCTCCAACCGGGGCGCCCTGCTCGACCTGTTCGCGCCCGGCGTCTCGATCACCGCCGCCATCAGCGGCAACGCCTACGCCACGCTGAACGGCACGTCGATGGCCGCCCCGCACGTCACCGGCTCGTTCGCGCTGCTGCGGCAGAAGCGCGCGCACGCCACCTCCGACCAGCTCCTCGACGCGTTGAAGCGCACCGGCAAGCCGATCGCGTACGCCAGCGCGGGCACCCAGCTCACCACCCCGCGCATCGACGTTTACGCCGCCCTGCACAGCCGCCGCTGACCCGGCATCGCGCCAGCTTCCAGGCGGACGCCCCTACCCGGGCGGCCGCCTGGACCGCTTCAGGGCCCGACGCGAAATGTGTCGCTTAGGGTGGCTATATGGACGCAGGCAGGGCGATCTTCGAAACCGTCGACAAGCTTCGCCAGCGGCGCACCGGCCCGCTGGTCCTGGAGCTCGATCTCACCGAGGGCCTCACGGAAGGACCGCCGTCCGACCCGGTCGCCGCGGTGTTGTCCATGCGCAAGACCCGTCTGTCGGACGTGCTGTCCGGCCTGCGGCGGGCCGGCCGGGACTCCAGGGTCAAGGCGCTGGTGGTCAAGCTCGGCGGCAACCCCATGGGCCTGGCCATGGTCCAGGAGCTGCGCGAGGCCGTCACCCGCTTCCGCGCCTCCGGCAAGCTGACCGTGGCCTACGCCGAGACGTTCGGCGAGTTCAGCGGCGGCACGGTGCCCTACTACCTGGCCACCGCCTTCGAGCGGGTCTACCTCCAGCCCAGCGGCGACGTCGGGCTCACCGGGGTGGCGATGGAGCAGCGTTTCCTCAAGGGCGCGCTGACCAAGCTGGGCGTGGCGGTCGAGGCCGGGCAGCGGCACGAGTACAAGACCGCGGTCAACACCTTCACCCAGGACCACATGACCGACCCCCACCGCGAGTCGATGACCCGCATCGTGGAGTCGGTCGCCGAGCAGCTCGTGCACGGCATCGCCGAGGGCCGCAGGCTCGACCCGGCCAAGGTCCGCGAACTGATCGGCCGCGGCCCCTTCACCGCCGCCGAGGCGCAGGAGGCCGGCCTGGTGGACGGCCTCGCCTACCGCGACGAGGTGTACGACGAGGTCAGGCGGGCCACGGGCGGCGAGACCCACCTGCTGTTCGTCTCCCGGTACGCCAGGAGCGCGGCGGTGCGGAAGCTGCCGCACCCCATGGCCGACGGCATCGCGCTCGTGCACGGCAGCGGGCAGATCAGGAGCGGCCGCAGCGGCCGCAGCCCGCTCGGCGGGGGCGGCGCGATGGGCTCCGACACGATCAGCGCGGCGCTGCGCGCGGCCCGCCGGGACGAGCACGTCAAGGCCGTGGTCTTCCGCGTGGACAGCCCCGGCGGCTCGTACGTGGCCTCCGACACGGTGTGGCGGGAGGTGACGCTGACCCGCCGGGTGAAGCCGGTGATCGTCTCCATGGGCGACCTGGCCGCGTCCGGCGGATACTTCGTGTCCATGGGCGCCGACGTGATCGTGGCCCAGCCCGGCACGCTGACCGGCTCGATCGGCGTTTATGGCGGCAAGCCCGTCATGACTGACTTGCTCCAAAAAATCGGGATAAATACTGAACTGGTCGCCGACGGGGTGAACGCCGGCATGTTCTCCACCGCCCGCGGCTTCTCCCCCGAGCAGTGGGACCGGGTGAACGCCTGGCTCGACCGCATCTACGACGACTTCGTGGGGAAGGTCGCCCAGAGCCGCGACCTCACCCGCGAGCGCGTCCACGAGCTGGCCAGAGGCCGGGTCTGGACCGGCGCGGACGCCCACGCCAACGGCCTGGTCGACGAGCTGGGCGGCCTTGAGCACGCCCTCGGCCTGGCCCGCGAGCGCGCCCGGCTGGCCGACGACGCGCCCGTGCGGGTCTACCCCAGGCTCAACCCGCTGGAGCGCCTGCGGGGCCCGGAGTCCAGCGAGGACAAGTCCGCCGCCCTGGCCAGGATGCGGCTCGACGCCTGGGGGCCGCTGGCCCGCCTGTCGGCCGAGCTGGGCCTGCCCGCCACCGGCCCGCTCTCTCTGCCCGGTTGGTACGTCATCAGGTAATTCGATCTTGCATGCTCCGTGATCCACGGGGATCGAAGGAGCGCACGTGATCGTCGCCCTCGCCGTCGCGCCGGCCCTGGCCCCCGCGCCCGCGCAGCCTCGGATCGGCGCGCTGCCGGGCAGCGGCGCGCGCGTGGTGGCCGAGCTGTCCGGCCGGCCGGTCCGGCTCAGCCCTTACGGCGTCGTCGACCTCACCGGCCGGGCCGTCGAGACGCTGGTCAAGGCCGGCAGGAAGACGGCCCTGCATCCGCACTTCGAGCGCCGGGGCCGAAGAAGGCCGCGGCCCGCTCCAGGGCGCCGGTGTCGCGCAGGATGTCGCCGGGGCGGTTGGCGTAGCCGACCAGCGCGCCGCCCCACGACCCGAAGTACTCGGCCGACAGGCGCAGCGTGCCGATCAGCGGATCGGCCACCGACTCGTCCTCCTCGCTGATCGTGGTGACGGCCCAGACGGTCTTGCCCGCCATGCGCGCCCTGAAGTCGTAGCCGGGGACGCGCATCCAGGCCGACCAGTGGTCCAGGTAGAGCTTGGTGGTGGCCGAGACGCTGTACCAGTAGAGCGGGGAGACGATCACCAGGTCGGTGGCGTCGAGCGTGGCCTCGGCGAGCAGCTTCTCCGCGCCCTCGGGCACGGGGTAGAGGCCGTCGCCGGTGTGGCGGATGTCCCGGAAGGGCGGCAGCGGGTGGTCGTCGAGGTGCAGCCAGCGCTGCCGGACCTCCGGCGGGAGCGCGGCGGCGGCGTGCCTGGCCAGGGTCTCGGTGTTGCCGTCACGGCGGTTGCCGCCCAGGAGGAAGAGGAAACTGCGCATTCAGCATCCCATCGGCCGGTAGCGGGCGCGCAGCCGTACCAGCGGCTGGAGCGCGGGGGTGACATAGGGGACGGCGAGCACCTGGGCGACGAAGAGCGTGTGGTCGCCGGCCGGGACGACCTGGGTCGTCTCGGCCTCCAGGGCCGCCACACCGCCCTCGACCACCAGCGCCTCGGTGTGCGCCCCCCGGTGGTGGGGGGTGCCCGCCAGCAGGAGGCGGGCGCTGGGACGGCCGGCGGTGGCGAACCGGCTGGCGATCGCGGCCTGGCCCGAGGACAGCAGCGAGGCCGCCCACCGGTCCTGCCGGAGCAGCACCTCGCACAGGTAGCCGCGGGAGGCCAGGCTGATCAGCACGAGCGGCGGCTCGGCCGAGACGGACATCAGCGCCGACACGGTCACGCCCAGGTCGTCACGCCCGTCCCGGACGGTGATCACCGCGACGCCCGCGGCCAGTTGCGCCATCGCCTCGGTGAACTCGCTCACAGCGGAGACCTCCGGCCGGAGGCCCCCGCCGCGGGCGTCAGGCGAGGCCGTTGGAGGTCAGCCATTCCTTGGCCACCGTGGCGGGCTCGTCCTTGTTGACGGAGATCTTCTGCATCATGTCGAGCAGGGACTGGGTGCTCAGCTTGGCCGAGATGCCGTTGAGCGTGGTGCGGATCGTGTCGTTCGCGCCGGCCTTGAACAGCAGCGGCGTGACGTTCTGGGCGGGGAAGATGTTCTTGGTGTCCTGGAGCGGCACCAGGTTGTTGGCCAGCATCTTGGGGTCCGTGGTGAACACGTTGCCGACCTGGATCGAGCCGTCCTTCAGGGCGTCGGCCGTGGCCGGGCCCTTCGGCTCCCACTGCTTGAACTCAAGCCCGTAGACCTCCTTGAAGCGCGCCTCCCACCGCTTCTTGAACTCGGGCGGGCCGCCGACGACCATGTTCTTGGAGACCTTGGCCAGGTCCTCGATGGAGTTCAGCGACTGCTTGGTCTGGGTCTCCTTGGTGACCGAGAGGCTGTCCTTGTCCTCGGCCGGGGAGGAGTCGAGCACTTCGAGCTCGGCCGGCAGCTTCTCCTTCAGCGCCGCGTTGACCTCGTCGGTCGTCGAGGCGGTGTTCTTCAGGTCGATGAAGGCCAGCAGGTTGCCGTTGTACTCCGGAACGATGGTCAGGCCGCCGTTCTTGACCTGGTCGTAGACGGCCTCGCGGCTGCCGATGCGCGGCTTCTCCTCGACCTGCACGCCCTTGGCCTCAAGGGCCTGGGCGTAGATCGACGCGAGCAGCACGCTCTCGTCGAAGTCGAAGGAGCCGATGACGGCCTTGCCCCCGGCCGCCGCGGCCGACCCGCTGGGCGCCGCGCTCGTGGTGTCGAGCGGGTTGCCCCCACCGCCGCTCCCGCCGCCGCAGGCGGCCAGCGCCAGCGTCGCCGACACGAGCACCGCCGCGGTGCCGATCATGCGTCTCATCTGTCTATTTCCCTTCTAAAGCGGCAGGTAATACCGGAGACTATCGAACCTTCAGTCTCTGGCTCACCCCCGGCGAAACGGTCACCCTCTGGATGAGGGCGAACACGATCTGCACGACAAGCGCGAACAGCACAATCAGTACTGAACCCCCCACAACGCTCGCATAATCCTTCGTCGCGAAACCGTCGATCACGAACCGGCCGAGCCCGCCGAGCCCCGTGTACGCCGCGACCGTCGTGGTGGAGACCACCTGGATCGCCGACAGCCTGAGCCCGAGCAGGATCAGCGGCAGCGCCACCGGGACCAGCACCCGGCCGAGCACCTGCCCGCCGCGCAGCCCCATCCCGTACGCCGCGTCGCGCAGCTCGGGATCGACGCCCCTGATCCCCTCGTAGGTGTTGACCAGGATCGGCGGCACCGACAGCAGCACCAGCGGGATGATCACCGGCCAGATCGAGGACGTGCCGAGCAGCAGCACGAACAGCACCAGCAGGCCGAGCGTCGGCAGCGCCCTGGCCAGGTTCGCCGAGATGACGACCACGACCTCGCCCCTGCCGGTGTGGCCGATGGCCAGCCCCAGCGGCACCGCGATCAGCATCGCCAGCACCAGCGCCAGGGCCGAGAACTCCAGGTGCTCCAGCAGCCGCGCCGGGATGCCGTCGGGGCCGGCCCAGTTCGCCCCGGTGCCGAAGAAGTCGGCCAGCCAGCCGAAGAACGAGCCCAACCAGCTCACGACGTCCCCTTCCGCGCGCGCACCCAGGGGGTGAGCAGGCGCTGGGCCAGGACCAGCAGGCCGTCGGCGACCAGCGCCAGCGCGACGATCAGCACGATGCCGGTGACCACCGGCGGCATGAACGGGTTCTGGTAGGCCCGGGTGAACAGCCCGCCGAGCCCGCCCTGGCCGATCAGCGCGCCCACGCTGACCAGGCTGATGCTGGATACCGCGACCACGCGCAGCCCGGCCAGCACCACCGGCGTGGCGATGGGCAGCTCGACCTGCAGCAGGCGGCGCATGGGCGTGAACCCCATCGCGACGGCCGACTGGCGCACGTGGTCGGGCACCGAGTTCAGCCCGTCGACCACGGCCGGGATGAGCACGGCCATGCCGTAGAAGGTCAGCGGGATGATCACGGTGGTCTGCGACAGCCCGGTCACCGAGATCAGCAGCATGAACACCGGCAGCGACGGCAGCGCGTAGACGACGTTCATCAGGCCGGAGGTGGGCTGGTAGAGCCAGCGCCAGCGCACGCAGGCCAGCCCGAGCGGCAGCGCCAGCACCAGCGCGGCCACGATCGGCACCAGGGACATGGTCAGGTGGTCGGTCAGCAGGTTCCTGATGCTGTCGGCGCGGCCGGTGTCCCAGTTGCGCGCGATCCACTCCCAGATGCTGGGCGGACCCTCACGCATCGGCGGCCTCCGCCAGCGCCTCGTCCAGGGCCTCCCTGGTGGCCACGCCGACGACCCTGCCGTCCTCGTCCACGGCGACCGAGCAGCCGGAGGGCGACAGCAGCGCCGCGTCCAGGGCCGAGCGCATCGAGTCGCGGCCGAGCACGAACGTCCCGTACGGCTCCAGCTCGTCGGGGCGCGACCCGGCGAACCAGCCCACGGGCCGGTCGTCGGGGGTCACGACCAGCAGCCACGGCTCGTCGCTGACCGCCCGTTCGCGCACGGTCAGGTCGGTACGCAGCCGCAGCCCCTTCGTGGAGATGAACTGCAGCCGCCGGATCCCCCGGTCGTGGCCCAGGAACTCGCGGACGAAGTCGTCGGCCGGCTCCGACAGCAGCGTCTTGGGGTCGGCGAGCTGGGCCAGCCGCCCGCCCACGCGCAGCACGGCCACCCGGTCGCCGAGCTTGATCGCCTCGTCGATGTCGTGGGTGACGAACACGATGGTCTTGTTCAGCTCCGCCTGGAGCCTGAGCAGCTCGTCCTGGAGGCTGGTGCGGACGATCGGGTCGACCGCGCTGAACGGCTCGTCCATGAGCAGCACGGGCGGATCGGCGGCCAGCGCCCTGGCCACGCCCACGCGCTGCTGCTGCCCGCCCGAAAGCTGGAACGGGTAGCGGCCGGCGAAGGCCGGGTCGAGGCCGACGCGTTCGAGCAGCTCCATCGCCCGCGCGCGGGCCTTCTTCTTGTCCCAGCCCAGCAGGTACGGGACCGTCGCGATGTTGTCGACGATCTTCCGGTGCGGGAAGAGGCCCGCCTGCTGGATGACGTACCCGATGCCGCGGCGCAGCGTCGGCGGGTCGATGCCGCTCACGGGCACCCCGTCGAGGAGGATCTGTCCCTCGGAAGCGTCGATCATGCGATTGATCATCCGAAGGGACGTCGTCTTCCCGCAGCCCGAAGGGCCCACCAGCACGGTGATCTCGCCGGTGGGCGCCTCAAGGGAGAGGGCGTCCACGGCGGTGGTGCCGTCTGGATAGCGTTTGGTGACAGCGTCGAATGTGATCACGCGTGACCTCTCGCTCGATGGCAGGGCCGCGGCCCCCCTGCCACGACCGCCGCATGATCTCGGTGGCCCACAAGACTACGGCGACCCTCACCCCCGTGTCCCCACGGGGGACGGCTTAAACGCTTCACTGACCAGGGAGATTTACCGGAATTTCCGATCAAGTGGTGCGCCGGGCCTGGGTGAGTTGGCATGATTACCTCCACAAACTCCAGACGCGTACCCCTCACCTCAGCGTCCGCACATTTAGCAAGAGGATCGGCCCCGTGTCCCAGCCGCTCACCGGTCAGCGCCCCCGCACAGAACTGATCGCAGAGCTCTACGACCGCCATGCCGCCGGGCTGTTCGCGTACTGCGCCGACCAGCTCGGCGATGCGGGCACCGCGTCCGACGTCCTGGCGTCCGTGTTGTCCGGCGTGCCCGACGTCGCCCCGCCCCGTGCCGCCCTGTATGCCTACGCCCGCCGCCAGATCCACCGGCGGGACGTCGTCTACGCCCCGCCCGTCGTTGACCCGCTCATCGACCCGGCCTCGGCGCTGGTCGAGCGCGTGCTGCGCGAGCTTCGCCCGCAACAGCGCGAGGTGCTGGTGCTGTGCGCGGTGTGCGGGCTGAGCCGGGCCGAGCTGGCCTGGGTGCTCGACGTCGCCCCCGACACCGCCGACGAGCTCGCCTTCGGCGCGGGCCACCGCTTCCGCGAGGTCCTGGACATGGCCCTGACCGCGCTGGCCGGCGGCCGGGCGCCGAAGCCCGTCGCCGACGTGTACGGCGCGCTCGCGGTCGCGCCGCTGCGGGACGTCCTGGGACGTCTGCCCTGGCCGGAGCCGCCCGCGATCCTGCGGATGCACTTCGCCGGATCGGTGCCGGCCGAGCCTGGGCCGCTGTTCGTCAAGCCGCTCTGGCCCGCGCCGCCGCAGTGGCCGCTGCCGCTCGCCGAGGCCGACCCGGCGACCAGCACCGGCATCTTCCCGGCGGACCTGCTCACGCCGCCGCCCGCCGGACGGCCGTCCGTGCACGAGGCGACGACCGCGCCGATGCCCAAGCTGCGCGACCCGCTCGGAGCGCTGGACTCGATGGGGCCGCTGCGGGACCCGGCCGCGCGGGCGGCGGCCGTACGGCCGTTCCTGGCCAAGCCCCCGCGGCCCCCGCAGCCCCCGCAACCGCTGCCCGAGCCCCCGGCCCCGTCCGTACGGCCGTTCAGCACGGGTGACTTCACCGCGCCGCCCGCCGCTCCGGCCGAGGGGCGGGCCACGGGCGCCGCCGTTCCGCCGCCCGGGGAGCGGCCCTTCTTCCTGGCCGCGCCCATCCCCGCGGACGTGCTGGACGACGAGCCCATCACCCAGGAGATGCCCGCGATCAGGGACGTCCCGGCGCATCAGGACCCGGCCCGCTCCTCCCTGCGCCCCTTGACGGCGGAGCAGCCGGCCAAGGAGGCGGCGCCGCTGTTCACCCCGAGGTCCAGGGCCGCCGCCGAACCGGTCTACCGGATGCCCGCTCCCGAGCCACCCCACGCCCCGGCCGCCTCCGCCCCGGCCCTGCCCGACCCGGCCCTCCCTGACCCGGCGAAGTCCGACCCGGCCCTGTCCGATGCGGCCGTGGCGGATGCGGCGGCGTCCGGGCGCAGTCGCGCGGCGGACTTCGCCTTCGAGCTCGCCCGCGAGCTGGAAGCCGACCGTGCGCGCTACCCGGACCCCGCGCGCGACCTCCAGGGCCCGTCCCGGCGCAAGGCCGGCGCCGAACCGGCCCGCTCGCCGGGGAGGGGCGGCGCCAAGCCCGGCGCCCGCAAGCAGCCGGCGGGCAAGAAGAAGGCCGCGGCCAGGAAGAAGGCGCTCAAGCGACGCAGGCAGCGGCACTACGACTGGGCCTGGGAGTTGATCGGGTTCCTGGTCTGCGTGGCCATCGCGATGATCGTGTTCTTCTCCGTGCCGATGTTCATGGGCCCGTGAGCGCCTACATGGTGTTGACGATCAGCCCGATGTGGGTGAAGTAGTTCAGCGCGCCGAACAGCAGGAACGCCGCCCCGGCGATCCCCCAGCACACCCCGGTCACGGTCGTGACCGGGCCGCCCCTGGCCCGCAGCGCGAACGGGAACAGCACCGCGCCCACCCCGACCAGCACGTACAGGCCGGAGATGAAGGTGGCCTCCAGCAGCGGCAGGTCGGCGAAGGCCCCCGAGATCGGCTCCTGCGGCGGCGCGGCGAACAGCGTGTACGTCCAGCCCGCCGCCGCGATGCCGAAGCAGGCCAGCCCCATGCCGAAGACGAACAGCGAGATCGGCCCGGCCGTGCGCGCCACCAGCTTGCGCCGGTCGGGCGCCACGGTGATCACGCCCCAGCGTTTCCACAGGTAGAGAGCGGCGGCCAGCAGCAGCACGCCGAACGCCAGCGAGGGCTCCCCGAAGATGATGTTGTCGAACGGGAAGCCCTGCCCGGCCAGCGGCCAGGTGAGCGTCATGTGCAGCCCGGTGACCGCCAGGATCGTCCCGACCGCGCCGAACGCCAGCGCCCAGCCGTCCACGTGCTCCAGCGGGTCGCCCCTGAGCAGCCGGCGGCCGAAGGAGACCACGAGCAGCAACCCGACGCCGGCGGCGACCGCCATGATCGTGTTGTAGGTGGGCATCCTGGTCCAGTCGATCTTCAGTTCCGGCTGTGCCAGGATCCCCCAGATTCCACTCATACAGGGATGATTACCCTGAGTCCCGATATTTAACTGTTCGTCACGATGCTGAGAGGATCAAGCCGCTGGTCGGCACGCCGGTCCCCGCCGTGACCAGGACGTTCCGCGCCCCGGCCACCTGGTTGGCGGCCGTCCCCCTGATCTGCCGGACGGCCTCGGCGATGCCGTTCATGCCGTGGATGTACGCCTCGCCGAGCTGGCCGCCGTGCGGGTTGACGGGCAGGCGGCCGTCCAGCTCGATGCCGCCGTCCCGCAGGTAGTCGGGGGCCTCGCCGCGTCCGCAGAAGCCCAGCTCCTCAAGCTGGGCGAGGACGAACGGGGTGAAGTGGTCGTACAGGATGGCCGTCTGGATGTCCGCCGGGGACAGCCCGGACATCTTCCACAGTTGCCGGCCGACGACGGACATCTCCGGAAGGCCGCTCATGTCGTTCCGGTAGTAGCTCGTCATCATCATCTGGCCCGCGCCCGCCCCCTGCGCCGCCGCCGTGATCACCGCGGGCGACCTGCGCAGGTCGTGGGCGCGTTCGGCGGACGTCACGACCAGCGCCACCGCGCCGTCGCTCTCCTGGCAGCAGTCGAGCAGGTGCAGCGGCTCCACGATCCACCGGGACGCCTGGTGCTCCTCCAGCGTGATCGGCCGCCCGTGGAACCAGGCGGCCGGGTTGGTGGCGGCGTGCCGGCGCATGGCCACCGCCACCCGCCCGAAGTCCTCCGACGTCGCCCCGAACTCGTGCATGTACCGCCGCGCGAACATGGCGACCCACGCGGCCGGGGTCATCAGCCCGTACGGCACGTGCCAGCTCATCTCCAGGCCCTGGGAGGTGGGCTCCCCGGTCAGCCGGGCGTTCGGCTGGCCGAAGCGGCGGCCCGAGCGCTCGTTGAAGGCCCGGTAGCAGACCACCGTCCTGGCCATGCCGGTGGCCACGGCCATCGCCGCGTGCGCGACCGTGCCGCAGGCCGCGCCGCCGCCGTACTCGACGCGGGAGAAGAAGGTGAGGTCGCCGACGCCGGTCTCCCGGGCGACGGCGATCTCCTGGTTGGCGTCCTGGGTGTAGGTGACCATGCCGTCCACGTCGGACGGCGGCACCCCGGCGTCGTCGAGGGCGGCGAGCACGGCCTCGGCCGCCAGCCGCAGCTCCGACCGGCCGGAGTCCTTGCTGAACTCGGTGGCCCCGATGCCCGCGATCGCGGCCCGCCCGCCCGGCATCACGCGCTCCCGGGCAGGACGAAGGTGACGGTGCCGGTGGCGTGGTCGCCCAGGCTCACCCTGCCGCGCACCTGCGCGGTGTACCGGTCGCCGTCGCGCTCGACGATCACGCCGCTGAAGCTCAGCCGGTCCCCCGCGTACGCCGGGACGCCCAGTTTGACGTTGATGCTGGTGATGACCGCCTCCGGGCCCGTCCAGTCGGTGACGTAGCGTTCCACCAGGCCCATGGTGGTGAGGATGTTGAGGAAGATGTCCTTCGAGCCCTGGGCGCGGGCCTTGGCGGTGTCGTGGTGCACGGGGGTGAAGTCCCTGGTGGCCAGGGCGGTGGCGATCACCGTCGTGGGGGTCAGGTCCACCTCCAGCTCGGGCAGGGCCGTTCCGGCGGCGGGGGTCACGGCTCCTCCGGCGTCCACATCGGCAGGACGAGCTCGTCGTCCATCGACCGGTACGTCACCCGCAGGGCCATCCCGACCTCCACCTTCTCGACCGGGCAGTCCACGACGTTGCCCACGATCCGTACTCCTTCCGGCAGTTCCACCACGCCCACCACGAACGGGACCTCCCGCCCCGGCACCGGCGGATGGTGGTGGACGACGTAGCTGTAGAGGGTGCCGCGGCCGCTCGCGACGACGTGCGACCGGTTCCCCGAGCGGCAGTTCGGGCACATCGGGCCGGGCGGATGGCGCAGCTCCCCGCAGTCCGCGCAGCTCTGGACGCGCAGCTCGCCGTGCCGCGCCCCCTCCCAGAAGAACGCGGTGTCCGCGTTGACCGCCGGCCGCAGCGGGTACGGCTCCCGCCCGCGCGGGGCAGGCGCCTTCGGCCGGAACTTCAGCACCCGGAACAGCATCTCGGCGACCGGACGGTCGTCGTCGCCGTACCAGGTGACGTTCCAGGTGGCGAAGTAGCCCTCGCCCAGGGCGGTGCGCTTCGGCCCGGCCAGCGACGTGAAGCGGGTGGCGGGGGTCAGCAGCTCGCCGATCCTGGCGTACCGGTGGTAGGTCTGCTCGCAGTTGGTCGCCACGACCCCGGTGAAGCCCGCGGCGTCGAGCGCGGCCAGCAGGTCGTCCACCGGCGAGCGGTCCTTGGCCTGCGCGCCCGGCCCCTGCATGGTCCACACCTGGGCCATCGCGGGCGGCGCCACGCCCTCCTCCAGGTAGCGCGGGTTGGCGTCGCCCATGGCCGCCAGCCAGTGGCGGATCATGGGCGCGTTCACCGGGTCGGCGGCGGGGGCGCCGCGCAGCTCCCCCATCGCCATCTGCTTGCCGGCCAGCTCGTGCAGCTCCGCGTCGGTCATCGCGCCGGTCGTGCCGGTCGCCGTGTCGGTAGTCGCGGCGGTCGTGTCGGTCGTGTCGGTCGTGTCGGTCGTGCCGGTCGTGTCGGTCATCGCGGCGGCCTCGGCAGGCTCAGGCCGAGCATCGCGATCAGCTCGCGCTGCACCTCGTTGACCCCGCCGCCGAACGTCAGCACCACCGCGCCCTTGACGCCGTGGTCCATGCGCTCGGCCAGCTCGGCCGTCTCCGGGTCGGAGGGGTCGCCGTAGCGGGACACGACGTCGCACACCAGCCGGCCGATCTCCTGCATGCGCTCGGAGCCGTAGATCTTGGTGGCCGAGGCGTCGGGCGCGCCCAGCCAGCCGAGGTCCATGTTCGCCGCCACCTGCCAGTTGAGCAGCTCGTTCGTACGGAAGGCGGCCCACACCCGGGCGAGGGCGCGGCGTACGTCCGGATTGTCGGTCAGCCCGGCGTGCCTGGCCCAGGCGAGGAAGCGGTCGTAGGTCTGGCCGAGGTTTCCGGCCGGGCCGAGGGTGACGCGTTCGTGGTTGAGCTGGTTGACGATCAGGTCCCAGCCCTTGTCCACCTCGCCCACCACCATGTCCACCGGGACGCGCACGTCGGAGTAGTAGGTGGAGTTCGTGTGGTGGCGGCCGTCCATGGTGACGATCGGCGTCCAGGAGAAGCCGGGGTCGTCGGTGGCGGCGATCATCATCGTGATGCCCTTGTGCTTCTTGGCCTCGGGGTTCGTCCGGGCGGCCAGCCAGATGTACTGGGCGTAGTGCGCGCCGCTGGTGAAGATCTTCTGGCCGTTGACGACGTAGTGGTCGCCGTCCAGCACCGCCGTGGTGCGCAGGGAGGCCAGGTCGGTGCCGGCCTCGGGCTCGCTGTAGCCGATCGCGAAGTGGCACTCGCCGGCCAGGATGCGCGGCAGGAACCGGTCCTTCTGCTCCTGGGTGCCGTACTGCATCAGGGTCGGCCCTACCGTCTGCACGGTGATGATCGGGTACGGCACCCCGGCGCGGGCGATCTCGTTGGCGAAGATCTGCTGCTCCAGGGGGCCGTACCCGCCCCCGCCGTACTCCTTGGGCCAGCCCAGCCCCAGCTTGCCGTCGCGGCCGAGCCGGCGGCAGTGCTCCATGTACGCCTCGCCGAACGGGTCGTCGGCGATCTTCGCGCGGTCCTCGGCGGTCAGGCAGCCGCGGAAGTACTCGCGCAGCTCGTCGCGGAGCGCGCGCTGCTCCCGGGTCAGGTCGATCAGCATCAGACGAGGGCTCCGATCAGGTCGAGCTGGGCGTCGGCGCCGCCGAGCAGGTGGGACAGGTGCTTGGCCTGCGCGAAGTGCCGGTGCAGCGGGTAGGTGACGTCAAGCCCGAGGCCGCCGTGCAGGTGCTGGCAGGTGTAGAGCGCCTTGACGGCCTCGCAGACGTGGAACGCGGCCAGCGCCACGTCCTCGTCGGCGGGCAGGCCCTCGGCCAGCCGCCAGGCCGCCGACCACATGGCCACGTCGAGGGCCCGTCCGGCGATGTAGACGTCGGCGATCTGCATGGTGACGGCCTGGAACTCGGCCAGCGCCCGGCCGAACTGCCGTCTCGTCCTGATGTAGGCAGTGGTCAGGTCGAGCGCCCCGGCCAGGACGCCGCTCGCCTGCGCGGCGACGGCCACCGTGAACAGGCGTCCGGCGTCGGCGGCCGCCTCGGGCCCGGCCACCGCCTCGGCGGGCGTGCCGTCCAGCCGGATCGTGGCGGCCGGCTCGCCGGTCGAGGTGAACTCGGGGCTCGCGGGCGGCGACGCCACCAGGAACAGCCCCTCGCCCGCGGTGACCAGGACGTCGTCCGCCGGGTAGGGCACCGCGACCTTGCGCCCGGTCAGCGACCAGCCGTCGCCCTCGCGGCGGGCGGCCGTGGCGGGCGGATCTGACGGGGCCCGGCCGGGCTCGCGCCGGGCCAGGGTGCCGCGCGTGACCCGCCCGCGCTGGTCAGGGCTGCCGTGCCGGGCCAGGGCCAGCGTGCTCACCAGGACGGGCAACGCCGGTACGGCCGCCGCCCGCGCACCCACCTCGCGCAGCACCACGGCCATCTCGACGGGGCCGAGCCCGGCGCCGCCCGCCTCCTCGGACGCGCACACGCCCAGGAGCCCGGCCCGCCACAGCGCGTCCTCGGCCGCCGAGTCGCTGTCACCCCGCTCGCCCGCCGGGCCGCCCTCCCCCCGCTCGGCCGCCGGGCCGCCCTCTCCTTGCTTGGCCAGCACTTCGGCGGTCAGCTTCTTCAGGTCCTGCTGGGTCTCGTCCAGGTTGAAATCCATCAGCTCTCCAAGAGGTGGTGCCTGCCGTGCTCGACGAACTCGTCCTCGATCGCCTTGACGTCCACGCCGGTCAGGGGGCGCAATCCGGACGGGGAGCGCCACCAGACGGGGTCGCCGGTCCGCCACGCCTCCTTGGCCAGGATCCGCTTGATGACCTTGTGGGAGGGGGTATGCGGAAGTTCACTACAAATCCGGATATAGCGGGGTAAGGATTTGGGGCCCAGATCGGTGCGTCCCGCCACGAACGCGGCGAACGCGTCGGCGTCGAAGGGGCCGTCCAGGACCAGCGCCGCCATCACCTGGTCGCCGGCCGCCGCGTCCGGCACCGGATAGACGGCCGCCTCCACCACGCCGCCGAACTCCCGCAGGGCGGCCTCCACGGGGGCGACGGCCAGGTTCTCGCCGTCCACGCGCAGGCGTTCGGTGCCGCGTCCGGCGAAGAAGACGTGCCCGGCGGGGTCGGCGTAGGCCAGGTCGCCGGACCAGAAGGCGCCGTTCCTGAGGCGTTCGGCGTCCGCGTCCGGGTCGTTGTAGTAGCCCTCGAACAGGCCGGGGCCGGCGGTGTTGACCAGCTCGCCGACGGCCTCGTCCGGGTTGAGCAGGCGGCCGCCCTCGATGCGGGCCGGCGGGCACGGGCGTCCGGTGGCGGGGTCGAGGATCTGCACGCCCGCGCCCAGCCTGCCCAGGCTGCCGGGCGGGGCGCCGGGGTCGGGGCTGAAGGAGATGGCCGTCTCGGTGGAGCCGAAGGCGTCGATCACCCGGCAGCCGAACCGCTCGCCGAACCGCCTGGTCGCCACCGCGCTGCCCTCGTTGCCGAAGGCGATCCTGAGGGGGTTGTCGGCGTCGTCCGGGCGTTCGGGGGTGGCCAGGACGTAGGAGAGCGCCTTGCCGACGTAGTGCAGGTAGGTGCAGCCGTGCCGCCGCACGTCCGGCAGCAGGCCGGAGGCCGAGAACCGCCTGCGCACGGCCAGCGCCGCGCCCGAGGCCACGGCCGGGGCGTAGGCGGCCATCAGGGCGCCGGAGTGGAACAGCGGCATCGAGCAGTAGACGACGTCCTCGGGCGTGAGCAGCGCGGCCAGGCTCAGCCCCGGCAGCGCCAGCTTGCGCTGCGTGATCCGGACGGCCCTGGGCCGGCCGGAGGTCCCCGACGTGAAGATCAGCATCACCAGGTCCCCGGGCGCGGCCTCGCCCACCCGCCCGCCGCCCGCCCCCAGGGACGGCACCAGGGACAGCGGCATGCTCTCCACGCCCAGCGCCTCGGCGACCGACGCGGCCGGGCCCGCGAAGGGGGCGTCCCAGAGCAGGAGGTCCACGTCGGTGGCGCGGGCGTCGCGCACCAGCTCCTCAGCCGGGCGCGTCGGGTTCAGCGCGACCAGCACGTGCCCGTCGAGCGCCGCCCCGCCGAGCACGAGAAGCAGCTCCGGGACGTTCTCCGCCAGCACGCCCACGTGCAGGCCCGTGCCGCGCCCGCTCAGCCAGGCCCCCGCCGCCCGGCAGCGGGCGACGTGCTCGCGCCACGACCACACCGCGCCCTCGAACATCAGCCCAGGTCGGTCGTCCTGCGCCCGGTCGAGGAGCAGGGCCGCCAGCGTCTGCGCGATCATCGAGCCTCCAGCAAGCGCTAGGTAAGCCGAATGGCAAACTAGAACAGATTCTAATATCTGTCCAGTACCGGCCTTCTTCGCCATGTTCCGGCATAGTCCTGTAACGCCGTAGACATGGGCCGATACGGCCTGTTTGTGACTCGCGAGTAACAAGCCGCGTTGCCGAGAAATCAGATAACGTGTTCTTATGCGTACCTCGCCCGGGTCATTCTCCGCGCCCCCCAGCGACACCGAGGGGGCCGCCGAGGGCCGCGCCGCGGCGGGCGGTCGCAGCGTCCGCACCCGCAGCCAGCACCAACGCCGCAAGCGCATCGTCCAGGCCGCCGCCGCGCTGGCCTCGCGCGGCGGCGTCGAGGCGATGCAGATGCGCACGGTCGCCGAGCGCGCGGGCGTGGCGCTGGGCACGCTCTACCGCTACTTCCCGTCCAAGATGGACCTGGTGGTGGCGGTCGTGGGCGAGGAGATCGACCTGCTGGAGAGCAGCATCGAGCGCCGCCCGCCCGGGGCGTCCACGCCGGCCAGCCGGGCCGTCGACGTGCTCATGCGGGCCACGCGCGGGCTGATGCGCGAGCCGGAGCTGGCCGACGCGCTGATCCGGTCGTTGATCATGGCCGAGGTCCAGACACCGTTCGGCGACCGCATGACGGGGCTGCTGCTGCGGGTGTCGGCCGACGGGCTGACGATCGACCAGGCCGGCGAGGAGCAGCTCGACCTCGCGGGCTCGCTGGCCAGCGTGTGGGTGCAGGAGCTGCTGGAGATGTTGCGCGGGCGGCGCACGTACGACCAGATCCAGCGGCGCATCGAGACCGCCGCGAACCGCCTCCTGGCCGACATCTAGCCCCTTCCGGACATCTCCGTCATGCTCTAATCGGCTTTTTGTCGGTGGCGGAAGCTATACAGGGGGCATGAGCGACAAGCCGACGAGCGAAGACTTCCTCCGGCTGGCCGATCCGATGCGGCGCGAGCTGTTCGCACACTGCTATCGCATGCTGGGGTCGGTGCACGACGCCGAGGATCTCGTGCAGGAGACCTATCTGCGGGCCTGGCGCGGCTACGACGGGTTCGAGGGGCGGTCGTCGCTGCGCACGTGGCTCTACCGCATCGCCACCACCGCCTGCCTGACCGCGCTCGACAGCCGCGGCCGGCGGCCGCTGCCGACCGGTCTCGGCGCGCCGAGCACCGAGGCGTCCGAGCCGCTGGTCCAGGACGGCGAGGTGCCCTGGCTGGAGCCGGTGCCCGACACGCTGGCCGGGGTCGAGGCGGCCGGCGACCCGGCCTCGATCGTGACCTCGCGCGAGAGCATCCGGCTCGCGCTCGTCGCCGCGCTCCAGCACCTGCCGCCCCGGCAGCGCGCCGTGCTGATCCTGCGCGACGTGCTCAGGTGGCGGGCGGCCGAGGTCGCCGAGGCGGTGGGCCTGTCCACGGCGGCCGTCAACAGCATCCTGCAGCGGGCCCGCGCGCAGCTCAGCGAGGTCTCGCCGAGCCTCGACGACCAGGTCGAGCCGCTGTCCGCCGAGCAGCGCCACCTGCTCGACCGCTACGTCGCCGCCTTCGAGAACTACGACGTCGACGAGCTGGTCTCGCTGTTCACCAAAGACGCGATCTGGGAGATGCCCCCCTACGTGGGCTGGTACGAAGGCCCCGACGCGATCGGCGAGCTCGTCTCCACGCAGTGCCCCGCCAGCCGGCCGCACGACCTCAGGCTGCTCCCCGTGGCCGCCAACGGCCAGCCCGCGTTCGCCGTCTACTTCCGCGAGCACGACGTCTACCGCCGCTTCGCGATCATGGTGCTGGCGATGCGCGAAGAAGGCATCAACCACGTCGCCATGTTCTTTGACCTGCGGCTTTTCGACACTTTCGGGCTGCGGGCCGAGTTCCCCGCCGGAAGCGAGGCTTCCACCAGAAAGTAGAACGCGTTACAGTCGCGGCCAGAGCAACGTTCTGGAGGCGACTGTGGGCACACCTGTGATCGTCGAGGCCGTTCGCACGCCCATCGGCAAGCGGGCGGGATGGCTGTCGGAGCTCAAGCCGCAGCAGGTGCTGGCCGCGGCGCTGAACGGCCTGATCCAGCGCGCCGGCGTCGATCCGGCCACGATCGGCCAGACGTTCGCCGGGTGCGTCACGCAGGCCGGCGAGCAGGGCGGCCACGTCGGCCGCCACTCGTGGCTCTACGCCGGGCTCCCCTACCAGACCGGCGTCACCACGCTCGACGCCCAGTGCGGCTCCTCGCAGCAGGCCGTGCACCTGGCGGCGGCGATGATCAGGGCAGGCGTCATCGAGGCCGGCGTCGGATGCGGGGTCGAGATGATGAGCCGGGCGCCGCTCGGCAGCAACGTGCGCCCCGCGCGGCCGCGTCCCGACGACTGGAGCATCGACCTGCCCGACCAGTTCACCGCGGCCGAACGCATCGCCCGGCGGCGCGGGCTGACCAGGGAGCGGCTCGACTGGTTCGGCGCGCGGTCGCAGCGCCTGGCGGCCAAGGCGTGGGCCGACGGGCGGTTCGAGCGGGAGATCGTGCCCGTCGGATCCGTCCGCAGGGACCAGGGGTTGCGCGAGACCACGGTCGAGAGCCTGGCCGGGCTCAAACCGGTCGCCGAGGGCGCCCTGCACACCGCCGGCACGTCCTCGCAGATCTCCGACGGCGCGGCCGCCGTGCTGGTGACGAGCGAGCAGGAGGCCCGCCGGCAGGGGCTGCGACCGCGGGCCCGCATCCTGGCGCAGGCGCTCGTCGGGGCCGAGCCCTACTATCATCTCGACGGTCCCGTGGAGGCGACCGCGAAGGTGCTGACGGCGGCCGGGATGACCATGGGCGACATCGACAGGTTCGAGGTGAACGAGGCGTTCGCGTCCGTGGTGCTCTCGTGGGCCGCGGTGCACGAGCCCGATCTCGACCGGGTCAACGTCAACGGCGGGGCCATCGCGCTCGGCCATCCCGTCGGGGCCACCGGCGCCCGGCTCATCACCACCGCCCTGCACGAGCTCGAACGCTCCGACACCACCACCGCGCTGGTCACCATGTGCGCGGGCGGCGCCCTGGCCACGGCGACGATCCTCGAACGCCTGGCCTGATCCACCATTCACACGCACGTGCTCGATCGGGGGAACCGGTGGGGAAGACCAGGCGCAGGCCGTACGCGGAACAGCGGCCGCAGGAGCTCGGCGGCGGGGTGTGGAGCGTGCCGGTGCCCATCCCGGGCAACCCGCTCGGTTACACGCTCGTCTACGCCGTCGAGTCGCCGCGCGGGCCGGTGCTGGTGGACGCCGGATGGAACCATCCCGACGCCTGGCAGGCGCTCAGCGGCGGCCTGGCCGCGCTCGGGCTCGACGTCACGACCGTGAGCGGCGTGGTCGTCACCCACTTCCACCCCGACCACGCCGGGCTGGCCGGGCAGGTCAAGGAGGCGTCCGGGGCCTGGATCGCCATGCACGAGGAGGACGCCGCGCTGGTCCGGCTCATGCACCGGTTCGCCGCGGAGGAGCACGCGAGCTTCCAGTCCGACATGCTCAGGCGGGCCGGCGCCGGCCCCGGCGAGGCGCGCGAGGCGATGGGCGCCCGGCCGACGCCGCCCGCGCTGCCCGACCGCGAGCTGCGCGACGGCGACCTGGTGGAGCTGCCCGGCCGCAAGCTGCGCGCCGTGCACACCCCCGGCCACACGCCGGGCCACATCTGCCTGCACCTGGAGGACGCCGACCGGCTGTTCACCGGCGACCACGTTCTTCCCGACATCACCCCGCACATCGGGATCTATCCCTACGACCGCGACGACATCGACCCGCTGGGCGACTTCCTGGACTCGCTCGACCGGGTCGGCGAGCTGGGCCCCCTGGACGCCCTGCCGGCACACGAGTGGATATTTCCCGATGTTGCCGCGCGCGCCGCCGAGATCCGCCACCATCACGAGGAGAAGCTGATCCGGTTGCGCACCCTCATGGCCGAGCGGTCGCGACCGCTGACCATCTGGGAGGTCGCCTCGATGATGACCTGGAACCGGCCCTGGGACGACCTGGCCCCCGTGCTGCGCGGCATGGCGGCCGGCGAGGCCGCGTCCCATCTGCGCACCCTGGAGACCCGGGGCCTGATCCGCCGCGTCCCGGACGTCGATCCCGTGCGCTTCCAGGCTCTAGACTCCTAGACATCCGATGTCTAGGGAGAAGAGTGTGGCGGTCACCGACGCGGCCATCGACAAGATCAAGCAGATGATCCTCTCCGGGGAGCTGACTCCCGGAGATCGTCTGCCGAAGGAGGCCGACCTCGCCGAGCGGCTCGGCCTGTCGCGCAACTCGCTGCGCGAGGCCGTGCGCGCGCTCGCCCTGATCAACGTGCTCGACGTGCGCCAGGGCGACGGCACGTACGTCACCAGCCTGGAGCCGCACCTGCTGCTCGACACCATGTCGTTCGTGCTCGACCTGCACCGCGACGACACGGTGATCCAGTTCTTCGAGGTGCGGCGCATCCTTGAGCCGGCCGCGACGGCCATGGCCACCGAGCTGATGCGCGACGAGGACATCGAGGAGCTGCGGCTCATCCTCGACTCGCTGCCCGCGCAGCCGACGGTCGAGGAACTGGTCGCCAACGACCTGGAGTTCCACCAGCGCATCGCGCGCGGGTCGGGCAACAGCGTGCTCTGCTCGTTCATCGAGAGCCTGTCAGGTCCGACCACTCGGGCCCGGGTGTGGCGCGGCCTCACCCAGGAGGGCGCGATGGAGAAGACCCGCGAGCAGCACACCGCGATCTACGAGGCCATCGCCGCCCGCCAGCCGGACGTGGCGCGGTCGTGGGCCACCGTGCACGTGGCGGGCGTGGAGGCGTGGCTGCGCAAGGCCCTCGACTGATCGGCGCCCGTTCCCCGGGTAGTAACCGTGTCGTGGCCGACAAACTGGAGCGATACCGCAGCAAACGCGACCCCAGCCGGACCCCCGAGCCCGTGCCCGCCACCCCTCCCGAGGACGGTGGCGGCGCCGCGTTCGTCATCCAGGAGCACCACGCCCGCTCCCTGCACTGGGACCTGCGGCTGGAACGCGACGGCGTGCTGGCCTCCTGGGCGGTCCCCAAGGGCCTGCCCGCCGACCCCGGCACCAACCACCTGGCGGTGCACACCGAGGACCATCCGATGGAGTACCTCACCTTCCACGGCGAGATCCCCAAGGGCGAGTACGGCGGCGGCACCATGACCGTCTGGGACACCGGCACGTACGAGACCGAGAAGTGGTCCGAGCGCGAGGTCAAGTTCGTCCTGCACGGCCGGCGGGCCTCCGGGCGGTTCGTGCTGTTCCGGACGCGGGGCAAGAACTGGATGATCCACCGCATGGACGCCCCCGTCCGCGACCCGTTCCCCGACGTGGAGCCCATGCTGCCCACCGAGCGCGCCCGGCCGCCCAGGGACGCCGCCGCCTACGCCTTCGAGTTCGCCTGGGGCGGACGCCGGCTCCTGGTCCCCGTCGACGGCGGGCGCACGACGGCCGCCCGCGAGCATCCCTGGCTGCGCCCGCTGGCCGAGTCGTTCGGCAGCCGGACGGCGGTGCTGGACGGCGAGGTGGTCACGCTGGCCGGCACCGAGATCCTGGTCGTCCAGGACCTGCTGTACGACGAGGGCCGCTCCCTGGTGGACGAGCCGTTCGCCGACCGGCGGGCCGCCCTGGAGTCGCTCGGGCTGGCCGGTCCCCGCTGGCAGACCGCGCCCTCCTGGCCCGGCGAGCCCGGCGCGGTCCGGCAGGCGGCGCGCGAGCAGGGCCTGCCCGGCGTGCTGGCCAAACGCCTGGACTCCCGCTACGAGTCCGGCACGTCCACGTCCTGGCTGTTCATCCCCTCCTGAGGGCCGCAAGCCCGCACAGCACAGCGCGGAGCGGTACTTGGACGCGGTAGGCGTGCCGGATCGCTGCTGTGATGGCCCCTCATCCAGACATGGGGGGATCCATGCAGAACATCCGCTTACGCCGTACGGTGCTGATCCTGGCGTGCGCCGTCGTGCCCTTCGTGGGCGCCGGAGCCGCCTCGGCCGTCACCGACTCCGGCCCCGGCCTCACCCGGCAGGCCGCCGACGCCGGGGGCAAGCCGCCGGCCAGGGACTCGACCGGCCCGCGCGGCCAGGTCCCCGGCGGCTTCGCGAGCTGGGACGCGCTCTTCGCCGAGCAGACCCGGCTGAACGCCGTCGCCGACCGCGTCACGGCCGTGGCCGAGACCTCCGACGGGTACGGCGGCGTGATCGTCGCGCCCGAGAACCACGAGGTGCGCCTGTACTGGAAGGGCCAGGTGCCCGAGCCCGTGCGGGCCGTGATCGACGAGGGACGGCTGACCGCCCCGGTTTCGGTGCTCCCGTCCGCCTTCTCCTACGCCGACCTCCTCGCCGAGGCCGACAAGTGGAGCGAGTCCGGACAGGTGACGGGCGCCGCCCCGCAGGCCGACGGAAGCGGCGTGCGGCTCTCGGTCCCGGACGAGGACACCGTCCCCGACCAGCTCCAGCGGCCCGCCGGCGCCACCGCGCCGGTCACGCTCGAGCGCGGCGAGCGCTTCGACCCGGCCTACAGCAGGCAGGACGACGTCCCCAGCTACTACGCGGGCGGCCGGACCTGGAACGCCAGGACCGGCTCCGGCTGCACCTCGGGGTTCGCCGTCTACGACAAGAACGGCAATCCCGGCTTCCTGACCGCCGCCCACTGCGGCGAGTTCTGGGACGCCTTCTACGACGGCGGCGGCTCGGGCAGCCCGGCGAACCGCATGGGCGACCTGCAGTGGCGGCTGCCCAAGCGGGACGCCGCGATCGTCCTGGCCGACGCCACGGCCGACGTCTTCGACGGCGGTCCGGCGGCCGCCACCAGCAACCGGGTGGTCGCGCTGTGGAAGGCGCACGTCGGCAACTTCGTGTGCAACTCGGGCGCGTCGCTGGGCGAATACTGCCTGATCAAGGTGACCGAGACCGGGTGGAGCGGCACGTACTCGAACGGGCAGTACGTCAAGCACATGGTCAGGGCCAAGAGCGTGGTCGGCGGCTGCGCCGTGGCCCATGGCGACAGCGGCGGCCCGGTCTACTCCTACACCAACTGGTACGACGACGTCGCGGCCCAGGGCATCACGTCGGCCATCAGCAAACCGGTCTCCTGCGGCGGGCTGGACGGCGGCCGGGTGATCGTCTTCTCCCGGGTGTGGGACGTGGCGCTGGCCTTCGGCGCGTACGTACAGGTGCACTGAACGACGACGACGGCGGCCGGGCGGGGGCCCGGCCGCGGTCACCCGAGCAGGCCCTCGCCGGCCAGTTCCAGCCACAGCTCCTCGGGGACCGGGCGGGACCACAGGGCGGCGTTGGCCAGGACCTCCTCGGGCGCGCGGGCGCCCAGCACGATCGAGGCGACCGCCGGATGGCGCAGCGGGAAGGCCATGGCCGCCTGCGGCAGCGAGACGCCGTGGCGCTCGCAGACGCCGGCGATCCGGGCGGCCCGGTCCAGCAGCGGCGCCGGCGCGGGCGCGTAGTCGAAGGTGCCCGACGGGGCCGGCGTGGCCAGGAGGCCGCTGTTGAAGACCCCGGCGGCCAGCACCCGGACGCCGCGCTCGGCGCATTCGTCCAGCAGCGGCAGCCCCGACTGGTCGAGCAGCGTGTAGCGCCCGGCGAGCATGACGACGTCGACGCCGGTCTCCCGGACGAAGCGCAGCGGCGCCTGCCACTGGTTCATCCCGACGCCGATCGCCTTGACCACGCCCTGCTCCCGCAGCTCGGCCAGGGCCGGGTACGCCTCGGCCAGCGCCTGCTCCAGGTGATCGTCGGGGTCGTGGATGAGCGCGATGTCGATCTCCGGCAGGCCGAGCCGGGCCAGGGAGTCCTCCAGGGAGTCGCGCACGCCGTCGGCCGAGAAGTCCCAGGCGCGGCCGAGCCCGACCGGGACGTCGAACATCTCGTCGTCGTCGCGCACCCGCGAGGGCACCACCAGCCGGCCCACCTTCGTGGACAGGACGTAGCCCGACCGCTCCGCGAGCGCGGCGCCCAGGCGGCGTTCGGACAGCCCCAGCCCGTAGTGGGGCGCGGTGTCGAAGAGCCGCACGCCGCTGTCCCAGGCCGCGTCGACCGTGGCCCGCGCCTGCTCGCCGGAGACCGCCTGGTAGAGGTTGCCGAGCGGGGCGCCGCCGAGGCCGACGCGGGGCAGGTCGATCACGTCAGCTCCCAGACCTGGCGCAGGCCGCCCGCCGACTGGTCGAAGTCGCCGTCGAGCAGGCGGTTCATCTGGCGCTGCCACGCCTGGTCGGCGGGGTCGTCCTTGAGCGCGGCCTGCAGCGCGGCGTAGTCCTCGACCTCCACGAAGTGGAACAGGTCGAGGCCGTCGCGGAAGATGCGCCAGGAGATCACGCCGTGGGCGCGCAGCGCGGACTCCAGGGCGGCCGGGATCGTGGCGTGCTCCCGCTCGTAGGTCTCCTCGCAGCCGGGCCGGAGCCTGGTGCGCAGGGCGAGGCGTTCCATCAGTCCTGCGCCTTTCCGCCGGCGATCCTGCTGATGATCAGTGCGATGAGAATGATGCCACCGTAGATGACCGGCTGCCAGAAGCCGGAGACCCCGATGAGGGTGAGGATGTTCTGCACCAGGCCGATGACCAGCACGCCGGTCAGCGCGCCGAGGACGGTGCCCTTGCCGCCGTCCATGCTGACGCCGCCGATGACGGCCGCGGCGAAGACCATGAAGATCCAGCCGTCGCCCATCTCGTTGCCGATCGCGCCGAGACGTCCGGTCTCCAGGATGCCGGCCGTGGCGGCCAGGATCCCGCCGAGGACGAACACGCCGAACAGCACGCGGTCCACCCGGATGCCGGCGGCGCGGGCGGCGTCGGCGTTGCCGCCGATGGCGTACAGGGAGCGGCCGAGCCGGAGGTAGGTCAGGCCGAAGATGCCGGCGGCGAACAGCAGCGCGGCGATCCAGATGGCGGCGGGCAGGCCGAGCCAGGTGGCGCTGCCGAGGTAGAGCAGCGATTCGGGGAGCTCGAACAGCGTCTTGCCCTGGGTGAGCCCCTGCTGGAGGCCGTCCACGATGATCAGCATGGCCAGCGTGACGATGAACGCCGAGAGCTGGAACCTGATGATCAGGAACCCGTTGAACGCGCCGATGGCCGCGCCCACGAGCAGGGCCAGCGGGATCACCAGCCAGCCGGGCAGCCCGAGGCCGAACCCGCCCGCCGAGGCCGGGACGACCAGCATCACGGCGATGCCGGGCGCGGTGCCGACCGTCGACTCCAGCGACAGGTCGAACTTCCCGGCGATCAGGATCATCGCCTCGGCCAGCACGAGCAGCGAGATCGCCGCCTGCTGCTGGAGCACGTTCGTCAGGTTGCCCGCCGTCAGGAAGGTCGGGTCGAGGAACGCGCCCACGACGAGCAGGAGCAGGATCACCGGCACCAGGGTCAGGTCGCGGAACCTGGCCAGCCTCAGCCGGGGGGCCGGAGCAGTCAAAGTGGTCACTCTTGTATGCCTTCCATCACGGCCACGAGCTCGTGGTCGGTCCAGCCACGCGGCACGTCCTTGACGACCCTGCCGTGGAACATCACCAGCACCCGGTCGCAGATGCGCAGGTCGTCGAGCTCGTCGGAGACCACGACGGCCCCGGCGCCCCGGCCGACCGCGTCCTCGACCGCGCCGAGCAGGGCCTGCTTGGCCTTGACGTCGACGCCCGCGGTCGGGTTGATCACGACCAGCGCCCTCGGGTCGTCCACGAGCGCCCGCGCGAACACGACCTTCTGCGCGTTCCCGCCGGACAGGTCGCCGACGGGCTGGTCGGGCCCCTCGGTCTTGATGTCCAGGCTCTCGATCATCTGGACGGCCCTCTCCCGGCGCCGCGCGGGCGAGACGATGCCGTAGGCGCCCAGCTTGTGGGCGATCGGCAGGGTCGCGTTCTCCCCCACCGACAGCATCGGCACGAAACCCTCGTGGTGCCGGTCCTCGGGCACGAACCCGAGCCCGGCGCGCATGGCGGCGGGCACGTCGCCCGGTTTGACCCGGGTGCCGTCGATCGTGACCACGCCCGTGTCCGGCTTCCGCAGCCCGACCAGGGTCTCGGCCAGGCCGACCTTGCCGCTGCTCGCCGAGCCCGCCAGGCCCACGACCTCGCCGGACCTGACCGAGATGTCCACGTCCTGGTAGCGGCCGGTCAGCGACAGGCCCGCGCCCGACAGCACGACCGCCTCGCCCGGCACGCGCTGCCGGGACTCGTAGGCGGCCGTGGCCTCGCCGGTCATCGCGTCCACCAGCTCGTCCTGGGGGAACCCGGCGACCGGCCGGGTCACGATGTGCCGGGCGTCGCGGAAGACCGTGACGCTCTGGCAGATCTCGTACACCTCGTCCAGGTGGTGGGAGATGTACATCATCGTGACGCCCTGCTCGCGCAGCGAGCGCATGCGGGTGAACAGCCGCTCGATGGCCGGGCCGTCGAGCCGGGCGGTGGGCTCGTCGAGGATGATGAACCGGGCGCCGAACGACAGCGCCCGCGCGATCTCCACGAGCTGCCGCTGCTCGACGCCCAGCTCGCCGGCCAGCGCCTGCGGGTCGACGTCCACCTCGTAGGTGTCCAGCAGCTCGCGCGCCTTGGCCCGCAGCGCCCGCCAGTTGATCATCCGGCCGCGGCCGGTCTGGCGGTTGACGAACAGGTTCTCCGCGACCGTCAGCGCCGGGATGATCGTGGACTTCTGGTACACGCAGGCGACGCGCTGCCGCCAGGCGTCGCGGTCGGCCAGGGCGGGCGCCGTCTCCCCGGAGAACAGCACCTCGCCCTCGTCCGGCCGCTGGAGCCCGGTGAGGATCGACACGAGGGTGGACTTCCCCGCGCCGTTCCGGCCGACGAGGGCGTGGGTCTGGCCCTCGGCGATGGCGATCTCCGCGCCGTTCAGCGCGGTGGTCGGGCCGAAACGCTTGACGACATTTCGGGCTTCAACGTGATATTTCATCACTTGACCTGGTTACCCCAGAGGTTCTGGTCGTCCACGTTGTCCTTCGTCACCAGCGGCGCCGGGAGCTGGTCCTCGAAGCCGTTGGGCAGCTGGATGATGGTGCTGCCGTGGTCGGTCGGGCCCGGCTGGAACGTCTTGCCGTCGACCGCCGCCTTGGCGTAGAAGACCGCGTACCGGGCGTAGAGGTCGGCCGGCTGCGACACCGTGGCGTCGATGTTGCCCTTGCGAATCTCCTCGAACTCCTGCGGGATGCCGTCGTTGGAGACCACGAAGACGTGCTTGGGGTCGGTCGGCGGCACCAGCAGGTTCTTCTGCTTGAGCACCTGCAGCGTCGGGGCCAGGTGCACGCCGCCGGCGTGCATGTAGATGCCCTTGATATCCGGGTTCTGCTCCAGGCGGGTCTGCAGCATGGACGCCGCCTTGCTGCCCTCCCACTCGGTCGGCTCGCTGAACACCGTGATGCCGGGGAACTTCGTCTTCATGCACTCGTTGAACGCCTCGGACCGGTCGCGGCCGTTGATCGAGCTGAGCGCGCCCTCAAGCTGCACGACCTTGCCCTTGCCGCCGAGCTTCTCGCCGAGGAACTCGCACGCCTTGGTGCCGTACGCGCGGTTGTCGGCGCGTACGACCATGTAGACCTTGCCCTTGTCGGGCCGGGTGTCCACGGTGACCACGGGGATCTTCTTGTTCTCCAGCTGCTGGAGCGTGTTGGCGATGGCGCCGGTGTCCTGGGGGGCCATGACGATCGCCTTGGCGCCCTGGCCGACCAGCGCCTGCACGTTGTTGACCAGCTTGGAGACGTCGTTCTGGGAGTTCGTGGCGGGCATCAGGTCGGCCTTGAGCTCGGTCGCCATCTGCGGGACGTACTTCATGTAGGAGTTCCAGAAGTCGGAGTCGGCGCGCGGGTGGTCGATGCCCACCTTGCCGCCGCCTCCCCCTTCCGCCGTGGAGCCGCTGGAGCCGTTCGTGCCGCTGGAGCCGCAGGCGGCGACGACCGCCAGCAGGGCCGCGCTCGCGACCACCGGACCGATCTTCATGGGGGGTTACCTTCCTTGGTTGGTTGGCCGGAGCCGTAGCCCCTGCATGCCGCCGTCGACCGCGAGCGCGGTGCCGGTGGTCGCGGCGGACTCGGGACCTGCCAGATAGGCGATCGCGGCGGCGACCTCCTCGGCGCTGACCAGGCGGCCCATCGGCTGCCTGGCGTTCAGCGCCGCACGTTCGGCCTCGGGATCGTCGGCCGAGTCGAGCAGCCGCCCCACCCACGGGGTGTCGGCGGTGCCCGGGTTGACGCAGTTGACGCGGATGCCCTCGCGGACGTGGTCGGCGGCCATGGCGAGGGTCAGCGACAACACCGCGCCCTTGGTCGCACTGTAGAGCGCCCGGTGCGGCAGCCCGGCGGTGGCCGCGATCGAGCAGGTGTTGACGATGGCCGGGTGCTGCGACCTGCGCAGGTACGGCAGCGCCGCCCGGCTCACCCGGACGATGCCGAACACGTTGACCTCGAAGACCTTCCGCCACTCCTCGTCCGGGTTGTCCTCGACCGTGCCCTGGGCGCCGACGCCCGCGTTGTTGATCACGACGTCGATGCCGCCGAGCCGTTCCGCGGCCTCGGCCACCGCCGCGCGCACGGACGCGTCGTCGGCCACGTCCGCCCTGATCCCCACGAAGGGGTCGCCGGGCGGGGCGAGGTCGAGGCAGGCGACCTTCATGCCGCGCGCCGCGAGCAGGGTGGCGGTGGCCAGGCCGATGCCTGAACCGCCGCCGGTCACGATGGCCTTGAGCGTCATGACGTGGCCCTCCATACCTGGCCGTCGGGGAAGGTGTGGGCGGCGATCGACGCCGCGTGCATCTCGGCGCTGAAGCCGGGCGCCATGGGGGCGACGTAGCGGCCGTTGTCGATGACGACCGGGTGCACGAAGTGCTCGTGGAGGTGGTCGACGTACTCGATCACGCGGCCGTCCATCGTGCCGGTGATCGCCACGTAGTCGAACATCGACAGGTGCTGCACCAGCTCGCACAGCCCGACGCCGCCCGCGTGCGGGCAGACCGGCACGCCGAACTTGGCCGCGAGCAGCAGGATGGCCAGGTTCTCGTTCACCCCGCCGACCCTGGCCGCGTCGATCTGCAGGTAGGAGATCGCGCCGGCCTGGAGGAGCTGCTTGAAGACGATGCGGTTCTGGACGTGCTCGCCGGTGGCGACCGGGACCGGCCTGATGCCCTCGGCGATGGCGGCGTGGCCGAGCACGTCGTCGGGGCTGGTCGGCTCCTCCACCCAGTGCGGCCGGTACGGGCTCAGCGCGCCGACCCACTCGATGGCCGAGGCGACGTCCCAGCGCTGGTTGGCGTCGATCGCGATCGGGTAGTCGGGGCCGCAGACCTCGCGGGCCACGCGGAAGCGGCGCAGGTCGTCGTCGAGGTCGGCGCCGACCTTGAGCTTGATCTGGCCGAAGCCCTGGTCGAGGGCCTCCTTGCAGAGGCGTCGCAGCTTGTCGTCGTCGTAGCCGAGCCAGCCGGGGGAGGTGGTGTAGGCGGGGTAGCCGGTCTCGATGAGCCGCTGGATCCGCTCTTCCTTCCCCTCTTCCGCATTTTTCAGGATCTGGAGGGCTTCGTCCTGGGTGAGCGCGTCGCTCAGGTAGCGGAAGTCGATCAGCCCGACGAGCTCCTCGGGCGACATCTCCGACAGCAGCCGCCACACCGGCTTGCCCGCCCGCCTGGCCTTCAGGTCCCACAGGGCGTTGACCACGGCGGAGATCGCCATGTGCATGACGCCCTTCTCCGGGCCCAGCCAGCGCAGTTGCGAGTCGCCGACCAGCTCCTTGTACAGCGCGCCGAGGTCTTCGACGTCCCGGCCGAGCACGTAGGGCTCAAGCGCCCGGATCGCTCCGGTCTGCACGTCGTTGCCGCGTCCGATGGTGAACGCGAACCCGTGCCCCTCGACCCCGTCGTCGGTCTTCAGCACCACGTAGGCGGCGGAGTAGTCGGGGTCGGGGTTCATCGCGTCCGACCCGTCCAGCTCCCGCGACGTGGGGAAACGCACGTCGTGTGTCTCCAGCGCGACGATTCTGTACGCCATCAGGCCTGCCCCACCGTCTGCCGCTGGCGGCCGAGCCCGTCGATCTCCAGCTCCATCACGTCGCCCGCCCGCAGGTACGGCTGGCCGGGCATGCCCATCGCGACCCCGGCCGGGGTGCCGGTGTTGATCACGTCGCCGGGTTCGAGCACCATGAACCGGCTCAGGTACCGCACGATCTCGGCCACGTCGAAGATCATGTCCTTGGTGCCGCCGTCCTGGCGCGGCTCGCCGTTCACCCAAAGGCGCAGCCCCAGGCTCTGCGGGTCGCCGACCTCGTCCGCCGTCACCAGCCAGGGACCCAGCGGGTTGAACGTCTCGCACGACTTGCCCTTGTCCCACTGGCCGCCGCGTTCGAGCTGGAACTCCCGCTCGGAGACGTCGTTGGAGATCGCGTACCCGGCGATCACGTCGAGGGCCTCGTCCCGGCTGTCGAGGTAGCGGGCCCGCCGGCCGATCACGACCGCCAGCTCCACCTCCCAGTCGGTCTTCACGCTGTCACGCGGCACCAGCACCTCGTCGTACGGGCCGATCACGGTGTTGGCGGCCTTCATGAACACCACGGGCTCGGCGGGCGGCTCCGCGCCGGACTCGGCGGCGTGGTCGCGGTAGTTCAGCCCGATGCATACCACCTTGCCCGGACGGGCGATCGGCGCGCCTACCCGCAGCCCGGCGGCGTCGACGACGGGCAGGTCGCCGCGCTCCAGCGCGTCACGTACGCGCGCCACTCCCCCGGAGGCGAGAAAAGCCCCGTCGATCTCGGGCTCCCCGATGTCGCGCAGGGTGCCGGAGGCGTCCATCACCACCGGCCGCTCCTGTCCGACAGGTCCCACTCGCAGCAGCTTCACACCGCACCCTTCACTTATTCATCGGATGTCTGTGTCTCAGATGCTGCTGCGACATGGCGGCGCGTGTCAAGGGCGTCCAACGGGATACATCCGATCCGTAACCTCAGAAGGACACCTCGAACCCCACCCAACCCCTCCCCCAGCCCGCACAGCTCCGAAGATTCCCCTCCTCCGCCACTCCGCACCCCCTCCAAAAACATCGGAGGTACCTAGCCCTTCTCCCCTCTACTCCCCACCCCGACTGCCCCACGCTCAGACGCCCCGGCCCACCGCTCCTCCAGCACGGCGAACGCGGCGAGAACGCCCCACCAACGTCCGATCGGGTTCGACCAGAAGACGGCAATCCGCGTGCAGCGCAGGTGACCCTTGAATCGAGGGAAACGCCAGCCCCGGACACCCACCAACGTTCGACCAGGCCCGACCAGAAGACGCCGGCCAGCATGCAGACGCACACGGTCTCCTAGATCAAGGACAACCAAGCGAGTCACACTGGCGGACGCGCCCACCTGCATCCGACCGGGTCCAGCCAGGTGGCGCGACCGGCGTCCAGCACACACGCCCCTGGACCAAGGGCAACTCAAGCGCAGTGACGCCAAGGAACACCCCCCAACGTCCGACGGGGTTCGACCAGGAGATGCGGGTTGGCGCGCAGTGCACGCGGCCCTGGGATGAGGGGAGACTCCCGCGCGATCATGTCGGTGTGAAACACCCGCCAACGTTCGAGGGGGTTCGGCCAGAGGCGGTGGTCGGCGTGCGATGCAGCTGGACACGTGGAGACGGGGGAGGGAGCGGACGGTCGGCCACGTCCGGAGGGTTGGGGCTGGTGGGAGCCATGGTCGTCGGACGGACGGGTACCCGCCGGTGAGTCGGCCGGCGGCGGCGTGCGATGACAAAGTTCGGTGGCCCGGCTCCTAAGTGCTGGGCCCAGGGTGGCTTGCCTCCTGCTCTCGGGCTCCCTTCCCGGGCCGGAGCAGCAGCAGCCCGCTGGCGGTGAGCGTGCAGGCGAGGATGACGAGTTGCACGCCGTAGTGGACGGCCTCCGTCGGGAGCAGAAGGTTGCCGGTGTGCAGGCCGAGGTGCACGCCGACCGCCATCCACAACGCCCCTGTACGCACCCGCGCCGCCGCGCACGCGAACCCGAGTGCGACGGCCTGCACCACATACAGCAGCCGTTCGGCCGGTGAGTCGGCTGAGCTGTTGGAGAGGATGTGCAGCGCGCCGAACCCCACCGACACCACGATCAGCACGGCCCTCGGCGACAACCGTGCCGACAAGGTGTCGAACAGGTGCCCCCGCCACAGTAACTCCTCCGGGAACGCCTGGCTGAGCAGGGCGAACGCGATGCCGTACGGCACCAGGCCCAGATTGGCGAGGATCGTCTCCGTCGGCGCCAAGGACGTCACGCCGAACGCCAGCGACAACAGGATGGCGGCCACCGTCGGGACCGCGCCCGCCACGACCCCCAGCAGCAGTTGCGGCACGGCCCGCCGGGATCGTTCCATGCCGACGCCGGCCCAGGACTGCCTGCCGAGGAAGCGCCGGATCAGATAGACCAGCCCGAGCGCGGCCAGCGTGATCCCGATCATGCCGAGTGGCCGGTGGAGGGGATGGTCGGAGGCCAGCAGCAGGGTCGCCGGGGCGGTGCCGACGACGACCTGCGCGAACGTTGCGGCCACGGTGATCAGCACTGCCCAGACGGGATGTGTGGCTCTGGTCATGGAACAACACGCTAGGTAACCGGGTGTGGTCGGCACATCAGCCTGGAGTCTGAATCCAGCATGACAATCGTCATCGGCCTGAGAGAGGATCCCAGGCGTCACGCGCGCGGCCAGAGTCGTCGGGCATGCCGCCCTCCCTGGCCAGGCTGCGCGACCCCGACCGGCCGGCCCTGTTCAGCGTGGCGTTCTGGGCGGCGCTCGCGGGCACAGAGGACGGTTTCGCTGGGCTCGCGTTTGCCGCCGGGGGAGGTAGTAGGCGTTCCTACCTCGGGTGCGGATGCTCACGATCTTGCTGCTGCCCGGAAGGGTCCAGGCGATCTTGTCGATGAGGTTGTTCGCCGTGGGCTTCTGTGGGGGCGGGCGAGCTGGGCCATGGGACTCGGGGGGCCGTCGCGATCGCGTACGCCTCCGATCTGGGAACGCCGGCCCAGATCGTCGCGTTCTATGCCGTCCTGGCGCTCGTGGCCGTGCTGTGGCTGCTGCTGCCCTGGCGGCGCGCCACCGGGTGGCGGCGTCCGGTCGCGCTGGTGTTCCTGCTGGGCCCCCTCGCACTAGGACCGCTGGGGGGGACGGGTCGCACATAATGCTGACGCTCATCGCCATCGGGGGGGCAGGGAGTGGCACCGCTGGGTGCTCGGCTTGGGGGCACGGGTGGTACATCCCGACACCGACCGGAGCAACCGTCAGCGGTGAGGAGGTTGTCTGCTCCAGGGCCATGGCGGGGCGGGGACGGGGTTGTCTGCTCCTGGGTTATGGCAGAGGTGGGGACGGGGTTGTCTGCTTCCGGGTTATGGCGGGGGTGGCCGGGGGCGGGGATGGTGGCGGGGTGGGGCTACTTGACGGGCGTACAGTGGCGTAATAGAACACGTTTCAGTACGAATAAACCAAGCGCTTGATCAAGAGGTGACCGCGCGTGCATATCGACCTCGTCGACAGGGACCGTTACGCGACTTCCGGCCCACCCCACGAACAGCTCGCCTGGCTCCGCGCCAACTCCCCCGTCCACTGGCACGACGGCGAGCCCGGGTTCTGGGCGGTCACCCGCTACGAGGACGTCGTGCACGTGTCCCGCCACTCCGACCTGTTCTCCTCGGCCAAGAAGCTCGCCCTCTTCGACGAGATGCCCGAGGACCAGATCGCCCTCCAGCGGCTGATGATGCTCAACCAGGACCCGCCCGAGCACACCAGGCGGCGTTCCCTGGTCAACCGCGGCTTCACCCCCCGGACGATCGGCGCCCTCGAACAGCACATCCGCGACATCTGCGACGACCTGCTCGACAAGTGCTCCGGCGAGGTGGACTTCGTCACCGAGGTCTCCGCCCCCCTCCCCCTGTACGTGATCTGCGAGCTGCTCGGCGCTCCCGCGACCGACCGCGACAAGCTGTTCTCGTGGTCGAACCGCATGATCGGCGCCCAGGACCCCGACTACGCGGCCACGCCCGAGGAGGGCTCCGGCGCCGCCATGGAGGTGTACGCCTACGCCAACGAGCTCGCGGCGCAGCGCAGAGCCGCCCCCAAGGACGACATCATCACCAAGCTCCTCCAGCCCGACGACAAGGGCGAAACCCTCGGCGAGGACGAGTTCGACCTGTTCGTCCTGCTGCTGATCGTCGCGGGCAACGAGACCACCCGCAACGCGGCCTCCGGCGGCATGCTCGCCCTCTTCGAACACCCCGACCAGTGGGACCGCCTGGTGGCCGACCCCACGCTGGCCAGGACGGCGGCCGACGAGATCGTCCGGTGGGTCTCGCCGGTCAACCTGTTCCGGCGCACGTCGATGGCGGACCAGGTGCTCGGCGGGCAGCCCATCAAGGACGGCGACAAGGTCGTGGTCTTCTACTCCTCCGCCAACCGGGACGCCTCCGTCTTCCCGGACCCGGAGGTCTTCGACATCGGACGCACCCCCAACACGCACATCGGGTTCGGCGGCGGCGGCGCGCACTTCTGCCTCGGCAACCACCTCGCCAAGCTGGAACTGCGTGTCCTGTTCGAGCAGCTGGCCAGGCGCCGGCCGCGCATCCGCCAGGCCGGCCCGGCCCGCCGCCTGCGCTCGAACTTCATCAACGGCATCAAGGAGCTCCCGGTCACGATCGCCTGACCCGGCAGAAGCCCTCCCAGCCGCCGCGGACGCCCTCACGAGAACCGCCGCTGCCGGGGATGGCGAGCGGTTCCGCGGCGGGCCGCCCGGATCTGGCGGAGGACGCGGACCGTGCCCCCCGGGCCGGGTTGCCAGCCGCGCTCGATCAACGCGTCGGCGACGTGCCGGAGGAGGCCGGCGATCTGGCCGGGGATGACGTCGCGACGGACGGCGATCACCCGCCAGCCCAGCCGCCGCAGCTCCTCGCGGCGGGCCGCGTCGCGCCGCCGGTCCGCCGGCGAGGTGTGGTGCTCCTGGCCGTCGTACTCGACCCCCACCCGGTACGGCTCCCAGCCCAGGTCGAGGTAGGCGCGCCGGCCGCCGCCCAGCGGCACGGCGAGCTGCGTGGCGGGCCTGGGCAGGCCGCCGTCGACGAGGACGACCCGCAGCCAGCTCTCCCGGGGCGAGGCGGCGCCCGCGTCGGCCAGGCTCAGCGTGTCGCGCAGCCGCCAGGAGTTGAGCGGACGACGCCACAGCGCCTCCATGTCGACGCCCCGCCGCGCGAACTGGTCGAGCGCCGCCACCGCCTCAGGACGGGGCAACGACCGGGCGCAGTCGAGGGCCGTGCGCGCCATGGTGGTGAGCCGGACGCCCCGGTGGCCGGTGACGTCTTCGGCGGGCGGTTCGCCCACGTACGTGACGCAGCCGGGGATCGCCAGGTGGGCGGGGGCCATCACCTCCACCGGCCAGTCGGCCTCGGGGACGGAGAGCACGCTCAGCCCCCAGACGTGTGCGGCCGTCTGCCGGCACACGACGGCCTGCCGGCAGGACCGGGTGATGCGCTCGGCGCGGCCGAGCAACGAGAGTGCGGCGTTCACGCGGTCCAGGGTGACGCCCCCACCCCGGCCCCGCAGGGCCGAACCGTGTTCTGTGGACAACCGTCCGGCCACCCGCCGCGGCTTCGCCACAGGCCCGGATCACCCTCCCGGCAGACCGCCGCCCATCAGAAGCCGCCCATCAGAGACCGCCCGCCAGAAAGCACCCGTCAGAAAGCGCCTGTCAGGAGGTCGCCGCGCGCAGGGCGGGCAGGACGTCCTGGGCCAGGCGTTCGGCCTGGGCGCGCGGGCCGGGGCCGAGAGGCGTGAAGTTCATCGACGTGAACCCCAGGTCCACGAACGCCGCCAGCCGGTCGGTCACCTCCGCCACCGAGCCGGCGACCACGCCCTCGTTCAGGCCGGCGCCCACACCGTCGTCCACGCCGGGGGAACCGATGCGGAAGGTGACGTTGTAGACGCACTCGACGGCGCGCCCGGCCGACAGGATCCGGTCCCGCATGGCCGCCGCCCGCTCCGGCGGCGCGAACCCCAGGGACGGGATCCAGCCGTCCGCCAGCCTGCCGGTGGCGTCGAGGGCGCGCGGCCCGTACGTGCCCAGCCAGATCGGGATGGGGCTGATGGGCTTGGGCTCGATGGTGGCCCGATCGGTGCGGTAGCGGGAGCCTTCGTAGCTGAAGTCGGACTCCGACCACAGGCCGCGGATGACCTGAACGGCCTCGACCATGCCGTCCACCTTCTCGCGCGGCGTCGGCACCCCGAGCCCGAACGCGCGGAACTCCTCGTCGGAGTAGCCGCCGCCGAGGCCGAGGATCAGCCGGCCGCCGGAGAGCCGGTGCAGCGTCTCGGCCATCTTGGCGACCATCGCGGGCGGCCGGTACGGCACCCCCAGCACCCGCGTCGCCATCCTGATCCGCGAGGTGGCGGCGGCCACCCAGGTCAGCATCGTCCACAGCTCGTACGTGGGCTCGACGCCGCACGGGTGGTCGGAGGCCGAGACGAAGTCGAAGCCCAGCTCCTCGGCCGCGCGGGCGTCGCCCACGGGGTCGGCCCCCGGTGCCGCCGACGTCGATATGCCCAGTCCGAACACGACCCGCCTCCTCCACTTTGGTTTACATGTAAACCTAGAGCGGAGGTCGGTTACACGTCAACTAAACTTCCGGGTCATGGAGCCCAACTGGCTGGACGACGCCGAGTTCCGGGCCTGGATCGGCTATCGCAGGATGCGCCTGCTGCTGGACGCCCAGGTCAACCGCGACCTCGCGAGCGACTCGGGGCTGTCGGCCCCCGACTACGACGTCCTGTCGGCGCTGAGCTCCAGGCCCGGCCACCGGTGGCGGCTCACCGCGCTGGCCGACCGCATGCTCTGGTCGAAGAGCCGCCTGTCCCGGCACATCTCGCGGATGGAGCAGCGGGGGCTGGTCACCCGCGAGGGGTTCGAGGGCGACGGGCGCGGGGCCGTGGTCGTGCTGACCGACGGAGGGCTGCGGGCCATCCAGGAGGCGGCGCCCGCCCATGTGGCGTCGGTGCGCAGGCACTTCATCGACCTGCTGTCGCGGGAGCAGATCGAGGTGCTGGCCACGATCGCCGAGACCGTCCTCGACCACCTGCCGGACGGCGGGCGGGATCAACCGGGCTGACCCGGCGCGGTCAGGCGACCCACATCGGCCGCCAGTCCGGCACCTCGTGGTAACGCCGCAGCTCAGCCACCCCGGACAACATTCCGCCCCAGGCCGCGTACGGCGGGCGCCCGGCGTCGAAACCGCTCTGCACGAGCGTCAGCCGCGTCCGGCCCTCGGATCCGGCCAGCTCCCAGGAGCTCACCCCCGCGCCGCCCCAGTCGACGGAGAACCGGCGCTCCGGCTCCAGCTCCAGCACCTTGGCCGGCGACGGGTCGTTCGCGAAGCCGCCCATGGCGAACCGGCCGCCGGCGTACGGCTCGATCTCGATCGGCATCCCGAACCACTTGCTCACCCTCTCGGAGTCGACCAGCGACTCGAAGACCTGGGCGGGCGCCGCGTCGATGGTGACCTCGGCGCGCAGCTCGCGGGCGGTGAAGTCGGCGCGCGGCGTGAGCGGGCGGCCCTCGACGTGCTCGGCCAGGCTGGCCAGCACCTGGAACCAGTACGTCTGGAGCACGCCGCGGATGCTGGCGCCGGTGACGACGTCCTGGAAGTCGAAGTGCGACTGCGACACCGAGACGATCGTGGCCGACTCGCCGTCCTCCTCGACCGTGAGCTCGGCGGTCGTCTCGACGCCGTCCAGCAGCCAGGCGAACCGCACGCCGCGCTCGTCGGCCGACAGCACGCGCTGGTGCGGCGCGTCGCCCTCCGGCGTCGTACGGCCCCAGAACGCGAACCGGTCCGGCAGGTCCACCTCGACGTGCTCGGCCAGCCAGACCCGGGCCGCGGCCGGGTCGGTGAGCGCGTGCCACACCTCCTTGACCGGCGCCTGGACGCGGACCTTCGCGATCATCGGCTCACTCATGCTCTTCTCCCTTGGGGTAACAGGCGACGGCGAGCTTGAAGGCGTCACCCTCAGCGCCGCCGTAACGAGTGAAAAGCTCCTGCAGCATGCCCTGCAGGTCGTTCAGGAACTGCTGGCGGCTCTCCGGACGCACGTGGATCTCTCCGGACAGGCCGATGGACGGCAGCTCGGGCGCGTCCCGGTCGAGCGCGGCGATGTCGGCCTGGACCTCCTCCATGAGGTCGAGCAGGTAGCCCAGGCTCAGCTCGTCGCGCGCCTTGCGCAGCCCGATCCGCCCGACCAGCCGCGGCGACAGCCAGTACGACCGGGCGCCGGCCTGGTAGATGCCCTCGTGGACGCCGCGCACCTTGCGCTCGGACACCAGCTCCACGAGACCGGCCTCGACCAGCCGCTTGACGTGGTAGTAGACCCGCTGCGGCGTCTGCCCGAGACGTTCGGCGACCTCCGAGCACGTACGCGGCTCGGCCAGTTGCCTCAGCACCTCGACGCGCTGCGGCTTGAGCAGCGCCTCGGCCTGCTCGATCTGTTCCAGATACAGGACATCTCTCATCGCAAAAACAATCTTTTACGTAAAAATCCTCTTTGTCAATGGGTCACACGAAGAGCGGCCGTAAGCAGCAAAAAGGCCCGCACCGGACCGGGCGGGCCAAGGAGTGCAGAACCGGCTCTAGGGCCAGGAGCTGTCCTGGTCGGGGTCGCCGCCGGCGGACAGCAGGCGCAGGTCGCTCTCGACCATCATCGCGACCAGCTCGTCGAACGACACCCGTGGCTCCCAGCCCAACTGCGCCCGCGCCTTCTTCGGGTCGGCGCACAGCAGGTCCACCTCCGCCGGGCGGTGCAGCGCCTGGTCGACCACCACGTGCCGCTCCCAGTCCAGCCCCGCGGCCGTGAAGGCGGCCTCCACCAGCTCCCGCACCGACTTCATCCGCCCGGTGCCGATCACGTAGTCCTCGGGGTTGGCGGCCTGGAGCATCAGGTGCATCGCCTTGACGTAGTCGCCCGCGTAGCCCCAGTCGCGGCGCGCCTCCAGGTTGCCCAGTCGCAGCTCCGTGGCCAGGCCGAGCTTGATCCGGGCCACCCCGAGGGTGACCTTCCTGGTGACGAACTCCGCGCCGCGCCGCGGCGACTCATGGTTGAACAGGATCCCGGACACCGCGAACATCCCGTACGACTCGCGGTAGTTCTGCGTGAGGAAGTGCCCGTACGCCTTGGCCACCCCGTACGGCGAGCGCGGGTGGAAGGCGGTGCGCTCGTTCTGCGGGGTCTCGGTGACCTGCCCGAACATCTCCGAGGACGAGGCCTGGTAGAAGCGGATCTGCCCCGGGGCCGACGATCCCCCGCCCCGCGACACGCCCGAACACACCCGGATGGCCTCAAGCATCCGCAGGACGCCCATACCGGTCACCTCGGCGGTCAGCTCGGCCTGCTCCCACGACATGGGCACGAACGAGATCGCCCCCAGGTTGTACACCTCGTCGGGCTGAACGCGTTCCACCGCGGAGATCAGCGACCCCTGGTCCAGCAGGTCGCCCCGCACCACCTGGACGTCGGCCAGCAGCTTGCGCATGCGCGAGACGCGCGGGTTAGCCTGCCCGCGGGCCAGCCCCCACACCTCGTAACCCTGGTCGAGCAGGTGCTCGGCCAAGTAGGAACCGTCCTGGCCGGTGATGCCGGTGATCAGAGCGCGCCTGGCCAAGGGGTCCTCCAACTATCACGTAGGTACGGTGGCCCGCACCGCGTCCCTTTGGGACGGGAATGTACAGCTAAGCGCCTGGACGCAGCACCAAAGCCCACTAGAACCTGTTCCACCGAACCACGCTCGGTTACCTTAATGTCGCAGTTCGCACGGCCTGTGGAGACTGTTGTGAACAATTCCAGGTGACCTACCGAATGGTAGCCTTCTCGGACTAAGGTCATCTTTCACGGTACACGCCCGCCTCTTGGGGCCTTACCGCAGAAAACATGGGCCTACCGGCGGAGAAAGGGGTGTCCGTGAGCGAGGCGCTGCGGATCGCGCTGCTGTCCTATCGCAGCAAGCCCACCTGCGGCGGGCAGGGCGTCTATCTCCGGCACCTGAGCCGTGAGCTGGTCGCGCTCGGCCACCACGTCGAGGTGTTCTCCGGACCGCCCTACCCCGAGCTGGACGAGGGCGTCGTCCTGCGCGAGGTGCCCAGCCTCGACCTCTACCGGGACGAGGACCCGTTCAGGACCCCCAAGCTGGCCGAGTACCGCGACTGGATCGACCTCCTGGAGGTCGGCACCATGTGGACGGCCGGCTTCCCCGAGCCGCTCACCTTCACCCTGCGCGCCTACCGCGAGCTGAAGAAGCGCGTCGGCGACTTCGACGTCGTCCAGGACAACCAGACCCTCGGCTACGGCCTGCTCGGCATCCAGAAGCTGTTCCCCGTGGTCGGGACGATCCACCACCCGATCAGCGTCGACCGGCGGATCGAGCTGGAGGCCGCCACGGGCTACAAGAAGCTCACCATGCGCCGCTGGTACGGGTTCGTGAAGATGCAGTCCCGCGTCGCCCCCAGGCTCAGCCCGATCCTCACCGTCAGCGAGTCGTCGCTGGCCGACATCCATCGGGACTTCAACGTCCCGCAGGCCAACATGCGGCTGATCCCGCTCGGCGTGGACACCCGCTACTTCCACCCGCGTCCGGACAAGCCCCGCCGCAAGGGCTCGATCGTCGCGGTGGCCAGCGCGGACTCGCCGATGAAGGGCGTGGCCACGCTGCTGCGCGCGGTCGCCAAGCTCGCCACCGAACGCGACGTGAACCTGACCGTGGTCAGCAAGCCGACCCCCGGCGGCCCGACCGAGCGGCTGGTCCAGGAGCTGTCGTTGCAGGACCGGGTGCGCTTCGTGCACGGCATCTCCGACGACGAGCTGGGCGAGCTGATCGCCACCTCGGAGATCTCCGTGGTCCCTTCGCTGTACGAGGGCTTCTCGCTGCCCGCCGTCGAGCACATGGCCTGCGGCACGCCCCTGGTGGCCAGCCGGACGGGCGCGCTGCCCGAGGTCGTGGGCGACGCGGCCGTGCAGGTCCCGCCGGGCGACGCCGAGGAGCTGGCGGCCGTGCTGCGCCGCCTGCACGACTCCCCCGAGGAGCGCGAGCGGGTGGGCAAGGCCGGCTACGACCGGGTCATGGAGCGCTACACCTGGCACGTCGTCGCCAAGCGGACGGTCGAGGCGTACCGCGAGGCGATGGCGGCGCACAAGAGCCGCCGCTGACCCCCCGAACGCAAAGCCCCCAAGAGCTGATCAAGGAGAAGCGACAAAGTGCTGACCGTGGACTTCGACCGGCTCCCCGTGGGCCCCGGCGTGCGCGTGCTCGACCTGGGCTGCGGCGGCGGCAGGCACGCCTTCGAGGTGCTGCGCCAGGGCGCCGACGTCGTCGCCTTCGACATGGACCAGGCCGAGCTGGACAACGTGGCGGCCATGTTCGTGGCGATGGACAAGGCGGGCGAGGTGCCGCTGGGCGCGACCGGCGAGACCGTCCAGGGCACGGCGCTGGACATGCCGTTCGAGGACGGCGGCTTCGACCGGGTCATCGCGGCCGAGGTGCTGGAGCACATCCCCGACGACATGACCGCCATGCGGGAGATCTTCCGCGTGCTCAAGCCGGGCGGCACCGCGGCGATCACCGTGCCGAGCTTCCTGCCCGAGCGCATCTGCTGGGCCCTGGACGAGGACTACCACACCGCCCCCGGCGGCCACGTGCGGATCTACACGCTGGCCGAGCTGTCGGCCAAGCTCAAGTCCGTCGGCTTCGAGATCGGCCCGCACCACCACGCCCACGGCCTGCACGCGCCCTACTGGTGGATCAAGTGCGCGGTGGGCGTCAACAACGACGACCACCCGGTCGCCAAGGCGTACCACGAGCTGCTGGTGTGGGACATCATGAAGCGCCCGGCCGCCACCAGGATCGCCGAGGCGCTGCTCAACCCGCTCATCGGCAAGAGCGTGGTCCTCTACGTCAAGAAGCCATGATCTCCCGCGAGGAGGTCGTCCGCACGGCCCTCAGCATCGCGGCCATCCAGCAGGACGACGGCGGCGTGCCCTGGCCCGAGGGGCACGTGGACGCGTGGAACCACGTCGAGTGCCTGATGGGCATGTCCGTGGCCGGGCTGACCGAGCCGGTGCGGCGCGGCTGGGAGTGGCTGGCCCGTCACCAGCGCCCCGACGGCTCCTGGCCGATGAAGCTGCTGGACGGCGTGGCCACCGAGGCGGGCGGCGAGTCCAACCACGCCGCCTACGTCGCGGCCGGCGTCTGGCACCACCATCTGGTCACCGGCGACCGCGAGCACGCCGAGCGCCACTGGCCCATGGTCAAGGCCGCGCTCGACTACGTGGTGGGCCTGCAGACCGAGCGGGGCGAGATCGTCTGGGAGCGGGACGCGCACGGCCGGGCGGCGGCGTACGCGCTGCTGACCGGGTGCTCCTCGATCCACCAGGGCCTGCGCTGCGGCGTGCTGCTCGCCGACCACCTGGGCGACCCGCAGCCGCACTGGGAGCTGGCCGCCGACCGGCTGGCCCACGTGCTGTCGGCGCACCCGGAGGCGTTCGCCGACAAGAGCCGGTTCTCGATGGACTGGTACTACCCGGTGCTGGGCGGCGCGGTGCGCGGGCGGCAGGCGGCCGAGCTGCTGGAGCGCGAGTGGTCCACGTTCGTGGTGCCGGGGCTCGGCATCCGGTGCGTGTCCGACCAGCCGTGGGTGACCGGGGCCGAGACGTGCGAGCTGGTGCTGGCCCTGGACGCCATGGGCGACCGTACGCGGGCCGCCGCGCTCTTCGCCGACGTGCAGCACCTGCGGCACGAGGACGGCTCGTACTGGACCGGCTGGCAGTTCGTCAACCGCAAGCACTTCCCGCACGAGCGCTCCGGCTACACCGCGGCCGCGGCCATCCTCGCCGCCGACGCGTTGCAGCGCCTGTCCCCCGGTTCCGGGCTGTTCCGCGACATCGCGGGCACGTCGGTGTCGGATCCGGAGGCGTGCGGGTGCGTGGAGCGTCAGTCGTTCAGGCCGGCGCCTCCCGGCTGATCCCGCGGGGCGGCGGCGCAAGGGCTTTTGCGGGTTCTTTGCCGGGGACATCCGGTGCGCCGCCGGTGAACGGCGCAATGGGGTTACTAGCTTCGTGTCTGGCCGTAGGAGGCGTCTTCGGGGGAAGCGTGGGCGACACGGGCACAACAGCGTTCTTGGACCAGGTCAGGATCGAGCCGACACTGTCCCCGGCGAGGGGGCTGCGGAGGTTTCTGGCCAAGGATCCTTCGGAGTCCGATCTGGGCCGGCGCAGGTTCCGGCTGCGCCCCGGGGCTCCCCGGACGGTCTTCACGGATTCCGAGCAGTCGTACGTGTTCGGCTTCAACGCGGTCATGTCGCGCGAAGTCGAGAAGATCGAAGACCTCTCACCCGAGCAGCGGCCTTTCGGCCACGAGGGCGCGGCGGCCGCCTGCACCGTGCTCGACCTGCTCACCTTGACCCGGGGCCGGCGCCTTCACGAGCTACTGGCCGGCCCCGCCCAGCATCACCGCCACGCCGCGTACGTCGGCGCCGGACGCGGCTACGCGCTGCTGCGGCTGCGTCCGGTCTGGGGCGCGCGGCGGGCGCACCCGCTGATGCGCTGGCTGGCCGTGGACGGCTTCGGCTTCCAGTGGAGCCTGTCGCGGGCGGACCGCATGGTGGGCCGCAGGAGCATGCCCGACCTGCTCACCCGTGCCCACTGCGCGGTCTTCGACCAGGGCCTCGGCCGGCTGCTGTGGTACCACGACTGCGCCTCGCCGGACGACGTCGGCGCGCGCATCGCGGGCTTCCCGGCGAGCCGGCGGGCCGACCTGTGGAGCGGCGTGGGGTTCGCGGCCACGTACACCGGCGGCGCCGACAGCGACGAGCTGTGGTGGCTGACCGAGCACGCCGGCGCCGACGGCTTCCGCGCCCACCTGGCCCAGGGCTGCGCCTTCGCGGTCACGGCGCGGCTGCGGTCGGGGGCGCTGCCGGACCACGCGCGGCTGGCCGTGCCGATCCTGGCCGACGCCGCGCCCGACGAGGCGGCCGCCTGGACCGACCAGGCGCTGCTGGCCCTCGGCCACGACGCCCACACCCACGAGGACTTCCAGCGCTGGCAGGCCCACACCCGCCGGTCGTGGAACCGCCGCCACCGGCGCTAGACGCCCTGGCCGACGCGTTCAAGCACGCGCAGCGAGCCCTCGGCCGACACCTCGCGGAAGGCGCCCGACTCAAGGGCCCGCAGGTAGACCCGGTACGGCGCCTGCCCGCCGTCGGCCGGGTCGGGATAGATGTCGTGGAAGACCAGCGCGCCGCCCTCCATGACGTGCGGCGCCCAGCCCTCGTAGTCGCGGGTCACCGGCTCCTCTGAGTGGCCGCCGTCGATGAACAGCAGGCCGAGCGGCGTGTTCCACAACGCGGCCACCCGGTCGGACCGCCCGACGACGGCGATCACCTCCTCCTCCAGCCCGGCGGCGGCGACGGCGGCGCGGAAGAAGGGCAGGGAGTCCATCCGCCCGAAGCGCGGGTCCATCAGGGCCGGGTCGTGGTGGGCCCAGCCGGGCTGGATCTCCTCCGAGCCGCGGTGGTGGTCGACGGTGACGACCACCGAGCCGGTGTGCCGGGCCGCCGCGCCGAGGTAGATCGCCGACTTGCCGCAGTAGGTGCCGATCTCGCAGAGCGGCCCCAGGCCGCCGTAGCGGCAGGCCGCCTCGAACAGGGCCAGACCTTCCTTCGGCGGCATGAATCCCTTGGCGTGCTCCGCTGCCTGCAGCAGCTCCGGCGGCATCGTCATAGGCATGCACCCTAGCCGAACCGAACAACATTCCAGGGACCTCTTGCCGTGCTTCTTTGCAACCTGTTCTACTTGGCACGTGAATCAGCGCGCTCGCATCGCGATGTCCGACGACGAGGTCACGGCGTTCCTGGAGGGTTCGCGCAAGGTCCAGCTCGCGACCATCAACCCCGACGGGACACCGCACCTGGTGACCATGTTCTACGGGCTGGACGAGGGCCGCATCGCCTTCTGGACGTACGGCAAGGCGCAGAAGGCCCGCAACCTGGCCCGCGACCCGCGGGTGAGCTGCCTGGTCGAGGCGGGCGACGACTACGACCAGCTCCGCGGCGTCCTGGTGTACGGCGTGGCCGAGCAGGTGGACGACCGCGACCGGGTGCTCGCCATCGGCATGATGATCGCGCGCAGGATGACACCGGGCGTGCCGGACGACCTGCTGACCCCCTACGTCGAGCAGACCGGCAGAAAACGGATCGCCTACGTCGTCGAGCGCACCAAAGTGGTCTCATGGGATCACAGGAGGCTCACATGAAGATCAAGGTCGATGAACTGGTCTGCGAGGCCAACGCCGTGTGCATGGGGCTCGCGCCCGAGGTCTTCGAGGTGGACGACGACGACCAGCTGCACATCCTGCTCCCCGAACCACCCCCCGAGATGCAGGACCGCGTCCGCAGCGCGGTCAGGTCCTGCCCGAAAGCCGCCCTGTCGCTAGAGGACTAGCCGTAGCCGGAGGAGGAACCCCATGCGCGCCGCGATCCTGCACGCCGTAGGCAACGACAAGCTGGACATCCGCGACGACATCACCCTGGCCCCCGTCGGGCCGACCGATGTCCGCGTACGGATCAGAGCCACGGGCGTGTGCCACTCGGACCTGTCGGCCATGTCCGGCGTGCTTCCGCAGCCGGTGCCGCTGATCCCGGGCCACGAGGGCGCGGGCGAGGTGGTCGAGGTGGGCGAGCACGTCACGTCGGTCGCGCCGGGCGACCACGTGGTGATCAGCTGGCGCCCGGCCTGCCAGTCGTGCGACCTGTGCGTGGGCGGGCAGCCGTACATGTGCATGAAGTACGTCATCGAGTCCTTCAGCAAGGGCAACTTCCGCTTCGGCGGCGACAACGCGACGGCGTTCGGCATGGCGGGCTGCGGCACCTGGGCCGAGGAGGTCATCGTGCCCTGGCAGGGCGCGATCAAGATCGACGACGACGTGTCGTGGGAGGCGGCGGCGCTGATCGGCTGCGGCATCACGACCGGCGTGGGCGCCGCGATCAACACCGCCAAGGTGCGTCCCGGCTCCACGGTCGTGGTGATCGGCTGCGGCGGCGTCGGCCTGTCGGTCATCCAGGGCGCCCGCGTCTCCGGCGCCAGGACGATCCTCGCCGTCGACCCGCTGGAGTCCAAGCACGCCCTGGCCAAGAAGGTCGGCGCGACGCACGCGATCACGCCCGAGCAGGTGCCCGAGGCCCTGAACGAGCTGACCGGCGGCAGCGGCTTCGACTACGGCTTCGAGGTCGTCGGCAAGTCGGCGACCATCCAGAGCGCCTGGCAGCTCACCCGGGCGGGCGGCGACGTCATCGTGGTGGGCGCCGGCGCGGTGGACGACATGGTCTCCATCTCCGCCTTCAGCCTGCTGTTCGAGGGCAAGAAGCTGCTGTCCAGCCTGTACGGCGAGGCCGATGTGCGGCACGACTTCCCCTACTTCGCCAAGCTCCACAAGGCGGGACAGCTCGACCTGGAATCGCTGATCAGCGCCCGCATCCGCCTCGGCGACCTGAACGACGCCGTCGCGGCCCTGCGCGGCGGCGAGGTGCTCCGCCAGATCGTCATCATGGACTGAGCGCCGATCCCCGGGCCGGAGCACGACTCTCCGGCCCCGGGCAGGTCGGGCGGCGATCGGCGGAACCGGTCGCGGACCCATTGCTAAGGAAAGTTTCCTAACGGATACTCCGGGTTGAGTGCCCACCACCCCCAAGGAGTATCCATGCTTCGTCGCGGCCTCGCCCTGCTCTCCATCGCCTCCGCCGGCCTGCTCGCCCTCGCCGCGCCCGCCCAGGCGGCCGTCGTGGACGTGACCTTCGGCCCGCTCTCGATCGGCGACTACTGTCACGCCAAGGTCAGCTCGTCCTCGTGGATCGGCTTCTACGAGGCCGGCGGCCTGCGCTGCTACACCGGCGGCCCCGGCCCGATGACGTACGCCGGCTCCGGCGACCCGTACCTGGCCTGCAAGTTCCTCACCACGGACGTGGTGATGTCCGCGCTGCGCGGCGCCTCCGACGCCCTGGTCTGCCGCGTCGTGCGCTGACCGTCTCCGGTGCGGCACGGGACGGGCCGTCCCGTGCCGCGGCCTTCGCCTCAGGAGGGCAGGAGCCGGTCGAGAGGGGTGCCGGGGTCGGCGAGCCGGGTCCGGTCCACGGGCCTGCGCGACCGGATGAGGGCCTGGGTGTGGTCGGTGACGTCCCAGACGTTGACGTTCATCGCGGCCAGCACCCTGTCCTGCTCGTCCAGCCAGAAGGCGATGAACTCGCGGGCCTCCAGGTCGCCGCGGACCACGACGTCGGGCGTGCGGCCGGGCGGGACGTGGCCGACGTACTCCATGCCCAGGTCGTACTGGTCGGTAAAGAAGTAGGGCAGGTTGTCGTAGTCGCCGTCCCGGCCGAGCATCGCGCGGGCGGCGGTGGCGGGCTGGTTGAGCGCGTTCGCCCAGTGCTCGACCCGGACGTGGTGGCCCAGCAGCGGGTGGTAGGCGTTGGCGACGTCGCCGGCCGCGAAGATGTCGGGGTCGGAGGTGCGCAGGTCGGCCCCGACCTTGACGCCGTCCTCGACGGTCAGCCCGGCGGCCCGCGCCAGGTCGGTGTCCGGTTCGGCCCCGACGCCGGCCACGACGACGTCCGCCTCGACGCGGGACCCGTCGTCGAGCAGCACCCCGGCGTCGGTGATCTCGGCGGGGCGGGCGTCGAAGAGGAAGCGCACGCCGTGCTCGCGGTGCAGCGCGGTGAACACCCCGGCGACGTGCGGCCCCAGCACGCGCAGCAGCGGCGCGGACGCCGTCTCGATCACGGTGACCTCGGCCCCCGCGGCGCGGGCGGCGGCGGCCACCTCCAGGCCGATCCAGCCGGCCCCGAGGATCGCGACGCGGCCCGCGCCGGCCAGGGTGGCGCGCAGGCGTTCGCTGTCGTCGACGGTGCGCAGGTACAGCACGTCGGGCCGGTCGGCCCCGGGGATGTCCGGACGGCGCGGCCGGGAGCCGGTGGCCAGCAGCAGCCGGTCGTAGCCGAGCTGCCCGCCGTCGCTCAGGGCGACCCGGTGGCCGGCCGGGTCGATGCCGGTGACCTCGACGCCCAGCCGCAGCTCGACGTCGTGCTCGGCGTACCAGGAACGGTCGTGGACGAAGATCTTGTCGCGTTCGCCGGCGCCCTGGAGGTAGTCCTTGGACAGCGGCGGCCGCTCGTACGGCAGGTGCGTCTCCCTGCCGACCAGCACGAGCCGGCCGTCGAAGCCCTCGCCGCGCAGGGCCTCTGCGGCCTTGGCGGCGGCGAGGCCGCCGCCGGCGATCACGATGGTCGCGGGTGCAGGCATGGTCGGATCTCCTCTTCCTGTCCTGTTCCTGGGCGAAGGGTGTGGTGATCGCGGCGCACGTCAGCTCCCGCCCACGCCGAGCGCGGTGAGCAGCACCAGGACGACGGTCACGACCGCGAACAGCCCGTGCCCCGCCACGACCGCGACGGGGAAGTGCCGTTCGGCCGGAACCGGCGAGCCGGGCGCCGCCGGGCCGGAGCCGAGCCGGGCGACGCGCGCCCGGTGGACGGGGATCCACCGCGCCAGCATGACGAACCCGAGCAGCGCGACCGGCACGAGCAGCCCGAACGCGAGCCAGGCCAGCCCGCGGGCGTCGGCGAACAGGTAGATGATCCACACGACCAGGCCCGCCGCGGCGAGCAGGAAGTGCCCGAAGAGCACCGGGGCGGGCAGCCGGGACTCGCCGGCCTTCTGCTGGGCCACGCCGCCGCGGGCGATCCAGGTGCCGAGCATGTAGAAGCCGCCGGCGGCGGTGACGAGCCAGGTGATCAGTGCCGCGATCTCCACGATCTTCCTTCTTTCCAGATGAGCCGTTCGTATGTCAGAGGACGGGTGTCCGAAGGCGGCACCTCACCGTGGCGGGCCGGTGGTGAACCCCTCGGCCTGGGTCTCCTCGCCGGCGACCCGGACGCCGTACCGGAAGGCGAGCTTGCCGCCCAGGTAGCCCGACACCGCGAGCACGGCCAGGCACGCCGCCGACAGCGCGATCTGCCCCACCGGCACGGGCCCCGGCGGGCCGCCGCCCAGCCGCCAGGCGAACCCGGCCGCGTACCCGGCGGTGACCGCCAGGTTGAGCGCCATGTGCACCAGGCCGGTGCGGAAGGCGGGCGTGCGGGGCGGGATGGCGAACAGGTCAAGGAACCCGACGCAGGCGGCGGCCAGCGCGCCGAGGACGCCGAGGGCGATCAGCCAGACCGACCCCTGGGCCAGGAAGCCGCCCGGCGACACCACGTGCGAGGCGACGTCGAAGACCAGGCTGGCCACCCATGCCCCGATCGGCACCGTGACCAGGATCGGGTGCGCCGGATGCCCGTACGGGCCGGCCAGCGCCGTCACCGGCCGCTTGGCCCGGCCGGTCAGCTCGTCCATGACCCACCTCCTATTTCACCAACAAGTCTTGGACATATTCGGCGGCGGCGTCAACCTCCCCAGCACAAAGGCATGGCTTCAGATGATTCACAAGTTTTCTAGGCGTTAAGGTGGATGCGTGACGTCCGACTCCACGAGCCTCGCGGCGGTCGCCGCGCTCAGCGACGACCTGCGCCGCAGCATGTACGAGTTCATCCGCCGCGCCGGGCGGCCCGTCACCCGCGACGAGGCGGCCCAGAGCGTCGGGATCTCCCGCAAGCTCGCCGCCTTCCACCTGGACAAACTGGTGGACGCCGGGCTCCTCGCCACCCGCTACGAACAGCCGGGCGGGCTGCGCCGCGTCGGCCGCGCCCCCAAGGTGTACGAACCCTCCGACCTCGACGTCCAGGTCAGCATCCCCCAGCGCGAACCCGTCCTGCTGGCCGACATCCTGCTCGACGCCGTGCTGGCCGAGACGCCCGGCGAGAGCGCCGGTCAGGCCGCCCGCCGCCTGGCCCGCGAGCGCGGCCACGACCTCGGCCACACCGAGCGCGGCGGGCTGCGCGGCGCCCGGCTCGGCCCCGAGCGCGCCCTGACCTGCGCCCAGCAGGTCCTGGAACGCCACGGTTTCGAGCCCAGCCGCGACACCCCGACCCTGGTCCGGCTGCGCAACTGCCCCTTCCACCCCCTGGCCGCCAAGGCTCCCGAGCTGGTCTGCGGCATCAACCACGCGTTCCTGGCCGGCTTCCTCGACGGCCTGGACGCCCCGGCCGTCCAGGCCACCCTGATCCCGCGGCCGGGCCACTGCTGCGTCGAGCTGGGCGTCCGGCAGAGCCCCGACAGCGCCACCGGCGGCGCGGAGGCGGACGCGCCGGCGTGCGCCAAGGACGGGGACGGCCCGCCACCCGCTCCCCCAGCGTCCTGACCGGTTGCGGCAAGGGTTTCCCATGCGCCCGGCCGCGGCCCGCCGGGGGCCCTACCGTGGGATCGCCGGAGCGGTGACGTGGCAGGGGAAGGCGTCCGATGATCGCAGCCATCGCCAGGGTCCAGGGACTGTCAGCGGCGCTCGCGCCGGGCGCGTACGGGGCCGCGGTGCTGACGCTGACCTGGCTGACCCAGGACGGCCGCCTCGGCGACGGCCTGTACGGCGACCTGGCCATGGCCGTCATGGCCTTCCCGCTCTACCTCGCCGCCGGCCCGCTGAACGGCGCGCTGCGCGCCCACGCGCCGGGGCCCGCCCATGCCTGGGACCTGGTCCTCATGGCCTGGCCGGGGATCGTCCTGGCGATCCTGCTGGCGTGGCTGCGCGCCCGCGCGGCCGGGCGGGCGCTCGGGTGGCTCGCGGCGGCCGCCGTCACCCTGGTGGGGGTGGCGACCACCTTCGACGGCTGGGCGCCACGACGGCCGTACGGCTGGCCGTTCCTCGTCTGCGGGCTGATCATGATCGTCGGGCTGATGACCGCCCGCCGGCCCGCCCCGGACGTCCGGCACGGGCCGGACGCGCGGTCGCCCGGTCCGTGACCCGCAGGCCCTACGTGGTCCCTACGTGGTGGAGAAGGCCGCGTCGAAGGCCGTGGCGGGCGGCGTGATGGAGTTCAGCCGCCGGATGTACCCCAGCGCCTCCCGGGCGCCGTCCAGCCGGTCCATCCCCGCGTCCTCCCACTCGATCGAGATCGGCCCGTCGTACCCGATCGAGTTGAGCGCCCGGAAGCAGTCCTCCCACGGCACGTCGCCGCGCCCGGTGGAGACGAAGTCCCAGCCCCGGCGCATGTCCGCCCAGGGCAGGTGCGACGACAGCCGCCCCTTGCGCCCGTCGCCGATCCGGACCCGGGTGTCCTTGCAGTCGACGTGGTAGATCCGGTCCTTGAAGTCGAGGATGAACGCCACCGGGTCGAGGTCCTGCCACACCATGTGCGAGGGGTCCCAGTTCAGCCCGAACGCCGGACGATGCCCGATCGCCTCCAGCGTCCGCTGCGTCGTGTAGTAGTCGTAGGCGATCTCGCTCGGGTGGATCTCGTGCGCGAAACGCACCCCCACCTCGTCGAACACGTCGAGGATCGGGTTCCAGCGGTCGGCGAAGTCCTGGTAGCCGGCCTCCACCATCGACGCCGGCACCGGCGGGAACATGGCCACGGTGTGCCAGATCGACGACCCGGTGAACCCCACCACCGTGTCCACGCCGAGCGCCGCCGCCGCCCGCGCGGTGTCCTTCATGTCCTCGGCCGCGGCCCGCCGCACCGACTCCGGGTCGCCCGAGCCCCAGATGCGCGCCGGCAGGATCGCCTTGTGCCGCTCGTCGATCGGATGGTCGCAGACGGCCTGGCCGACGAGGTGGTTGGAGATCGTCCACACCTTCAGGCCGTGCTTGTCGAGCTGGGCGCGCTTGTGCTCCACGTACGACGGGTCCGCCACCGCCTGCGCCACGTCGAAGTGGTCACCCGAGCAGGCGATCTCCAGGCCGTCGTAGCCCCATTCGGCCGCCAGCCTGCACACCTCCTCGAACGGCAGGTCCGCCCACTGCCCGGTGAACAGCGTTACTGGTCTCATGAGTCCTCCACAGGGGTGTACCTGCCGCCGTCGGCCGCGCTCGCCTCCACCGCCGCCAGCACGCGCTGCACCCGCAGCCCGTCGGCGAACGACGGCGAAGGGTCGGTGCCGGCCGCTACGGCCTCCAGGAAGTCCTTGATCTCGTGGGTGAAGGTGTGCTCGTAGCCGAGCCCGTGCCCCGGCGGCCACCACGCCCCCACGTAGGGATGGTCCGGCTCGGTCACCAGGATCCGCTCGAACCCGCCCCCGCCCTGGCTGAACCACAGCTCGTTCATCGACTCGAAGTCGAACGCCAGGCTGCCGAGCTGCCCGTTGACCTCGATGCGCATCGCGTTCTTGCGCCCGGTCGCGAACCTGGTGGCCTCGAAGGAGGCCAGCGCGCCGCCCGACATCCGGCCGATGAACAGCGCGGCGTCGTCGACCGTGACCGCCCCCCGCTCCTCGGCGCGGGAGGCCGCCAGCCCCGCCGACTCGCCCGCCAGCGGACGCTCCTTGACGAACGTCTCCGTCAGCCCCGACACGCCTGCCACGCGCTGGCCGGTGACGAACTCGGCGGCGTCCACGATGTGCGAGCCGATGTCGCCGAGCGCCCCCGCGCCCGCCTTGTCCTTCTGCAACCGCCACACCAGCGGGAACTCCGGATCCACGATCCAGTCCTGGAGGTACTGGGCGCGTACGTGCCGGATCTCGCCGAGCCTGCCCTCCTCGACGTACCGGCGGGCCAGGGCCACCGCGGGGACCCGCCGGTAGTTGAAGGCCACCATGCTCCTGCCCGGCGCCGCGGCCGCCGCCGCGACCATGGCCTCGGCCTCGGCGACGGTGTTGGCCAGCGGTTTCTCACAGATCACGTGCTTGCCGGCGCGCAGCGCGGCGATCGCGATCTCGGCATGCGAGTCGCCCGGCGTGCAGATGTCGATGATCTGCACGTCGTCCCGCCGGACGAGCTCCCGCCAGTCCGTCTCGACGTCGGCCCAGCCGAGCCGGGCCGCCGCGGCGGCGGTCTGCTCCTTCGACCGGCCCGCCAGCACCGCCATGCGCGGCGCGAGCGGCAGGTCGAAGAACGCGCCGACGCTCCGCCAGGCCTGGGAGTGGACGCGGCCCATGAACGCGTAGCCGATCATGCCCACGCCGATGGTGGTCTTGTCTGACATGCAACCCCCGATCAGGATTCGAATCCGAGCGCCAGATACTTGTCGACGTTCTCCTTGGTGATCGTCTCCGACGCGAGGGTGATCGACTGGGGAACCTGATTCTCCACGAGGTCACTCATGCCCTTGCCCTGCGCGATCAACCTGGCGAGCCTGACGGCCGAGGAGGCCATCGTCGGGCTGTAGGTGACGGTGGCCTTGAGCACCGACGTGCCGGCCTGGATCTCCTTCATGGCGTTCAGCGAGCCCGCGCCGCCCACCATGACGAACTCGTCGCGGTTGGCCTCCTTGATGGCGGCCAGCACGCCGACGCCCTGGTCGTCGTCGTGGTTCCACAGGGCGTCGATCTTCTTGTGCGCCTGCAGCAGCGAGGTCGCCACCTGGTTGCCGGTCTCGACGGTGAACTTGGCGTCCTGCTTGGCCGTGACGCTGAACCCGTACGTCTTCAGCGCGTCGGCGAAGCCCTTGCTGCGGTCCTGGGTCAGCGGCAGCGTGGCGATGCCCTGGATCTCCACGATCACCGGGTTCGCGACGCCCTTGTCCTTGAGCTGCTTGCCGATGTAGTGCCCGGCCGCGACGCCCATGCCGTAGTTGTCGCCGCCGATCCACGTCCGGTAGGCCAGCTTGTCGGGGAACACCCGGTCGAGGTTGATGACCGGGATGCCCGCCTGCGTCGCCTGCAGCGCGACCTGGTTGAGCTGCTGGCCGTCGTTCGGCAGGATGACCAGGGCGTTCACCTTGGCCGCGATCAGCGACTCGACGGCGGAGATCTGCTGGTTGATGTCGTTGGTCGGCTCGACGGCCTTGAAGTCGACGTCGCCGTACTGCTTGGCCGCGCTCTCGGCGTTCTTGGCGATGGCCGCGATCCAGCCGTGGTCGGCGGCCGGCGCGGAGAAGCCGATCGTCACCTTCTGGCCGGGTTCGTCGTTGCCGCTCGCGGCGGGGGCGGGCGCGGGCGCCGCCGACGAGGGAGCGGCCGCCGGCTCGTTGCTGGTGCAACCCGCCGCTAACAGCACTGCCCCGCCGACGAGGAATCCCCTGCGCGCGACGTTCTCACTCATGTTGCTCTCGCTTTCAGGTTCCGCCGCTGGAGAAGGACGGCGACGACGATGATCAGGCCCTTGGCGATCAGCTGGTCGCTGGTGTTGAGCCCGTTGAGGATGAACAGGTTCGTGATGAGGGTGAAGATCAGCAGGCCCAGGATCGAGCCGATGATCGTGCCCCGGCCTCCGGTGAGCAGGGTGCCGCCGATGATGACGGCGGCGATGGCGTCGAGCTCGTACAGGTCGCCGTGGGTGGACGAGCCTGTCGTCGTACGGGCCATGATGAGGATCGCGGCGACGCCGCAGCAGAAGCCGGACAGGGCGTACAGGAGCATCGTGTGCCTGCGTACGTCGATGCCGGCCAGCCTGGCCGCCTCGGGGTTGCCCCCGACCGCGTACGTGCGGCGGCCGAACGTGGTGCGGTTGAGCACGATCCACCCCAGCACCACGACCAGGGCGAACACGTAGACCAGCAGCGGGATGCCGAGCAGCCGCGTGGTGGACAGCTGCACGATGCTCTCGACGTGGATGAGCTGCGTCTTCCTGTCGGACATGCGCTGGGCCAGGCCGCGGGCGGCCACCAGCATGGCCAGGGTGGCGATGAACGGCACCATCCGCCCGTAGGCGATCAGCAGGCCGTTGACCAGCCCGGCCCCGGTGCCGACGAGGATCGCGCAGACGGCCATCACCACCGGCCCGTACGACTGGGTGGCCAGCGTGGTGGCCCAGACCGAGGCGAGGGCCATGACGGCGCCGACGGACAGGTCGATGCCGCCGCCGATGATCACGAAGGTGGCCCCGACGGTGATCACGCCGATGGTGGCGGCCAGGGCCAGGATGCTGACCAGGTTGGAGGTGGTGGCGAAGTTGTCGAACCGGGTGACCAGGCCGACGACCACGAGCAGCGCCAGCGCGCCCAGCAGGCCGAGGTGGCGGATCTCGGCGACCCCGTTCAGCAGGGACGGTCTCGGCCGGGCGAGCCCGGCGGCGGGTCGTTCGGGCGCCTCTATGGGGTCGCTCATCACGCGGCCCTCCCATCCATGATCATGTCCAGTACGCGGTGCTCGTCCAGGCCGGCCGCCTGGCCCTCGTGGATGACGGCGCCCTCGCGCAGCACGAGCACCCGGTCGGCCAGCCCGAGCACCTCGGGCACCTCGCTGGAGACCAGGAGCACGCCGAGGCCCTGGTCGGCCAGGTCGCGGATGACGGCGTACAGCTCGGCGCGGGCGCCGACGTCGACGCCGCGGGTGGGCTCGTCGAGCAGCAGCAGTCTGCGTCCGCCGAGCAGCCAGCGGGCGAGCACGGCCTTCTGCTGGTTGCCGCCCGACAGGGTCCTGATCGGGCGTTCGGGGTCGGGCGGGCGGATGTCGAGGAGCTCGGCCAGGCGGGCGGCCTCGGCCCGTTCGCGGCCGCGGTCGATCCAGCCGAACCTGGCGAACTGCGGCAGTGTGCCGAGCGTGATGTTGGCGGTGACGCTCTGGTCGAGCAGCAGGGCCTGGGCCTTGCGCTCCTCGGGGGCCAGGCCCATGCCCTGCCGGACGGCGCCGGTCACGCGGCGGCGGGCGGGGCGGCCGGCGAGGGTGACGCGGCCGGAGGCGGGCCGGGCTCCGTAGACGGCTTCCAGGATCTCGGAGCGTCCGCTGCCGACGAGCCCGGCCAGTCCGACGATCTCGCCGGCGCGCACGGAGAAGGAGACGTCGGCGAAGAGGCCGGGCGCGGTCAGGTTCTCCACGCGCAGCACCTCCTCGCCGGGCGGCCGGGTGGGGCGGGGCGGGAAGACGTACTCGACGTTGCGGCCGGTCATGAGGGAGACGATCTGGGCGGTGGGGGTGTCGCGGGCGGGCAGGCCGACGGCGACGGTGCGGCCGTCCTTGAGCACGGTGACGCGGTCGCCGATCTCGCGGATCTCCTCCAGCCGGTGGGAGATGTAGACGACGGCCACGCCCTGGGCGGTGAGCTCGCGGATGATGCGGAACAGGTTGGCGACCTCGTCGTGGGCCAGGGCGGCCGACGGCTCGTCCATGATGATCAGGCGGGCGTCGTGGGAGAGGGCGCGGGCCATCGAGACGACCTGTTTGGCGGCCGGTGAGAGCCGTCCGACCTCGGTGGAGGGGCGGATCTCGCCGTGGCCGAGGCGATCCAGCACCTCGCGGGCGGCCCGGCGGCCGGCCTGGCGGTTGACGAACCCGAAGCGGGCGTGCTCGTGGCCGAGGAAGATGTTCTCGGCGACGCTGAGGCCGTCGACCAGGTCGAGTTCCTGGTAGATGGTGGCGAAGCCGAGCCGGATGGCGTCGATGGGGCTGGCGGGCCGGACGGGCGCGTCGTTGAAGACGATCGTGCCCTCGTCGGGCTGGTGGACGCCGGCCAGCACCTTGATCAGGGTGGATTTGCCGGCGCCGTTCTGGCCGAGCAGGCAGTGGACCTCGCCCGCCCGTACGTCGAGATCGACCCCGTCGAGCGCGCGCACGCCGGGGAACTGCTTGACGATGCCCTTCATGACCAGCATCGGGGGTCCCCTTCAGGCGTTGACGATGCGGTTGATGTTGTCCGGTGACAGGTAGTGCTCGATGGCGAGCAGGCCCGCGCCGAGAGCGGCGGCGTTGATCCCGGTGCGGCTCGGGGTGATGGACAGGTGGTGAGTGGCCAGCGGCAGCGACCGGCGGTAGATGGTCTCCCTGATGCCGGCCAGCAGGTGCTCGTGGACGCGGGACAGCGCGCCGCCGATGACGATGACCTCGGGGTTGAAGAAGTTGACCAGGCCGGCCAGCACCTCGCCGATGAGCCGGCCGGCCTCCCTGACCAGCCGCAGCGCCTGGGTGTTGCCGGCCTGGACGAGCGCGACGACGTCGGCGCCGGTCTCGGCGGCCAGCCCGAGCTCGGCGAGCCGGCGGGCGATGGCGGCGCCGCCGGCCACGGCCTCCAGGCAGGCGCTGTTGCCGCAGCGGCAGCCGGCGTCGTCGTGGCCGCTGACGCGGATGTGCCCGATGTCGCCGGCCGAGCCCTGGGCTCCTCTGTGGAGCTTGCCGTCGGCCACGATGCCGCAGCCGATGCCGGTGCCGACCTTGACGAACAGCAGGTGGCTGGTGCCGGCGAAGGCGTTGCGGTGCTCGCCGAGCGCCATGACGTTGACGTCGTTGTCGACGAGCACCTGGATGCCGTCGAAGTATTCGGGGACGGGGTAGTCGTTCCAGCCGGGCATGATCGGCGGGTTGTTGGGGCGGCCGGTGGCGAACTCCACCGGGCCGGGCACGCCGATGCCGATGGCGCGCAGCGCGGCGCGGGGCCGTCCGGCCTCGCCGAGCAGCCGGTCGAGCCGCTGGTCGACGTGGGCGAGCACCTTGTCGGGGCCCTCGCCGATCTCCAGCGGGTCTTCGCACTCGGCCAGCAGGCCGCCGGTCAGGTCCATGAGCGCGACCCGGCAGTGGGTGGCGCCGAGGTCGACACCGGCGAAGGCGTGCTCCTCGGTGTGCAGGCGGAGCTGGCGCGGGGGGCGGCCGCCGGTGGACTCGCCGCTCTCGCTCTCCTCGACCAGGCCGCGCTCGATGAGCGCGTCGACCCGCTGGGAGATCGTGGATCTGGCCAGTCCGGTGAGGCGCGCGAGATCGGAACGGGTGGTCGCCGATCCGGCGCTGATGAGCGTCAGGACGTCGGCAGCCGAGCCCGGTTGGGGGGTCATGCGGGAACAATAAGATCACTCATGCGGCAAATCAAGAGTCTGAATCGACCGAACCTCGCGGACTTATGCCGAAGATCGAACAAAGCCTGGCTTGCGACGTTCGCCAGAACCCTCCCGAACGCACGGAAGCCGGCCACCGCCCTTGCAGGCGATGACCGGCTTCCGGCAGGCTCCGGCGCTAGAGCATGGCCTTCATCGAGTCGCCGGCCGTCAGCACGTACGGCTGCTCGGCCATCACCGAGCCCCAGTTGTCGGCGATCGCCTCGGGGGTGAGGTCGTCGGCCTTCCAGCCGGGCCCCTCGGCCACGAACACCCGGGCCACCCGCCCGCCGCCGACGGTGAAGACCTCCCCGCTCGACTCGCACGAGTCGTGCACGAGGTAGGCCACCAGCGCGCTCACCCGCTCGGCCGTGAACTTGGCCTCGAACTCGGCCGGCAGCAGCGCCTCGGTCATCCTGGTCCAGGCGACGGGGGCGATGGCGTTGGCCTTGATGCCGTTGCGCGCGCCCTCGATGGCCAGCGTCTTGGTCAGCCCGACCAGGCCCATCTTGGCGGTGGAGTAGTTGGCCTGGCCGAAGTTGCCGAACAGGCCGGCCGGGCTGGAGGTGTTGACGATGCGGCCGTACCCGGCCTCCTTCATCAGCGGGTAGGCCGCCTGGCTGACCAGGTACGACCCGCGCACGTGCACGGCCAGCACGCTGTCGAAGTCCTCGACGGTCATCTTCCCGAACGACCTGTCGCGCAGGATGCCCGCGTTGTTGACGACGACGTCGACCCGGCCGAACGCGTCGACGGCGGTCTGCACGAGCGCCCTCGCGCCCTCGGGGGTGGCGACGTTGTCGGTGTTGGCGACGGCCTGGCCGCCGTTCTTGGTGATGAGCTCGACCACCTCGGCGGCGGGGCCGGTGGAGGCGCCGGTGCCGTCGAGCGCGCCGCCGAGGTCGTTGACCACGACCTTGGCGCCCCGCTCGGCGAGCAGGAGCGCGTGCGCCCTGCCGAGGCCGTGCCCGGCGCCCGTGATGATCGCGACCCTGTCATCGAACCGAAGCATCGAACCTCCAGAGCAAGAGAACAACATTCTGGTAGGAGTACGATAACCGACCGGCTCAGGCGCGTCTCCAGAGCTCGGGCTCGCCCTCCTCCCTGCGCACCCTGCCCCGTCCGGCCAGCCATACCAGGTGGGCCAGCGTCTCGTTGTTGGCCGCCCGGCGCATGAACGGCGGGATCGTCTCCCAGGGCCGCGACCAGCTCAGCCGGGTGGCGACGTCCCAGCAGGTCACGCCGTCGTCCTCGCCGACGACCCGTTCGATCTCGGACAACCGCTCGTCGTGGTGGGCCAGCACGTGGTCGACGCGTGCGGCCAGCTCCAGGAAGCGGTACTCGTGGCCGGGCAGCACCTCGTCCACCTCCAGCTCGCGGACGGCGGCCAGCGAGCCGAGGTAGTCGGCCAGCGGGTCGGGGCCCGACTGGGGGTGCACGGCCACGATCGGCGTGATCTTCGCCAGCACGTGGTCGCCGGACAGCAGCAGCCTGCGCTCCGGCGAGACGAAGCACAGGTGGCCGGGCGTGTGGCCGGGGGTCCAGACGGCCCGCAGGTCCCAGCCGGGCAGGCCGAGGTCCTCGCCGTCCTCGATCAGCCGGTCGGGACGGGCCATCGTGACCATGTGCCTGATCATCATGGAGGCCCCGGCCAGCTCGTCCAGGCTCAGGTCGGGCACGCCGGAGCGGCGGAGCAGGGCCCGCTCCCGCTGGACGAGCGAGTCGATGGCGTCGTCGTCGTACCGCTCGCGCACGAGCTTCGCGTCGGCCGGGTGCAGCCCGATCCAGGCGCCCGACGCCTCGCGGACGCGTCCGGCCAGGCCGTAGTGGTCGGGGTGCAGGTGGGTGACCAGGACGGCCCTGACGTCGGCGATCCCGTACCCGGCCACGGCCAGCCCGGCGGCGAGGGCGTCGTAGGCCTCGTCGGTGTTCCATCCGGCGTCCACGATGGCCACGCCGCCGGGCAGTTCGAGGGCGTAGACCAGCACGTACCGCAGCGGGTTGACCGGGATGGGCACCGGGATCGACCACAGCCCCGGCCGGACCCGCTCGACGGCGGGAACCGCCCCGCTCATCCATGCCTCACGCTGCGCCACGCTGGAAGGAGTCACCACGAACTTAGCCATGGCCCCGAATATAGTTCTGGTCCCGAATCATGTTCTACTAGGGGTCATGAAGCTGAGCCGCGAGATCTCAGACGATGGCCGCTTCGTCCGGCAGCCGAACCGCTTCACCGAACGGCTCGGGCCGCCCGAGCCCGGCCGCTACCGGCTCTACGCCTCCTACGCCTGCCCGTGGGCACAGCGCGTGCTGATCGTCCGCGCCCTGCTCCGCCTGGAGGACCTGCTGGACGTCACGATCGTCGACCCCATCCGCGACGAGAAGGGCTGGCGGATCCCCGACGGCGACCCGCCGTACCTGTCGGAGCTCTACCACGCGACCGAACCGGGCTACACGGGCCGCTACACCGTGCCGTGCATCTGGGACATCCAGGAAGAACGCCTCGTCACCAACGACTTCCCGCAGATCACCCTCGATCTGGAGACGTCGTGGGGCACCGCGCCCGACCTGTACCCCGAACGCCTGCGCCCGGACATCGACATCATGAACGACCGCCTCTACCACGGCCTCAACAACGCGGTCTACGAGGCCGGCTTCGCCCGCGGGCAGCAGGCGTACGAGGAGGCGGTCGCCCGCGTGTTCACCACGCTCGACCTGCTGGAGGTGCGCCTGGCGGAGTCGGAGTTCCTGTTCGGCACGCTCACCGACAGCGACGTGCGGCTGTTCACCACGCTGGTCAGGTTCGACACGGTCTACCACGGCCACTTCAAGTGCTCGATCAGGCGGCTGACCGACTATCCGGCGTTGTGGGCGTACACCCGCAGGCTCTACGCGATCCCCGCCTTCCGCGACACCACGGACTTCGACCACATCAGACGCCACTACTACATGACCCAGACGAACATCAACCCGAGCAGGATCGTTCCGGTAGGACCGGAACTCGACTGGAGCCTGTGACCCCCGGCCTCGGCATCGCGGCGAACAGCAGCGCCGAGGCCAGCACCACCGCCGAGGCCACCCACCAGGCGGCCGACGCGCCCGCCTGCGCGGCCAGGACGCCGAGCGTGGAGTTGGCCAGCACCCCGCCCGCCTGGAGCGAGAGCGAGGACGTCGAGGTGACCGTGGTGCGCTCGGCGGCGGAGACCGCGTTGTGCTGCATCTCCAGGCAGAGCAGCCCGGTCACCGACAGCCCGGCGAACATCACGAGGTAGGCCAGCCCGGCCGTCACCAGGCCGGGCACGCCGTCCAGCCCGGCGGTGGCGGCCAGCGAGCCGACCGACAGCGCGCAGAGCACCGCGCCCATGGCCGCGCCGCGGGCCGAGCCGCCCGCCAGGCGCGCCACGCGGGGCGCGATCGCGCTGCCCGTGGCGCTGGCGGCGTATCCCAGGGCCGCCACGACGGCGTAGGCCAGGCTGCCGCGCTCGGAGGTGCCGGCCAGCTCGGCCAGGCGGCCGGGGGTCAGCAGCTCGATCGTCATCAGCAGCACGCCGGACGCGGCGGCGGCGAGCATCAGGCGGCGCAGCACCGCTCCCCCCGCGGCCAGCCGGATCCCGCCGACCACCGTCGAGGGCACCTCGCGCAGCACGCTCCCCAGCCTCCGCCGCGCGTGGGCCGGCTCGGGCAGCGCGAACACCACCACGACCAGCAGGACGACGGCCGCGACGGCCCCCAGCAGCGGCGGCACGGCCAGCGGCGTGATCGTCCCAGGCGGCACCAGCAGCGGCACGGCGCCGCCGACCAGCACCCCGGCGCACATGGCCACCGACTCCAGCGCGCCGCCGCGCGCCAGGCCCGGCTTGAGGTCGGCGTCCTCGCCTTCGAGCTCGTGCAGGGTGTCGACGTACCAGGAGGTGGCAGGGCCGCTGGACAGCGCCCTGGCCACGCCCTTGATCACGCAGGTGACGAGGAACATCCCGAACGTCGTCGAGACGCTCATCAGCGCGAGCGCCGCCGCGGTGAACACCGCCGAGGCGGCCAGCACCATCCGCCGTCCGATGACGTCGGCCAGGCCGCCCGTGGGCAGCTCCAGGCTGACGGTGACGACCGAGAACACGGTCACCGCCAGGCCGATCTGGGTCAGGCTGAGCCCTCTGTCGGTCATCAGCAGCACCATGACGGCGGCCATCAGGCCCAGGGGCAGCCAGGTCAGGAAGCTGACGAGCATGTAGCGCCGTAACGCGGAACGAGCGGTCATCGGTCCTGCTCCTTGTCGCTGGGAAAGCCGTCGGCGGGAGAACCATCGCTGGGAGAACCGTCGGCGGGAGAACCGTCGCGGGGGAAGCCGCCCATCCAGATGTTGACCTGGCGGGCGTCGGGGTCGCCTGAGTAGCGGGCGGCGAGGTCGCGCAGCAGCTCCATGGCCCGGTCGTTGAACTCCCTCAGCCCGGCCGCGGGCAGCTCGACGACGTCGTCGCTCAGCCCGGCCGCCCGCACCCACTCGGGGGACCACTCGCGCTCGTCGTAGTCCTGGTTGACGCGGGCGAGCACCTCGACCTGGCGCATGCGCATGATCCGGACCGCCTCCCGCCCCTCGGGGGTGCCGGACAGCTCCTGGTTGTCCCAGGAGGTGTAGCGGTGGCGGGCCCGCCAGCGGCGCTCGCGGCCGTCGCGCCGGTCGGGGTCCTCCTCGATGAATCCGTACTTGAACAGCTCGCGCAGGTGGTAGCTGGTCGAGCCGGAGCTCTCGCCGACCTTGCGGCCCAGCTCGCTGGCGGTGGCCGGGCCGTCGCTGCGCAACAGCCCGAGCAGCCGCACCCGCAAGGGGTGGGCGACCACTTTGAGCACCTGCGGGTCACTGATCCTGTACTGCTCCTCCATGAGCACGAGCGTAGACCGCAAAGCCTTTTTTGCAAAGGGATTTTTGCGAACTCCCCGACCTTCTAAACTGGGCGGATGCTCGACGACATCCGCGTGGACGACGCCGTCCTCGCCCTGCGCCCCGACTTCGCCGTGCTGGTCATGCTGGCCCACGGCCTGCGGAACGGCCCCACCGACGACCGCACCCGCGCCTGGCTGGCCGAGGCGTCGGCGGCCGAGGTGCAGAGCGACAAGATCGACGCCTGGAAGGACGCCTACCGCGCCTTCGGTGCCAAGCCGCAGCGCACCAGGCCCTCGGTCGACGCCCTGACCCGGCGCATGCCGCTGCCGGAGATCAACCGGGTGGTCGACGCGTACAACACGATCAGCGTCAAGCACGCGCTGCCCATCGGCGGCGAGGACCTCGACCGCTACCAGGGCCCGGCGCGGCTGGTGCGGGCGAGCGGCGACGAGCACTCGGAGGAGGCGCTCGGGCAGCCCGAGCCCGGCGAGGTGATCTGGCGCGACGACGCCGGCGTGACCTGCCGCCGGTGGAACTGGCGTCAGGTGGCGCGCACCCGGCTCACCGAGGAGACGACCAACGCGATCTTCCTCCTCGAACGGCTGGAGCCCATGTCGATGGAGGAGCTCCGGCAGGCCGGCAAGGAGCTGGCGGGCCTGCTGGAGGAGCTGTCACCCGGGGTGCGGATCACCAGCAGAATCGTGCCCGGAGGGAAATAAACCTGCCGGCCATACGTTGATACCAAACAGTAACAATGGCGGCTCTCCCTGGATTGACTAGGCGGGCGTGACCTCTTCGGCGTGTCCTGAGAGGATCGTTCGAGGCGGCGCGTGCTCTTCGGCGCGCGCTGCCGGTCCGGGCGAGTAGCCTTGGACAGGTTCTCTAACATCAACGCCGATCTGCGGAAGAGGGCGATTTCCGCCGTGTCGTCTGAGTCGTCGCGGACAAACCCGCTGGCAAGCTTTGGTCAGAACGAGTGGCTTGTCGACGAGCTGTACCAGAAGTACCTTCAAGATCCAGAGTCTGTCGACAAGGCCTGGTGGAACTTCTTCGCTGACTACAACCCTGATTACGGACCGGGCCGGACCCCGGTCAGGGAGGCGGCGAACGGCACTGCGACCGCGCCCGCACCTCCCAAGGCGCCCCCGAAGGCGCCTCCGGCAGCCGAGAAGCCGAAGCAGCCGGCCACCCCGGTGCCCAAGGGCGCCGAGGAGGTGAAGCTGCGCGGCGCCGCCGCGCGCACCGCCGCCAACATGGACCTGTCCCTGACGGTCCCCACGGCGACCAGCGTGCGGGCCATCCCGGCCAAGCTGCTCATCGACAACCGCATCGTGATCAACAATCACCTCAAGCGGGGGCGTGGCGGCAAGATCTCCTTCACCCACCTGATCGGCTTCGCGATCGTCAAGGCGCTGAAGGCGATGCCGGAGATGAACTACTCCTACACGGAGATCGACGGCAAGCCCACGCTGGTCAAGCCCGAGCACGTCGGGTTCGGCCTGGCGATCGACGTCCAGAAGAGCAACGGTGAGCGCCAGCTCCTCGTGCCCTCGATCAAGGGCGCCGAGGAGATGGACTTCCGCCAGTTCTGGGTGGCCTACGAAGAGGTCGTCCGCAAGGCCCGTGCGGGCAAGCTGGGCGTCGACGACTTCTCCGGCACCACGATCTCGCTGACCAACCCCGGCACGATCGGCACCGTCCACTCCGTCCCGCGTCTGATGCCCGGCCAGGGCACGATCATCGGCGTCGGCGCGATGGAATACCCGGCCGAGTACCAGGGCGCCTCGCCCGACACGCTGTCGCGCCTGGCCGTCTCCAAGGTCATGACGCTGACCAGCACCTACGACCACCGGATCATCCAGGGCGCCCAGTCGGGCGACTTCCTGCGCCAGATCCACCGGTTGCTGCTCGGCGAGGACGGCTTCTACGACGAGATCTTCGAGGCCCTGCGCATCCCGTACGAGCCGGTGCGCTGGGTCCAGGACATCTCGGCCTCGCACGACGACGACGTGGCCAAGTCGGCCCGGGTCATCGAGCTGATCCACGCCTACCGCGTGCGCGGCCACCTGATGGCCGAGACCGACCCGCTGGAGTACAAGCAGCGCAAGCACCCCGACCTCGACATCCAGTCCCACGGGCTGACCCTGTGGGATCTCGAGCGCGAGTTCGCCACGGGCGGTTTCGGCGGCCGTCCGCTGATGAAGCTCCGCGAGATCCTGGGCGTGCTGCGCGACTCCTACTGCCGCACGGTCGGCATCGAGTACATGCACATCCAGAACCCCGAGGAGCGGGCCTGGATCCAGGCGCGGGTGGAGAAGCCGCACGCCTCGCCCGAGCGCGACGAGCAGCTCAACATCCTGTCCCGGCTCAACACCGCCGAGGCGTTCGAGACGTTCCTGCAGACGAAGTTCGTCGGCCAGAAGCGCTTCTCGCTGGAGGGCGGCGAGTCCCTGATCCCGCTGCTCGACTCGGTGATCAGCGACGCCGCCGACGAGGGCCTCGACGAGGTCGTCATCGGCATGGCCCACCGCGGCCGGCTCAACGTGCTGGCCAACATCGTGGGCAAGTCCTACGCGCAGATCTTCGGCGAGTTCGAGGGCAACATCGACCCGCGCACCGCCCACGGCTCCGGCGACGTCAAGTACCACCTGGGCGCGAGCGGCGAGTTCACCGCCCCGAGCGGCAAGACGATCACGGCGTCCGTGGTGGCCAACCCCTCCCACCTGGAGGCGGTCGACCCGGTGCTGGAGGGCGTCGTCCGGGCCAAGCAGGACCTCCTGGAGCGCGGCGAGGAGGGCTTCACCGTCCTTCCCGTCCTCGTCCACGGCGACGCGGCCTTCGCCGGCCAGGGCGTGGTGGCCGAGACGCTCAACCTGTCGCAGCTGCGCGGCTACCGCACCGGCGGCACCGTGCACGTGGTGGTCAACAACCAGGTGGGCTTCACCACCTCGCCGGCCTCCTCCCGCTCGTCGGTCTACGCGACCGACGTCGCGCGGATGATCCAGGCGCCGATCTTCCACGTCAACGGCGACGACCCCGAGGCCGTGGTGCGCGTGGGCCAGCTGGCCTACGAATACCGCCAGGCGTTCCGCAAGGACGTCGTCATCGACCTCATCTGCTACCGCCGCCGCGGCCACAACGAGGGCGACAACCCCGCCTTCACCCAGCCGCTGATGTACGACCTGATCGACGCCAAGCGCTCCACCCGCAAGCTCTACACCGAGGCGCTGATCGGCCGGGGCGACATCACGGTCGAGGAGGCCGAGTCGGCGCTGCGCGACTACCAGGCCAAGCTGGAGCAGGCGTTCACCGAGACGCGCGAGGCGGCCAAGAAGCCCAAGGAGGCGGCCGCCATGCGGGTGCCCCCGGCCGAGGTCGTCAAGTGGTCCCACGCCGACACGCCGACGGCGATCAGCGACGAGACGCTGAAGCGCATCGTCGACACCCAGCTCAACCTGCCCGAGGGCTTCACGCCGCACCCGCGCCTGGCGCCGGTGCTGCAGCGCCGCGGCCAGATGGTCGAGACCGACTCGATCGACTGGGCGATGGGCGAGACGCTGGCGTTCGGCTCGCTGCTGATCGACGGCCACCCGGTGCGCCTGGTCGGCCAGGACTCCCGGCGCGGCACGTTCACCCAGCGGCACGCGGTGCTGGTCGACCGGATGACCGGCGCCGACCACACGCCGCTGAAGCAGTTCAACGAGGGCACCACGAAGTTCTACGTCTACGACTCGCTGCTCAGCGAGTTCGCGGCGCTCGGCTTCGAGTACGGCTACAGCGTCGTGCGTCCCGACGCCCTGGTGGCCTGGGAGGCGCAGTTCGGCGACTTCGTCAACGGCGCCCAGACGATCATCGACGAGTTCATCTCGTCCGGTGAGCAGAAGTGGGGCCAGCGCTCCTCCGTCGTGCTGCTGCTGCCGCACGGCTACGAGGGCCAGGGCCCCGACCACTCCTCGGCCAGGATCGAACGGTTCCTGCAGGTCTGCGCGCTCGACAACATGACGGTCGCGCAGCCGTCCACGCCGGCCAACTACTTCCACCTGCTGCGCTGGCAGGTGGAGTCCAACCGGCACAAGCCGATGGTGGTCTTCACGCCCAAGTCGCTGCTGCGGCACAAGGCGGCCACGTCGAAGGCGTCCGACTTCACCACCGGCACCTTCCAGCCGGTCATCGGCGACACCACGGTCGATCCGGCCAAGGTCACCCGGGTCGTCCTGGTCTCGGGCAAGCTCTACTACGACCTGGCCGCGCAGCGCGACAAGACGGGCCGTGACGACGTCGCGATCGTCCGTCTTGAGCGGCTCTACCCGTTCCCCACCGAGGAGCTCACCGCCGAGCTGGCCCGCTACGGGCAGCAGGCCGAGCTGGTGTGGGCCCAGGACGAGCCGGTGAACATGGGCCCGTGGCCCTACCTGACGCTGAAGCTGGCCGAAGACCCGCAGACGCTCGGCGGCCGGTCGCTGCGCCGCGTCTCGCGGACCCCGAACAGCTCGCCCGCGACGGGTTCGCACAACTCGCACGACACCGAGCTGGAGGAGATCCTCCACCAGCTCTTCGGCTGAGCAGGCCGCCAGTGAGCCCCCGGCCGTCCGGCCGGGGGCTTCTGTGTTGACCGGCCTGTGTTGACCGGCAGGGTGAGGCCCCTGCCTGCACGAAGGAGACAACCCATGTACTTCACCGATCGAGGGATCGAGGAGCTGGTCGATCGGCGCGGCGAGGAAGAGGTCAGCGTGCTCTGGCTGGGCGAGCGGCTGCGCGAGTTCGTCGATCTCAACCCCGAGTTCGAGACCCCTATCGAGCGCCTGGCCACCTGGCTGGCCCGCCTCGACGACGAGGACGACGACTGACGGGTTTCCGCCGCCAAGACGCGATACATCTTGAGTTTTCGAGTAACGCGACATATCGTGTTCTCGTAGGAGACGTACTCGTCAAGGAGGCATACGTTCATGGAGAAGTGGACGCTGGACGCTCCCGAGCAGCTCACGTTCGGGCCGGTTGAGTCACTTGACGTGCGGATCGTCGCCGGCAGGCTGGCCGTCCTGGCCAGCGAGGGCCCGCCCACGCTGGAGCTGACGGAGATCGAGTCGGCCGCGCCGCTGCTGGTCAGCTACGACCCGCTGACCAAGGAGCTGGTCGTCACCTACGAGGGCCTGACCCTGGACGGGCTGCTCGGCTGGCTGCGGCGCGACAAGCGCAGGACCAACCTCACGCTCACCGTGCCCAGGGGCTGCCGGGTGAACACGGAGGTGGTCTCGGCGTCCACGGTGCTGGCCGGGTTCGAGCGGTCCACCCGGGTCAAGAGCGTGTCCTCCGAGGTCGTCCTCGACGGCGTGAGCGGCGAGGTGAGCGCCACCACGGTCTCCGGCTCGATCGAGAGCCGGGCCATGGAGGGCGACCTGGCGCTGAAGACCGTCTCGGGCGAGCTGACCCTCGCCGACGGCAGCCCGCGCCGGCTCAAGGCCAGCACGGTGTCCGGCCGCATCACCGCCGACCTGACGCTCCGGCCGACGAGTCATGTGACGCTCAACAGCGTCTCGGGTGCCATCCTGGTGCGGGTGCCGGAGAACGTCGAGTCCGACGTCAGCATGAGGTCCACCTCCGGCAGGCTGAGCTCCACGTTCGGCGGGCTGTCGGGGAACAACGGCCCCGGCTCCAAGACTCTGTCCGGACGGCTGGGGGGCGGCATGGCCTCACTGTCGGCGTACACCGTCTCGGGCGAGGTCGCGCTGCTCAAGGGAGAGAAGGAATGAGCCCTGTCTTCGGTCACGGCCGGCTCCGGCTGTACCTGCTCAAGCTGCTGGAGGAGAGCCCGCGGCACGGATACGAGGTCATCCGGCTGCTCCAGGACCGCTTCCTCGGCGTCTACTCGCCCTCGCCCGGCACGATCTACCCCCGGCTGGCCCGCCTGGAGGAGGAGGGCCTGGTCACGCACGAGGTGATCGAGGGCAAGAAGGTGTTCTCCATCACCGACAAGGGCCGCGAGGAGCTCAACGCCCGGCTCGACGAGCTCGACGACCTGGAGCAGGAGATCTCCGCCTCCGTGCGCGACATCGCCCGCGAGGTCAAGGAGGACGTCCGCGACACGGTCAAGTCGCTGCGCGACGAGCTGACCCGGATGGCCAAGGACGTGCGCACCGGCGCCCGCGACGACGCCAAGGCGCGGGCCGAGGAGCTCAAACGGCTCAAGGAGCAGCAGAAGCGGCAGTGGATGGCGCACGCCAACCAGTGGCAGGTGGAGAGCGACCGGCTGGCCGGCGAGTGGCGCCGGATCTGGTCCGACATCTGGACCACGCTGGGCGGCGACACCGTGCGCCGGACCGAGCTCGACAGCGAGCTGGGCGAGCTGCTGGCCGACTTCGTGGCCCAGGCCCGCACGCAGGCCGCCGACGCCGCCCTGACCACGCAGAAGCTGCACGAGCTGCACACCGTGCTCGACGAGACCTCCGCCCGCATCCGCGACATCCTCCAGCGCTGAGCCGCCGTCCAGCGGGCGCTAGGCCGAGCGCAGCGGGCGGTGCGAGGGTTGCGGGCGCGCGTGGCCGCGGGCCGCTCTGCGGGCGTGGTAGGCGACCGGCATGTAGCGCAGGCGCTCGGGCAGGCGCGCGGTCAGCATCGCCACGGCGTGCCCGAGGTGCCGCAGCCGCCGCTCGTCCCGGGCCGTCCAGCGCAGGCCGAGCTTCCTGCGCGCGGCGGGCGGCAGGGTGCCGACGGTGACGAAGTGGTTGAACTCCCCCGATCCCAGCCCCACCGGCGTCCACAGGCGGCGCAGCGGCCTCGGCAGGCCGGGCGGGGCGGGCGTGCCGCGCATGACGGCGAGCACCTCCAGCGCCGTCGGGTGCGGCTCCAGCCGGTCGGCGATCATCGTGTCGAAGTAGCGCCAGAACGCCTCCAGGTCCGCCGGCATCTCCCGCTCCGGCACGTGGAGGATCGCGCCGAGCTGCCGCGACTCGGCGTACATGCGGCGCTGCTGCTCCTCGGTGTACGGGGTGCCGAAGTAGCGGTTGAGCGTGATGAACCGCTCGAACAGCGACAGGTGCACCCAGGCCCACGCCTCGCCGTTCAGGGCGTGGTAGGCGCGGCCGTGCTCGTCCACGCCGCTGATGGAGCGGTGCAGCTCGCGCAGCCGCCGTCCCTCGGCCAGGCCGCCCTCACCGCCGTAGACCCACTTCTGGACGGAGGCGAGCGTGCGGTTGAGCCGCCCCCACGGGTCGTCCTTGTACGTCGAGTGCTCCGCCACGGCCGCGCCGACCGCCGGATGCATGGTCTGGAGGACCAGCGCGCTGCCGGCCACGAGCAGGTTGCGGTATTCGCCCGCGGTGTCCCAGTGCATCGAACCCGGGCCGAACGGCTCAACGTTCATGGTGAACGCCTCCAGGGTGATACGACGTCATTCTTCCTGTATCACCCGGAAGGCGGACAAGTAACCCTTCACTTATTCAGCTGGTAAAGACGATTTTTCCGAAGATCTCCCCCTCGGCCATGGCCGCGAAGCCGTCCCGGGCCTCGGTCATCGGCAGCGCGCGGTCGATCACCGGCCGCACGCCGGTCTGCTCCAGGAACACCGCCAGCCGCTGGAGCTGGTCGCGGGTGCCCATGGTGGTGCCGACCACGGACAGTTGCAGGAAGAAGACGCGATTGAGGTCGGCGGGCGGGACCGCGCCGCTGGTGGCTCCGGAGACCACGATGCGACCGCCCGGCCTGAGCGACTTGAGCGAATGATCCCAGGTGGCCTGGCCGACGGTCTCCATGACCGCGTCCACCCGCTCGGGCAGCCGCGCGCCCGTCTCGAAGACCTGGTCGGCGCCCAGCTCGCGGGCCCGCTCGCGCTTTTCCTCCGACCGGCTGGTCGCCCAGACCCGGAAACCGCCCGCGCGGCCGAGCGCGATCAGCGCGGTGGCGACGCCGCCGCCGGCGCCCTGCACCAGCACGGTCGAGCCCGGTTCGAGCCCGGCCTTGTCGAACAGCATGCGGTACGCGGTCAGCCAGGCCGTCGGCAGGCAGGCGGCCTCCTCGAAGGTGAGCGCGGCCGGCTTGGGCACGAGGTTGCGCCGCGGCACGGCCACCCGCTCGGCGAACGTCCCGTCGTGCACCTCCGACAGCAGCGAGCGCCTGGGGTCGAGCGTCTCGTCCGCGCCCGTGCCGATGACGGCGTGCACGATGACGTCGTTGCCGTCCTCGTCCACGCCGGAGGCGTCGCAGCCGAGCACGATCGGCAGGCGGTCCTGCCTGATGCCCACGCCCTTGAGCGTCCACAGGTCGTGGTGGTTGAGGGCGGCGGCGCGTACCGAGACGGTCGTCCAGCCGTCGGGCGCCTTCGGGTCGGGGTGCTCACCGAGCGTCAGCCCGGCGAGCGGATTGTCGGGATCGGTCTGTGTGGCGGTTACGGCGAACATGGCCGCACCCTACTAACCGACCCGCCGCCGCCCGCGACACCGCCCCGCCGCTCACCGCCGGACCGTCACCCGGATCCCCGCCAGGGCGCGGCGCCGGAACTCGTCGGAGCCGGCGACGGCGACCTCCACGTCCCCCCGGCACGTCCACTCCCCCGGACGCCCGCGCCCCTCGATCACCTTCGGCAGCCGGGCCTTCCTGACGCAGTCGGGCGTGGGCGCCAGCACGACCATCTCCCGCACTCCCCCGCCGAACCAGAGCTGCGGCCCGGCCGGCCCCTCCTGGGTCACGGCCCCCGGACGGGCCAGCCGCACCGACCCCTCGCCCGACAGCACCAGGTAGCCGTCCCGGGTCACCTTCCCGTGCAGCTCCCGCGCCAGGGCCGCGCGCTGGTCGAAGGTCAGCCCCTCGCCCCTGTCCTGCATCGCCACCCGCCAGCGTCCGAACGCGAAGAGCAGCACCTGCCCGCTGCCCCCGCCGGGCTGGGGCGGCCACAGGGTGACGCCGGGGCCGTAGCTGCGGATCGGCCGGCCGCCGCCGGTCACCTCGGCGATCCCGTTGTACGGCACGCTGAACTGCCGGAACCGCCCGTCGATCCACGCGCCCTGGAACGGCCGCACCCCCAGCTCGTTGAGGTCGAGGTCGGCCGGGTAGCGCACCTCGGCCTTCAGCCCGTCGGGGAAGACGACGTCGATGATCTCGTCGTGGCCCTTGGTCCTGGCCGGGATGCGCAGGGCGTTGGGGCCGTTCTCGATCCTGGTGAGGGAGCGGATGGGCGTGGTGGCGGACGGCGCGGGCGGCTGCGGCCCCGGGTCGCGGCTGAGCAGCAGGCTGACGGCCGGGACCACCAGCAGAGCCAGCACCACCGCGAGCCCGATCCACCGGCGGCGGCCGCGCCCCCCTGCCTCGATGACGTCGAACTGGTCGGACACGACGTGCCTCGCCGGGTTAGTGCGGGTTGCGCCCTTCACCCCCAGTTCAATTGAGCGACATCCGCCCGCGCAAGCCCTCGAACCCGGCGAAGTCGCCGCACGAGGTCACAACTTCACAACCTCGGCCGGATCACCAGGTGGCCACGTTGGGCCCGTCGCCCGCGACCAGGGCGACCCGCTGCCCCACGAGCTCCCGGGACATGGCGTCGGCCAGCAGCTCCGGCTCCAGCACGTGCGCGTGCGCCCGCCCGCCGGACGGCAGGTCGACGACGAGGATGCCCTTGTCCGGCTCGCCGTCCGGGCCGTGCGCGACCGTGTAGCCGGCCACGGTGGCGGGCCCGGCGTACGAGCCCACGACGGGCACCCCGGCCGCCGTGAACACCGGGACGGCGTCCCCGGGCGGCCCGCCGGGCTCGCTGGACCATACCGCGTACGTGTGCTTCGTCAGGTGCATCCCCACGCCGGTCACCAGCCCGTGGCCCGGCTGCGCGCGCAGCAGCCCGGCCATCGTGGCCGTCGAGTGCAGCACGTAGTCGCTGGCCGGGCCGCCGGCGTACGGCAGGCCGCCGGTGACCGTCAGGCCGCGCCGGTCGTAGGGGTCGAGCCCGATCGCGTCGCACGCCTGCCGCAACGCGACGGCGAAGCAGCTGTACAGGTCGAGGGCGTCCATGTCGGCGAGAGCGAGCCCGGCGCGCCGGAAGGCGGCCTCGGCGGCGGCCCCGATCGCCTGCGACGAGCCGAGCGCGGGCCGCGCCGCCACCTCCCAGGTGTCCTCGGCGTACGCCCAGCCGCGCAGGTGGACCCGCCGCTCCTGCGGCACCCCCAGCCGGTCGGCCAGCTCCGCGCAGGCCAGGACGACGGCCGCCGCCTGGTCGACCTCCATGACCGCCACGGTGTTCCTGGTGTACGGCCAGCCGACGAACCGGTTGCCCTTCACCAGCTCCTCGGGCGTGCGCACGGCCCGCCGCCACGCATGCGGGTTGGCCGCGGCCACCTCCGTCATCGGCGCCATCATCCGGCCCCGGTCGAGCATCTCCTCCTCGACCGTCATCCCGGCGGCCGCCCGGCGCGCGGTCTCCATGATCGCGTACGTGTGCACGGGCAGGAACAGCTCATGAGCCAGCTCGGCGGGGTGCGGGGGCCGTTCCCAGCCGTAGGGCGGCTTGGGATCGGCGGCGTGGCTCCACGGCACGTGCTCGCCCGCCCGCCGGTAGGCCCGCCGGGTGGCCAGCGCCTCGGCCCCGGTGATCAGCGCGCAGTCCAGGTCGCCCGCCGCGATCCGGGCCGCGGCCGCGCCGATGAGGAGCTGCGGGGCCGTGCCGCTGACCTTGGAGTAGGCGGTGTGGCTCGGCGTGGCGCCCAGGCGCTCGGCCAGCCGCCCGGTCGGCGAGTCGTACTGCCAGGAGTCGGTGTGCACGATCTGGATCGAGTCGAGCCGTCCGGGGGGCAGCCTGGCGTCCTCGGCCGCCTCGCGGGCGACCGACTCCCACAGATCGAGCGGTTCCGGGCCGGGCTGTTCGCGGACGGTGCGTTGTGCGATGCCGATGAGACAGGGGGTGCGTGGATCCATACGGACATCTAACCAGAACAACATTCGGTTGATAAGCAGTGGCGTTTGATAATCAGCGTTACCGCTGTTGCTGCAGACTCGTCGTCGCGGCTCTGACCTGCGAGGATGCCCTTTTTGAATACATGCAATTTCGCTATTTCCATAACGAAACGGAACCGGGGCCGACCTTTTCGCGTCGCTTTCTGGCTGACGGGTTGCGCCATTCATTAGCGTTCTCAACGTTTTCCTGGCCCACCGGGGCGCAGCACCCCGCTCTGGGCCGCCGAGAACCGAGAGGAGTTCCATGTTTTCCCGAGCAAGGCGCATCGCGATCCCCCTCACCGCGCTGGTGGCCGCCGCTCTGGCCGCCGGCCCGGCCACCGGCGCCGCGGCGGAGGCGGCCTCGGCCCCCGACGTCGTGTCCAGGAACGCGGCGACCCCCGCCGAGCAGGCCGTGCAGTTCTGGACGCCCGACCGCATCAGGCTCGCCACCGACTACGACGGCGCGCTCGACGTGTCGTCCAGGGGCGTCAAGGGCGGCAAGGTCGGCAGGGTCGGCAGGGGCGGCGACCAGACGCCCGACGGGCCGCCAGGATCGGTCCCGCCGATCGGCGGGGAGAAGGCCAAGGCCGGCAAGAGCAGGCAGGTCAACCTGCCCAACACGGTCGGCCGGGTGTTCTTCACGCTGCCCAGGACCGATCCGCGCAACCCGAAGAACTGGCGGTACTGCTCGGCCAGCTCCGTCCAGGGCAAGTACCGCAACCTGGTGGCGACCTCCGCCCACTGCGTCTACGACACCCGGCAGAACACCTTCTACGACAACTGGATCTTCATCCCGTCGTACTGGGACGGCGACAACGTGTGGGAGGGCAAGGCGCCGTACGGCATCTACGCCGCCAAGACGTTCAACGCGCACGACGACTTCGTGGTGAAGGAGGACTACGACTTCGACTACGCGTTCGTCAACGTCTACAACGGCATCAAGGTGAGGTGGGAGAGGACCGGCAACCGGTGGCACTGGACCGTCAGGAACGCCGGCCGCCTCGGTGACAACGTCGGCGGCCAGGGCTTCACCTGGAACCGCAGCACGAAGCTGAACGTGTTCTCCTTCGGCTACCCGGCCGGCGGGCACCCCGACGGCGACAAGCCGTACACCGGCCGGACCATGAAGTGGTGCTACGGCAGGACGGCTCCGATGCCCGAGGCCAGGAGGTACGACCTGCAGGAGCAGATCGGCTTCAGGTGCTCCTTCACCGCCGGCGCCAGCGGCGGCCCGTTCATCTACGACTACCGGAACTCCTCGCGCACCGGCTACCTGGTGGGCGTGAACAGCGTCGCGTGGGACACCGACGGCAACGACCGCTACGACCACATCTCGTCGCCGTACTTCAACACCGACACCTACGACGTCTACAAGGCCGCCGCCAACCGCTGGACCGGCGACATGCCGTGATCCGGCCCGGCAGTCCAGGCCCCGGATCCTCCTCGGCGGGATCCGGGGCCTTCCCGTCCCGGTGAGCCCCGTTCCGGTCAGACCGTCCTTCAGACGCGGAAGACCGGGCCCGTGGCGACGGCGAGGGCGCAGGCGTTGGGGAAGGTCTGCGAGTAGCGGTAGTGGTCGCCGTCCCAGACGCCGTCCGCCCGTACGTCCACCGGCTCGTAGTCGGCGGTGCAGGAGACCCCCGTACGGCCGCTCAGACGGGCCGGGTTCCCGCCCACCTGTTCGAGAGCGGAACAGGCCGCGACCTGCCCCGGCGCGACCCGGCCGGGGGTGCACTCCAGCACGCCCTGCCGATCTCCGACGCTGATCCGGAAAAGCCTTTGGTCCTTGTGCGACGTCCGGACATCGGGCGGTCCGGTCGTGGCGTTCGCCACTGGAGCGGCGGCGAATGCGGCGCAGGAAAGCGCGGCGACACAGAGAATTCGGTGCATAGGCGCAGCCTCTATCAGCCCTCTGACCTGCGGCAACGACCGACACGCGTGATCATTTACGCGTATCGGGAGGGATCGGCTGATGGTGTCCTTATCGCACACGGTGCACTCTTGATCAGGTAACGAATCTCTATCCGGGCTGCAATACAGGCAGTTGATCTGGAAAAATCCACCCTTACGACCCTAAGAAAGGCATTTCATGATCTCCCGGGCCAGGCAACTGGCGGCGGCCGCCCTGGGCGGCGCGCTGCTGTTGCTGCCTGCCTTCACGGGGATCGCGAACGCCGCGCCGGCGAGCCGGGTCTTCGGCGTCACGCTGGCCAGGACCGCCGCCGACATGAAGAAGGTCGCCGACTACTGGCGTCCCGACCAGCTCAAGCAGGCCGACAGCTACAGCCCCGCCACGCCGGGCGCGCAGGCCGCCCCGACGTCCTCGGCCGGCGCCGTCTCCGGGCCCGCCTCGCCCGTGACCACGGCGCGGCGGACGTCCGCGACGCAGGGCATGGCGCCCGTGCCGCCCAAGCGGGGCGGCGCCGGCAAGACCATGGGCAAGGTCTTCTTCAAGTTCGGCGCCAAGCAGTACTGGTGCTCGGCCAGCGCGGTCGCCTCACGGAACCGCAGCGTCGTGGCCACGGCCGGCCACTGCGCGTACGACTCCCGCCAGGCCAAGGCCGCCGAGTACTGGATCTTCGTCCCCAACCCCGGCCCCAACGGCGAGACGCCCGACGGCATCTACGTGGGCGCCGCGCTCAGCATGCACGAGGACTGGTCCGGCAAGGGCGACTACGACTTCGACTACGCGTTCGTCACCGTGCACCGCGGATTCGTCTGGGAGCAGGCCAAGGACGGCACGTACACGATGAAGGACGTCGGCCGGCTCCAGGACAACGTGGGCGGCCAGGGACTGGAGATCAACAGGAAGCCGGCGGCCGCCACCATGACGGCGTTCGGCTTCCCGGCCGGCGTGCAGCCCGACGGCACCCGTCCCTTCGACGGCAAGACGCTGCGGTCCTGCCAGGGCAGCGTCACGTACTGGACCGTGGCTCCCGCGCTCGACCTGCAGAAGGGCGTCCGGCTCCAGCCGTGCGCCTTCAGCCCCGGCGCCAGCGGCGGCCCCTGGCTGGTGGACTACGACGCGGCCCGCGGGCTCGGCGAGCTGAACGGCGTCAACAGCCTGACCTGGAACGTGGACGCCAAGGGCGCCTACGACGCGGTGTCGTCGCCGTACTTCGACACGACCACCGCGGAGGTCTACCGACGCGCCGCCGCGCTCACCACGCCGTCAAATGTGACGTAAGTCACATGCAACCAGGTGATCACGGGACGTGATCAGCCGATCCATTGATCTCGGTACGGTAACGGGGACGCCTGGGAGCGCTGACACGATCTACCGAAAATTTCCATTCGCCCAGTCAGCGGTATAGGTTCCGGGTCGTCCGTTTGCTGAATTTCGGGGTGCAAGAGGCGCCTCCTCTCAGCGCAACTTGGAGTTACCTTGAAGCGAATCCTCCTCCCCGTCGGCGGCGCGGTCGTGGCGACCGGCCTTCTGGCCGCCGGGCTCTCCGCCACCGCCCAGGCCGACGGCGGTGTCTCCAACGACCCGATGGCCGGCAGCAACTCCCAGGCCGCCTCGATCGCCTCCTTCTGGATCGCCTCCAACGGCGCCGCCCTCCGCCAGGCCACGCAGTACACCTGGGACTCCAAGGAAGTGCGGAAGGTCGTCTCCAAGGGCGGCTACGACCCCGACGGCCGTCCCGGCATGACCGCGCCGACCGGCGCCCAGAAGGCCGGCGCGTCCCAGAACGTGAACCTGCCCAAGAGCATCGGCAAGGTCTTCTTCGTCGACGGCTCCGGCAAGTTCCGCTGGTGCTCGGCCACCTCCATCCAGTCGGGCAACCGCAACCTGGTCGCCACCGCCGGCCACTGCGTGTACGACACGGACAGCAACAGCGACACGCTGTCCAACTGGGTCTTCGTCCCGGGCTACTACCAGGGCAAGGCCCCCTGGGGCATCTACGTGGGCAAGCAGGCCTTCACCCACTACGACTTCGACAACTACGAGGACTACGACCGCGACTACGCGTTCGTCACCGTCTACAACGGCATCCAGTTCGACGGCGTGAAGCAGGTGGACCGCAAGGACTTCGAGCGCTTCAGCGGCCCGAAGCGCGCCTGGGGCGGCCACTACTACATCCTGCTGTCCAAGGACGCCGGCCGGCTCGGCGACGCCGTGGGCGGCCAGGGCTTCGCCTGGAACCAGCCGACGGGCAAGTTCGTCCGCACCTTCGGCTACCCGGCGGCCCCGCACCCCGACGGCAACAAGCCGTACAGCGGCGTCACGCCGAAGCACTGCTACGGCAAGACGACGGCCAAGACCGTGGGCGCGTCCTGGCTCAAGATCGAGGAGCACGTCGGCCTGAAGTGCGCCGTCACCCCCGGCTACGACGGCGGGCCGTGGCTGCTGAACTACAGCAACGCCAAGCGCCTCGGCTACGTGAACGGTGTCACCAGCACCTTCGCGGACCAGGACGGCAACGACCGCATCGACTACATCACCTCGCCGTACTTCGACGGCGAGACGGCGGCCGTGTACAAGGCGGCCACCAACTTCCCGTCGGGGAAGATCGTGGGGCCTAACGGAGAGCTCTACAAGTAAGCCCTCACCAGGGGAGAGAGGGCCCCGGCGTTGCTCCTTGCCGCCGGGGCCCTCACCTGTCCCCGCCTGTCCCCACCTGCTCCGCCGCGAAGCCGTGGCCACGGCCCTGGTGCCGTCTGTCGAAACCGCAGCGTTTCGGGGCGTGATTCGCCAGCCCTTGTGGCGCAAGATGTCGGTATGACCGAGGACCAGGACGAGCCCGCGACCGCTCCCGCCACGACGGCCCCGGAGGTCACCATCACCCTCGACCCCCACGTCAAGGCGTACGTCGACCGAGCCGTCGAGAACGGCGAGTTCGCGTCCGTGTCCGCGGCCTTCAACGAGGCGATGCTGGAACGCATGCGCCGCCGCCCCCGCGTCCGCAGCTGGTGACCACGCCGTCCCCGCGTCCGCAGCCGGTGACCACGCCGTCCCCGCGTCCGCAGCCGGTGACCACGACGGGCGCACGGCCGGCCCGCTGACTAGCGGACGGTGACGCGGTCGCCCGCCGGCGCCGTCACCGGCGAATGAGCGGCCAGGTAGCTCGCCAGCGCCCCGGTGTCGTCCGGCCCGCCGGTGTACGTGGTCGCCCCCTCCCAGCGCGGCCAGCCGTCGAAGCCCGCGATGAGGCTCCAGGCGCCCGCGACCTTGATCTCCTGCGTGGCGCTCACCGGCGCCCCGTCGAGCGTCATCGACATGACCTTCCCGCCGCCGAGGGTGTAGCGCAGCCCGGCGGACGGGGTCAGCACCCAGCCTGCCGGATTGGGCGTGGCCAGCAGAGCCTTGAGCTGACCGCCGGTCATGGGCTGGACGTCGATGGCCAGGCTGCGCGTCGGCCGCCAGCTCGGCCATCGGGCCCCCACTGGCCGTACGGGCGACGGCCCCGGCGGCCTCGCCGAACGTCTCCCCCGCCGGCGGGGTGTTGCACCTGAAGTAGTACAGGACGTTGGACCGCAGGCCGTCGGCCTGGTTGAGCTCGATCTGCACCGAGTACTCACCCGGCTCCGGCGCCGACTCCCACGTGACGGTCTCCAGCAACGCCCGGTGGACGATCAGCCGCTTGGCCGGCACGACGAGCGTCTTCCACTCCCCTGCGCCGACGAGGCGGTACTGGATCGTCTGCTCGCCCGGCGAGCAGCCCCTGGAAGTACCCGTCCACGTCGAAGCTGACCGGACACTTCGACGCGCTGGTGCGCTCGAACGCGATCGTCAGCTCGCCGACGTCCGGGGCTGCATGCGCCCCCCGTGGCGATCTCCCGCGCCAGCCCTCACGCGGAACCGCGCGACACGAACGTCCCCCGCCCGTGGACGACGACCAGCAGGCCGCACTCCGCCAGATCCTTGACCGCGCGGCGGACCGTCACCCGGGAGACGCCGTACTGGCTCGCCAGCTCCAGCTCGGCGGGCAGCTTGGCGCCGGGAGCCAGCAGGCCGGAGGCGATGTCGTTCTCGACGTCCTCCGCCACCTGCCGCCACACCAGGTTCGGCCCGACATGGTCGATGCGATCGCTTTTGTCCACCAAGGCCATAGAAAAAAGCTAAGGGACGCAGAACCTACGAGGACAAATGACTACCTCGTTCAAGGTATGGAGAGGTCCTATCATGTCTAGTGCTTGTATCTTCCCGGCGATCCCCCCCGCGGGCCGCTGACGAGACGAAAGGAAGCACTCATGACAGACCTGTACGGCGGCAGCCTCGATGACGTGCCCTTCACCCAGCTCCGCGGCGACGGCCCACAGGGCGAGCACGTGGAGACCTGCGTCCTGATCGCCCAGATCCCCGGCATCGACGACGCCTACGCGCTCCGCGACTCCAAGAACCCCGACGCCGGGACGCTCCGCTTCACCGGCACCGAACTGCGCGCCGCCGGAATCGCCACCATCTAGCCGAGCCCGCCACAGCCGGCCCCTGCCCGAAATCAAGGCCCCAGGACCGAAACGAGCAGGGGCGGCGCCGCCGTCCACAGGGGAGCACCATGCACTGGCACGCCTACCTGTGGACCGGCAACGGCGCCGAGCGCGCAAGAGAGGCCGAACGCCGCCCCGGCTCCCCCGAGTTCCCCGCCTCGCCGCTCCCCCCGATGCGTACGGGCGACTGGCTGGCCAAGCCGGCGACGCGCATCGCGGCCACGTTCGAGACCCCCGAGCCGGCGACCAGGTGGCTGGCGGCCGAGTACGGCAAGACGCGCGACCAGCTCCGACCGCCCGAGGGGATCCCTCTCGGGGAACGACTGGCGACAGCCCTCGACCTGCTCCCCCGAGGCGTCGACGTGCAGTGGGGCGAATGGCTCCAGAGCGGCCGGTTCCTGACGACCGGCGTGATCTGCTGCCCGAACCGGCACGTCTCCCATCCATGCCCGATCAACCGCCCCAACGGACGAAGGCCGCATTCAGCCCCATAGCACCCGATGTCTAGGGTGAGACCCATGCTGATCGACGCGGTGACCGACATCCTCCGCGAGACCGCCGAGATCGCGATCCTCCCCCGGTTCCGCGCCCTCGCCGCCGGGGACGTCTCGGAGAAGGCGCCGGGCGAAGTGGTCACCGTGGCCGACCGCGAGGCCGAGGAGCTGATCAGCCGCCGCCTCCGCGACCTCCTGGACGCCCCCGTCGTCGGCGAGGAGGCGGCCTCCGCCGACCCAGCACTGCTGTCCGCCCTGCACGACGCCCCCACCGCCTGGCTGGTCGACCCCCTGGACGGCACGGCCAACTTCGTCGCGGGCCGCCCCGAGTACGCGGTGATGGCCGCCCTGGTCCGGTCGGGCCAGACGGTGGCGTCCTGGATCGTGCGGCCGGCCGAGGACGACGTCTACGTCGCCGAGCTCGGCTCCGGCGCCTGGCGGAACGGCATCCCCGTGCACCGCGCCGCGCCTCCCGCCGACCCCGCCCGGCTGCGCGGCGCCGTCCTCACCCGTTTCCTGGACGACCACGCCAAGGCCCACGTGGTGGCGGCCGAACCCCGCTTCGCCGCCCTCACCCCGGGGACGAAGTGCGCCGGCGTCGACTATCCCCGCCTTCTGAACGGCGACCAGGACTTCCTGCTGTTCCACCGGACGCTCCCCTGGGACCACGCGCCGGGCGTCCTGCTGCTGACGGAGGCCGGCGGCGCCGCCCGCCACCTCGACGCCACCCCGTACAGCCCGTCCGTCCCCAAGCCGGGCCTGCTGAACGCAGCCGACGCAGCCTCCTGGCGGACGGTGCGCACCATCCTTCTCCCCTGACGCTCCCGGGTCGCGGCTGCCGCCGCCCCTCGCTTCGCCATGCCCAAAAACGACAAATACCCCAAACAGCCATATAGCACGCAGGGCAGGTTGCGCCGAAGCCACCCACAGAATCGGGCAGATTGTCGAATTCTGAGGGATCCTGACACGAACCTGAAGATCACCTGTGAGTGGCAGGCCGAGTTAGACGGATGGGGCTCCAAAACGGTTCCTGTGATCTGGGTCACATTCATTCGATCACACAGCGCAACCGCCCGCTAACGGAACTTTCGTCCCGACCGCCAAATCCCCTCCAGGGCCAGCGAAAACATCACCTTCCGGTAACGTCACGACAAAGCCTCTGACAGATAACAGCACGGTAACGGGGGAAACGCCCCTTACCGATCCCCTCAGAACGGCTTTCACCTGCGGAGATCACTGGCTATGTTCCTTGCTATCCCTTTACTGACGCATGGGACGCATGTTGCGACCCACGACAGACCAAGGAGCAGTTCCCTTGAAGCGCATCCTCATCCCCGCCGGTGGCGCCATCCTGGCTACCGGCCTCCTGGCCGCCGGCCTCGCCGGTACGGCCTCGGCCGACAGCGACATCTCCACCGACGCGATGGCGGCGAGCGCGGCCAACGCGAAGGCGATCGCCCAGTTCTGGGCCGAGAACAACGGTGCCGCCCTCCGGGCCGCCACCGAGTCCAACGTCTGGGACAAGGCGGACGTCGCCAAGCTGCAGAGCAAGGGCGGCTACAGCGCCGACACCAAGCCGGGCACCACTGCCCCGATTGGTGAGGAGAAGAAGACCACCGCCAAGACGCAGAACGTCAACATGCCGAAGACCATCGGCAAGGTGTTCTTCGTCAACGGCAAGGGCGAGAAGAAGTGGTGCTCCGCCACCTCGCTCCAGTCGAAGTACCGCAACCTGGTCGCCACGGCCGGCCACTGCGTCTACGACACCGGCGCCAACGCCGACGTCATGTCCAAGTGGGTCTTCGTCCCCGGTTACTACCAGGGCAAGGCTCCGTGGGGCATCTACGTGGGCAAGCAGGCCTTCACCCACTACGACTTCGACGTGTACGAGGACTACGACCGCGACTACGCGTTCGTGACCGTGTACAACGGCGTCTCGCTCACCGGTAGCGGCCCGGCCCTCAAGCAGGTCGACAAGAGCGAGTACGAGGCCTACAAGGGCGAGAAGAAGGTAAAGGTCGAGGAGATCTCGAAGGACGAGTACGAGGCCGGCGTGGCCAAGTACGGTCCCGAGGGCCCCTTCGCCTTCGACGTCGTCAAGGGCAGCGTCAGCAACGTCGGCCAGGACTACAAGCCTGCCGCGGGCGAGACCAAGATCCTCACGGGTCGCGAGGTCACCGAGTACGACTACAACAAGGCCCCCAAGGGCACCAACGCTCTGGCCAATGGCGAGCAGTGCCCGACGATCTGCCAGATCTCGCTCTCCGACCCGACGAAGGCCAAGGGTCAGAGTGGCGTGACCGTGGCGATCTCCGAGGCCGAGTACAAGGAGCTCGTCGCCAAGAAGGCCAAGGGCGAGTTCCTCGGCAAGGTCGAGGCCAAGAACGGCGGCTGGTACAAGACCCAGTACTGGGTCAAGCAGTGGGTCAAGACCGACGCTGACCAGATCAAGTACTACAAGGTCATCGGCTACTTCGTCGTCGAGGGCCCCTCGGTCGCGGTCAAGGACGCCGGTCGCCTCGGCGACAACGTCGGCGGTCAGGGCTTCGCCTGGAACCAGCCCACCGGCAAGTACGTCCGCGTGTTCGGCTACCCGGCCGCGCCGCACCCCGACGGCCACAAGAACTACACCGGCATCACGCCGAAGTGGTGCTACGGCAAGACCACCAAGAAGCTGGTCGGTTCGGCCGCCAAGAAGATCGAGGAGCACGTGGCGCTGAAGTGCGCCATGACCGAGGGCGCCGACGGTGGTCCTTGGCTCCTCAACTACAGCAACTCCAAGCGCCTCGGTTACGTGAACGGTGTCACCAGCACCTTCAACGACCAGGACGGCAACAACCGCGTGGACTACATCTCCTCGCCGTACTTCGACGGTGAGACGAACGTCGTCTACAAGGCCGCTGCCAACGTTTGGTCCGGCAAGATCGTCTAATGACGGCTTCCCACGACCGGTCTTGACCGTTCGTGCGAACCGTCAGCACCCGAAGGGCTCGGCATCCGCCGGGCCCTTCGGCCTTTCCGGGCCGGAATGTGAAGGCGTTTGGACGCACGCGGAGCCGAATTGGTGCCATCAAGCCAATGTGATCTGCGTCACACCGTCCGAGCGCGTCGGATCAAGGGCGGCGGCCGGGTCCGCCAGCACCACTCACACGCTCTTTATGTTGATCAGGGCAAACAGCCTTAAGCCCGACTTCTGCTGACTCCTACGCAACAGGGACCTAAACATCACAGAACGATAACGCCCGGCTTGTCGCATCTTTTCCTCTCAAAGCGGCTACCCGACTTCAAGATCGACACTGTATGTTCCTGGCTATCCCTTTACTGACGCATGGGACGCAAGAGGCGTTCCACGACAGCGCAAGGAGTTACCTTGAAGCGCATCCTCCTCCCCGCCGGTGGCGCCCTGCTGGCCACCGGTCTGCTGGCTGCCGGCCTCGCCGGTGCCGCCCAGGCCGACCCGGACGTCGACGCCGCCGCTCTCGCTGCCAGCGAGCAGAAGGCCGCTGAGGTCCTCAACTTCTGGATGAAGTCCGACAACGCTGCCCTGAAGCAGGCCACGGCCTACTACTGGGACAACAAGGACGTCAAGAAGATCGTGCAGAAGGGCGGGTACGTCGCTGACGGCAAGCCCGGCTCCACCCCGCCGATCGGCGCCGAGAAGACCACCACGGTCAAGTCGCAGAACGTGAACCTGCCGAAGTCCATCGGCAAGGTGTTCTTCGAGGGCCGCGACGGCAAGCTGTACTGGTGCTCCGGCACCTCGATCCAGTCGAAGTACCGCAACCTGGTCGCGACTGCCGGTCACTGCGTCTACGACATCGCTGCCAACGACGAGGTCGTCTCCCGCTGGGTGTTCGTCCCGGGTTACTACCAGGGCAAGGCCCCGTGGGGCATCTACGTCGGCAAGCAGGCCTTCACGCACTACGACTTCTCGAACTACGAGGACTTCGACCGCGACTACGCGTTCGTCACCGTCTACAACGGTGTGAACCTCAAGGGCACCGGCCCGTCGGTCAAGCAGGTCGACAAGGCCGAGTTCGAGGCTTACAAGGGCGACAAGGACGTCAAGCTCGAGAAGATCACGAAGGACGAGTACGACGCCGGTGTGGCGAAGTACGGTCCCGAGGGTCCCTTCACGACCAAGACCGTCAAGGGCGCGACCAAGAAGGTTGCCAAGGACTACACCCCCGCCGCTGGCGAGGTCAAGGCCCTCGGCGGCATCGAGGTTACCGAGTTCGACTACAACAAGGCAGCGAACGGCTCCCCCGCGCAGCTGAACGGTGAGAAGTGCCTCACCATCAGCAACTGCAAGGACCTGCTGGGCGACGGCAAGCCGGTCAACCTGTCCAAGGTTGCGATCTCCGAGTCGGAGTACAAGGAGCTCGTGGCCAAGAAGGCCAAGGGCGAGTACCTCGGCAAGGTGACCGCCGAGAACGGCGGCTGGTACAAGCAGCAGTACTACGTCAAGCAGTGGTTCGCGACCCCGGCTGACTCGCTCGAGTACTTCAAGATCGTCGGCTACTACATCGTCGAGAACCCGTTCGTGACGGTGACCGACGCTGGTCGCCTCGGCGACAACGTCGGCGGCCAGGGCTTCGCGTGGAACCAGAAGACCGGCCAGTACGTCCGTACCTTCGGCTACCCCTACGCCAAGCACCCCGACGGCTCGAAGCCCTACTCCGGCGTCACGCCGAAGTGGTGCTACGGCAAGACCGGTGCGAAGGCCACCAAGGTCCCGAGCCTGAAGATCGAAGAGCACATCTCGCTGAAGTGCGCCGTCACCGGCGGCTACAACGGCGCCCCGTGGCTCCTCAAGTACAGCAACGCCAAGCGCATGGGCTACGTCAACGGCGTGACCAGCGTTCTGTACGACACGGACGGCAACGACCGCTGGGACTACATGTCCTCGCCGTACTTCGACGGTGAGACCAACTCGGTCTACACCTCCGCGGCGAACGTGTGGTCGGGCAGCATCATCCCGAAGGCTGACAGCTGATCTTCGGAATGATCCGGGCTGAGGGTCCAAACCTCCGCTCAACCTAGCTTCACCCGAAGGGCTCGGCATTTGCCGGGCCCTTCGGCCTTTTCTGGCGAAAACTGAGACGATCCCTTACCAGAGCGACAAGAGGGTCGATAGGGTTTTGACGCCCTTCTTGACAACTTCGTGGAGCCTCCCTTGAAGCGCCTGCTCATCCCCCTCGCCGCCGCCGGCTTGAGCGCCGCACTCCTTGCCCAGCCGTCCAGCGCCGCCCCCGACTGGGTCAGCGACAACCTGATGCCCAAGCCCGCCGACGCGTACAGCACCGCCAAGTTCTGGCTGGGCGCGAACGGCGCGGCCCTGCGCAAGGCGACGCAGTACTACTGGGACGCCAAGAACGTCTCCAAGCTGGTCGCCACGCAGAGCAAGGACGGCGCCCCCGACGGCAAGCCCGGCCTGACCGCTCCCACCGGCACGCCGAAGCCCACAGCCAGCAAGAACGTCAACCTGCCCAAGACCATCGGCAAGGTGTTCTTCGTCGACCACGCGGGCCGCTACCGCTGGTGCTCGGCCACCTCCATCCAGGCCCGCCACCGCAACCTCGTGGCGACCGCCGGCCACTGCGTGTACGAAACCGGCAAGGACGTCTACGCCAAGTGGATCTTCGTGCCCGGCTACTACCAGGGCAAGGCTCCTTGGGGCGTCTACGTCGGCGCGTACGCCTTCACGGCGTACGACCTCGACACCTACGACGACTATGACGGCGACTTCGCCTTCGTCGCGGTCCACAACGGCTTTTCACTCGCCGGGCGTAAGGAAGTCAACAAGGAGGACTTCTCCAAGTGGGCCGGAGACAAGTGGGTCGATCATGAGGAGATCAAGAAGGAGGAGTTCGAGCCGCTCTTCGCGAAGTACGGGCCCGACGGGCCGTACTGGTCGAAGGAGTTCGATCTCACGCCGGAGAAGGTCGGCCACGACTACACCGGCGCCAAGACCCTGACCAAGGTCGAAGTCACCAAGACGGTGTACGAGGCCGCGCCCAAGAGCACCGAAGCCAACAAGAGTGGGGAACAGTACGAGCAGGTCGGCCCTACCGCCATCAGCCAGGAGGCGTACAAGAAGCTGGCGGCCGAGAAGGCCGAGGGCAAGGTGCTCGGCTGGATCGAGGCGGTCAAGGACAAGAACGGCAACGAGATCGCCTGGTACGAGACCCACTACTACCTCAAGCAGTGGGTCAAGGAGAGCAAGACGGTCCGCTACTTCCGCGACCACTACTTCATCGGCATGGCCAAGGACATGGGTCGGCTCGGGGACGTCGTCGGCGGGCAGGGGTTCGCGTGGAACCAGCCGCGCGGCCAGAAGGTCACCGTCTTCGGCTACCCCGCCGCCCCCCACCCCGACGGCGACAAGCCCTACACCGGCGTGACCCCCAAGTGGTGCTCCGGCACGACCGGCACCAAGACGTACCAGGTCAACACCTTCCGGGTCGAGGAGCACCAGGTGCTCAAGTGCTCCATGACCCCCGGCGCCGACGGCGGCCCCTGGCTCATGAAGTACGACAACGGCAAGCGCACCGGTTACGTCAACGGCGTGACGAGCATGTTCCACGACCAGGACGGCAACGACCGGATCGACTTCGTCAGCTCCGCCTACTTCGACGGCGAGGTGGCCGACGTCTACAACAAGGCCAACTACGCCGAGACCAAGAGCATCGTCGGCCCGAACGGCGAACTGCTCAACTGACGACGCCGAAGCCCCGGGCCCGCCGAAGCGGCGGCCCGGGGCTCCACCCGCCAGAAAAGCCACCCCAGAACCGGTCCCGCAAACCGCCCGGAGACCGGCCTCGGAAACCACCCGCAAACCACCCGGAAACCGGCCCCGGAAGCCACCCCGGAACCGGTCCCGGAGCCGTCACACGGACGTGAGCTCGCGCGTACGCTCCCGCAACGCCATCACGGCCCGCTCGTTCTTGTACGGCTCCAACCGCCGCCGCAGGTCTGCCGCGTACGACCGGGACCGCGCCGACTGCAGCTCCCCCGCCAGCGCCAGCGCGTTGCCCGCGGCCTGGCAGGCCTCCTCCAGCTCGCCGCTCTCCAGCAGCCCGGCCGCCAGCAGGGACAGGTTGAACATCCGCCCCCGCACGTACCGGGTGTCCATGTCAAGGGAGCGCCGCGCCAGCCGCACCGTGCGCTCGCCCTCCCCCAGGTCGCGGAAGCAGTGGGCGAACTTGGCCGACAGGTAGGCCTCGTCGAAGTAGCTGAGCCAGCGCGGCTCCTCGGTGGGCCTGCGGGCGTCGAAGGCCAGCTCGGCCTGGTGCAGGGAGGCCCCGCAGGACCTGGGGTCGCCGAGGCCCGCGTGCGCGTGGGCCTCCAGGACCTGCGCGGAGGCCAGCAGGGTCTGGACGCCGGCCCGCCGGGCCGCGAGCTGGGCGGCCCTGGCCAGGTCGAGGGCGTGGGCCGGCTGGCCCATGTAGATCGCCTGGTGGGCCATGCCGGCCAGGATCTCGCCGCCCAGGGTGTGGTCGTCGGCGCCCCTGGCCAGGCGGAGGGCCTGGATGAGGTAGCGCTGGGCCAGGCCGTGCTGCTCCATGTCGTAGGCCATCCAGCCGGCCAGGCGGGTCAGCTCGGCGGCCGCGACGGCCAGTTGCTTGCCGGTGGACTCCCCGTAGCTGCCGTCTTTCAGCAGGGGGGAGACGGCGGTGTCGAGGTACTTCACGACGGACGAGCGCACCCGGCCGCTGCCGAAGCGGTTGTCGAGCTCGCCGAAGGACCGGGTCACCTCGTGGATCGCGGCGATGTCGGCCCTGCCCACCCGGCGCGCCCCGGTGCCGCTGGGACGCCCTTCTGGAGGCGCCGTCAGCCAGCGGATGGCTCCGACGGATCCTGCGCCGATCGCGAAGGTGGAGTCGATCAGAAACCTCCGCCTCTCCACGTCGGCCCGCCACAACGCCGTCACGGTCGCGACCCCCTCCTGCCACGTGTGGGTGAACTCCTGACCGAGATCGAGGGGCGTGACGTTGGTCGGCATGCCCAGGTCCTCCGAGCTCACCGGGCGGCCGAGCCGCAGCGCGAATATCTCCGTGAGCAGGCACGGGACGGGATCCCGTGGCTTCTGACCCCCGATCCACCGCAGCACAGAGCTGTGGTCGTACTTCAGACCCGGGGTGCCGCGCGCGGCTCCCAGGTCGTTGAGGCGCCTGGCCAATCCCTTGTGGGAGAAACCCGCCTCCGCGATGAGCTGCTGGAGCAGTCGGTTAGGCTCGCGTTCCATCGCTCTCCTCGTCACAGGAGTCGGCGCCCACATCCTTACAGAGAGCTATTTTTATAGCACGTTGCGTAAAGGGTTTTCGACAGTTCCCAAAGGTCACGCGAACTCCATCGCAATCCCTTCGCCAGTCCTGCTCGGGCTCAGGATCTGGATCCGGCTCACCTGGACGGGGAACTCACCTACCCATGCGGCGGGCGGGAAACCGCAATGCCCGCTGACCTGGGCGGAAGCGGGAGAACGAGCGAGCGGGGGCCGACCGGCCCCCGCTCGTGACGGTGGATCAGGCGCGCGCGACGCCGTCGGCGCGGGCCTGGGCGGCCACGGCGGCGGTCACCGCGGGGGCCACCCGCCGGTCGAACGGGCTCGGGATGACGTACGTGGCCGAGAGGTCGTCGCCGACGACGGCGGCCAGCGCCTCGGCGGCGGCCACCTTCATGTTCTCGGTGATCGTCGTGGCCCGCACGTCGAGGGCGCCGCGGAAGACCCCCGGGAAGGCCAGGACGTTGTTGATCTGGTTGGGGAAGTCGGAGCGCCCGGTGGCGACCACCCGGGCGTGCCTGGCGGCCACCTCGGGATGGACCTCCGGGGTGGGGTTGGACAGCGCGAAGACGATGGCCTCGGGCGCCATGGACGCGATGGCCGCCTCGGAGACGGTCGAGCCGGACAGCCCGAGGAAGACGTCGGCGCCGGCCAGGGCCTCCTCGGTGGAGCCGGTGTGGCCGGCCCGGTTGGTCTCGCGGGCCAGGGCCTCCTTGACCGGGTTGAGCCCTTCGCGGCCCTCGTAGATCATGCCCTTGGAGTCGGCGACCGCGATGTCGCCGATGCCGGCGCCCAGCAGGATGCGGGTGACGGCGACGCCGGACGCGCCCGCGCCGGCCACGACGGCCCGCAGGTCGCCGAGCGCGCGGCCGGTCAGGCGGGCGGCGTTGCGCAGGGCGGCCAGGGCGACGATGGCGGTGCCGTGCTGGTCGTCGTGGAAGACGGGGATGTCGAGCAGGTCGCGCAGCCGGTCCTCGACCTCGAAGCAGCGCGGGGCGCTGATGTCCTCCAGGTTGACGCCGCCGAACGACGGCGCGAGGCGCACGACGGTCTCGACGAGCGCGTCGACGTCGGTGCAGTCGAGGCAGATCGGGACGGCGTCGACGTTGCCGAACTCCTTGAACAGCAGCGCCTTGCCCTCCATGACCGGCATGGCGGCCGACGGCCCGATGTCGCCCAGGCCGAGCACGGCGGTGCCGTCGGTGACGACGGCGACCACGTTGGAGACCCAGGTGTAGTCGTTGACCAGCGAAGGCGTCTCGGCGATGGCGGTGCAGACCCGGGCGACGCCGGGCGTGTAGGCGAGCGACAGGTCGTCGGCGTCGCGGACGGGAATGGTCGAGCGGACCTCCAGCTTGCCCCCGCGGTGGAGCGCGAAGGCCGGATCGAGGTCGAGCGGTTCGACGGAAGCAGAAGCGGGCGTGGCAGACACAGCGACCCCTGTATTCATCGGAGCGGAAGAGACCTTCGGCGTACGAGCGCGAGTGGGCTGGCTTCGGTAGCTGCCAAGCTCCCCCTCGTCGGTCGTCTCTGAGGGGTTACGGGGGTCACCCGTCTCCCCATAGTGCCACATGGTGAGATGGTCGATGGTGTCGGAGCCGACGCCGTTCCGTTGACGCATTGTTAAACGCGGGATGACGGACCGCAGCTAAACCCCATTTAAACTGCACAAAACGCAAGTTACGTGGCATAACTCTTTCGAGGAGGCCGTACATGGCCCTCAGCCCCAAGGGCCGCCGTGGCTACGCTGTCGGCGCGCTCGCCCTGACCGCCGCTCTCGCCCTCAGCGCCTGTGGCAGCGACACCGGAGGCTCCTCCGGCAGCACGACCGGCGCGAGCGCCTCCGCGGCCGGCGGCGTGAAGCTCGTCCAGCCCGGCAAGCTCACGGTCTGCACGAACATCCCGTACGAGCCGTTCCAGTTCAAGGACGACAGCGGCAAGATCGTCGGGTTCGACGTGGACATCGTCGACCTCGCCGCCAAGAAGCTCGGCGTGACCCAGAACATCGTGGACATCGACTTCGCGGTGATCAAGAGTGGCGCCGCCATGGCCGCGGGCAAGTGCGACGTGGCCGCCGCCGGCATGACGATCACCGACGAGCGCAAGCAGAACATCGACTTCTCCGAGCCCTACTTCGACGCCACCCAGGCGCTGCTGGCCAAGAAGGGCTCGGGCGCCAAGTCCCTTGAGGACGTCAAGGCCAAGAACCTCAAGCTGGGCGCGCAGGCCAGCACGACGGGCCTCGACTACGTCAAGAAGCAGGGCTTCAACCCCACCGAGTACGCCGACTCGGCCAAGGAGCTGCTGGCCCTGCAGGCCGGGCAGGCCGACGTGATCGTCCAGGACCTTCCCGTGGTGCTGACCTGGCTGAAGAAGCCCGAGATCGCCGAGAAGTTCGAGCTGATCGCCAGCCTGGACACCGGCGAGCAGTACGGCATCGGCCTGAAGAAGGGCGCCGACCCGACCCTGCTCAAGACGATCAACGAAGAGATCACCAAGGCCAAGCAGGACGGCAACTACGAGAAGATCTACGTGAAGTGGTTCGGCAAGAAGCCCGGCGAGCTGGGCTGATCCATGGCCGACCAGCCGAAGATCGCTGAGCCCGGCCGTACCGGGCTCAGCCCTCGGAAGAAACAGCGGATCACGCGGGCCGTCCAGTACGTCGTGCTGGCCGCCGCGCTCGTCGCTGTCGTCCTGTACGCCGACTGGGCCAGCCTCGCCCAGAACTTCGCCAAGGTCGACGTGGCCAAGCAGGCCCTGCCCGACCTGTTCACGATCGCGCTGCGCAACACGATCATCTACACGGTGGGCGGTTTCGTCTTCTCGTTCGTGCTCGGGCTGCTGCTCGCGCTCATGCGGTTGTCGCAGGTGCGGCCGTACCGGTGGATCGCGACCATCTACATCGAGATCTTCCGCGGCCTGCCGGCGCTGCTCATCTTCCTGATGATCACCTTCCTGCCGCTGGCGCTGCCCGGGTTCGAGGTGCCGTTCGGCACGTACGGACAGGGCATCCTGGGCCTCGGCCTGGTCGGCGCCGCCTACCAGGCGGAGGTCTTCCGGGCGGGCCTGCAGGCGGTCCCCAAGGGCCAGACGGAGGCCGCCAGGTCGCTCGGCATGTCCGCGACCAGGGCGCAGGTGACGGTGGTCATCCCGCAGGCCATCCGCATGGTCATCCCGCCGACCACCAACCAGTTCGTGTCCCTGCTCAAGGACTCGTCGCTGGTGCTGTTCCTGGGCGTCTCCGGCGAGTACGTCGAGCTGGCCAAGTTCGGCAACGACCTGGCCTCCCAGTACGCCAACGCCACGCCCATCATGGTCGCCGGCGTGACGTACCTGATCGTCACGATCCCGCTGGGCTACCTCGCGTCCCGGCTTGAGGGGCGTAAGCGGAGGAGCCAATGACGCACGCCATCGAGCTACGAGAGCTGCACAAGTACTTCGGCAGGAACGAAGTGCTCAAGGGCATCGACATGACGGTCGAGCCGGGCCAGGTGGTGTGCGTCATCGGGCCGTCCGGCTCGGGCAAGTCCACGCTGCTGCGCTGCGTGAACCTGCTGGAGGAGCCCACCAAGGGCAAGGTGTTCGTGCAGGGCGTGGAGGTGACCGACCCCGACGTGGACATCGACGCCGTACGACGCCGCATCGGGATGGTCTTCCAGCAGTTCAACCTGTTCCCGCACATGACCGCGCTGCAGAACGTCATGATCGCCCAGCAGCGCGTGCTGAAGCGCGGCAGGCGGGAGGCCGAGGTCGTGGCCCGGGAGAACCTGGAGAAGGTGGGCGTCGGCGCCAAGTGCGACTCCTACCCCACCCAGCTCTCCGGCGGGCAGCAGCAGCGGGTGGCCATCGCCAGGGCGCTGGCCATGAACCCCGACCTGATGCTGTTCGACGAGCCCACCTCCGCGCTCGACCCGGAGCTGGTCGGCGACGTGCTCACGGTCATGCGCAAGCTGGCCGAGGAGGGCATGACCATGCTCGTGGTCACCCACGAGATGGGCTTCGCCCGCCAGGTGGCCGACCGGGTGGTCTTCATGGACGGCGGCGTCGTCGTCGAGGACGGCGAGCCCGCCCAGGTGATCGGCGATCCGCAGCAGGAGCGCACCCGCGCGTTCCTGCACCGGGTGCTGCACCCGGAGGAGTGAGCCGTGCGGGCCCCCGGAGGCGCCGGGGGCCCGGCGACTCGTGTAATACTCCGGCATGGACCTGACCTCTTACGCAGAGTGGGCGGTCCGCCTGATCAACGATCCCGCCCCTCCCCCTGAGCTCACCGCCCTGCGCGCCGAGCTGGCCGCCGTGTTCGACGTCGCGGGCGACGCGCACGCCGTCGCCGAGCGCCTCAACGCCCTGCTCGTGCGCTATCCGGTGCACCCGCGGCTGTCGGACCACGACGGCCAGGGCTGGCACCTCCACCTGGCCGAGGACTCCGCCGCCAGCGCGGTGATGGGCCTGGCGGCCGTCGTCGCCGAGGTGGGCCCCGACCGGCTGGGCCGCTGCCACGAGCCGCGCTGCGCCCGCGCCTTCCTCGACACCTCCTCCAACCGCTCCCGCCGCTACTGCTCCCCCCGCTGCGCCACGCGCGCCAACGTGGCGGCCTACCGGCGCCGCAGGAGCGCCCAGGAGGGCTGAGGGGGCGTCGACGTGGTCATCTGCGGCGTACCAGCGGCCAGTAACGCAGCACGACGCGCCCGACGATCTCCTCGACCGGCCCGAAGTCCCAGCTGTCGCGGCGGCCGCCGGCGCGCTGGTTGTCGCTCTCCAGCCACCAGCCGCCCTCGCCGTGCCACTGGGCGCGTTTCACGATGAGCTGATCGGGGTCGCCGGGCAGCCGGGCCACGACGAGGTCACCCGGATGGACGGCGGCTCCCCGGCGGACCAGGAGCCAGTCGCCGGGGACCAGCGCCGGACGCATCGAATCGCCCTCGACACGCACTCTCATGGGCAGAGACCCCCTACTCCACAGGCGTTGGGACCCGAGTAAGGTCGGTTGTGGACCAAGCTGATTCAGCATCAAGGAAGGACTTTCTGATGCTCGCACGACTGCTACGACCCAAGCATGTCGCTTCCGCCCACTGCGACCTGCCCTGTGGGGTCTACGACCCCGCCCAGGCCCGGATCGAGGCCGAGTCGGTCAAGGCGATCATGGAGAAGTACGAGGCCAGCGACGACCCGGTCTTCCGCACCCGCGCGCTCATCATCAAGGAGCAGCGGGCCGAGCTGGTCAAGCACCACCTGTGGGTGCTCTGGACCGACTACTTCAAGCCGCCGCACCTGGAGCAGTACCCCCAGCTGCACCAGCTCTTCTGGGAGGCCACCAAGCTGGCCGGCGCCGCGGCCGCCAAGGGCACCGTCGACGGCGGCAAGGCCGACGAGCTCCTGGCCAAGATCGACGAGATCTCCAAGATCTTCTGGGAGACCAAGGCCGCCTAAACGGCATAAAAGGCTCTGTGCGGTCCAGACCGCACAGAGCCTTTTCCGTTGATGGCGAGTCTGAATCCGCCAAGGACCTCCCGGGGGCGGTAAGTTGCAGTTGGCGTCGGAAACGCGAGGAGGAACGTGACCGAGGAAACCGAGACGCGTGCGGAGGGTGTAGCGGGCATCCGCGACGTGGTGAGCATCAGGCTCCCCGCCGCGAGTGCTTACCTGTCGGTGCTGCGCACGGCCACCGCCGGCCTGGCCGCCCGGCTTGACTTCACCCTGGACGAGATCGAAGATCTGCGCATCGCGGTCGACGAGGCGTGCGCCATGTTGCTGAGCGAGGCGGTTCCGGGCACCGACCTGACCGCCGAGTTCGAGCTGACCGGCGACGTGATGAAGGTCAGCGTCGAGGTGGCCACCGTCGGCAGCTCCGCCCCCAAGCGCGACGACTTCGCCTGGATGGTGCTGACCGCCCTGGCCGACGACGTCGACGCCGTGACCGACTCCCCCGACCGCATGGCGATCGTCCTGCGTAAGCGCCGAGGCGCAGCGAGGCCGGCGTGACGGAAAGGACTGGAGCCATGGCCACCAGCGAACACGCCGTGCCCGACAGGGTTCGCGCCCGCTTGCTCTTCGCCGAGCTGGCCGAGCTGGGTCCCGAGGAACCGCGACGCCAGCGCATCAGGGACGAGCTGGTCGAGCTTCACCTTCCGCTGGTCGAATACCTGGCCCGCCGCTTCCGCAACCGCGGCGAGTGGCTCGACGACCTCACCCAGGTCGCCACGATCGGGCTGATCAAGTCGATCGACCGGTTCGATCTCAAACGCGGGGTGGAGTTCTCCACCTACGCCACGCCCACCATCGTCGGCGAGATCAAGCGGCACTTCCGCGACAAGGGCTGGGCGGTCCGGGTGCCGCGCCGCCTGCAGGAGCTGAAGCTCTCGCTGACGAAGGCGATCAGCGACCTGTCGCAGCGCGAGGGCCGCGCGCCCACGGTCGCCGAGCTGGCCTCCTACCTCAAGATGACCGAGGAGGAGGTGCTGGAGGGCCTGGAGTCGGCCAACGCCTACTCCACGGTGTCCCTCGACGCGCCCGACTCCGGCGACGACGACGCCCCCGCGGTGTCCGACTCGCTGGGCATCGTCGACGAGTCGCTGGAGGGCGTCGAGTACCGCGAGTCGCTCAAGCCGCTGCTCGAACGGCTGCCGCCGCGTGAGAAGCGCATCCTGCTGCTGCGGTTCTTCGGGAACATGACGCAGTCGCAGATCGCGACCGAGCTGGGCATCTCGCAGATGCACGTGTCCCGGTTGCTGGCCCGTACCCTCGCCCAGTTGCGCGAGGGGCTGACCGCGGAGGACTAACCGTCCCCGTAGAGAGCATGGGTGGTGGGGGGCGCGAGCAGCGCCACCAGCCCGGTCAGGGCGACCACGATCAGCGGCACGCCGATCAGTGGCTGGTCCGACTGGATGAGCGTGACCCCGACGGGCAGCAGGAAGATCTGTGCCAGCACGCCCGGCGACCTCCCCCACCGCTCCGCCCGCAGCAGGCCGCCCCAGGCGACCCAGAGCAGCCCGGCCCCGATCAGCAGCCCGAAGGCCGACTCCGCGATGGCCGTGGTGAGACTGTCAGGTGTGCTCACCACCGTCTCCACCGCGACGTAGATCCCGAGCCCGAGCGCGATGAGCCCCTCCAGGGCCACGACGACGGCGGCGACGAGCAAACTCCACGGACGCTTCGACACAGCTGAACCCTATCCGCCCCCGGGTCCGGTCCGGCCGGGGATGTTCCCCCACCCCGAGCGGGTCGGCGATCAGCGACTACGCTGGCGATATGCGCGCAATGTTGCTGGTCAATCCCAAGGCCACCACCACCAACGCCCGCACGAGGGACGTGTTGATCCGCGCGCTGGGCGCGGCCGTGGAGCTGTCGGTGGAGGAGACCGGCTACCGGGGGCACGCCGCGACGCTGGCGGCCACGGCCCGCGCCAAGGGCTTCGACGTGGTCGCGGTGCTCGGCGGCGACGGCACGATCAACGAGACGGTCAACGGCCTGCTCAACCCGGTCAACGGCCACGACGTCCCGCCGGCCGACGATCCGAGCTCGGGCCGTCCCGGCCTCATCGTGATCCCCGGCGGCAGCGCGAACGTGTTCGCCCGCTCCCTCGGCCTGCCGAACGACCCGGTCGAGGCCACCGGCGCGGTCCTGGAGGCGCTGAGAGAGGACCGCCGCCGGACCGTGGGCCTGGGGCACGCGCTCTGGGAGGGAGAGAGCCGGTACTTCACGTTCTGCGCGGGCATGGGGTACGACGCCGAGGTCGTACGGGCCGTGGAGGGCCTGCGGGGCACGGGGCGGAAGGCAACTCCCGCCCGGTATGTGAACACGGCTCTGCGGCACTATCTGGCCACGGACAAACGGCACGCCCCGATGACCCTGACCGGGCCGGGCATCCCGGCGGCCGAGGGCGTGTTCATGGCGATCATCTCCAACACCTCGCCGTGGACGTACCTGGGGGCCAAGCCGGTGACACCGACGCCGTGGGCGAGCTTCGAGACCGGGCTCGACCTGCTCGGGCTGCGGCGGATGGGGCCCGTCCAGATCGCCGGGCTGATCCGGCAGATCCTCACGGAGAGTGACGCCGTCCCGTCCGGGAAACACCTCGTCCAGTTGCACGACGAGGCCGAGTTCACCCTCGCCGCCGACCGTCCCGTGGCCTTCCAGCTGGACGGGGACTACCTGGGCGAACGCGAATCCGTAACGTTCCGGTCTACCCCGAACGCGTTACAAGTTCTGGTCTAGCTGGTTACATTCGGTCATTGTGTGACGCATCCGACATCCATAACCGCCAAAACTTCGCCCCAACCCCCTTGCGTGCACTCTCCGTGGCTGGAAGGCTCAAGACTGACGTCGGAACGTAGGACCTTTAACAACCCCAAGGCCCTCCGGCCGTCAGGCGGACAACCCCGGTCCAACACCTGGATCCGGGTAATTGTTCGCGCGAGTTAGTGAAACTCTTCACAAAGTAGTAGCCGCACGGAGCCGACCAAAGGTTCCATCTACTAAGGAGTGGACGCATGGACTGGCGCCACCGAGCTGCCTGCCGTGACGTGGACCCCGAGCTGTTCTTCCCGATCGGCAACACCGGCCCTGCCCTGATGCAGATCGAAGAGGCCAAGCAGGTCTGCCGGTCCTGCCCGGCCGTCGACGCCTGCCTGAAGTGGGCGCTGGAGTCCGGACAGGACGCCGGCGTCTGGGGCGGCCTGAGCGAGGACGAGCGCCGCGCACTCAAGCGCCGCACCGCCCGCGCCCGCGCCCGCGCCTCCGCCTGATCTGCCCCTGATCCATCTCGCCTGATCTGTTCCACCTCCGCTCGACCCTGCCTTCCCCGCAGGAGCCGCCCAGCTTGGCGTGATCGACGTTTCCGCCAAGACCCCGCCGCGTCGCGCACGCGGCGGCCAGGCTCGCACGGACCGGGCGCCGCCCTCGAAGACGGTCGCCCGGCCCGGCGGACTCTCAGGCGGACGGCAACGGGATCGACAACCCGACGTGCGTGCCGCCGCCCTCCCGCGGCTCGATCGTGAGCTTGCCCGACAGCTCCCCCTCCACCAGCGTGCGGACGATCTGCAGCCCCAGACTGGTGGACTTGTCGAGGTCGAAGTCGGCGGGAAGGCCGCGCCCGTCGTCCCAGACGGTGACGTTCAGCCGGTCGGGGGCGGGCTCGACCAGCACCTCCATCCGCTTGGGGCGCCCGTGCTGCAACGCGTTCTGCAACAGCTCGGTCAGCGCCATGGCCAGCGGCGTGGCGATGAGCGAGGGCAGCACGCCGAACGCGCCCACCCGGCGCGGCGTGACCGCCGCCTCGGCCGCCGACACCTCGCCCGCCATCGCGATCACCCGGTCGGCGATCTCGTCGAAGTCGACGAACTCCTCCGGCGCGTGCGACAGCGTCTCGTGCACGATGGCGATCGAGCCGACGCGGCGCACGGCCTCCTCCAGCGCCTCGCGGCCCTCGGGCACCTGCAGGCGCCGCGCCTGGAGCCGCAGCAGCGCGGCGACCGTCTGGAGGTTGTTCTTCACGCGGTGGTGGATCTCGCGGATCGTGGCGTCCTTGGTCATCAGCTCGCGCTCGCGCCGCCGCAGCTCGGTGACGTCCCTTATGAGGACGAGCGCGCCGATGCGGCCGCCGCCGACGATCAGCGGGATGGCTCTGAGCTGCACGATCGTGCCGCCCGACTCGACCTCGGTCTCCTTGGCCGCGCGCCCGCTGGCCACGATCATCAGGTCTTCGTTGATCGGCTCGTCGGAGTAGCACAGCGTCGCCGTCACCCGGCCCAGCTCGGCGCCGACCAGGTCGGCGTGCAGGCCCAGCCGCCGGTAGGCCGACAACGCGTTGGGCGAGGCGTAGGTGACCCGTCCGGCCCGGTCGAGCCGCAGCAGGCCGTCGCCGACGCGCGGCGAGCGGACCAGGATCGGCTCCTCCCCCGAGAACGGGAAGCGTCCCTCGGCGACCATCTGCGCCAGGTCGGAGGCGCTCTGCAGGTAGGTCAGCTCCAGCCGGGACGGCGTGCGGGCCGAGGACAGGTTCGTGGAGCGCTGGATCACCCCGAGGAAGCGGCCCTCGCCGTTGTCGACCGCCCGGCGCACCGGGATCGTCTCCTCGCGCACCGGGACGCCCGTGGACCAGTCGGGATCGCCCTCGCGGCAGATGCGGCGCTCGTTCCAGGCGGTGTCGATGAGGTGGCGCTCGCCCTTGGCGGCCACGCTGCCGACGATGTCGTCGTGGTAGACGGTGGGGCCGGTGGTGGGGCGCATCTGGGCGATGGCGATCCAGCCGTTCTCACCGAGCAGCGGCGCCCACAGGATGAGGTCGGCGAAGGACAGGTCGGCCAGCAGCTGCCAGTCGGAGACCAGCGAGTGCAGCCAGTCGAGGTCCGCCTCGTCGAGTGCGGTGTGGCGGGCGACGAGGTCGCTGAGAGTCGGCACGAGTGCATCATGCGTGCTTTCGCCGCCAACAGCCAAACCGACCCCCTGATCGAATGCGCAGCTCCCGGCCAGGAAGGACGCGGCACGGGTGCGTCGCCGTGCACCCGGCGCCTCTTTCGGGGAATCTCGTACTGTGAGAACCGTCACACGGCGGGATCGCTCGATCCCCATGACGGCGCTTCACGGGCATTGCCGGAGGTGATCGACACGGGCGGGTGGCTCCTCGACGACGCGGGCCTGACACCGGCCTCGGTTGCGATCGCGCACGCAGCTGTGGATATCCTTCACAATCAGTCTGAGCTGCCCGGATTCGCGCGTACTTGGCGGTGTGCGCGCTCCGTGCGGATATGCCGTCCTCCCAGGTGGTTGACCGCTCGGGCCGATATGAGTTCCGATGATCTCGCGGTGATCAGACACGCCCTCACCGCCGTGCCAGAAGTGAAGGTGAGAGCGTGACCGACGACGGCCCCCGCGTTCCCAAGTACTACGACGTGAAACGCAGTCTTCTGGAGCTCACCAAGAGCCTGCCCGCGGGCACCGCCCTGCCTCCCGAGCGCACGCTGGCCGTGCGGTTCGAGACCTCGCGCACCACCGTCCGCCAGGCGCTGACCGAGCTGGTCGTGGAGGGCCGGCTGCTGCGCATCCAGGGCAAGGGCACGTTCGTGGCCCAGCCGAAGGTGGCGCAGGTGCTCCAGCTCACCTCCTACATCGGCGACCTGCGCACGGCGGGCCTGGAGCCGGACACGAAGATCCTGGAGATCGGCTACATCACCGCGGACGAGGCCCTGGCGCGGCGGCTGGCCATCAACCCCGGCGGCCGGGTGCTGCGCATCCACCGGCTCCGGCTGGCCAACGGCGAGCCGGTCTCGATCGACACCACCCACCTGTCCGCCCGGCGCTTCCCCCGCCTGCGGCGGGAGCTGGAGGTGCACGCCTCCCTGTACGAGACGCTGCACAACGCCTACAACGTACGGCTCACGGACGCCGAGGAGATCATCGAGACCGTCCTCGCCACCCCGTACGACGCCAAGGCCCTCGGCGTGGACGTCGGCCTGCCGATGCTGCTGCTGACCCGCCACGCCTTCGACGCCGACGGCAACCCGGTGGAGTGGGCGCAGTCCCTCTACCGCGGCGACCGGTACAAGTTCGTCACGCGCCTGCGGCGTCCCTGACCGGGACGGCGGGCGGCGGCTTCTAGGCTGGGACGATGAGCGTTCTCGTCGTGTCCGGAACCGACTTCGGCGTGGGCAAGACCGTCGTCACGGCCGCGGTGGCCGCCCTGGCCAGGGAGCGGGGGGCGTCCGTCGCCGTGGTGAAGCCGGCGCAGACCGGCGGCGGGCACGACCTCGACGAGGTGATCCGGCTCTCCGGGGCGAGCACCACGTTCGAGCTGGCGCGTTTCGCCGAGCCGCTTTCCCCGGCCGCCGCGGCGCGGGTGGCCGGGGTGCCGCCGGTGTCGCTGACGGCCGCCGCCCGGTTCGTCGAGGAGCTGGCCGAGAGCAACCGGCTGGTCGTCGTGGAGGGCGCCGGCGGCCTGCTGGTGCGCTTCGACGAGGACGGCGCGACGATCGCCGACCTGGCCCGGCTGGTGGGCGCGCAGGTGCTGGTCGTGGCGGGGGCCGGGATCGGGGCGCTCAACCACACGGCGCTGACCCTGGAGGCGCTGGCGCACCGGGGGCTCGACCCGGCGGGCGTGGTGATCGGGCGCTGGCCGCGGGAGGCCGGGATCACCGAGCGGAGCACCGTCGCCGACCTGGAGATGCTGGCCGCGCGGCCGCTGGCGGGAGTGCTGCCCGAAGGGGCCGGGCGACTCGGCCGCGAGGCGTTCGCCCGGCTGGCGCGCGAGGGGCTGGGCGTCACGCTGGGCGGTTCCTTCGACCCGTCCGCCTTCAAGCGGCGGGTGGGGGTGCTCTAGCAGGCGGCCTCGGGCAGGCGGCAGACCTTGACGGTCATCCGGCGCGCCTGGTCGATCAGCCCCCGGAAGCCCTTGAGCGGCAGGCTCTTGGTGGGCCAGGCCGACTCGCCGGCGATGTAGAGGGCCGCGCCGCGCCTGACCGCGACCGCGTGCTCGCCGCTCTCGAAGAAGCGGCCGCCGGCGCGCAGGCCGTCGTCGCCCACGGCCAGGGGCTTGGTGAAGTAGCGGCGGCGGTTGACGCCCTTGCCCACGTCGGCGCAGCGCCGCAGGTCCGCGCGCAGGACGCGCATGGCGTCCTTGGCGTGCCGGACGCTCCGGTAGACGACGAGCTGCTCGTACTTCATCTCGTCCTCGCTGGAGTACAGGACGGCCCGCGCCTCCAGCCGGCCGCCGTCCCGCCGCCGGTAGGACAGGCAGGGGTCGAGCCGGAGCGGCTGCGTGGCGGAGTTCTTGACGGTGTAGGTCTCCCACTGCCTGGCGGGCGGGTGCTTCTCCAGGGACAACATGCCGGGCGGTAACCCGCCCAGGAGCGTGGACGCGGCCGTCAGCGCGGCGACCCCTGCTGCGAACATGCGAGCCTCCTCTTGGTCTGCTGGGGAGTGAGATGTCCGGTGCGCGGCAATCGTTCGGGGGTGGGGCTAGCTCTACCGTCCACCGGCACACCAGGCCCATTTCGTGGGGGTCTGGTGGGTCAATACCTTTGACGCATGAAAGTCCCCCGTCCCTGGTCGGCGCGTGCCTGGCTCGACACGTCCCACGTGATGATCGGGCTGCCGGTCGCCGTGGTGCTCGGCGGGCTCACGCTGATGCTGGCCGTGGCCCCGCCGGTGCTGCGGCGCGGCGTCCCGGTGTTCACCCGGGTGCAGCGGTCCAGGTTCGCGGCCTTCCTCGACGTCCGCATCCCGCCGCCGGTGGCGCCGGCCGGCTGGCGCAGGGCGGCCACCTGGCGGCAGATCGCCTACCACCTGCTGTCGCCCTTCGTGGGCGCGGCGGCGGCCTTCCTCGTCGCGCTGGCGTGGGGCGGGGCCGTGGTCGGGCTGCTGTCGTTCGTGCCACCGCGGGTGCAGGCGCCGCCGCTGGTGTTCCTCGTCGATCTGCGCGACCCGGTCGTCGTGGGGATCTCCATGGCGACCGGACTGGCGCTGCTGCTGCTCGCCCCGGTCCTGGCCAGGGGCATGGCGGCGCTGGACCTGTCGGTGGCGCGCACCCTGCTCGGGCCCAGCCGCACCGAGCTGGGACAGCGCATCGAGACGCTGACCGAGAGCCGGGCCGGCGTGATCGACGCCGCCGACGCCGAGCGCCGCAGGATCGAGCGCGACCTGCACGACGGCGCCCAGCAGCGCCTGGTCTCGCTCGCCATGAACCTCGGCCTGGCCAGGGCCACCCTCACCGACCTGCCCGAGCCCGCCCGCGAGGCGATCGAGCGGGCCCACGAGGAGGCCAAGCAGGCGCTCAAGGAGCTGCGCGACTTCGTCCGCGGCCTGCATCCGGCCGTGCTCAACGACCAGGGGCTCGACGCGGCGCTGTCCGGCGTCGCGGCCCGCGCCCCGCTCCCCGTACGCCTGCGCGTCGACATCGACCGGCGCGCCTCCCCGACCATCGAGGCGGTGGCCTTCTTCATCGTGTCCGAAGCACTGACCAACATCGCCAAACACTCCGCCGCGACCAGGGCCGAGGTGACGGTCCGGCGCGAGCGCGACCGCCTGCACGTGCTCGTCCACGACGACGGCTGCGGCGGCGCCCGGCTCGACGGCGGCACCGGCCTGCGCGGCCTGGCCCAGCGCATCGACTCCGTGGACGGGACGCTGCGCCTGTCCAGCCCGTTCGGCGGGCCGACCGCGATCGAGGTGGAACTGCCGTGCGAGTAGTGCTGGCCGAGGACTCCGTCCTGCTGCGCGAGGGGCTGATCAGGCTGCTCGACGCGTCCGGCATGCGGGTGGTGGCGGCCGTGGACGACGCCGAGGGCCTGCTGCGGGCCGTCGAGGAGCACCGGCCGGAGCTGGTGATCACCGACGTCCGGATGCCGCCCACGCACACCGACGAGGGGCTGCGCGCGGCTCTCGTGCTGCGCCGCCAGCATGCCGGCCTGGCCGTGCTGGTGCTCTCCCAGTACGTCGAGGAACGCTACGCCGCCCGCCTGCTGGCCACGGCGACCGGCGGCGTCGGCTACCTGCTCAAGGACCGGGTGGCCGACGTGGCCGAGTTCATCGACGCCCTGCGCAGGGTCGCCGGCGGCGGCACCGCCCTCGACCCCGAGGTCGTCGCCCAGCTCCTGCTGCGCGGCGACAGCGACCCGCTGGAACGGCTGACGCCCCGCGAGCACGAGGTGCTCAAGCTCATGGCCGAGGGCCGCTCGAACGCCGGCATCGGCCAGGCCCTCGTGCTCAGCGAGGGGGCGGTGGGCAAGCACATCGGCAACATCTTCACCAAGCTCGACCTGTCCCCCGCCGAGGGCGATCACCGCCGGGTCCTCGCCGTCCTGCAGTTCCTCAAGATCAGGAGCATGCCGTGAGGACCATCTGGCTGACGGCGGGGGCCGTGGCGACGGTGGCCGCCCTGCTGCTGTCCGTCCTGCTGGTCTGGAACGGGTTCGCCCGCGCCACCGCGCCGCAGGAGACGCGGGCCAGGACGGTCCCGTTCGCGCTGGACACGCTGAAGGTCACCACGGGCAGCGGCGAGGTGAACGTCGAGATCGTGCCGGGCCCCGCGGGAGAGCTGACGATCTACCGGTCCGTGGGCTGGACCTCGATCGACCGGCCGGTGATCACCGAGGACTGGAACGGCGACACCCTGCGGCTGGACATCCGGTGCGGAACCGCCTCCCGGCGGGACGGACCGGTGTGCCGGGCGGACTACACGCTGCTGGTGCCCTTCGAGACCGGCGTCGAGGCCCGGACGACCGTCGGCGACCTCGGGGTCAGCAACGTGGTCGGCGCCGTGCGGCTGACGACCGTGTCGGGGAACGTGCGGGCCGACGGGGTCACCGGCGAGGTCTGGGCCAGGTCGGGTTCCGGGTCCGTCTCCGGCCACTCGATGCTCGGCGGCCAGGCCGACGTCGAGACCGGCTCGGGCGACGTCCGGCTCGACTTCGTCAGCCCGCCCCTCGCGGTCAGGGCGGTCGCGCGGGCCACCGGAGACGTCGACCTGCGGCTGCCGCCGGAGATCTACGACGTGACGACCGAGGGCCGCCGTACCGAGGTGGAGGTCGACGCGGTGAAGGGCGCGCCCCGGAAGATCGAGGCGCGGGCGCCGCTCGGCTCGGTCAGCGTCTGCTGCGGACACTGAAGCCCGGCCGGGTGCCGGGGTCGCGCCGGCGGCGGCCGGACGCGAGCCTTAAGATCTGTTTACTCTTATCACTGGTTGGTAAGTTCCCGGCATGGAGTCTGCGAAGCACGCCGGTGACGTCGCCGTCGCCGTGTCCAAGGCCTACGGCGTCGAGACCATGTTCACGCTCTCGGGAGGCCACGTCTTCCCGCTGTACGACGGCGCGGTCCACGAGGGCATGCGCATCCTCGACGTACGCCACGAACAGAGCGCGGTCTTCGCCGCCGAGGCGACGGCCCGGCTGACCAGGAAGCCCGGCCTGGCCGTGCTGACCGCCGGGCCCGGCATCACCAACGGCGTCAGCGGCATCGCGACCGCGCACTTCAACGGCTCGCCGGTGGTCGTCATGGGCGGCCGCGCGCCGCAGTCGCGCTGGGGCAGCGGCGCCCTGCAGGAGATGGACCACCCGCCGCTGCTCGGCCCGATCACCAAGCTGTCGTTCACCGCCTCCGGCGCCGACTCGGTCGGCCAGGACGTCGAGTCGGCCTTCCGCACCGCCGTCGCGCCCCAGCGCGGCCCGGTCTTCCTCGACTTCTACATGGACCACCTGTTCGCCCCCTCGCCCGCCCATGAGGTGCACACGCAGTCGCCCTCGCCGCTGGAGCCCGACCCCGACGACCTGGCCGCCATCGCCCGGCTGCTGTCGGAGGCCGAGCGCCCGGTGCTGGTCTACGGCTCCGACGTGTGGATGGACCGGGCCGAGGAGGCCGCGCGCGACTTCGCCGAGACCTGGCGGCTGCCGGTCATCCCCAACGGCCAGGGCCGCGGCATCCTGCCCGCCGGGCACGAGCTGCTCGTCACCCGCGCCCGCAGCCTGGCCTTCTCCCAGGCCGACCTGGTCGTCGTGATCGGCACCCCGCTCGACTTCCGGCTCGGCTACGGCTCATTCGGCGGCAAGAACGGCGCGCCCCTGGCCCGCGTCGTGCACATCGCCGACGCGCCCTCGCAGCTCGCCACCCACATGCAGCCCGCCGCCAAGGCCGCAGGCGACCTGTCGGTGGTGTTGTGGAGCCTCGGCGCCGCCTGCGGCGACGCGGGGGTCAAGCCCAGCTCGTACGCCTCCTGGCTGTCGACGCTGTCCGAGGCCGCCGCCGCGGCGATCGAGGACGACGCCGAGCTGCTGGCCGCCGACACCGACCCGATCCACCCCATGCGCATCTACGGCGAGCTGGGCAAGGTCCTGGCCGACGACGCCGTGGTGATCGGCGACGGCGGCGACTTCGTCTCCTACGCCGGCAAGTACGTCGAGCCCAGGCAGCCGGGCAACTGGCTCGACCCCGGCCCGTACGGGTGCCTGGGCACCGGGCTCGGCTACTCCATCGCCGCCCGCCTGGCCCGCCCGTCCTCGCAGGTCGTGCTCCTGCTCGGCGACGGCGCCGCCGGCTTCTCCCTGATGGACGTCGACACCCTCGTCCGCCACCGGCTGCCGGTCGTCATGATCTGCGGCAACAACGGCATGTGGGGCCTGGAGAAGCACCCCATGCGGTTCCTGTACGGCTACGACGTGGCCGCCGACCTCCAGCCGCAGTGCCGCTACGACCAGGTCGTCACCGCGCTGGGCGGCGGCGGCGAGCTGGTCACCAAGCCGTCGGAGATCGGGCCGGCGCTGCGCAGGGCGTTCGACTCCGGCATCCCGTACATGGTGAACATCGCCACCGACCCGCAGATCGCCTACCCCCGCAACACCACGGGCATCTGACCTCTACGACTTCGGCGTCGCCGTGGGGGACGGCGACGGCGTCGGCGTCGTGCAGATGCCGTCGATGACGTAGAGCGTGACCACCTTCGTCTCAGGGACCACCGTGCCGCCGGCCGGCACCGTCTTGGTGATCCTGCGGCAGGCGGGGTCGTCGGTGGTCACGGACGAGTCGCGGACGTGCACCTGCAGCCCCGCGGCCTCGACCATCTCCTGCCCCTTGAGGAAGGGCAGCCCGGCGACCTTGGGCACCGTGATCTTCTTGACCGTCGGCGTCGGCGTGCTCGACGGCGACTTGGTCGGCTCCTTCGTGGTGGTCGGGGTGGTGGTGGGCGTGGTCGTCGGCTCCTCCTCGGGCTCCGACGGCTCCTCGCTCGGAGGATGCGTGGGCGGCCTGGTGGGCGTCGTGGGCGGCTTCGTGGAAGGCGTCGGCGAAGGCTTGGGCTTCTTGGGACCGCTCTTCGTCGGGCCGGGGATGTCGTCGCTGTTGCCGTTGTTGGAGGCCGTGACGGTCGGCGTCGGCGCGCCGGGCACCATGCCCGTCAGCGCCACCGCCCCCGCGCCCACGCCGAGCACCACCGCGACCGCGAGGCCGACGACCAGGCCGGTCCGGCGCGGCGCCTTGGCGGCGCGGCGGCCGCCCGGGCGGCGCTCGCCGACGGCGGCGGTGGTCTCCTCCGCCGAGGCCGGCAGGTGCGCTCCGGTCTGGAACGCGCCGGCCCCGGCCGGCGGCTGCCCTCCCGGGTAGGGGGGCGGCTGGTGGGCGCCCGTCGGCTGGGAGTGGCCCGCCTGGTAGGCGCCGGTCTGGTACGACTCGGGCGGCGCGGCCATCGTGGCGCCCGTGGCCGGCGGCGCGATCTCGGCCACCGGCGTGATCGCCTGGCCCTGCCCGGCCGCGCGGGCCGCCTCGCTCATGGCCTTCGCCGTCGGGAACCGCCGGGCGGGGTCCTTCGACAGCGCCACCTCCACCAGCGTCCGGATCTGCGGCGGGATGTCGGCGGGCAGTGGCGGCGGGGCCTCGCGGATGTGCTTGAGCGCGATCGTGACCGCGCTGTCACCGTCGAACGGCCGCTGTCCCAGCAGGCACTCGTAGGCCACCACGCCGAGCGCGTAGATGTCCACGGCCGGGGTGACGGGCGCGCCCTCGGCCTGCTCGGGCGCGCAGTAGGCGGCCGTGCCGAGCACCATGCCGGCGTCGGTCAGCCGGTTGGCCAGGTCGGAACGGGCGATGCCGAAGTCGGTGAGCACCAGCGTGCCGTCGCGCTGGACGAGCAGGTTGCCCGGTTTCACGTCGCGGTGCACGATTCCCTGGTCGTGCACCGCCTGCAGGGCCGAGGCGGCCTGCGCGATGAGCTCCATGGCCGCCTGCGGCGGGATCCGGCCGAGCCGGGCCAGGAGCCGGTCGAGCGGCTCTCCGTCCACGAACTTCATCACGAGGTAGACGGTGTCGCCGCTCACCCCGTAGTCGTAGACGTCGACCACGCCGGAATGGTTGATCGTGGCCATCGCCCTGGCTTCCCCCTGGAACCTGGCGACGAACCCCCGATCATCCATGCGGCCTGGGAGCAGCACTTTGACGGCGACGGTGCGGGCGAGCACGATGTCCTCGCCTCGCCACACCTCGCCCATGCCGCCGGCGCCGATGCGGGTATCCAGTCGATACCGCCCCGCCAGCGTCGTGCCTTGGGCCACCATGACTCCCCCGCTACCCCCCTACATCGGTAACCTCGCCCACCCCGCGGTTCTCCAACAAAGCGAACTTTTGTCGCGGTGAGGTAACACAGTGGTCACGGAAACTCCGAGAGTGTACCTGTCTCAGGAGCCCCATATGCCACTCATATGCCGCAAGCCGTACAAACCCTATCCTGGAGCCTTATGGGCGGTGTTGTCCGCGTTTCCCGGAGATCAGAACCGCCCTCGGTAGGCTGACCCCCATGACGCTCTCACCTGGCCTCCGCTCGCAACTGCTCACCATGGTCGAGAGATCCGACACAGCCGAGCGAGCCGGCAGCGGCGACGTGCCCGTGCTGGCCACGCCCAGGCTGCTCGCGCTGGCCGAACGGGCCACCGTCGAGGCCGTGCGCCCGCACCTGGCCGAGGGCGAGACGTCCGTCGGCACCCGGGTCGAGCTCGAACACCTGGCCGCCAGCGCCGTCGGCGACCACGTCGAGCTCACCGCGGAGCTCACCGGCGTCGACGGCCGGCGCCTGGTCTTCGCCTTCGAGGCCCGCGACCGGCACGGCACGCTCGTGGGCCGCGGCACGGTCGAGCGGATGGTCGTCGACCGCGCCAGGTTCCTGGCCCGCCTCAGTCGATGACGGCGATCAGGTCGCCCTCCTGGATCACGTCGCCCTCGGCCACCTTGAGCTGCGACACCACGCCCCCGTCCTCGGCGAGCACGGGGATCTCCATCTTCATCGACTCAAGGATGACCAGCGTGTCCCCCTCGGAGACCGTCTCGCCCTCCCGGACGACCACTTTCCACACGTTCGCCACCATCTCGGCGCGTACCTCGGCCACCGGCGCTCTCCTGTTCCGACGTCACCAACAATGTCGACCGGGTCAGGGCCGCATTCGCCCGACCAGACCCGTGTCGTAGTCTCCCGCGACGAATGCCGGGTTCTCCAGCAGCTCGGCACAGAAGGGCAGATTGCTCTTCGGCCCCTCGACGGTGAACTCCGCGACCGCCTTGCGGCCCAGCTCCAGCGCCTCGGTACGGTCGGCCCCGACCACGCACAGCTTGGCCATCAGCGGGTCGTAGAACATGGTCACCGTGTCGCCCGCCGCGTAGCCGGAGTCGACGCGGATGCCGTCGCCGGCGGGCTCGTCCCAGGTGGTGATCCGGCCGGGTCCGGGCAGGAAGCGTCGGGGGTCCTCGGCGTAGATCCGGAACTCGATCGCGTGCCCCTCGGGCGCCACCGTGATCTGCGGGCTCTCCCCGGCGGCCACGCGCAGTTGCAGCTCCACCAGGTCCAGGCCGGTGACCAGCTCGGTGACCGGGTGCTCGACCTGGAGCCTGGTGTTCATCTCCAGGAACACGAAGTCCTGGGCGTCGGCGTCGACCAGGCACTCGACCGTGCCCGCGCCGAGATAGCCGACGGCCTGGCCGGCCCGCACGGCCGCGGCCAGCATGCGTTCGCGCAGCTCGGGGCCGATGCCGGGGGACGGCGACTCCTCGACGACCTTCTGGTGGCGGCGCTGCACCGAGCAGTCGCGCTCGCCCAGGGCCAGCACCCGGCCGTCGGGCAGGCCGAGGATCTGCACCTCGACGTGGCGGGCGCGTTCGACGTAGCGCTCCAGCAGGACCGCGGGCCCGGCCAGCGCGTCGCCCGCGCCGCCCGCCGCGGCCGCCGCGGCGAACCTGGCCGCCGCCCTGGCCGCCTGCTCGAACGCCTTGGCCAGCCCGGCGTCGTCACGGGCCACGCTCATGCCGATCCCGCCACCGCCGCCGGCGGTCTTGACCATGACCGGGTAGCCGATCAGCTCGGCCGCGTCGAGCGCCGCGACCAGGTCGGTGACCGGTTCCCTGGTGCCCGCGGCGACGGGCACGCCCGCCTGCTCCATGAGGTTCCTGGCGTTGATCTTGTCGCCCATCCGGTCGATGGACTCCGGCGACGGCCCGATCCACACCAGCCCGGCCTCGATCACCGCCCGCGCGAACGCGGCGTTCTCCGACAGGAAGCCGTAACCGGGATGCACCGCGCCCGCTCCCGTGGCGCGGGCCGCCTCCAGCACCCTGGCGGGGTCGAGATAGCTCCGCGCGGGGTCGGCCGGGCCGATCAGCACCGCCTCGTCGGCCTCGCGCACGAACGGCAGCCCGGCGTCGGCCTCGGAGTGCACGGCGACGGCACGCAGCCCCATCCGCCTGACCGTACGGATGATCCGCCGGGCGATCTCCCCCCGGTTGGCGATCAGAACGGGTCCGAGCGTCTCAGCAATCACGCGGACCACCCTATGACCGGGGTCTGCTCGTCCCTTTTCTCGTGAAGTACCGATCAGCGGAGAATCATCTGTAGGAACCCCACAGTTATGGGCAATCGGCTACACGCGGCCTCTGCCGACCACCCGGGTCAGGGCGTCGAGGGCGGCGGCGTCGTACGCGCTGCCCGCCGTGAGCCCGATGCGCTCCAGCGCCGCCCCCGACCGGTCGCGATCGGTGGACGGACCCACCAGGTCGTCGTAGGCGTTGGCGACCCTGATGATGCGGCTGGACAGCGGCGGGTCGTCGGCGATCTCGTCGCACTGCCGCCGGACCACCTCGGCCACCCGGTCGAGGACCCCCGTCTGCCTGATCACCTCGGCCCCCAGCTCGGCGATGCGCCGGGCCTGCTCCGGATCGGCCAGCACGGTGGCGCCGCCCGGGATGGGGTCGCGCAGCGAGAGCTGGCCGATGTCGTGCATGAGGGCCGCGTACTCCAGCTCCAGCAGCTCGGGCTCGGCCATGCCCAGCTCCCGGCCGACCGCCACGGCCAGCCGGGACACCCGGCGCGAGTGGCCGGGCTCGACGTAGCCGCCGACCTCGGTGACCCGCGACAGGGCGCGGACGGTCTGCAGGTAGGTGGCGCGGATGCCGGCGTACTTGCGGAAGGCCACCTGCGTGACCAGCAGCGGCGCGGCGAACACCAGCAGCGCCACCAGGTCCATGCTGTGCGTGGCGAGCGCGAGCAGCACGCCGGAGGCGGCCACCGCCGCGCCCAGCGGGAACGCCATGTTGATCTCGTCGCGCACCGCCACCCGGAACGCGGTGCGCAGCCGCTCGGCCCGCAGCAGCGCCGCGATCAGCACGTCGACCAGCAGCGTCACCGTGATCAGCGAGACCATCACCACGAGCGCCGGCCACCAGGTGTGGGCGCCCGGCGGCGGCTTGGTGAGCTGGTAGAGCGGGTCGGCCAGCGGGCGGAAGGCGAAGGCCAGCAGCGCGCCGGTGAGCAGGCGGCGGGCCATCGCGTCGAGCCGCGGCGGCCGGCCGACGGCCAGGTGGGGCAGCGCGCCCGCGATCATCCCGGCCGCGATCACGGCCACGACCTGCAGCGCGGAGTGGCGCAACTGGTTCTGGCTGAGGTCGAGCAGCAGCGTGTAGCCGAGCGCCGCGGCGGCGCCGATGGGCGCGACCTCCCTGTTGCCCGGCATGGTCAGCCGGGCCAGCTCGCCGACCGCGATCAACGCCCCGAACCCGATGGCGATCTCGGGACGGTCGAGCCCCACGGCCGCCGTGTGCGCCACCCCCGCGACGGCGACCAGCCCGGCCGCGCAGATCAGCAGCAACTGGCCGGAGTCGAGCCGGCGCAGGACGGCGGCCTGTGCCCGGTCGGCGCGCCGGACGCGCTCTGTGGTGGTCATGGCCCGCTCACGACCTGGATCGGCATCGTCGGGTCGTCGTGGTCCTTGATCGTCGCCTCGGCGGCGTCGGGCGGCGGCGCCTCGACCCGGCGCGGCGGCTGCCAGGGATTGCGTTCCAGCGCCCGGATGAACGCGGCCACCATGACCGGGTCGAAGTGCGTGCCGGAGCACTTGCGCAGCTCCTCCACGGCCACCTCGACCGGGCGCGCCCCCCGGTAGGAACGGTCGGAGGTCATCGAGTCGAACGCGTCGGCCACCGCGATCACCTTGGCGAACTCGGGGATCTCGTCGCCGGCCAGGCCCATCGGGTAGCCGGTGCCGTCGTGGCGCTCGTGGTGGTGCATGATCCCGGCGTAGGCCTCGTCGAGGAAGCCGATGCCGCGCACGATCTCCAGCCCGCGCATCGGATGGAGCTGGATCGCGGCGAGCTCCCCCTCGGTGAGCGGGCCGTCCTTCTGCAGCACCTTCGTGGGCACGCCCAGCTTGCCGACGTCGTGCAGCATGCCGGCGTAGCGGATGGCGCGCAGGCGTTCGAGCCGCATGCCGATCTCCTCGGCGATCATGCTGGAGGCGAGCGAGACGCGCGTGCAGTGGCCCCGGGTGTAGTAGTCCTTGGTCTCGACGGCCTGGCACAGCGCGGCGATGGTGGCGTCGTAGGAGCGCTGCTGGGCGTGGTACTGGCCGAACGCCCACCGGGCCACGAACAGCGGCATCAGCACCAGCACCGCCGAGATCGACTGCACGGTCGCCCACAACCCGGCCACCAGCAGCCCGAACGTGCCGTAACCGAGATAGGACAGCAGGAACTGGACCATGCCGCGCAGCGGCACCTCCGTGGCCCGCACGCTGGTGGCCAGGCTGATCATGGTCAGCGTGAGCACGATGTTGAGCGGCACGAACACGGCGGTCGCGGCGGCGTAGGGGCCGATGAGGCTGTCGAACTCGTTGACCCGCGGCACCCCGACCGCGCCGTGCAGCCACTCGTAGACCCAGCCGGAGGCGTAGCCGCAGATGGCGAACTGGGCGCCGTTGAACAGCCGCTTGATCAGCGGCAGCCCCGGGCGCACGCTGACCGCGGCGGTGAGCCCCACCAGCGCCGCGCCCTCCGGCCCGATCAGCACGACCGCGGCCAGCGACGCCGAGAAGCTCACCGACACCGCGAACTGCTCCACGTTGAGCAGCGTCGGCATCGACTCGCACACCAGGAAGAGCAGCGCGAGCACCAGCAGGATGTCGAGATTCTCCGGCGCCACGAGCGGGCCGGAGACGATCGCGCTGTGCCCGATGAGAGCGGCCGCCGCCGCGATCACGGCGACCAGGTAGACCCTCGCGGGCCAGGGCAGGTCACGCATTGCGGCCCCCTACGGCGGTCAGGTCCAGGAAACCCCTGGCGGAAGCGCGCCGATGCCGGCCAGGGCCACCATCGAGGCGACCACGATGACGGCGGCGAGCGACCGGGTGAACCTGTCCTTCAACATCCCACATGCCTCCACGTCGACTTCTGGAGCTCACGCTACAGAACAGGACGTCACCGTACGGGCCGAGCGGGAAATCGCAAGCAAAGTGTAATCAAGCAACTACCTGGCGCGACTCCGCGCCCAGGCCACGGTGCTCTTCACGCCGGTCGGCAGGTCGGTGCGCGGCTCCCAGCGGAGCCCCTCGTGGGCGGGCACCGGATCGACGGCCATCGCGGGCAGGTCGCCGAGGCGCGGCTGCGCGAAGCCCGGCTTGTCCTGGGCCCCGGCGGCGTCGGCGATCAGCGAGTGCAGGCGCCTGTCGGTGGTCTGGATGCCGGTGCCGAGGTTGAAGCGGCGGCCGTTGCCCTCGCTGCCGCAGGCCCGGACGAAGCCGTCGACCACGTCGTCGACGTAGACGTAGTCGCGGGTCTGGGTGCCGTCGCCGTAGAGGACGGTGGGGGTGCCGTTGAGCAGGGCGTCGGTGAAGATCGACACGACGCCGGCCTCGCCGTCGGGCGACTGGCGGGGGCCGTAGACGTTGGAGAGCACCAGCGTGGTGTACTCCAGGCCGTACAGGGCGCGGAAGGTCGCCAGGTAGATCTCGGCGCTCAGCTTGGAGGCCGCGTACGGCGAGCGCGGGTCGGTGGGCGCGTCGCCGGGCACGGGGATCGTGGCGGGCCGGCCGTAGACCGCCACCGACGAGGCGAACACCACCTTGCGCGTGGTGCCCTCCTTGGCCGCCGTCAGCACCGACGCGGTGCCCTCGACGTTGAGCCGGGCGTCGTGCACGGGGTCGGCGACGCTCTTGCGTACGCTGATCTGGGCGGCCAGGTGGCAGATGACCTCGGGCCGCAGCTCGGCCGCCAGCCCGATGATCGCCGGGTCGCGCACGTCGAGGACGTGCAGGCTGAAACGGTCGCTCTCGGCGGCGTTGACCAGGTTGTCCCTGCTGCCGGAGGACAGGTCGTCTACGGCCACGACCTCGTGTCCGTCCGCGAGCAGGCGGTCGACGAGATTCGACCCGATGAAACCGGCACCACCGGTGACTAGGACGCGCATGGCGTGAATCCTAGTCGGCCAGCTCCGACCTCACCTGCTCGATCCGCGCCAGCACCTTGGAACGCAGATCGGCGGGGACGGGGTCGCAGCCGCAGTGCTTGGCCACGAGCGCCTTGACCGCCTTGTCGAGGTCGTACTCCTTCAGGCACGGGCTGCACTCGTCGAGATGCACGCGGATGTCGGAGACGTCACCATCGGTCAGCTCGCCGTCGAGGTAGGCGTAGACCTTGTCCAGCACCTCGCGACAGTCGGTGTCGTGCGGGTTGCCACAGCTCATTTCGATCCCTCCGAGGGGACCAGGCCGCGCTCGCGGGCGTAGTCCTCAAGGAGGCCCCGGAGCTGCCTGCGTCCCCGATGCAGCCTGGACATCACGGTGCCGATGGGAGTGCCCATGATGTCGGCGATCTCCTTGTAGGGGAAGCCTTCGACGTCGGCGAGGTAGACGGCGATCCTGAACTCTTCCGGCAGCGCCGCGAGCGCCTGCTTGATGTCGCCGTCGGGGAGGTGCTCCAGCGCCTCGACCTCGGCCGACTTCAGCCCGCTCGAGGTGTGGGACTCGGCGCGCGCGAGCTGCCAGTCCTCGATCTCCTCGGTGCCGGACTGCTTGGGCTCACGCTGCTTCTTGCGGTAGCTGTTGATGAACGTGTTCGTCAGGATCCGGTAGAGCCACGCCTTGAGGTTCGTGCCCTCCTGGAACTGGTGGAACGACGCGAACGCCTTGGCGAAGGTCTCCTGAAGCAGGTCCTCCGCGTCCGCTGGATTCCGGGTCATCCGGAGCGCGGCGGAGTAGAGCTGTTCGAGATACGGCATGACGTCGCGCTCGAACCGCTCGCTGCGCTGCTCCAGAGTCTCCGCGCCTGTCGCGGGCACCGGACCCACCCCCCTAAGATCACCGGTGGCCGGCTGTGGCGGTACACCGTACTCAGGGGAGAATACCCGCTGGCCGATGACCTCCTGGTCATCGGGGCGCGGTCTTTCCAATGTGAGCATGCTCGTCGCAACACGCCCGCGCCCTTGTCTGTTCCCGCAAGATAGAAGGTACAGAGGACCCGGTGCGGGGAACGTCCATACGTACCGGCTGGTAGCCCTTTTTCCGGAACTCAGGAGTCGCGTGTGCTGCCCATTCCGGCCGAGGAACTGAACGGCTCTGGGACGCTCGGGCCGTACTGGACCTTCTACAACGCCGTCGCCGCCGAGCAACTGAACCGCTGGCTCCCCGGCGAGCCGTCGGTGATCCTCGATCTGTCCGGCGGCCGCGGACGCTGGTCCGGCCAGGCCGCGAGGGCGGGACACCGGGTGATCGAAGTGCTCGACTTCCGCCGGACCGTGGACGCGCAGTCCCGTTTGCGGGACGCCGACCGGGTTCGGCACGTACGCGCCGACGATCTGGCCTTTCTCCCCGATGAGAGCGTCGACGCGGTGCTCGCCGAGGAACGGGCGATGTCGATCGAGCTCATGGCCGAGTCGGCGATGAGCGACGTGGCCAGGGTGCTGCGTCCGGGCGGGCGGGCGCTGGTGTGCGTCGACTCGCTGGTGCTCGGCATGGCGATCCTGGCCGAGCAGGAGCAGTGGCAGCACCTGCGGCAGACCGGCGAGGTCATGCTGGTGCCCTGGCCCGACGGCAGCATCACGCGCTGCTTCAGCAGCGGCCAGCTCCGCGAGCTGCTGATGGGGGCCGGGCTGGAGGTGGAGTGGATGCGGCCGCGCACGGTGCTGTCGCCGTCCACGGTGGACCACGTGCTCGGGTCCGACGGGCGGGCCCTGACCTGGCTCGTGCGCACCGAGCTCGACGCCCATCCCGACGACGACGACACGGTGGGCATCCACCTGGTGGCCAGCGCCCGCAAGAGCTGAGCCGCCGCCCGGCTCGTCGAGGGCCGCCGTTCTCCGTGTCCGGCGGCCTTCGGCCGCGGCGGCCGGTCAGCGGCGGCGTTCGCGCCTTCCCTGGCACTGCACGCAGCGGGCGGCCTCCGGGCGGGCCTCCAGCCGGCCCTCGGGCACCGGCTGGTCGCAGTCGACGCACCGGCCGTACGCGCCGTCGTCCAGGCGCCTGATCGCCTCGGTCACCGCGCGGCGTTGCGCGGTCGCCACGGTGAGCATGGCCTGCGCGCGGTCGGCGTCGGTGAGGTCGGAGCCCGCGTCGGCCGCCGAGTGCTCGCGGATCGCGACGGGGTCGCCCTGGAGGACCCCGATCGAGCGGTCCAGCTCCGCGAGCATGTCTTCGAGCCGCTTACGAGCGGTCGTGACGTCCACGAATCCGCACCTCCGGGTGAAAAGGGGGAAGCCCGCGGCTAGGACTCCCCGGTTGTCCCGCCCGGCGCAATTAGGGGCATGTTGTGGCGGTGACACCGAGTGAACGGTCGCATCGCTTTCCTCACCGAATGCCCACTTACCATGCTTCTTACACCTTTAGAAAAGGCCGGCTTCCTCCTCATCGGGAAGCGGTTTGATGAGATCCGGCCCATTGTTCCGGACATTATTGACATCAGTAGAAACGGGATATGCCGCCAGTCTCCCGGCCTCCGCGGGCACCAGGAGTCGTGAGGCGCGCTCGGTGTCGGTGAGGCCCGGGTCGAGCCAGTCGGCCCAGCGGTCGCGCTCGATCATCATCGGCATCCTGTCGTGGATGCGGCCGAGCTGGTCTTCGGCGTCCGTGGTGATGACCGTGCAGGTGACCAGCCACTTGAGCGGGTCGTCGTCGTCGCGGGTGCGGTCCTTCCAGAACTCGTACAGGCCCGCCATGGCCAGCACGCCGCCGTCGGCCGGGTGGATGAAGTACGGCTGCTTCTTCTTCTCGCCCTCGACGGCCATCCACTCGAAGTAGCCGTCGGCCGGGATCAGGCACCTGCGCTTGGCGAACGCCTGCCGGAACGACGGCTTCTCGGCCAGCGTCTCGGCCCTGGCGTTGATCAGCCGGGAGCCGATCGACGGATCCTTGGCCCAGACGGGCACGAGGCCCCACTTGACGATCCTGAGCTGCCGGACCGGGTGCTCGTCCTCCTTGGAGGAGCGGCTCATGACCGCGTAGACGTTCTTGGTGGGGGCGACGTTGAAGTCGGCGCCCAGCTCCTTGTCGGGCTCGCCGTCGAGCTCGACCTGGAACTCCTCCAGCAGCTCGTGCTTCTTGCGCGCCGAGGCGTATCTACCGCACATGTCCCCACATTGCCATACGCCGGAGGGTCGCTCGCGGCTTCGCCTCCGGCCGGTGCGACTCGGCTCGCCTCGGCGGAAGGCCGACGCGTCCGGCCGGGGCGGCGCGGCCCGGCGGAAGGGCGACGCGTCGTCCACAGGCCGTGAACGCGCCGTACCAGGGCCAGTAGGCTTTGGACATGCCCGCTCAGCACTGGCCCGCGCCGACGGCCGACACGCCCGTCAACGCCTCCGTCCGCCTGCCCGGCTCCAAGTCCGTCACCAACCGGGCGCTGCTGCTCGCCGCGCTGGCCGACGGTCCGGGCGTCGTCCGGCAGGCGCTGCGCAGCCGCGACGCCGACCTCATGGTGTCGGCCCTGCGCGCGCTCGGCGCCACGCTGACGGCCGTGCGCGAGACCACCGACGCGGTCGACTGGGAGGTGCGGCCGGGCCCGGTCCGCGGCGGCGCGCGCATCGACGCCGGGCTGGCGGGCACGGTCATGCGGTTCGTCCCGCCGATGGCGGCGCTGGCCGACGGGCCGGTCTTCTTCGACGGCGACCCCTACGCCCGCAGGCGTCCGATGGGCCCGATCCTCGACGCCCTGCGCGCGCTCGGGGCGCGCATCGACAACGACGCGCTCCCGTTCACCATCACCGGCCCGCTGACCGGCGGCGAGGTCACGATCGACGCCTCCGGCTCCTCGCAGTTCGTCTCGGGGCTGATGCTGACGGCGGCGCGGTTCGCCAAGGGCGTGACGATCCGGCACGTCGGCCCGCCGGTGCCCTCCCAGCCGCACATCGAGATGACCGTCCACATGCTGCGCGAGGCCGGGGTCAAGGTCGACGACACCGAGCGCGACGTGTGGCGGGTCGAACCGGGCCCGATCGCGGCCAGGGACATGACGGTCGAGCCCGACCTGTCCAACGCGGCGCCGTTCCTGGCCGCCGCGCTGGTCACGGGCGGCACGGTCACCGTCCCCTGCTGGCCGGCGGAGACCACCCAGCCGGGCGACGCGCTGCGCGGCCTGCTCACCACCATGGGCGCCACGGTGACCCGCGACGGCGACGACCTGGTCGTCACCGGCACGGGCGAGGTCAAGGGCCTCGACGCCGACCTGCACGAGGTGGGCGAGCTGACCCCCACGATCGCCGCGCTGGCCGCCCTGGCCACCACGCCGAGCCGCATCCGCGGGGTCGGCCACCTGCGCGGCCACGAGACCGACCGGCTGGCCGCGCTGGCCGCCGAGATCAACGCCCTCGGCGGCGACGCGGAGGAGACGGCCGACGGCCTGATCATCCGTCCGCGCCCGCTGCACGGCGGCGTGTTCCACAGCTACGACGACCACCGCATGGCCACGGCCGGAGCCGTGATCGGCCTCGCCGTGCCGGGCGTGGAGGTGGAGAACATCGCGACGACAGCCAAGACGTTGCCCGAGTTCGTCCAGATGTGGGCGGCGATGCTGGAGTCCCGATGAGCGGCGATGATCGCGCGTTTCGCGGCAGGCGGCGGGGGCACTTCGCAGAAGGGTCCGGCGTGAGAGGAAGCGAGCGCATGGGAGCGGACCGCTGAGAAAGCGGGAGTACGACGAGGACGACGTACGGGTCAGGCCGGGCAAGGGCTCGCGCCCGCGCACCCGCATCCGTCCCGCGCATGAGGACGCCGTGGAGGGCTTCGTGGTCGCCGTCGACCGGGGCCGCTACACCATCCTGGTCGAGCCCGAGCGCGGCCACAGGCGCAAGCAGCAGCAGCGCCGGCTCGTGGTCGCCATGAAGGCCCGCGAGCTGGGCCGCAAGGGCATCGTGGTCGGCGACCGGGTGGCCCTGGTCGGCGACGTGTCGGGCCGCCCCGACACGCTGGCCAGGGTGGTCCGGGTGGAGCCGCGCACCTCGATGTTGCGCCGCTCGGCCGACGACACCGACGACACCGACGGCATCGAGCGCCCGGTCGTGGCCAACGCCGACCAGCTCGTGATCGTCACGGCGCTGGCCGACCCGCCGCCCCGGCCCCGGATGATCGACCGGATCCTGGTGGCGGCGTTCGACGCCGAGATCGACGCCCTGCTCTGCCTGACCAAGTCCGACCTCGCCCCGCCGGACGAGCTGGTCGCCCTGTACGAGCCGCTGGGCGTGCCGCACATCGTGGTCCACAAGGGCGGCTCCCTCGACGAGCTGCGCGACCACCTGGCCGGCCGCATCAGCGTGCTGGTGGGCCATTCGGGCGTGGGCAAGTCCACCCTGGTCAACGCCCTGGTGCCGGACGCCAACCGCGCGGTCTCGCACGTCAACGCGGTCACCGGCCGCGGCCGGCACACCTCCACCTCGGCCGTCGCGCTGGAGCTGCCCGAGGGCGGCTGGATCATCGACACGCCGGGGGTGCGCAGCTTCGGCCTGGCCCACGTGTCGGTCGAGACCGTGCTGGCCGCCTTCCCCGACCTGGTGGAGGGCACGGTCACCTGCCCGAAGGGCTGCACCCACCTCGGCGACGGCTGCGCGCTCGACGCCTGGGCGGCCGCGGGCAACGCCGACCCGGCGCGCCTTGAGTCGCTGCGCCGCCTGCTGTCCAGCCGCGAGGGCGCCCCCGACGAGCCGGCCGCCTGATCCGCGGCCGGTTCAGGGCCGGTTGGGACGCAGGGTCCAGGTGACGGTGAGGCCGGAGACCAGGGTGCCGGCCGCGTCCCGTATGTCGACCAGCACGTCGAAGACCGGCCGCTGGCCGGCGTCCAGCTTGCCGACGACCTCCTCCCTGGTGGCGGCCACGCGCGCCTCGGCCCGCACCTCCCCCAGGGCCACCTTCCGGAACTCGATGGTCGCCGTGGTGGGCAGCGGCACGCTGCGGCTGAGCTGGTCGCCGAACCTGGACAGCACCGCCGCGCCCGACGCCGACTCGGCCAGGGTGAACAGCGTGCCCGCGTGCGGCCCGGCCACGTGGTTGTGCAGCTCGGGCCGGTCGGGCAGCCGGCATTCCGCCCGGCCGTCCTCGACCGAGTCGAACACGATTCCCAGCGTCCGGGCGAATGGAACGGTTTCGAGAAGGAAGGCACCTACATCAGTGGACATAGGAGACATGTTACTGGCCAGTAGCCGAAAAGGGAGTTACCAGAAAAGGGGTGCCGGCGACTGATGTCCGGCGCGACCGACGCGATAGCGTGGCTGACCGTGCAGGGTTACAACGACGATCTACGCCTCGCTCACGTCATGGCGGACGCCGCCGACGACCTGACCATGCGGCGCTTCAAGGCGGTCGACCTCAAGGTCGAGACCAAGCCCGACCTGACGCCGGTCAGCGACGCCGACCGCGCCGTCGAGGAGGCCATCCGCGGCACGCTGCGCCGGGCCCGGCCGCGCGACGCGGTGGTGGGCGAGGAGTTCGGCACGACCGGGCAGGGAGCCCGGTCGTGGATCATCGACCCCATCGACGGCACCAAGAACTACGTGCGCGGCGTGCCCGTCTGGGCCACGCTGATCGCGCTCATGGAGTACGGCAAGGTCGTCGTCGGCCTGGTCTCGGCCCCCGCGCTCGGCCGTCGCTGGTGGGCGGCGACCGGCGGCGGCGCCTGGACCGGCAAGAGCCTGGCCAAGGCCACCAGGATGAGCGTCTCCTCGGTCACCGCGCTGGAGGACGCCTCCTTCTCCTACTCCAGCTTCGGCGGCTGGGAGGAGCTCGGCAAGCTGGACAACTTCCTCGACCTCGGCCGCGCCTGCTGGCGCACCCGCGCGTACGGCGACTTCTGGTCGCACATGATGGTCGCCGAGGGCTCGGCCGACGTGTCCGCCGAGCCGGAGCTGTCGCCGTGGGACATGGCGGCCCTGACCGTGATCGTCGAGGAGGCCGGCGGCGTCTGGACCGACCTCGCCGGCGTGCGCGGCCTGGAGGGCGGCAGCCTGGTCTGCACGAACGGCGCCCTCCACGACGAGGTGCTCAACCGGCTCAACGGCACCACGGTCATCTCCTGACGGCTCACCTCAGGCCGTCTCGAAGTCGGTGCACAACCATCGGTGCCCGTGCCGCTCCAGCCGTACGGCCAGGACGTGGCTGCGCTCCCCGCAGTGCACCAGCACGCACATCTCGACGGCCCCTTCCCTCGGCTCCTTGACATGGGGGCTCCCGACGAACGGCGGCCGCTCGGCGGAGATCATCCGCCCGGCCCTGACGAGGTCGCGGTAGGCCCCGCCGGTGAGCCGGTCGGCCACCGACTCCGGCGGGCGGCGACCCGTCAGCACCTCGGCCAGCGCCTGCCCGAGCTGGCGCAGCCCGCGTTCGTCGGGCCGGGCTCCGGGCGGGCCCCAGACCAGCGGGGTCAGGGCCAGTGCGCCGTGCGTGGAGTCGTCCGCCATGCGCCCTCCTTTTGACTCAGGGGGAAGAAGGAAACGCCTTAATGAGTTTTCGGCCGGGGCCGCCCGATACGAAATCCGCCAACTTTACCCGGCCGCCGTCCTCTTTCCTCCCCTTGGGCGGAGAAATGCATCGCGGGGCTGGATCCCCTCTTTCTTTATCGGTTGTTCAGAGCGACAACACGTGGGCGACCGCATTCAGCAACGAGTCGCGGTAGGCGGCTCCGTACAGCACCACGTGCACCAGCAGCGGATGGAGCTGGTGCAGCGGCACCCGCGCCCGCCACCCCGCCGCGAGCGGGAACTCCTCCTGGTACGCCCCCATCACCCGATCCAGGTACGGCAGCCCGAACAGGGCGAGCATGGCCAGATCCGTCTCCCGGTGCCCGCCGTGGGCCGCCGGATCGACGAGCACCCCGGTGCCGCCCGACCACAACACGTTCCCGCTCCACAGATCCCCATGGAGGCGGGCGGGCGGCTCCGGCGGCCCGGCCACCTCGGCGAACCGCGCCACGGCCCGCTCGACCAGCGTCACGTCCGCGGCCGGCAGCCGCGCCCGGCGCAGGAACGGCAGCACCCGCCGGGAGGCGTAGAAGGACGGCCAGTCGCCGTCGGGCGAGTTGTCCATGGGCAGCTCGGCGATGAACCCGGGCCACGGCGCGCCGAACCCGGCCGCCCCGGCGCGGTGCAGACGGGCCAGGTCACGGCCGAACCGCAGGGCCGCCTCGGCGGTGGGCGCCTCCTGCGGCACCCATGACAGCACCAGCCGGTCGGGACCGGCCTCCACGACCTCGGGCACGGTGATCGCCTCGCCCAGCCAGCGCAACCCGGCGGCCTCCGAGGCGAACACGCCGGAGGCAGGACCGATCTTGGCGAACACCTGCCGCCCGTCCGCCAGCACGCCGCGCTGCAGCCGCCGGCCGTGGGAGGAGCCGAGGTCCTCAGTCGATCTCATCGGCGATGTGCGCGGCCACGCCCTTGGAGGCCGTCTCCAGCATGGTCAGCACCTCCTCGAAACCCTCGCGGCCACCGTAATAGGGGTCGGGCACCTCGGCGCCGTCCGGCGCGCCGGGGTCGAACGAGCGGAACAGGCGCACCTCGACGCCGGCGGGCGCCAGGCGGCGCAGGTTGGCCGCGTTGTCCCGGTCCATCGCCAGCACCAGGTCGTAGCGGTCGAACCAGTCCCGCGTGAACTGCCTGGCGCGGTGGGCGGCGCCGTCGTAACCGTGCTCGGCCAGGATGCCCAGCGCCCGCTCGTCCATCGGATCGCCGGCGTGCCAGCCGCCGGTGCCCGCGCTCTCGACGACGACCCGGCCGCCGAGCCCGCGCTCCTCCAGGGTCCGGCGGAGCACCACCTCCGCCATCGGGGAACGGCAGATGTTGCCCATGCACACGAGACACACGCGATAGCTCATGTATCCCATCTTCGCTGGTCAAATTGATGGAGACGACCAGGCGCGTTCACCGAACGTTCACCCTTGTTGGGGGGTCTGAGTCACTTTGCCTGCATAACTTCATGGACGACTAAGGACCAAGTGAGGGGAACCCAACCGTGAAGTATGCAGGCCGGCTCGCCGCCGTCGCCGTCGTCGGCGCGCTCTCGCTCGCTGCGTGCGGCACAGACAACAACAGCTCCGGGGGCACGGACGGCACCAGCTCCGCCAGCGCTCCCGCCGCGGGCAACGACAACGGCCTGAGCGGCACCATCAACGCCGCCGGCTCGTCGGCCCAGGCCAACGCGATCGACCAGTGGAAGAAGGACTTCCAGGCCAAGAACTCGGGCGTGAGCCTGAACTACCAGCCGAGCGGTTCGGGTGCCGGTGTGCAGTCGTTCATCGCGGGCACGGTCGACTTCGCGGGTTCGGACTCCGCTCTCAAGGACGACAAGGGCGAGCCCGCCCAGGCCGACGCCCGGTGCAAGACCGGCAAGGCCATCAACATCCCGATGGTGACCGGCCCGGTCGCGGTGGTCTACAACCTCCCCGGCGTGGACGGCCTGCAGCTGTCGCCCAAGACCATCGGCGGCATCTTCGACAGCAAGATCACCAAGTGGGACGACGCGGCCATCAAGGCCGACAACCCCGACGCCAAGCTCCCGTCCACGCCGATCTCGGCCTTCCACCGCTCGGACGAGTCGGGCACCAGCGACAACTTCACCAAGTTCCTCAAGGCGACCGCCGGCTGGCCGTACGAGCCCGCCAAGGCCTGGCCCGCCGAGGCCAAGGGCCAGGGCGCCAAGGGCTCGGACCAGGTCGCGGCCAGCGTCAAGAGCACCGAGGGCTCCATCGGCTACGTCGAGCTCTCCTTCGCCGAGAACTCCCAGCTCAGCAAGGCCAAGGTGGCCAACGGCTCCGGCGAGTTCGTCGAGCTGACCGCCGACAGCGCGGCCAAGACGGTCGAGACCGCCGAGATCACCGGCACCGGCAACGACCTCAAGCTGAGCATCGACTACGCCACCAAGACGGCGGGCGCGTACCCGATCGTGCTGGTGACGTACGAGATCACCTGCGAGAAGGGCCTCGCGCCCGAGCAGGCCAAGCTCGTCAAGGAGTTCCTCACCTACACCTCCAGCGACGAGGGCCAGGCCGCGCTGAAGGACCTAGGCTACGCCCCGCTCGCGGGCGAGCTGCTCACCAAGGTCCGCACCGCCGTCGGCGCGATCTCCTAGCAGCACATGACGACCAACGTTCGTACCCGTGGGGGCGGGCCGGCCACGCGCCGGTCCGCCTCGCGGCGCAGCCATGGTGAAGGACCCTTCAAGTTCGTCTCCACCGGCGCCGGCGTCCTGCTGCTGGGGATCATGGCGGCCATCGCCGTCTTCCTCATCAGCGAGGCCGTGCCGGCCCTGCAGGCGAACAAGGGCAACTTCTTCACCGACCTGATCTGGGAGCCCAACGGCAGCCAGGTCTTCGGCATCGGCGCGCTGGCCTTCGGCACCGTCCTCAGCTCGGCGATCGCGCTGGTCATCGCCACCCCCATCGCGGTGGGCGTGGCGCTGTTCATCTCCCACTACGCGCCCCGCCGCCTGGCCGGGCCGCTCGGCTACCTGGTCGACCTGCTGGCCGCCGTGCCCAGCGTCGTCTACGGCCTGTGGGGCGTGACGTTCCTGGTGCCGCTGCTGCGCACGCCGTCGCAGTGGCTCAACGAGCACCTCGGCTGGTTCCCGCTGTTCTCCGGCGAGGGGGCCATCGGCGGCAAGACCATGCTCGCCGGCGGCATCGTCCTGGCGATCATGATCCTGCCGATCATCGCGGCCATCTCGCGCGAGGTCTTCCTCCAGGCCCCGAAGATGAACGAGGAGGCGGCCCTGGCGCTCGGCGCCACCCGCTGGGAGATGATCAGGATGGCCGTGCTGCCGTTCGGCCGGCCCGGCGTCATCAGCGCCGCCATGCTCGGCCTCGGCCGCGCGATGGGCGAGACCATCGCGGTCGCGCTGATCTTCCCCGCCACCTTCGACATCAGCTTCGAGATCCTCACCCCGCACGCCAACAGCATCGCGGCCAACATCGCCAACGGCTTCGGCGAGGCCACGCAGGTCGGCCGGGGCGCGCTGATCGCCTCCGGTCTGGTGCTGTTCGTCATCACGCTGCTGGTCAACATGGGCGCACGCATGGTGATCAACCGGCGCAAGGAGTTCAGGGCGGTGGGGGCATGACCATCCAGCACATCTCGACCGGCCGCCGGATCAAGGACAGGTTCGTCCAGGGGCTGGTCTACCTGGCGTTCGCGCTGGCCGTGGTGCCGCTCGTGTCGGTCCTCTGGCTGGTGATCTCGAACGGCCTGGCCCGCTTCGACATGGAGTTCCTCACCCACTCGATGCGGAACATCGGCGCCCGCGACGTCGGCGGCGGCGCCTACCACGCCATCATCGGCACGTTGGAGCAGGTCCTGCTGGCCTCGCTCATCTCGGTCCCGATCGGCCTGTTCACCGCCATCTACCTGGTCGAGTACGGCCACGGCGGCCGCCTGAGCCGGGCCATCAGCTTCTTCGTGGACGTCATGACCGGCGTCCCTTCAGTCGTTTCCGGCCTGTTCATCCTCGCCTTCTGGGTGCTCTTCCTGGGCAACCCGTTCTCCGGCTTCGCCGGCGCGCTGGCGCTGTCGATCCTGATGATGCCGACCGTGGTCAGATCGGCCGAGGAGATGCTCCGGCTCGTCCCCAACGACCTGCGCGAAGCCTCGTACGCGCTGGGCGTGGCCAAGTGGCGCACGATCCTGAAGGTCGTGCTGCCGACCGCGTTCACCGGCATCGTCACCGGCGTCATGCTGGCCGTCGCCCGCGTGGCCGGCGAGACCGCGCCGCTGCTGCTCACGGTGTTCTTCACCGACTCCATCAACAACGATCCGTTCAGCGGGCCGCAGATGGGCCTTCCGCTCTTCGTCTTCGACCAGGCGGCCCGTCCCAACGACACCGCCATCGACCGCGCCTGGGCCGGAGCCCTCACGCTGATCCTGATCGTCATGCTGCTCAACCTGGTGGCGCGCCTGATCGCCTGGTGGCGCAGGCCCGCCAGGGGCCGATAGGGGGTAACCGCCACAATGTCCAAGCAGATCCAGGTCTCGGGCCTCGACGCGTACTACGGGTCGCACAAGGCGATCGAGGACGTGTCGATGACCATCGAGCCGCGCTCGATCACCGCGTTCATCGGCCCGTCCGGATGCGGCAAGTCGACGTTCCTGCGCACGCTCAACCGCATGCACGAGGTGATCCCCGGCGCCCGCGTCGAGGGCAAGGTCATGCTCGACGGCGAAGACCTGTACGCCCCCACCGTCGAGCCGGTCTCGGTCCGGCGCATGGTCGGCATGGTCTTCCAGCGCCCCAACCCGTTCCCCACGATGTCGATCTACGAGAACGTGGCCGCCGGGCTCCGCCTCAACGGGCGGGTCGGCAAGTCCACCCTCGACGGCATCGTGGAGGAGTCGCTGAAGGGCGCCAACCTCTGGAACGAGGTCAAGGACCGGCTGAACAAGCCCGGCGCCGGCCTGTCCGGCGGTCAGCAGCAGCGTCTGTGCATCGCCCGCGCGATCGCGGTCAAGCCGCAGGTCCTGCTCATGGACGAGCCGTGCTCGGCGCTCGACCCGATCTCGACGCTGGCCATCGAGGACCTGATGGCCCAGCTCAAGGAAGAGTTCACGATCGTGATCGTGACCCACAACATGCAGCAGGCCGCCCGGGTCAGCGACCGGACCGCGTTCTTCAACCTGGCCGCCCAGGGCAAGCCCGGCAAGGTCATCGAGATGGACGAGACCTCCCGCATGTTCACCAATCCTTCGGAGAAGGCAACAGAGGACTACATCACGGGACGCTTCGGCTGATGACCCCACAGCAGGCGGCATCCACGATGAACGGGGACACGCGGACCAAGCCCGTACTGCTCATCGCCGACCCCGACGACGCCGTGGTGGATGACCTGGCCACGGCGCTGGAACGCGAGGGCGTGGCCGTCACCGGCGCGCCGGACGGCGCCCAAGGGCTGCTCCAGGCGGGGGCGCTGCAGCCCGACGTGGTGCTCGTGTCGGCCACGCTCCCGGTCATCGACGCGGTCGACTTCGTCCGCGCGGTACGGCTCGCGCGAGCCGTGCCCGTCCTGCTCGGCGTCGGCGAGGGGAACGCCGAGCAGGCCGTACGCGCGCTCGCGGCGGGGGCGGCGGCCTGCGTGGCCCGGCCGTACCGGGTGCCGGAACTGCTGCCGTTCATCCAGGCGGCCTCCCCCGAGTCCCGCAAGGTGCTGGCCGTCGGCGGCGTCGAACTGGACGTCCAGGCCTACCAGGTACGCGTCGAGGGCCGCGTCGTGCACCTCCCGCTGCGCGAGTTCGAGCTGCTGCAGTACCTGATGCGCAACGCCGACCGCACGGTCACCCGCGAGCAGATCATGCGGCACGTGTGGCACGCCGCCGCGACCACCTCGACGAACACGATCGCCGTGCACGTCAAACGGCTGCGCGCGCGCCTCGGCGACAACGACGACCAGCTCATCCAGACCGTGCGCGGCGTCGGCTACCGGCTGGTCACGCCCGGCACTTCCGGAAGTCCCGCATGATCCGCGCGGCGACGCCCTCGACGGTCGCGATGCCGTCCCCCACCTCGGCGCTGCCCTCGGTGAGGACGGCGACCGCGTAGTCGTGGCCGCGGCCCCGGATCAGCCCCACGCTGACCGTGGCCCAGCGCCCGTTGGAGACGCGCTTCAGCCAGCCGTTCTTCAGCCGCACGCGCTCGCCCGCGCAGGCCGCGGCGGAGACGCCCCAGTCCTGGCCGCGGACGACCGCGCCCATCAGCCTGAGCACCCGCGCGCGCTCCTTCGCCTTCAGCGGGCTCTTCCCGGACACCAGCGCCTTCATCAGGCGGACCTGGTCGTCCACCGACGTCTCGGTGATGCCCCAGCAGTAGAGGTCGACGCAGTCTCCCGGGACGCCCCTGGTGTGCTTGAGCCCGAACCTCCTGCCGGCCCCGGTGAAGCCCGCCGCGCCGCCGATCCGCAACCACAGGCGGTCGGCCGCGTGGTTGTCGCTGTAGCGGATCATGAGCTCGGCGTCGTGCCTGACGGACTCGGGCAGCTCGCGCCACGGCGTCCCGAGCAGCAGCGCCATCAGGATCTGGACCTTGGCCGTGCTGGCGGTGATCAGCCGTTCGCCCGGGTGGTAGCGGTAGACGCGGCCGGTCGTCAGATCCTTGACCATGGCCGTGACCGGGCCCGGCCGGCCCGCCAGGAACCGGTCGAGCCGCTCGGTGATCTTCTTCGTCGGGACGGGTTTCACGGCCTTCGGTTTCACGGCCTTCGGTTGCTCAGCCTTCGGTTGCTCGGCCGGGGCCTTCCCGATGATCGCCGGGGGGCCGAGGCGGTGCGGCATGCGTACCGGGCCGGGCGCGGCGCGCCCGGTCACCGGTTCCGAGGCCACATGCGTGCTCCCGGGCCCCTGCGCCACGTGCGTGCTCGCGGGCCCCTGCGCCACGTGCGCGCTCCCCGGCCTCGGCGCCGCGTGGGGGGTCAGTGCCGCCGTCCCGGCGGCGGTGTCCGGGGCGAGCAGGGGTGGCAGGAGGGCGAGCGCGATGGCCAGCCGTGGAAGCGTCCTCACGCTGCCCGCGATCATGCGGTGAATTATCACGAAAAATGGCAACACCGCGCTACGAGTCGCCGGAAATCATCTTCACCTACTCACCACTCCACAAAGAACCCGACCACCCCGAAGACGCGCGATGTGGCCACTGGTACGATTCCCCTCTTTCGGGGTTTCCCAGCACTCTCGGGGCAAAAGTGACAACGGGGCCGAGTTATCCGCAGTATCACGGGCAACAGCAGCAGCAACAGTGGCCGGCCATGCAGCCGCCGCCACCACCACCTCCACCCAGTCCGCCTTCTCCGCCCAGGCGCCGGACCGGCTTCTGGGTCACCATGGGCATCGTCTCCCTCGTGGTGGCGATCGCCGTGGGCGCCGGCGTGGGCCTCGTCCTGCGCGAGCGCATCAACGGCGAGCAGGACCCGCTGCGCCGGCAGGAGGCGTCCGGCAAGAGCGACCCGAACGCCGTGGTCGTCACCGACCAGGAGATCGACAAGCTGGTCTACGAGCACGGCAAGGCGCTGAGCAGCGGCAACGCCGACGCGTTCACCTCGATCTTCGACAAGGACAACGTCACGCTCATCCGCGACCAGCGCAGGGTGTTCACCAACCTGCGCAAGGTGCCGCTCAGTGAGGCGTCGTACAAGGTGATGCGCCGCGAGGGCCGCGCCGAGGACAGCTTCGGGCGGGCACTGAAGTTCACCCAGGACGTCGCGTTCGTCCACCGGTTCGCCGGCATCGACCTGCGACCGGTCTCGGAGTGGTACCGCTGGACGCTGGAGAAGGCGTCCAAGGACGCGCCCCTGGTCGTCACCAAGGTGGACGGCGCGCCGCCGCCCATGGTGAGCGAGGGCAGCAAGTCCGTGTACTACCCGGGCCCGTGGGACATCTGGCCCGACATCGCCGTGGTCCGCGCGGGCGCCAGCATCGTCCTGGCCCGTCCCCAGGACGCGGCCATGGCCAGGCGCGTCGCCCCGGTGGTCGCCGGCGCGGCGAAGAAGAACCTGGACTTCTGGAAGCGCAACGGCGACGCCACCGCACCCGTGCCGGGCGGTTTCGCGGTCGCGCTGGTCGAGGGGCAGAACCAGCTCGGCAACCTGTTCCGCAAGGAGAAGGCGCACGAAGCGGGCGTGTCCATCCCCATGCTCTCCTGGACCTCCCTGGGCGACGACGTCAAGGTCGGCGGCACCCGGGTGGTCATGGACACCACCACGTCCTTCTTCCGGTCGTCCGAGGGCATCATGGAGATCAGCACGCACGAGCTGGCCCACTCTCTCCTGGCCGGGCTGGACAGCGCCGACTTCTCCCTTTTCGGCAAGCCCAACTGGGTCATCGAGGGCTTCGCCGAGTACGCCGCCAACCGCGGCCACCCGATCAACCAGAACATCCGCTTCCAGGAAGGCCGCGCCTACCTCGCCGGCCGCCTGAGCACCCGCTTCTCAGGCGAGCTCCCCGACAACCCGTCGTGGGACTCCAACGGCATGACGAACGTGCACTACCTGATGGGACACCTGGCCATGCGCTACATCGCCCAGCGGTACGGCGAGCAGAAGCTGACCAGCGCGGTGATCGCGGCCTACCGGGCCAAGGGCGACGACAGCGAGGCGGCACTGTTCAAGGTGCTGGGCGTGAGCAAGGCGGACTTCGAACGGCAGTGGGCGTCGTACGTCCGCGGGCAGCTGGCCTGAACGGGGAACAACCATGACCGACCACTCCAACACCCCACCCGGCCCGTACGGCTCCCCACCCCCCAACCCGTACGGCCAGCCGGCTCCCAACCCCGGCGCCTACCCTCCGCCCGCGCAGCCGTGGCCCCAGAGCCCGGCCGCCCACCCCCCGCAGGGCACGGCCCCGGCCGCCTACCCACCCGCGGGCTACCCGCAACCGCCCGCCACCCCCTACGCTCCTTCTCCTGGCGCGTACGCCCCGCCAACGGGCAACCCAGCCGCATACCCACCGCCACCAGGCAACCAACCCACATACCCACCCCCTACGGGCAACCAGCCCGCATACCCGCCGCCCATGGGCAACCAGTCCACATACCCGGCGAACCACCCCTCCCCCGGCGCGCCCTCGCCGTACGGCCAACCCCCGCAGCCCCCCGCACCGGGCAGCGGCACACCGTACGGCGACCACCCCGCACCCCCGCAGCCGCAGAGCCCCCGGCCCAAGTGGAAGACCGCCCTGCTGGCCACCGGCGCGGCCGTGGTCCTCCTCTCCGTCAGCACGGGCACCGCCTGGTTCGTCGCCACCACCGGAACGACCGGCGGCGGCCTCACCGCGTTCGGCGGCGGGAGCAGCGACGGGGCAGAATGGGACGTCCCCCTCCCCAACGCCGGCAGCGGGGACTTCACCACCGCCCTGGCCTTCGGCAGCTGGCTGACCGACAAGGTCATCATCCGCGCCCAGAAGGACGGCGTCCTCGCCTACGACCTGACGTCCGGAAAACGCTCCTGGGGCATCCCCTCGCCGGGCGCCCAGCTCTGCGGCGCCACCCCGGACCTGTCCGCCGGCAAGGCCGCCATCGCGTACGGCAGCAGCAGCTCGTGCGACCACCTGGCCGGCATCGACGCCACCACGGGCAAGCTCACCTGGAAGATCAAGATCCCGGCCGAGAAGTCCACCCTCGCGAACTCCATCAACGTCCCCCGCATCATGAGCGCCGACGGCGTGGCCGTCACCGAGCTGGACGACGCGGTGGCCGCCTACCGCCTCACCGACGGTCACAAACTGTGGGGCCTCACCGCGTCCCCCGACGACGGCTGCCACATCAAGGACATCAACACCGCCGCCACCCGGGTCGCCGTCATCCTCGACTGCACCTTCAGAGGCGGCACCCGCCTCCAGTACCTCGACCCGAAGACCGGCAAGATCACCAAGCAGGCCACGCTGGGCCAGCTCAGCCTCATGACCAGCCTTCTGTCAGCCTCTCCCGCCATCATCCGCAGCGAGTCCGGCGGCCAGAACACCTTCACGGTCTACTCCGACGCCGCCACCAAGGTGACCGAGATCAAGACCCCCGAGGTGGACATGCTCGCCATGAACACCGTGGCCATGGTCGACGGCCTGTTCGAACAACACCGCTACACCATCCACGGCGACCGCCTCTACCTGGCCACCTTCCCGCAGAACGTCCCGCAGAGCATGCGCTCCCGCAACAAGGCCCTCGCCTACGACCTGAAGACCGGCAAGCAGCTGTGGGAGTCGTCCGGCACCCAGGACACGATCCTCACCTACATCCGCGCCGACGACCAGGGCCTGCTGGCCCTCGAAACCGGCGACCGCCGCGACCTGGCCCCCCGCCTCGTCCGCCTCGACGCCGCCACCGGCAAGGCCGCCGAACTGGCCACCCTCCCCCAGAAGTACGGCACCGAGGCCGAAAAGGCCCGCGTCTTCGAACGCAACGGCGTAGTGATCACCGTCCCCTGGACCTCCGTAGCCACCAGATACGCCGTCACCTACGTCAACACCAAAGCAAACTAACCCTCAACCACAGAAGGGCCCCACGCTGCTTGCGTCGGGCCCTTCTCCCATCTCCCCACCTCCCCGAACCAATTCCTCCCCAGCCCCTCACCCTGCACCTCCAAGGCGCCATCCGGTCTCGCGTTTGGCCGGCTGAGAGATCCCGAAAGCCCGGAGAAGCCGGGAGTGCGGCGACACCAGGCATGGTGTGTATAGCGGGGAAACCTCACATGCCGGAGGGCACGACGCCCCCACACTCGCCTCGCATGCCGCTGTCCGATCCCACCGGCCCTACGTGAGGGAGAGGACCGGGCCCAGCCACGCGAAGATATGCCACCTCTGCGGGCTGATGACACCTGAACTCTGTCTGCGGTCGCGCAATTAGGGCCACCTTGCGCAAGCGTGGCGAAGGTCGACGTTCAGCGGATTCGTAGGGCCGCCCCAGGACGGCGCTGGAGATGCCTCGGTCTACGAGCCAGATAGGTGCGAGGCGAGGCCGCCTACGCCCCTCAGCCTCCTCCAAAGTAGAGCGGAATCCGAACCCTCAGCCTCCGAAGTGGGCCGGCTCGGACTGACTAGAGGTGGAACCAACTGGAAACCACCGATAAGCGGCCCCACGCCTTGCAGCGGCGAGCCCCCGCGCCGATCCACCGATCCACCGATCCACCAGAGCCTGCCACGAGCCTGCACGAGCCGGTCCCGCGGGACGGCTGGGGCGGCGCCGCCCGCCTCCTGCACCCCGCGACAGCACCTGCAGAGAAGAAACACCCCCGGAAATGCAAGAAGGGCCCCGACCGCAGCCGGAGCCCTCCCAAACACAGAAAGGGCCCCGGCCGAAGTCGAAGCCCACACAACGCGAAGAGGCCCCACACGATACGTGTGAGGCCTCTTCGAAAGATTGTCCGGCGGTGACCTACTCTCCCACACCCTCCCGAGTGCAGTACCATCGGCGCAGAGAAGCTTAACTTCCG
>NZ_JBITLU010000016.1:0-245513 GCF_044465525.1 Nonomuraea sp. NPDC049646 | reverse complement strand
AAGTGCATCGGCCCCGCAAGGTCGACCATGTTTCCTAGATCACCTGTCGCCTATGTCCTGGGACAGAAACGTCAGGCATCTCATGGGACTAGACAAATTGTCGTCGGCCCGAACAGGGTGGCGCGCGCATGCGGGCCTACATCGTCCTCTCCCTGCTGATCGGCGCTCGCACCGAAGAGCTGAGGGCACTTCTCTGGTCGCACGTCGTGGCGTACGACGAGGCCCGTGCATCCTGGCTGCCGGTGCCCCAGACCGGCTGGGAGCACGACGACTTCGCGGTCTACGTCTGGCGATCCGTACGGCGGAAAGGTGACACCAAGACCGTCACGTCTCGGCGATCACTCAAACTCCCCCGGCGTTGCGTGGAGGCGCTACGCCTGCTCAGAGAAGCCCAGGACGTCGCGCAGGAGAAGGCCGGCGACCGGTGGAAGGACACGGACCTCGTGTACTGCACACGCACGGGCACCCCCGTCACGGCGCACAACGTACGACGCGATTTCCGGAAGGTCGTGGAGGCGACAGGGCTCACCGGGCGGGAGTGGTCGCCTCGCGAGCTACGGCACAGCTTCGTGTCCGTGCTGTCAGACTCCGGCGTCCCCATCGAGGACATCTCGCGCCTCGTCGGGCACTCCAACACGGTGGTCACCGAGACCGTCTACCGGCATCAAATGCGGCCCGTGATCATGCAGGGAGCTGCGGCGATGGACAAGATCTTCGGGACTTAGTCCCTCACTTAGTCACTCAGACGCCGTTTTCAAGATCAGAGATTGTATATTTTCGCTGGTGGGCGGTACTGGGTTCGAACCAGTGACCCCTCGCTTGTAAGGAGCCAAGATTGGCTCAGCGGTAGTCCCGACCTGGAGCAGCTCAACGCGCCTCCCCACCTACCCGTAGCCGTCCGATCACAGCTAATGGCACGCTAATGGCACGGCGATCATGCCCCTCGGGCCTGCGTCCATGGCGCCTAACCAGCGCTTTCCCATCGCTCTCAGATCACTGAATGGCACGGGTATGGCACGCACGCGTACGCACGTACACGTTGTCCTGTGGTGCGTGTTGCGGTCACTGAGGGCAGCACCAACGGCGCCAGAACCAAGCCCGGTGATCAGCCACCTTGCTCAGTGGGCCAGGGCTGAGGAACGAAGCCCTGGACCTTCGATCGCCCCTAGCCACGAACGGCGACCAACCATGCCGTGGCGATCGTAGGGCTGCATTTGTGCGGCGGCGCGGCAACCCCCAACGGAGCGTTCGGTCCGTGCGGTGGGAGGGGCGTACGGCGGCCGGCCCGGTGTCCCGCCGCCGTCCGGGACCGGCCCCCAGGCCGCACGCCCGGACGGCGGGCGGGCGGAGGGCCGAGGGTACGGCGGCGCGCCGCGCCGCCACCTTGATCCTTATGAGAGCAATCCGGCAGTGTAGCTGCAAAGACCTTGACGTCCTAGGCCGACAGTTGTGGCGATCTACCAACATCTTTCTGCTATTGGCCGAGGGCCGTCATCGATGTACTCTGCGTAAGCCGTGTATCAAGCTTCGGGCCGTGTCGAGGTGTACGTGCGAGTTTCTGAGTATTTCTCCCTCAACGCAGATCAGCCGGTTCTAGATTTTATCGATGTGCATGTAACTGACGATACGCCCATATACCTCGACCCGGGAGCTATCCGTACACTGCCCGGCGATTGGGGGCGGGAGTGCGAGCGTCTGCTTACCACCTTCTTCGACAGTGTTCTCGACGCCGTAAAAATGGAAGATGATAAACGACTCCGATATCTCCTAAGTCGTCTCGGCGAGCCGAATGAAACACACCTCGGTTTCTCCAAGGGAAAGTCGCGGGGCAGAGGGCTAGGATCCCATCTTGGCAACCAGCTAGCAGATAAGCTGCGCGCCAGCAGGGCTGCCCAAACGGGTCTACTTTCGGACCTTGAGGATACCGAGCTGTTCATTGAGGGAATCGGCAATGACATAATCTCCGACATCACCACAAACATCATCCGAGGAATGCTCATCCGATACACTCAAGGCGTCGCTCGCCAGTATGGGATTCCTGTCACTTCCGTGCCCAGCGGGCCCGTCTGGGATCCACACCGCCTAGATTGGGAGGAGGATTTTGTGGATCTACCGGTTGTGACCGCATCCGGAAAGCTCCTCCTTATTCCGAAAGTTCTGGCACGCCACGGCATGCATCTTTCGCTAAAGGAATACTACAAGAACTACTTGACCCCGAAACTGCAGAGAGAAGAACTCGACAAGCCGAATAGTAAACTTGTACAGATACTGAAGAATGGAGAGCGCCGCGTAACTAAGTTGGACATCGAAAAGGAATACGGCAATTCGAAGGAATCTATTATCGACCTAAGCATTCCTCGCGCAGACGCTTTTCAGGAGTATAAGGCGCGCAAGAAAGATCTCCCATCGCGCCCTCTAGGGCATGCCGAAATTAGCCGTCTAACACAGACGGCGCGACCCGATTTCAACAAAATCCTTCAGACAGTATTGGATATCCCGGTAGGCCCAGAGCATGCGGACACATATCACCATGCCATCAAGGATCTTTTTTCTGCCGTTTTTTATCCATCTCTCAGTCAACCAGAGCCAGAATTTAAGATTCACGAAGGCCGAAAGCGTATCGATATTCAATATACAAACACCGCAACGAGCGGCTTTTTTGCATGGCTGATTCGTCACATGGTACCTTGCAAGTATATTTTTGTTGAATGTAAAAATTACGGCCAAGAAGTAGGAAATCCCGAACTCGACCAACTCTCATCTCGATTTTCCCCACTGCGAGGCAACGTGGGCATTTTGGCGTGCCGATCCTTTAAGAATAAGAACCTTTTCCTCAAACGATGTCGGGATACTGCTCTTGACCACCGCGGCAACGTCTTGGTCCTTGACGATTTGGATTTACAGGTACTAGTCCAAGACCTAATCAAGGCTCTCTCGCCAGAGGTGCCACCTGGGGTGGCGGCCGACGATTATCCTCTCCTGAAGAAACGCTTCGACGAACTACATACTTGATATCGATATGAGAAGCTGACAGCACTCATTTCATCGACAAGTCTATTAATCAAGAAGCTCTGGGCGACGGCTCGCGAGGGCGTGCCGTGCAGTCACAAAGCGTTCGTGGAATTCCGAGGCAAGCGCTTCTCGCCGGTAGCGCTGTCGCAGAACTCGGTCGAGATCCCCAGCGCGGTTAACGAGGTCGCTGAGGGATCGGCGGTCGATGTCGAAGGCCGTCATGCCCTGCTCTACCGCTGCGTCAAGGTCGCCACGTCGAGCGTGGATTATGCCAAGATCAATATGGGCATCTGCGACGCGCATGGGAGCGTTGCTGGTGCCGTCCGGGCGAGAGTGCATCTGGATGGTTTCGCGCGCGTGTTCTTCGGCGCGATCGTCGTCGGCGAGCCAGGTGTAACAGGTGGCGGCGTAGAAGACCCACTTGGCGTGGTCGAAAACGAAGTGATGGTCTGGGTGATCGGGCATGGGCAGACTGCTGAGGATTTCAGCTCCGCGAGTCAGAGCGCGGTCAGCTTCGCGGCGGTCTCCGATTCGAGCCAGGCCGCGCGCCTCTTGCAAGGTGAGTTGCACCATTGCGCTGCTGGTGCCGGCGACGGCCTGGCCCATTCGGGCGCTGGTGACGACGTCTTCGTAGCGGCCTTCGACCAGGGCGAACCAGGCGGACATCTCGTGTGCCCAGCCCATGAGTTCGCCGTGTCCGACCTGGCGGCCCATCTCGAACGCGGCGCGTCGGGCGGTCTCAGCCTCTTCCCTCTCCCCCAGGTCGTAGTGGACACAGCCCAACAGGGCGGTAAGCCATCCGGTGATCACGAGCAGTTCGCGATGCTGGTTCAAGGTGAGGCGTCCGGCAAGTAGGCGGTTGATCTGCGCCAAGCGCTTCTGGGTGCGATCCCTGAGCGTGCTTGCGGGCACGACGGGATAGGCGCGGCACAACAGATCGACGGCCTCGGCGAGAGCTTCCAGGGTGCCGGTTCCCACGTCGGATGCCTGGAGTTGTTGGGCGAGTTCCATCGTCCCGTAGAGATCGGCTTCGGCTCGTAGCGCGTCGGCTGGGATGACGCGAGCCTCGATGAGGCGGCTGTCGTTCTGCCTTCCCTGGAAGAACCCAAGTGCCTCTGGTTCCAGGCCAGTCAGTTGCGTCAGGGCGAGCCGGTACGGCGTGCGGGGCCATCGGACTTCGCCGGCCTCCCAGCGTCGGACGCGTTCCTCGTCGCAGGTTAGTCGTTCGGCGATGCCGATGGGGGTGGCGTTGATCTGGTCGGCCATCTGGGCGCGGGAAAGGTGCTTTTCGTTGCGCCAGGCGCGAAGGCGCACGTTCGGGATGTAGTCGGGCATCTGCGGGTCTTCCTCCCGGCTGGGGGCTCGAAAGGGGGAACAAGGGGGGCCGTTCAGGGGTCCTGCAGAAACGCGGTTGACGGTGGACTTGTCATCAAGCAACCACGGTACGTCACGCGGCCTCCCGCCACAGGGAACGCCGGATGAACAAGGAGATGGCGACGGTGACCCGGCCAGACGAGACAAGCAAGACGTCGTGCTGCCCCGCCTGCCGGGGACGCGGGATCAAGCTGCGTGACTCACGCCGTGCGCTCCTCATCGGCGACGACGACGGAGATCAGACCTTGAGTGAGGAGCGGGAGTGTCTCGACTGCCTCGGAAGCGGCCGGGCCGAAGGGAGCGTGAAATGAACTCGATCATTCAGGCGGTGGACACGGGCTTCACGCAAGGCCAGGACGAGGGCATCATGCTCGTCCGGCTGCGTGACCGTCTCACGGGCCTTGGCGTGAATGCCGAACTGCGCGACAACAACAGCGTGCTTCTGGTGCACAGGCCGGCGGGAGGGCTGCCGGTGTGGGTGTTCGTCGGGTACGGCGGCGCCTACTACTCCTGGCAGAGCGCCGAGAAGCGGCACCCGACCAGCGACCCGGAGGGCGCGGCGAACGTCCTGGCTGAGTACGTCGCCAGGTGATGACGGGCACGGCGAGGCAGACGTGACCCCTTCCGGAGGGGGTGAGGGTCATCATCCGGTCTCGCCGTGCCTCCCCCGGCAGGCAGTTGCAGTGGCGTCCCCCGCGGCACCCTTCCCAGCCCGGCCACTGCGCTGCCTGCCGGCTCTTTCATGTACGGCTCCCGCTTCGGCGAACCACGTGGACAGCCGGCGGCAAGCCGGATACGCTCAAACTTGGTAAAACAACCTGTCGGCTGTTGGACGGTCATGATGTCGCTAGAGTCCGTACCGCCTAAGTATGCGCAGCTTGTGCAGACTCTCCAGAGGCGCATCGAGGCGGGAGACTACCCGCCGGGCACACTGCTCCCCAGCGAGAACCAGCTCATCCAAGAGTTCGGCGTCTCCCGTCCCACCGTTGTCGCCGCCCTGCGCGTGCTGCGTGAGCAGGGGTGGATCGAGTCCCAGCAGGGCAAGGGCCGCTTCGTACGCGGCCGACCGGCGATGGCCTCCGTCGAGCAGAAGCGGCCAGGGCAGGCGTATCTGACCAAGCCGGAGACCGACGCCACGGGCGAGGTCGTCGAGGTGGGCGCGGTGACCACCCCCAATCGGATCAGCTCCCTGCTCGCTCTCCAGCCCAAGAGCAAGGCGTTCGTACGGCGGCGGCTGATCACGCGTGATGGCGAACCGACCGAGCTGGTGTCGCTCTGGCTGCCGTTGGAGCTCTCCGAAGGAACGGATCTCACCAGCGGGGAACCCCTGAGACAGGGCTTCCGGGAACACCTCCAGGCGCGCAAGGGTGTCCGCTTCGATCACATCGTGGAGCAGATCACCGCCCGCATGCCCTCGGCCGACGAGTCCAAGCAACTCGCGATGCCGAAGAACCAACCACTCCTGGCCGTCTTCGGCGCGGTACGAGACGCCTCCGGCCGGCCCCTCACCGTCGTGGAAGTCTTGCTTCCCGCCGACCGGCACGAGCTGGAAGACGCCTACCCGATCGCCTGAGGCGACGCCTACCCGCCTGGGCATTCATTGCCTCCACCGCTGTGCTCAATGCAATGGATGGACGGCGAGGGAGACGGTAGGGGGTTCAGCTTCGCCTGATGGGCCTGTACGGATCCTAGGACGAAGATCACGCATGCCGCTGCGACGACGCCGAAGATGCATGCGCCGACGCGCCTGTCAGTGAACAGGCAGATTCCTGTGGCGAGAACCGGGGACCCAGCGAAGATCCATGCGGCTGCGGTCAGCCATCCGCTCACGCTTGCCTGATCGACTTCGGGATGCGCCAGGCCGGCCCCAAGCGCCTGTATGAAGCAGAGCGGCGCCCCGAAAACCCAGATGAGCACTAACAGCCCGAGGGCGGTCCCGCTGATGACACCCGGCTCCGTTTCTACAGTCTCCACAATTGCGACTATTTCGTCCGATTTGCTGTGAATAAAGCACAGAGGATTCACGATTCCGCGCCGAAATTTCTCTTAGGCACTTGACCTAGCAAGTTTGCGCTGCGTAATCTCGGGACATCAACTTGATAGGTTAAGTGCCTGTCAGTCAAGAGAGGAAAGCTGTCATGGCTCTGCAAGGCCCCATCCCCGTCACCTTCGCCATGGTCTTCCCGCACGGCTGCTACATCGTCGGCGAGGTCGAGCCCGTCAAGGACTTCGACGCCTCCTCCGGCGGCCGGTTCGTGCAGGCCCGCGACAAGCAGACCGCAGAGCTGGTCTGGCAGGTCGCGGTCATGGACGGTGACCCGACCCTCAAGCCCGCCCAGAAGACGGTCGCGGTCAAGATCCTCGCGCCGGTTCAGCCGGTGCCCCCGCAGCCGATGCCGGGGCTGCCGTTCACGCCGGTCGAGTTCGACGGTATGTCCGTCACGCCATACGTCAACGCCGCCGGACGTCTCGCCTACTCGATCAAGGTCCGCGAGATGCACGCACCTCGCCATCTCAACCAGCCCGCCCAGAGCAAGGCTTCGGCCGGAAAGGACGCCGCCTGATGACCCGACGTCGTACCCCGCGCAACAGCGTGATCCGGCTGACCACCGGGCACGCCGCCCGCACCATGAACCACCCGTTCGCCCACCGTGAGCCCGTCCTGGCGCTCGACTTCGGCGCCACCTCCGTCCTGGTCACCACCAACGGACCCGTGACGGCGGAGGACCTGGAGTTCGCCCGCCAGCTCGCCCACGCGGCTCACCGCTTCGTCCGCTCGCTGGAGCGCAGCTTCTACGGCCTGCCGGACGGAGAAGGGGTCGCGGCATGACTCTCCGCCCCTACACCTACGTCACCCTGTCCATCCGGCCCGACTCCGAGCCGCACGTCCGGGTCTCCTTCTACACGCCGGGCCTCCGGGCCAGTGCCGGACTGCTGCTCGAAAGCCCGCGCCCGTACCTGGAGTTCACCTCGTCCGAGGCGAACGTACACATCTCCACGAGCGGAGCCGGGCCGGTCACCGATGCCGACCTGGCCACCGCCCGCGAAATCTTCACCGCCGCTGCCCGCTACCTGGCCGACTGCGAGCAGTTGCACGCCGAACAAACGGCCAACGACCAGGACGCCACCGACCCGGCGACCTGACATGAGGCGGGGCCGCTGGAAGCGGCAACTTCTGGCGGCCCCTCGGTTCTCCCCTGACTCCACATCACGAGAGGTACCCAGCTTATGTTCAAGCGGCTGCCTGGCGACGAGGCGCGCAACCTCGTCTCCACCACGCCCGACACGGCCGTCGTCTTCCGACCGGCCGTACTCAAGACACCCGCCATCGTCACCTTCCTCGTCTACATCTGGCGCTTCCTGTCCGCCCTCGTCCGCACGACGTGGCGGCATCCGGTCGCCGTCGCTGTACCGGTCACCTTGGGGCTCGCCTGGTACTGGTACGGCTGGCCCGCCACGGCATCCATGCTCGGCTTCGTCGTCCTGTCCCTGCTCTCCTGGGCCTTCACCGAGCCCGACTCCTTCTCCCGCCTCGTCGGGTTCCGCCTGCTGGCCTGGTGGCGGCTGATATCGGTCTACCGCCGACACTGGCAGCCCGTCATGGACGTCTCCGGCCTGGCCAGGCGCGTCAATGGACGCGTCTACATGCCGCGCCTCATGCACGTCACCTGCGACGGCTGGGCCGACCGCGTCATCGTCGGGATGCTCTCCGGTCAGGCGGTCAAGGACTGGTCCGACCGCACCGACAACCTCGCCCATGGCTTCGGCACCACCTCGTGCCGGGTCGCGCTCGTCAAGGGCGGCCGACTGCTCCTGACGTTCCCGCGCAGCGATCCACTGGCCGCGCCCATGCCCGCCCTTCCCATCCCGGACGAACCATCGGTCGGGCCGGTCGAGATCGGCAAGCAGGAGGACGGCCGGCCGCTCCGGCTCAAGGTCCACGGAACCCACGTCCTTGTCGCGGGCGCGACCGGGGCCGGCAAGGGCTCCTTCCTGTGGGACACGATCCGCGGCTTGCTCCCCGCGATGCGGGCGGGCCTGGCCGAAGTGTGGGCGCTGGATCCCAAGCTGATGGAGCTGTCCTTCGGCCGGGAGCTGTTCCAAGGCCGGTACGCCGCCGACCCGTCCGACTGCGCCGACCTGCTGGACGAGGTCGTCAGCGTCATGCAGAAGCGCGCGGCCCGCTTCGCCGGGCTCCAGCGGTCCCACGTCCCGACCGTCGAGGACCCATTCGTCCTGGTGCTCGTCGACGAGGTCGCGTTCCTGACCGCCTACCAGCCCGACAAGCAACTCCGGCAACGCATCTCGGCCGCGCTGGCCACCCTGGCGACCCAAGGGCGCTCGGTCGGCGTCGGCGTCATGGCCGCACTCCAGGACCCGCGCAAGGAAGTCATGAACATCCGCAACCTCTTCCCAGACAAGATCGCCCTCCGCCTCGACGAATCCGAACAGGTGGACATGGTCCTCGGCGACGGCGCACGCGACCGGGGCGCACTCGCCGACCACATCTCACCCATCCCCGAACAAGGGGCTGGCGTCGCCTACATGCGACTGGAGACCTCACCCGAACCGATCCGAGTCCGCGCCGCCTACGTCTCCGACGCCGACATCCGCGACATGGTCGCCTACTACCGGCAGGCCGCATGACTCTCACTCACCTGCTTGACGGCCTCCGCTGCGCCACCTGCCTCACCCTGAACGTTCTCCGCCTCGACCCGGTCCGCGCCCTGGTCGAGTGCACCGAGTGCGGCCAGAGCGCGCTCACCGCCACCGACCCCGACGAAGGGAGGACCGCATGACCCATGCGCACGACCGCGCACTCCCCCGAGCCATCCGCCAGGCCATGCCGATGGCCCGCGACGTACTCGTAGAAGTCGCCAAGCAACACGGCGTCTGCATCCGCCCCATCCCGCTCAAGCGCCTCGACACCATCACCGGCAAGTCCGAGATCATCGACGTACCGTGCGGCGCCACCCTCGACAGCAAGTGCCCGCCCTGCGCCAAGCGCAACAAGCAGCTCCGCAAGGCCCAGTGCCGCGAAGGCTGGCACCTCGACACCGAACCCGCCATCACACCCGACGCCCCAAACGAAGAACAGCGCTGGCTGGTGGAGTTCCGCGCCGACTACCAAGCCCAGCGCGACGCCGCTGAAAAGGCCGGCGACGACACCACCGAACTCGACGCGATCATCACCGGCCTGGACGAGGAGATCAACGCCGCAGGCATGCGCGGCAACATCCTCGACCATACGACCACCAAGCGCTCCCGCTCCACCAAGCGCCGCCAGGACGCGCCCGACCTGCCCAAGCGCAAGATGACCAACACCTCCCTTGGACGCACCTTCCAAGGCACAGACGGCAAGACCTACCGCCCGTCCCTGTTCGTCACGCTCACCTTGCCCTCGTACGGCAAGGTCCGCGACGGCGCCCCCATCGACCCCGACACCTACGACTACCGCCGTGCCGCACGGGACGCCCTGCACTTCTCCAAGCTCGTCGATCGCTTCGTGCAGAATCTGCGCCGCGTCGCGGGCTACGACGTGCAGTACTTCGCCTCTGTGGAGCCTCAGAAGCGGCTCGCCCCGCACCTGCACATGGCCATTCGTGGAACGCTCCCACGCGCCGAGATCAAGCAGATAGTCGCCGCCACCTACCACCAGGTCTGGTGGCCCCAAGCTGACGAAGTCATCTTCGACGGCGACCACCTGCCCATCTGGTACGAAGGGGCCGGCTACCTCAACCCGGCCACCGGCGAAGTCCTGCCCACCTGGGACGAAGCCCTCGACGCGCTCGACGACGACGCCGATCCCCTCCACGTCATCCGCTTCGGCGACCAAGTAGACGTCCAAGGCGTGCTCGCCGGCACCCCGGACGCCGACCAGTGCATCCGGTACCTGTCCAAGTACCTCACCAAGTCCATCGGCGACGCCCTCGACGGCGGCCAGGCCCAGCAACAGCACGCCACCCGCATGCTGGACGCCCTCCGCTACGAACCCTGCTCACCCACCTGCCCGAACTGGCTCTGCTACGGCATCCAACCCAAGAACGCCAAACCCGGCATGCTCCCCGGCCGTTGCCGCAGCAAGGCCCATAAGCCCGAACACCTCGGCTACGCCGGACGCCGCGTCCTCGTCTCCCGCAAGTGGAGCAACAAGACCCTCGCCGAACACAAGCAGGACCGCCGCACCTGGGTCTTGGAAGCCCTCGGCCAGACCAACGAGAGGCCCGACCCACACCGCTACGTCTGGCGCCCCCTCCCCGCCGGAGACGCCAACGTGCCACCACTCGCCGTCCGGCTCCTGCGCACCGTGGCCGAACGCCAACGCTGGCGAGCTCACCTCCGTGAGCTGGAAGCCAGAGCGGCCGGACAAGATCTTTCGGCAACGGACCTGAGAGGGGCGGCGTGATGGCGAACAAGCCAGGCAAGCGGCGCTTCGGCAGCATCCGCCAGCTCCCTTCCGGAAGGTTCCAGATCCGCTATCCGGGTCCGGACGGCAAGATCCGCATGGGAGAGACCACCTATGCCCGCGAACGCGACGCGGACAAGGCACTCGCGCTGATCGAGGCCAAGCTGACCACGGGCGAATGGACGGACCCACAGCGGGCCAAGATCAAGCTCGGCGGCTACGCGGACAAGTGGATCAACGAACGGACGAACCTGCGGCCCCGCACGGTCGAGATCTACAAGGGACTGCTCAAGCGCTACATCCTCCCCCACCTGGGCGGCGTGTCCGTGGGCAAGGTGGACACGGCCACCATCCGGGAATGGCGCGTCCTGTTGCTCGGCAGCGGTGTCGGCCAGTCCGAGGTGGCCAAGGCGTATCGCTTCCTGCGGGCCGTTCTCATGACGGCGGCGGACGATCAGATCATTCCGCGCAACCCGTGCCGCATCCGTGGTGCCGGCGAGGAGAAGCCCGAAGAGCGGCCCATCCTCACCGTGGCGAAGGTGTTCGAGCTGGCTGATCTGATGCCGACCCGCCTGCGCGCCCTGGTCCTCCTCGCCACCTTCGCCAGCCTGCGCTGGGGCGAGGTAGCGGCACTCCGGCGAATGGACCTGGACCTGAACGCCCAGACCGTCAGCGTTCGGCAACAGCACGTCGAACTCGACACCGGCGAACTCCTCGTCGGCCCGCCCAAGTCCCGCGCGGGCGTCCGTACGATCGCCATCCCGGAAGCGATCATCCCTGTGCTCCGCGAACATCTCGACGAGTTCACGGACACGGAAACAGACGCGCTGATCTTCACCGGGGCACGAGGCGGCATCCTCCGGCGCAGCAACTTCCGCCGGGCGGCCAAGTGGGACGCGAACACCAGGAAGATCGGCTTCCCTGGCCTGCACTTCCACGATCTTCGGCACACCGGAAACACGATCGCCGCCAGCTCCGGCGCGAGCCTCAAAGATCTCATGCAGCGCATGGGACACGACTCCGTCCGAGCCGCACTGATCTACCAGCACAGCACGGCGGAGGCCGACCGCAAGATCGCCGATGCCATGAACGCGAAGATCGAAAAGAGCCCTCGCACCGGCTAGTGGCACGCTAATGGCACGAAGCCCCGTTTCCATGATCGGAAACGGGGCTCTTCTCGCTGGTGGGCGGTACTGGGTTCGAACCAGTGACCCCTCGCTTGTAAGGCGAGTGCTCTACCGCTGAGCTAACCGCCCCCTGATCGGCACTAACCTTACGACACCAGAGGGGCCGATCGCACATTCACCGTCCAGCCGGGGCCCAGTTCGGGGCGGCCGGCGGCTCGCCAGCCCAGCAGGGCGGCGCCCAGCATGCCGGCGTCGACGCCCAGCGCGGCCGGGACGAGCGGAGGCGCGTCGCGGAAGGCCAGGCGCTTGACCAGGCGGGTACGTACAGGATCGAACAGGGCGGGACCGGCCTCGGCCAGGCCGCCGCCGAGGACGATCACCGACGGGTCCAGCAGCAGCGTGTACGTCGCCAGGGCGAGCGACAGGGCCTCCACGGCCTCGTCCCACACCTCGATGGCGATGGGGTCGTCGGAGGCGACCACCTGCTCGGCGCGTACGCCCTCCACGCCCGCGCGCAGGCTGTAGCGGCGGCCGACCGAGGCCGCCGAGGCGTACGTCTCCAGGCAGCCGAACTGGCCGCACGCGCACTGTTCGCCGTCGGGGAAGACGGGGGTGTGGCCGATCTCGCCGGCCCAGCCGGAGGAGCCGCCGTACGGGTCGCCGTTGATGATCGAGGCTCCGGCGATGCCGGTGCCGATGGGGAGGAAGAGGAAGTCGGAGACGCCTCTTCCGGCGCCGAGGATGCTCTCGGCCAGACCGCCCGTGCGGACGTCGTGGCCCAGCATGACGGGGATGTCCAGAGTGGTGAAGTTCGAGGCGGGGACGTCACGCCAGCCGAGGTTCGCCGCATAGAGAGCCGCGTTCTCGGACACCAGCCCGGGGACGGCCAGACCGACGCCTGCGGGTTCGCCGTCGCCGGAGGAGGCCAGGTGGCTGATGAAGTCTGAAATGGCGGACACGACCGCCTCAGGGCCCTCCGCGCGAGGAGTGTGGCGCCGCTCGCTCAGCAGCACCTCACCGGACTCGCTGACCAGGCCGCCCTTCATGGACGTGCCACCGACGTCGAGCGCGACGACGAACGAACTCATAGCGGACACGAAAGGAGACGATAGCGCAGGTCAGCAAATGTCTGAAAAGGCGCTTGAGAATCCCTCAGGTGGGAGGAGGGCGCCGCGCCGCGATCCGGGCCGACGACACCCGGGCCCTGAACTGGCGATCAGCCGCACACCGCCACGAAGCCGCACACCGCCGGGAGTTCGGGCTCAAGGTCGGTCCGGGCGGTCAGGCCCTGCCCAGCACCCGGTTCAGCGCCGCCTCGACCTCCGCCGACAACCCGGGCGGAGCCCCCGACCCCACGTACGCTCCCTGCTCCTCGAACCCCTTCGGCGCCCGGGCCTGCCGGACGGCGCCGCAGCCGCGGCACTCGATCTCCCCCAACCGGCAGATGAGCGCGGTGGACCCGCAGGTGGCGCAGGAGTCGAGATCGAGGTCGTGCAGCCGTTGACAGTCCGGGCAGATCAGCACCTGGGACTCGTTGCGCACCCCGCGCTGCCACGGGCTGGCGCCACGGACCGGGTCGGTCTGCCGGGCCCCGCATCGGTAGCAGGGCATCGTTCCCTCCGAGGTCAGGAAATGTCGGCGAGTGCCTTGACGTAGTCGGCGACGTCACGTGCCGAGGAGATCGGACTGATCACCGACCACCGGATCACGCCCTCGCCGTCGATGATGAAGGTCCCCCGACGCGCGAGCCCCTTCGCATCATCGAACACACCGTACGCCTGGGCGACCTGTCCATGTGGCCAGAAATCGGAGAGTAGGGCGAATCCGTAACCTTCCCGGTCGGACCAGGCACGCAAGGCGAACACGGAGTCGACCGACACGGCGAGCACCCGCGCGTCGAGAGGCTGGTCGCGCAGCGCGGTGAGCTCGCCCTCGCAGATCCCGCTGAAGGCAAGCGGATAGAAGACCAGCACGACCTTCTCGCCCCGGAACATGGACAGTCTCACCGGGGCGCCGTGCTGGTCCTGCAGCTCGAAATCCGGAGCCAGTGCGCCGACCTCGGCAGGATGTGCGTTCACAGCCACCATCCTGCCGTATCGGCCGGCCTCGGAAGTTTCCTAACGTCGGCCCTTCGGGGCGACGAGCCTGGTCCCGGACCAGTCGGGTGCGGCTGAGATGCTGCTGGTCTGCGAGAGACCCGCGGTAGCGGCATCCTCCCCGATGTCGCTCGGCTCCACGTGGCCATCGCGCCCGGCCTTGGGAGTCAGCAGCCAGATCTGGCCGGCTTCGGCGAGTGCTCGCATGGCGTCGCTGAGGGCGTCGAAGAGGTCCCCGTCGCCGTCGCGCCACCACAGCAGCACAACGTCGACGACGTCGTCACTCTCCTCGTCCAGCAGCTCGTTGCCGGTCAGGTCCTCGATGGAGTCGCGAAGCTCGTCGTCGACGTCCTCGTCCCAACCGATCTCCTGCACCACCTGACCCGGCTTGAGGCCGAGTCGTTCGGCCAGGCCGCGCTCGCCCTGCGCCTGACCCGCGGTCGCGCTCACGTTTATCCCTCCTGCTTGAGTGGCCCCGCTCTATGCGGTTTATCGCTTCGGCACAGTCCACACGCTGTGACCCTCAGTCGTCAACGGTCGCCACGGGTACGGCCGTAGTCGGCCAGAATCAATCTGACAAAAACGACAGGCGAACCTGGCGTTGCGTGTTGTCGACATTGAGGTCGACCAGCGCGACGGACTGCCATGTGCCCAACGCCATTCTCCCGCCCAGCACGGGGATCGTGGCGTACGGCGGGATCAGCGCGGGCATGACGTGTGACCTGCCGTGACCGCGCGAACCGTGGGCATGACGCCAGCGGTCGTCGGCCGGGAGCAGGTCACGCAGCGCGGCGATCAGGTCGTCGTCGCTGCCGGAGCCGAGCTCCAGCAGCGCCACGCCCGCGGTCGCGTGCGGCACGAAAACGTGCAACAGGCCGTCTTCTCCCTGCGCGCGCACGAATTCAGCGCATTCAGCGGTGATGTCGTGCACGGTCTCGCGTGAACCCGTGGCCACGGAGATGATTTCTGATCTCACAGGGAAATCCTACTGAGGCACAACGACCGCATCAGGGCCGGGAAAGACCAGCCCGGTGTGGCCGTCGTCGAACCGCACCATGTACGGAGGCCCGCCGTCCGTGCCGTGGACCTCGGTGATGACGCCGCTCCGGTCCCTTTCGCCGACGGTGTTGCCGTGCATCAGGAGCCGGTCTCCTGCCGTCGCATTCATACCTTCCACATTGGTACGGCGGACGGCCGAGGAAAAGAGCGGATCCCGGGGATGGCGATTTTTTGCCGGGTCTTCATAGGGGCCGGAAATGATGACCGAAATGTTACGCGGCACATGTGCGCGGTTTCGGCCGCCGCGACCCGGCTGTGCTCGTCGGATCACCTGACCACCACGACATAAGGGCTGGTCAGAGCCGGGACGGCGGGGTCGCGTCCGGCTCTGTCGCCTGATGGTTCCGATATGGCCTCATTTCGGCAGCGGCCCGGCCGAGAGCCGTTTGTGCACCGAGCGGAGGCAGCGGAGGCCCCGGTCGGATGGGCGGGGAAGGGCCAGCGCTGACAAGAGACACAAGGAGAGAGACCCCCACGGAGACGGAGACGCGGCTTCGAGCGGGGCCGACCGGCGGGGTCCGACTCCGCGTGCGCCGACCGGGCGCGGGCGGCCCGACCGGGCGCGGGCGGGCCTCGGGGGGTGCGAGCGCCTCAGGTGTGTGAGCGTGCGGTCTGTAATGGCGGCGGCCGGGTCTCGGATGCACTCCCGCCGGACAACCCCGGAGGGCGGTGGCCCCGCGAGGCCGTTCCGGAGCGCGTACAGAAGTAAAGAGAAGAGGTGTGCGCCTCGACACTCCCGCCGGGGACCGCCGCCCCGCCCGGCGCCACCGCAAAGACGGTGGCTAGACTCGCGCGGCGCGGCGCGGCGCGGCGCGGCGCGCCCGCCCCATCCGGACGAGGCACGGCCGAGGCGCGGACGGGGAACGGCCGAGACACGGACGGGGAACGCACGGGAACGGGTGAGGAGCGCCCGGTTCGGGGGAGGGTTGAGGGCGGAGGCCGACCCACCGGGCCAGCCCCCTAGGATTGGGGGGAAATTTCGTCCGTTTTCTAGTCTTGTTAAATTGCTCCACCGATGTAACCTTTGGTGGCGATTCGTCCTACCATCGGTGGTCTAGGCCACCAACATGGCCCTGCCAGCAGGGACGCTCTGGTTACCCGTCAGTAGAGATGCGTTTTCTACGACTAGCGACCAGGATGGAAGGCGACCCAGACCAGACTTCAGTCATTCTCGGAAGGCGAGACCCAGTGGCTTCCGGACGCCAGCGATTCTCGATCATCAGCGACGGCCTACCCAGCCAGCTGCCTGATGTCGACCCCAGTGAGACCAACGAGTGGCTCGAGTCTCTCGACAATGTCGTCAAGACCGAAGGCCGCACCAGAGCCCGCTACCTCATGCTCCGCATGCTGGAACGGGCCCGCGAGCACCAGGTCGGCGTGCCGGGCCTGCGCAGCACCGACTACATCAACACGATCCCGCCGGAGCGCGAGCCCTGGTTCCCGGGCGACGAGCACGTCGAGCGGCGCATCCGCGCCTACATCCGGTGGAACGCCGCGGTCATGGTGTCGCGGGCCAACGCCCGTACGAACGTGGGCGGCCACATCGCCACCTACGCCTCGGCGGCCTCGCTCTACGAGGTGGGCTTCAACCACTTCTTCCGCGGCAAGGACCACGGCGAGTCGGGCGACCAGGTGTTCTTCCAGGGCCACGCCGCGCCGGGCATCTACGCCCGCGCCTTCCTGGAGGGCCGCCTCAACGAGGCCCAGCTCGACGCGTTCCGGCAGGAGCTGTCGCACGGCTTCCGCGGCCTGCCCTCCTACCCGCACCCGCGGCTCATGCCCGACTTCTGGGAGTTCCCGACGGTCTCCATGGGCCTCGGCCCGATCGGCGCGATCTACCAGGCGCGGTTCAACCGCTACCTGCTCAACCGCCAGCTCAAGGACACCTCGCGCAGCCACGTGTGGGCCTTCCTCGGCGACGGCGAGATGGACGAGCCCGAGTCGCTCGGCGCGATCGGCCTGGCCGCCCGCGAGGAGCTGGACAACCTCACGTTCGTCATCAACTGCAACCTGCAGCGGCTCGACGGCCCGGTGCGCGGCAACGGCAAGATCATCCAGGAGCTGGAGTCGTACTTCCGCGGCGCCGGCTGGAACGTGATCAAGGTCGTGTGGGGCCGCGACTGGGACCCGCTGCTCGCGGCCGACGTCGACGGCGTGCTGGTCAACCAGATGAACACCACGCCCGACGGCCAGTTCCAGACCTACTCGGTCGAGACCGGCGGCTACATTCGCGACCACTTCTTCGGCGGCGACCCGCGTCTGCGCAAGATGGTCGAGCACCTGTCCGACGACGACATCCGCAAGCTGTCGCGCGGCGGCCACGACTACCGCAAGGTCTACGCGGCCTTCAAGGCGGCCCGCGAGCACGTCGGCCAGCCGACGGTGATCCTCGCCCAGACCATCAAGGGCTGGACGCTGGGCAAGGACTTCGAGGCGCGCAACGCCACCCACCAGATGAAGAAGCTCACCAAGGCCGAGCTGAAGGAGTTCCGCGACCGGCTCTACCTGCCGATCCCGGACTCGGCTCTGGAGGGCGAGCTGCCCCCGTACTTCCACCCGGGCGAGCACGACCCCGAGATCCAGTACATGAAGGAGCGCCGCGCGGCGCTCGGCGGGGTGCTGCCCAAGCGGGTCATGCGCGCCAAGCCGGTCAAGCTGCCCGGCGACGACGTCTACAGCCAGTTCCGCAAGGGCTCGGGCAAGCAGCAGGTCGCCACGACCATGGCGTTCGTGCGCCTGCTGAAGGACCTCATGCGCGACAAGGAGATCGGCCACCGGTTCGTGCCGATCATCCCCGACGAGGCCCGCACGTTCGGTCTCGACGCCATGTTCCCGACGGCCAAGATCTACTCGCCTCACGGGCAGACGTACGAGGCGGTCGACAGGGAGCTGCTGCTGTCGTACAAGGAGGCCGTGCAGGGGCAGATCCTGCACGAGGGCATCAGCGAGTCGGGCTCGATGGCCTCGACCATCGCGGCCGGCACCTCCTACGCCACGCACGGCGAGCACATGATCCCGGTCTACATCTTCTACTCGATGTTCGGGTGGCAGCGCACCGGCGACCAGATGTGGCAGATGGGCGACCAGATGGGCCGCGGCTTCCTGCTCGGCGCCACCGCCGGCCGCACCACGCTCAACGGCGAGGGCCTGCAGCACGAAGACGGCCACACGCCGCTCATCGCCTCGACGAACCCGGCCGCGGTCTCCTACGACCCGTCCTGGGCCTTCGAGGTCGCCCACATCGTCAAGGACGGCCTGCGCCGCATGTACGGCGAGCAGCCCGAGGACGTCTTCTACTACCTGACCGTCTACAACGAGCCCTACCTGCAGCCCGCGCAGCCGGCCGACCTCGACGTCGAGGGCCTGCTCAAGGGCCTGTACAAGTTCGCCGAGGGCCCGCAGACGCAGGGGCCGAAGGCCAACATCCTGGCCTCGGGCGTGGCGGGGCCGTGGGCCATGGAGGCCCAGCGCCTGCTGGCCGAGGAGTGGGGCGTGTCCGCCGACGTGTGGTCGGCGACGTCGTGGTCCGAGCTGCGGCGCGACGCGCTGGCGTGCGAGGAGCACAACCTGCTCAACCCCGACGCCGAGCAGCGCGTCCCGTACGTGACGCAGGTGCTCTCGCAGGCCGACGGCCCGTTCGTGGGCGTCAGCGACTACATGAAGGCGGTCCAGGACCAGATCGCGCAGTGGGTGCCGGGTGACTGGTCCTCGCTGGGCACCGACGGGTTCGGCCTGTCCGACACCCGCTCGGCGCTGCGCCGCCACTTCCACGTGGACGCCGCCTCGATCACGCTGGCCGTGCTCACCCGGCTGGTCAAGCGGGGCGAGCTCGACGGCGAGGTGCTGCGCGAGGCCATCGCCCGCTACCACCTGAAGAACGGCGTCACCGAAGCCGGCGGCGCGGAGAGCAACGACACCCAGTCGATGGGCGTCTGAGTCATCCGGAAGGCGCGCTCCCGCGAAGAACATTTCGCGGGAGCGCCGTCATGTCCGGGCCTCCGCTCCGTTTGACGGATGAGGCGGCACGTCCAGGAGGGGTACGTGCCGCCTCACCCAGGACCGCCTCACCCAGGACCGCCTCACCCAGGACCGCCTCACCCAGGACCGCCTCACCCAGGACTGCCTCACACAGGGCCGCCTCACACAGGTTCGCCGCGGGGTCCCGTATCGTGGGCACTGCTTCCCCCGAAGACACGAAGGGGAATGTTCGTATGCGACGCGTCCTAGCCGCCGCCCTGCTCGTAACGGCCGCGGGCTGCGCGAGTGCACCCGCAGAGCCCGCCACCGACGGGCCCGCCGCCGACACCGACAAGATCGCGTGGGGGCCGTGCACCGACATCAAGCGCCCGGACGGCGAGCCACCGGCACAGCAGGACGCCTCGGTGCGCTGCGGGAAGCTGGCGGTGCCCCTCGACTACTCCCGCCCCGACGGCGACAAGCTGGAGCTGGCGCTCATCAAGCTGGCGGCCACCGATCCGAAGAAGCGGCTCGGCTCGATGGTGTTCAACTTCGGCGGGCCGGGCGCCTCCGGCGTGGACACCCTCGACCAGGCCGCCAAGGCGCTCACCTCACTGCGCGCCCACTACGACCTGGTCAGCTTCGACCCGCGCGGCGTCGAGCGCAGCGCGGGCGTACGCTGCGGCGACAGCGCGCAGATGGACCGGTTCGTCTCCCTCGACACGCTGCCCACCAACGCGCAGACCCACCAGGAGAGCCTGGACGCCAACAAGGAGTTCGCCCAGCTCTGCCAGCAGCACTCCGGCAAGGTCCTGCCCTACGTCGGCACCGTCAACGCCGCCCGCGACATGGACCGCATCCGCGCCGCCGTCGGCGACCCCAAGCTTAACTACGTCGGCATGTCGTACGGCACCCAGCTCGGCGCCGTCTACGCCACCCAGTTCCCCAAGAACGTGGGCCGCATGCTGCTCGACGCGCCGCTCGACCCGACGGTCACCTTCGAGCAGCGCACGCTGACCCAGACCCGCGGCTTCCAGCAGGCCTACGAGAGCTTCCTGCGCAGCTGCGTCAAGGGCGGCTGCGAGGTCGGCAAGGACGTGACCGCCGCGAACGCCAACGTCGAGAACCTGATGAACCAGCTCACCACCAAGCCGCTGAAGGTGGACGGCCGGCAGCTCACCCAGGGCCTGGCCTCCACCGGCGTGGCCGCCGCCCTGTACTCCGAGCTGACCTGGCCGTTCCTGGAGAAGGCGCTCGGCGAGGCGCTGAAGGGCCACGGCGAGGCGCTGATGTACCTGGCCGACTCCTACACCGGACGCTCGGAGGACGGCACCTACTCCACGCAGATGACCAGCTTCCCGGCCATCACCTGCGTGGACACCGCCGAGCGGCCCAGCGAGGCCGAGCTGCGGCGCACCGAGGCGGCGGCGCTGCGGATCTCGCCGCTGTTCGGCAGCGAGGGCTCGGGCGGGCTGTGCCGGGTGTGGCCGGCCAAGGGCAGCAACCAGGCGCGGCACGTCAACGCCACCGGGTCGGCGCCGATCCTGGTCGTGGGCGGCAAGGGCGACCCCGCCACGCCGTACCAGTGGGCGCCGCGGCTGACGGCCCAGCTCAGGACCGCGCGGCTGGTGACGTACGAGGGCGAGGGGCACGGGGCGTACCTGTCGGGCAGCAAGTGCGTGCAGGGGCTGGTGGACGCGTACCTGGTGGAGGGCAAGCTGCCCCCCAAGGGCGCGACCTGCCCGGCGGCCTAGTGTGTGACGGGTGACCGACAACGACACCTTCATCGCCCGGATCGAGGGCGAGGCCGCGCGGCTGGCGGCGCTGGCGACCGACCTGTCCGTCCCGGTGCCGACGTGCCCGGGATGGACGTTCGGCGATCTCCTCACGCACGTCGGCCGGACCCATCGCTGGGCGGCGTACGTGCTGCGCGACCGGGTCCAGGAGCGCGTCTGGTCGCGCGAGGTGCCCAGCGGCCTGGCCGAGGGCGCGCACGGCGACGCCGCCTGGCTCATGGAGGGCGCCGCCGACCTCCTGGACGTGCTGCGCACCGCCGACCCGGACCTGCCGGTGTGGACGTGGGGCCCGGACCGGCGGGCCGGCTGGTGGGCGCCCAGGATGCTGTTCGAGCTGGTGATCCACCGGGCCGACGCCGAGCTCGCACTCGGCCTCGACCCGGAGATCCCGGCGGCGACCGCCGTGGACGGCATCGAGGAGTTCCTGCACAACCTGCCGTACGCGTTCTGGGTGACCAGGTCGCTGGCCGGGCTCGGCGCGGAAGGGGCCAGGATCCACCTCCACGCGAGCGACCTCGACGGCGAGTGGACCGTCACGCAGGGCGCCGACGGGGCGGTCACCTGCGAACGCGGCCACACCAAGGGCGACGCCGCCGTGCGCGGCCCGGCGAGTGAACTGCTCCTGATGCTCTACGGCCGGCGGCCCCCGCGGTCGTCGGCCGTCTTCGGCGACCACGACCTGCTGACCCGCTGGCTGGCGGCCGCCGCCTTCTGAACCGGACCCCCTGACGGGGGAAGGGGCCCTGGACGCGCCGCCGCTCGGCGATCGGCGGCGTGTCCAGGGCGGGTGAACCGCTCCCTTGCGGGACGGCCCGCCTCGCGCGGCCCCGGTTCGGCGGGGAAGGTGCTTCCCCGGGGGCGCGAGCGCGGCGACGTCCCGCGAGCTCCGGCGGCGGACGCCGCCGGAGGGCTCACCTGCGGTGGAAGACTCCGAACAGGCTCCCCGAGACGTCGCGCAGATAGGCGAAGTCGGTGCCGGCGCCGTCGTCGATGACCTTCATCTCGACCTTGCCGCCGAGCGACTCGCTCTTGGCGCACGCGGCCTCGACGTCGGCGACCTGCACGTGGAAGACCGCGTGGGCGGGGAAGTCGCCCTTGTTGTTGAACAGGCCGCCGCCGGGCCGCTCGCCGCCCGGGTAGCCGATCATGCGGTAGTCGAGCGGGCCGTCGTCGTCGCGGCTGAACGACCAGCCGAACAGCTCGCCGTAGAAACGTTCGGCGCCTTCGGGGTCGTCGGTCGAGATCTCGAACCAGGTCACCGTGTTGTCCATCATCGCCTCCTCATTTTTCGAACAAGACAACGATGTATCGCTACGGCGACAACCCTATGTCGGTGTTTTCGCATGATTAATCGAGCATGGTTCCGCGGACCACCATCTCCGGCACGTCGGGGGCGAACCCTTCGAGCGGCCGCTCGGGGCAGCGCTCGACGGTGACGACGGCCGCGGCGATGCGGTCGAGCCGGAAGACGCGGACGTCCTCGCGCAGCCGGCACCACGCCACGAGGTACCAGAAACCGCCGCGCCCGCCCAGGAACACGCCCGGCTCGACGTCGCGCGAGGTGAGCGCGCCCTTGGCGTCGGCGTAGTCGAGCCTGAGCACGCGCCGCCGCAGCAGCGCCTCCTCGATGGCCCTGGAGATGCCCTCGGCGCCGAGCGGCCGGCTCGGGGAGCCTGGCTCGGGCGGCTCGCTGACGAGCTGGACCCGCCGCGCCAGCTCCCTGGCCAGATCGCCCTCGGGCCCCGGCATGGCCGAGACCACCTTGCGTAACGCGCTGCGGGCCTGGCGGCCGAAGGGCTGGTCGCCGGCCTGGCTGAGGGCCACCGCGATGGCCACCGCCTCGGCCGGGGTGAAGTTGAGCGGGGGCAGCGACATCTTCTTGTCGAGGGCGTAGCCGCCCCTGCGACCGGGCTCGGCGTAGATCGGCACCCCGGACCCCTGCAACGCGGTGATGTCACGCTCGATGGTGCGCACGCTGACCTCGAACCTCTCGGCGAGCTCGCGGGCGGAGCGGCAGCGTGGCGCGATGGCGCGCAGGTCCTCGACGAGCGCATAGAGCCGGTCGGTACGGTTCACAGCCGGAACGCTACGCGCCGCCACCGACAATCACCGGCCCCGCGCGGCCCCCGCAAGAGGGGGCTAACCGCCCGGCCACCCAGATCTCACGCCGCCGTCCACTCCAGCAGCCGGTCCAGGGGCCAGGTGTTGACGATCCGCGCGGCCTCGATCCCGCACCGGGCGGCCCGCTCGCAGCCGAAGCGCTGCCAGTCGAGCTGTCCGGGCGCGTGCGCGTCGGAGTCGATCGAGAACACGCACCCCGTCTCGTAGGCCAGCCGCAGGAGCCGCTTGGGCGGGTCGAGCCGGTCGGGCCTGGAGTTGATCTCCACGGCCACCCCGAACCGCCGGCACGCCTCGAAGACCAGCTCGGCGTCGAACTCCGACTCCGGCCGCTTGACCCCGCGCTCGCCGCCCGCCCGCACGACCCGCCCGGTGCAGTGGCCGAGGACGTCGACCAGCGGGTTCGCGACGGCGGTGACCATGCGGCGGGTCATCTCCTCGCGGTCCATGCGCAGCTTGGAGTGGACGCTGGCCACGACCACGTCGAGCCGTTCGAGCAGCGCCGGGTCCTGGTCGAGCGAGCCGTCGAGGTGGATGTCGACCTCGATGCCGGTCAGGATGCGGAAGGGCGCCAGCCGCTCGTTGAGCCCGGCCACCACGTCGAGCTGCCGCTCCAGCCGCTCGGCCGACAGTCCCTTGGCCACGGTCAGGCGCGGCGAGTGGTCGGTCAGCGCCCAGTACTCGTGCCCGAGCCCCCTGGCGGCCTCGGCCATCTCCTCGATCGGCGAGCCGCCGTCGGACCAGTCGGAGTGGCTGTGCAGGTCGCCCTTCAGCGCCTCGCGCAGGGCCGCGGTCTCGGCGTCGAGCTCGACGCCCTCGGTGGCCCGCAACCTACGCAAATACGTCGGAACCTGACCGTCGAGCGCTTCGTTGATCACGAGGGCGGTGACCTTGCCGATGCCGGGGAGGTCGCCCAGCCCGCCGGTTCCGGCCAGCCGCGCGAGCTCCCCTTCCGGCAGGTCGTCCACGACCGCGGCCGCGCGGCGGAACGCGCGGACCCGATAGGTGGGCTCACCTGCGCGTTCGAGCAGGAAGGCGATCTCGCGCAGAGCCTGGACCGGTTCCATGAGTCATTCATACCCGAGCGGACGACCACCGGCATTGAACAGGGGCGAAGGGCACCGATAGGCTGATTCGCCCAGGAAAGCAGGAACCACATGGCACAACCGCCGCGCACGCCGGCTCCCCCACCCCCGCGCAAGTCGTCCAAGGCCGTCCCACTGACCATTCTCGGGGTCCTGTCGGTGATGCTGGTGGGCTACTGCGCGGCGACCCAGGACGACGACGACGTCACCGCCGACTGCGTGGTGCGGCTGGAGGACGGCACGTACGAGGTCGTCGACGACGACTACTGCGACGACGACGGCGGTGGCGGCGGGTCGCACTACTACGCCGGTTCGCGCGGCGCGTACATGTGGTACTACGGCGGCCACCGGGTCGGCAACCGCATGCAGGGCGGCACCACGTACCGGCCGTCCGACGTGAACATCTCCAGCCGCAGCGGCAAGTCGATCCAGCGCGGCGGCTTCGGCAACAGCTGGGGCGGCGGGAGCTGACGTGCGCCGCGAGCATGGCATCGCCCGTCCCGGCTGGGAGAAGACGATCGAGAGCCAGGGCCTGGCCTACCACCGGGCGGCCCACCCCGAGGGCCTGAGCCGGCCCTACTGGGACGAGTCGGTGCACTACGTCCTGTCCCTGGAGGAGGTGGAGTCGCTGGAGGAGCAGGTCGAGGAGCTGCACGGCATGTGCCTGCGGGCCGTCGAGCACGTCGTCTCGACCGGCCGCTACGCCGACTTCGCCGTCCCCGAGTGGGCCAGGGACGCCGTGGCCCGCTCCTGGGAGCGTCGCGACCCCCACCTGTACGGCCGCTTCGACCTGCGCTACGACGGCACCGGCCCGGCCCGGCTGCTGGAGTACAACGCCGACACGCCGACGTCGCTGGTGGAGGCGTCGGTGATCCAGTGGTTCTGGCTGCAGGACGTCCACCCCGGCGACGACCAGTGGAACTCCCTGCACGAGCGGCTCATCGAGCGCTGGCGCGAGCTGCCGCTGCCGCCCGGCCCCACGCACTTCGCCTTCACCAACGCCGACGAGACGGGCGAGGAGGCCATGACGGTCGCCTACCTGCAGGAGACCGCCGAGCAGGCCGGCCGGCGGACGGTCGCCGTCGCCATGGAGGACATCGGCTGGGACGAGCTCAACCGCCGTTTCGTCGACGCCGGGGACGAGATGATCCGCTCGGCGTTCAAGCTCTACCCCTGGGAGTGGATGCTCGCCGACGACTTCGGCCGGCACGCGGTGCGCCACTCCACCTGGATCGAGCCGCTGTGGAAGGCGCTGCTGTCGAACAAGGCGCTGCTGGCCGTGTTGTGGGAGCTCTACCCCGGCCATCCCAACCTGCTGCCCGCCTACCTCGACGGGCCGCGCGAGCTGACCTCCTACATCGCCAAGCCGCTGCTGGGCAGGGAGGGCGCCTCGATGCGCATCGTCACCCCCGAGGGCGCCCAGGAGACCCCGGGCCGTTACGGCCGGGAGGGCTACGTCTTCCAGGGGTTCGAGGCCCTGCCCGCGTTCGAGGGCCAGCGGCCGGTGCTCGGCGCCTGGGTGGTCGCCGACGAGGCCGCCGGGCTCGGCATCAGGGAGACCACCGGCCTGATCACCGATGACACCTCCTCCTTCGTCCCTCATCGCATCGCGATCTGAAGCACCCCCGTGATTGGAAATGACGTGACCCTTCTCGAAGTCCTGGCCCGCGGCGCCGGCGCGATCGCCGCGTACGCCGCCGTCGGCGTGATCCTGCTGATCGTCGGCTTCTACGTGATCGACTGGGCCACGCCCGGCAAGCTGAGCGAGATCATCCGCACCCAGCGCAACGCCAACGCCACGCTGCTCACCACGTCCGCGCTGGCGGCGATCGGGCTCATCGTGGCCGCGTCCATCTGGTCCTCCGGCGGCCGGCTGGCCGAAGGGCTCGCGGGCACGGCCGTGTTCGGGCTGGTCGGCATCGTGGTGCAGACGGTGGCCATGCTGGTGTTCGACAAGGTCGTCGGGATCTCCGTACGCGAGCTGGTGAAGGAGCCGGAGCTGCAGCCCGGCGCGCGCCTGCTGGCGGTCACCCACGTGGCGATCGGCCTGATCACGGCGGTTGCGGTCATCTGAAACACCACCGTTCCGGTCATCGGAACCGACCTGGCACTCTAGGAGGCGTGACAGACCGGACCCGGGAGGACACCACGCGAAGGCTCGAGCGCGCCATGGGCGCGCTCGGCACGGCGGCGATGGCCCGCATGGACGACCAGCTCCCCTGGTTCCGTGCGCTCAGCGCCGAGGACCGCTCGTGGGTGGGCCTGGTGGCCCAGGCCGGCATCGCCGCGTTCGTGGAGTGGTTCCAGCACGCCGGCGAGAACCGGCCGACGCCCAGCATCGAGTTCTTCGGCACGGCCCCGCGCGAGCTCAAACGCTCGATCTCGCTCCAGCAGACGGTCGACATCGTCCGGGTCGTGGTCGAGGTGGTCGAGGCCCAGACCGACGAGCTGGCCGCGCCGGGCGGCGAGGACCAGCTCCAGCAGGCCATGCTCCGCTACACCCGCGACGTGGCCTTCGCCGCCGCGCACGTCTACGCCCGCGAGGCGGAGGCCCGCGGCTCCTGGGACGCCAGGCTGGAGGCGCTGATCGTCGACGCGCTGGTGCGCGGCGAGGTCGACGACGGCCTCCACTCCTGGGCCGCCGCCCTCGGCTGGACCTCCTCCCCCGTCGTCGTGATCGCCGGGCACGCCCCCGACGACGACCCGCGCGCGGTCATCGACGGCCTGCGCGACAAGGGCCGCCGCATCGGCATGGACCTGCTGGCCGGCGTGCAGGCCGACCGGCTGATCGTGATCGTGGGCGGGGCCGACAGCGTCCACGACGCGGCCCGGCAGGTCGTGGCGCGCTTCGGCGTGGGCCCGATCGTCATCGGCCCCGAGGTGCCCGACCTGCACGCCGCCGCGCGGTCGGCGCGGGCCGCGCTGGCCGGGCTGAAGGCCTCCGCGGGCTGGCCGGACGCCCCCAGGCCGGTGCACGCCGAGGACCTGCTGGCCGAACGCGCCCTCGACGGCGACGCCGACGCCAGGGAGCAGCTCATCGAGAACGTCTACCTGCCGTTGGCCGGCACTCCCCTGCTCGATACGCTGGCCACCTACCTCGAACAGGGCACCTCCCTGGAGGCGACGGCGCGGCTGCTGTTCGTGCACCCGAACACGGTCCGCTACCGTCTGAAGAAGATCACCGAGCTCACGGGCTACCAGCCCACCGAGGGCAGGTCGGCCTTCACGCTGCAGGTCGGCCTCATCCTGGGCCGGCTTTCCGAAGGCGCCGCGGCATGGCGGGCCCTAACGTAACATTCCCGAAATCTTCACTGTAGGGTTCCTACAAAGCACCCGGGACAAAGTTCGTACGGATCTCCATCCGCGTGTCGAAGTTCTACAGGGCATGGTGGTTTTTGTGCTTGTACTCGTCGCTCCGGGCCAAGGCGCCCAAACCCCAGGCTTCCTGACCCCCTGGCTTGAGTTGCCCGGTCTGGCCGACAGACTCGGCGCCTGGTCGGAGGTCGCCGGGATCGACCTGGTGGCCTACGGCACCACCGCCGACGCCGACGAGATCCGCGACACCGCCGTGGCGCAGCCGCTGCTCGTGGCCGCCGCGCTGGCCGCCGCCGAGGCGCTGGGGGCCTCCCCCGACGTCCTGGCCGGCCACAGCGTGGGCGAGTTCGCCGCGGCCGCGCTGGCCGGGGTGCTCACCGCCGAGCAGGCCCTGGGCCTGGTCCGCGAGCGCGCCCAGGCCATGGCCAAGGCCGCCGCCGTCACCGAGACCGGCATGACCGCCGTGCTCGGCGGCGTGGAGGCCGACGTGCTGGCCGCGATCGAGCGTCACGGGCTGACCCCGGCCAACATCAACGGCGCGGGCCAGATCGTGGCGGGCGGCACGCTGGAGCAGCTCGCCGCCTTCAAGGGCGACGCGCCCGCCCGTGCCAGGCTCATCCCGCTCAAGGTGGCCGGGGCGTTCCACACCGGTCACATGGCCCCCGCCGTCGACGCCCTGCGCGAGGCGGCCTGGAACGTCGTGCCCGGCGACCCGCAGGTCACTCTGCTGTCCAACGCCGACGGCCGGCCCGCCGCGAGCGGCGCCGAGTTCGTCCAGCGGCTCATCTCGCAGATCAGCAGCCCCGTCCGCTGGGACCTGTGCATGGCGACGATGGCCGAGCTGGGCGTGACCAAGATGATCGAGCTGCTGCCCGGCGGCACGCTGACGGGGCTCGCCAAGCGCGGCCTGCGCGGCGTCGAGACCGTGGCGCTGAAGACACCCGACGACCTCGACGCGGCCAGGGAGCTGATCAAGTGAGGATCCCCGACATCGCCCCCGGCGCCCGGATTCTGGCCTTGGGCCATTACCAGCCGGACAACGTCGTCACCAACGACGACCTGGCCAAGACCATGGACACCAACGACGAGTGGATCCAGTCCCGCGTCGGGATCAAGGAGCGCCGGGTCGCCTCGGCCGCCGAGTCCGTCGAGGACATGGCGGTCCAGGCCGGCGGCAAGGCGCTGGCCGCCAGCGGCCTCACGCCCGACGAGATCGACCTGGTGATCGTGGCCACCTGCACGCTGGAGACCCAGATCCCCAACGCCGCGGCGCTCGTGGCCCACCGGCTGGGCATCAAGTCCCCGGGCGCCTTCGACGTCAACGCCGCCTGCGCCGGCTTCTGCTACGCGCTGGCCACCGCCAGCGCCGCCGTCCGCGGCGGCTCGGCCAGGAACGTGCTGGTCGTCGGCTCGGAGAAGCTGTCGCAGTGGGTCGACTGGACCGACCGGTCCACGGCCGTGATCTTCGCCGACGGCGCCGGCGCCGCGGTGGTCGGCCCGACCGACACGCCCGGCATCGGCCCGGTCGTCTGGGGCAGCTCCGGCGACAGGTCCGAGGCCATCTCCATCGCCGACCGCACGAAGTTCCTCTTCCAGGAGGGCCAGACGGTCTTCCGCTGGGCCACCACCGCGCTGCACCCGGTGGCCCTGGAGGCGTGCGCCCGCGCCGGGGTCGACCCCTCGGAGCTGGCGGCGTTCGTCCCCCACCAGGCCAACCTGCGCATCATCGAGGCCATCGCGCGCAAGCTCGGTGCCGACAAGGCCGTCGTCGGCCGCGACATCGTCACCGCGGGCAACACGTCGGCGGCCTCCATCCCGCTCGCGCTCTCGCGGATGCTGGAGCGCGGCGAGGTCCGCTCAGGCGACCTCGCGCTCATCCTCGGCTTCGGCGCCGGTCTGACCTATGCGGGCCAAGTGATCGAGATTCCGTAGGATCCGGTACGGCTCCCGCCGTACCTCAGCTCGTACGGCGGACGCCGTACAGAAACCAGAAAATGAAGGAGAAGTAGCGACATGGCTGCCACCGAGCAGGAGATCCTCGCGGGCCTCGGCAAGATCATCAACGAGATCACCGGCATTCCGGCCGGCGAGGTGACCCCCGAGAAGAGCTTCGTCGACGACCTCGACATCGACTCCCTGTCCATGGTCGAGATCGCCGTGGCCGCTCAGGACGAGTTCGGCGTCGAGATCCCCGACGACCAGCTGAAGAACCTGAAGACGGTCAAGGACGTCCTCAACTTCATCCAGGCCTGACACCCAGCAGTTCTGACCAGTAAGGAGCGCGAAAACGTGAGTGCGAACCGGGTACGTGTCGTCGTCACCGGGCTCGGCGCGACGACGCCCGTCGGTGGAGACGTCACCTCGACCTGGACGGCGCTCCTCGCCGGTCAGTCGGGTGTGGAGACCCTCACCACGGAGTGGATCGACTCCGTCCCCGTGCGGTTCGCGGGGACGGCGGCGGTCGACCCCACCGAGGTGCTGCCCCGCCCCGAGTCCCGCCGTCTCGACCGCAGCGAGCAGTTCGCCCTGGTCGCCGCCAGGGAGGCCTGGCAGGACGCCGGCGCCCCCGAGGTGGCCCCCGAGCGGCTGGGCGTCGTGGTCTCCAGCGGCATCGGCGGCATCAGCACCACCCTGACCGCCTACGACACGTGGAAGGAGCGCGGCTGGAACCGGCTGTCGCCCTTCACCGTGCCGATGCTCATGCCCAACGGCCCGGCCGCCTGGATCGGCATCGACCTGGGCGCCCAGGCGGGCGTGCACGCCACCGTCTCCGCCTGCGCCTCCGGCGCCGAGGCGATCGGCTACGCCATGGACATGATCCGGCTCGGCCGTGCCGACGTGGTGGTCGCCGGCGGCACCGAGGCCGCCATCCACGGCCTCAACATCGCCGCCTTCGCCGCCGCGCGGGCGATGTCCACCCGCAACGACGACCCGCAGGGCGCCTCCCGGCCGTGGGACCGCGACCGCGACGGGTTCGTGCTCGGCGAGGGCGCCGGCATCGTGGTGCTGGAGTCGGAGGAGCACGCCAAGGCGCGCGGCGCGCGCATCTACGCCTACGCCTCCGGCGTCGGCTACTCGGCCGACGCGCACCACATCACCCAGCCCGAGCCCGAGGGCCGCGGCATCATCATGGCGATGACGCAGGCGCTGACCGACGCCGAGATCACCGGCGTCGACGTCAAGCACGTCAACGCGCACGCCACCTCCACCCCGGCGGGCGACGTCGGCGAGGTGCAGGCCGTGGCCAAGGCCATCGGCACCCACCCGCTGGTCACCTCGACCAAGTCCATGACCGGTCACCTGCTCGGCGGCGCCGGCGGCATCGAGTCCGTCTTCACGATCAAGGCGCTGCAGGAGCGGATCGTCCCGGCCACCATCAACCTCGACAACCTCGACGACGGCATCGAGGTCGACATCGTCCACGGCGCGAACCGCCCGCTGCCGCAGGGTGACATCGCCGCGGTCAACAACTCCTTCGGGTTCGGCGGGCACAACGTGACCGTCGTCTTCAAGGGGGCTTGATGACCGTACTGGACAGCCGGGTGGTGGGCGAAGGCTCCGGCCAGGAGCCCGCCGACCCCCGCGATCCAGTCGTCCGCCTGGCAGCGCTGCTCGACGAGGGCTCGCTGCGGCTCATCACCCCGCAGGACAACAGCGGCGTCCTGGCCGCCATGGGCCGGATCGAGGGCGTGCCCGTCGCCGCCTTCTGCAGCGACGCGCGCTTCCAGGGCGGCGCGATGGGCAGCGAGGGCTGCGAGCACATCGTGCACGCCTACGACGTGGCCGTCCGCGAGCGGGTGCCGGTCATCGGCATCTGGCACTCCGGCGGCGCCCGGCTCGCCGAAGGCGTCGAGTCGCTGCACGCCGTCGGCCGGGTGTTCGCGGCCATGACCAAGGCGTCGGGCGTCGTGCCGCAGATCTCGGTGGTCGTCGGCCCGGCGGCCGGCGGCGCCGCCTACGGCCCCGCGCTCACCGACCTGGTGATCCTGGCCGACACCGGCCGCATCTTCGTGACCGGCCCCGACGTCGTGCGCAGCGTCACCGGCGAGAACGTCGACAGCGAGGCGCTGGGCGGCCCCGAGCCGCACAGCAGGCGCAGCGGCGTCGTGCACGTCGTCACCAAGACCGAGGCCGAGGCCTACCTCCAGGCGCGCCGGCTCGCCACGCTGCTCGGCCACCAGGGCCGGGTGCGGCCCGGCGCGGTCGAGGAGGTCGACTTCTCCTCGCTGCTGCCCGAGTCCGCGCGCCGGGCCTACGACGTCAAGCCGCTGGTCAACGGCCTGCTCGACGAGGCCGGCGTCGAACTGCACGCCAAATGGGCGCCCAACGTCGTCACGTCTCTGGGCCGTCTCGGCGGCCGGACGGTCGGTGTCGTCGCCAACAACCCGTTGCGGCTGGGCGGCTGCCTCGACGCCACGTCCGCCGAGAAAGCCGCTCGCTTCGTACGTATGTGTGACGCCTTCGGAGTGCCGTTGGTTGTCCTCGTGGACGTGCCGGGTTACCTGCCGGGCGTCGGCCAGGAGCACGACGGCGTCGTCCGGCGCGGCGCCAAGCTGCTGCACGCCTTCGCCGAGGCGTCGGTGCCCCGGGTCACCGTGGTCACCCGCAAGGCGTACGGCGGGGCGTACATCGCGATGAACTCACGGGCACTGGGCGCCACCAGGGTGTTCGCCTGGCCGACCACCCAGGTGGCGGTCATGGGGGCGGTGGCGGCGGTGCGCGTGCTCAAGCGGCGCGAGCTCGCCGCCGCGCCCGAGGAGGAGCGCCCGGCGCTGGAGCAGCGGCTCGCCGAGGAGCACGAGCAGCTCGCCGGCGGCCTGGCCCGCGCCCAGGAGCTGGGCGTCATCGACGAGGTGATCAAGCCCGCCGAGACGCGCGGCGCCATCGCCAAGGTGCTCGCCCAGGCCACCCCGGCCAGGGGCGCCCACGGCAACATCCCGCTGTAGCGGCCGGTTCCATGCGAAAGGCCCCGCACCGAGACCCGGTGCGGGGCCTTTCCGTCGTTCGAGAAGCCGGACGGCTCCAGGGCATGACGTGCGTGCCGCGGGCCGCCCCCGGCAGGCGCTCGGCGGGAGGTGGGGCGGGGTCAGACGGCGGGGTCAGACGGCGGCGTGCAGCCAGCGGACGGGAGCGCCGTCGCCGGCGTACCGGAAGGGCTCCAGCTCTTCGTCCCACGGCCGGCCGAGCAGCTTGTCGAGCTCGTCCTCCAGCACGCACCGGCCCTGGGCGGCCATCATCATGGCGGCACGCAGGCGGTCTTCGGGGATCATGATGTCCCCGGCCGCGCCGATGACCGCCGTGAAGGCGCCGAGCGTCGGCGTGTAGGCGTGTCTGGAGCCGTCGACGCCGGGCGAGGGATCCTCGGTGATCTCGAATCGCAGGCGCTGCCAGCCCATGAGCGAAGAGGCGATGGCCGCCGCGATGCCGGCGCGGCCCTCCCACTCCGCCTGCGCGCGCACGACGTTCGGCGCGGCTGGTTGCGGTGTCCACGTCAGATCAACGGGCACGCCGAGGACACCCGCGACTGCCCATTCGATGTGAGGGCACAGCGCGGGCTGAGCCGAGTGGACGTAAAGCACGCCACGAGCAGACACCGGACCTCCCGTTTCGGTACGAGGTGCGCCTTCCCCAACGGCCTCGCCCCGGGATGATCACAAGTGACTAGGGGAAGACTACCGTCGGTCGCCATCGGACACCAGAGGGGGGCCATACCAAGTTGGTGCGGGCGTGTCACGTGACAGTTGTGGCGGGCGGGGAAACAACCGGCTCATGGACATGCAATCTGTCGGCGAGGCGTTCATCCGGCCAGGTCAGGTGCTGGTCGACCGGGGCGCGGTGTCGGCCGCCGCCCGCTGGACGCAGGCGGTCTCCGAGGCCGACGGGGTCACCGTCCTGCACCTGACGGCCGGGGTGGACCCGTGCGAGATCACCGCCGAGCTGCGCGACCGGGGCTTCCGGGCCTCGCCCAACCACGTGCTCACCGGCCAGCCGCTGTTCTTCGGCGGACCGGCGTCCCGGCCGTTCCCCGCGCCGCCCGTCTCCTTCAGGCCGGCCAGGTCGCGTTCGGACGTGGTCGTGGCCCTGCTCGACACCGGCGTGGCCAAGCACCCGTGGTGGTCGGGCAGCGACTGGTACGCCGGGCTCGGCCCGGAGAGCGCCGACGCGGCCCAGGGGGCGCAGGCCGGGCACGGCACGTTCGTCGCCGGCCTGCTGGCCCGCCGGGCGCCCGGCGCCAGGCTGCGGGTCCGCCGCGTGCTCGACGGCGACGGCCTGGGCGACGAGGCGACCGTGGTGCGCACCCTCCACCGCATGCGCGAGGACCCGCCGCAGGTGCTCAACCTCTCCTTCGGCTGCCACTCCTTCGACGACCGGCCGCCGCCCCTGCTGGCCGACGCCATCGGCGCGCTGAAGGACACGGTGACGGTGGCCTGCGCCGGCAACACCGCCTCCGACCGGCCGTTCTGGCCCGCCGCCCTGCCGTGCGCGGTGGGCGTGGCGGCCCTCGACGCCGCCCAGGAGCGCCGCGCGCCCTTCTCCGGATACGGCACCTGGGTCGACGCCTGCGCCCGCGGCGACTGGCTGACCAGCAGCTTCCTGGACACCGGCGAGTTCGCCGGCTACGCGGCCTGGAGCGGCACGTCGTTCGCCACCGCGCTGGTGTCGGGGGCCGTGGCCGACGCCGCCCGGCGCGAACCGGCCAAGGAAGCCGTCGAACGACTGCTCGACCCCCGGCAGTCCCGGCAAATTCCCGATCTGGGAGTTGTCGTACCCACGAGTCTGTAGAGTTTACGCTCAGTCCTCGGCCAATCACGCGGAGGCAGGATGACCTCCCCGTGCGGGACGAAAGGAGGCCGCTTGAGCGACTTGCGCGAACCGGCGGAGCTGCTCCGCGACGCGGCCGACGGCGACCGATCAGCCTGGGACGAGATGGAGTCCCGGTTCGGCCCGCGCATGTGGGCGCTGGCCCGCTCGTGCGGGCTGGGCGAGGCCGACGCCGCCGACGCGGTCCAGGGCGCCTGGCTGCGGCTGCTCCAGCACCTGCACGACATCCGCGACCCCTCGCGGGTGGGCGGCTGGCTGATGACCACCACCCGCCGCGAGGCGCTGCTGCTGCTCCGGAAGGAGCCGTCGGGCCTGCTGGTCGCCGATCCGGAGGGCAGGCCCACCTTCGGGGCCGTCGAGGAGCCCGACCCCGCCTCCGCCGTGCTGGAGGCCGACGGCAGGCGGCTGCTGTGGAAGTCGGTCTCCGCCCTGCAGGAACCCTGCCGCACTCTGCTGCAACTGGTCGCGACCGATCTGGGCAACCAGCAGATGGCGATGCGGCTCGGGTTGCCCGTGGGCAGCGTGGGGCCGACCAGGGCCCGCTGCCTGGAGAAACTGCGCACTCTGCTCTCACTACAGGAGACAGCGCAATGATCAACGACGAGTACTTCCTGGCGGCGCTCCGGCTGGCCGCCGGCATGGATCCGATGCCCGGGCACGTGTCGGCCGCCGCGCGTGACGTCTACGGGCTGCGCGTCCCCCAGGCGGTGACCGCCAACCCCGCCGACCACGGCGGTGGCCGCGCGGCGCGCTCGGGTGCGCCCGACCGCGACGACGGCTCGCACCTGGTGCGGTTCGTCACCGACGGTCTCACCTTCGACCTGGAGGTGACCGTGGGCGACGGGCTGATCGACGTCGCCGGGCAGATCTTTCCCGACCCCGGGGAGGGCGCCGCCATCGACGTGCGCACCCCCCACCTGACGCTCACCCGGCAGGTCGCCCAGGACGGCCGGTTCGCCGCCACCGGGCTGCCGCCCGGGTGGCTGAGCATCGTGTGCCACCGTCCCGGTCATGCCCCCGTCCAGACCAGGTGGGTGCGCATCCGCACGTGACGCCGCCGCCCTGGCACGCGTCCGCGCCCTACGCCCCCACCCCTCCTCCCCGCCGGTCAGCCCGCCATGAGCGTCACTTCTCCCCCACCAGGATCAGCACCCGACCACGGTCCGCTCGTCGAGGCGGCCGAGGCGGCCGTGCTGCGCGCGCACGTCGATCCCGAGCAGGCCCTCTACGCCGGCCGCACCGTCCTGGCCGCCGCCCGCCGGGCCGAGGCGCCCGAAGCCGAGGCCATCGCGCTGCGCGCCATGGCGCTGGCCGCCCGCGAGCTGGGCGACCTCCTCGGCGCCGAACACTGCCTGCGCCAGGCCATCGCCACCCCGGGCGCCCCGGCCGAGCGCCAGGCCCAGGCGCGGCTGTCGCTGGTCACCGTGCGCACCGAGCGCGGGCACCCGCTCCAGGCCCTGCGCGTGGCCGCCCTGGCCTGGGCCTACCTGTCGCCCCTCGACCGCGCCAAGCTCGACACCCAGCGCGCGGTCGCCCTGGCCCACCTGGGCCGCCACCAGGAGGCCATCGCCGCCTGCGACCGGTCGCTGCGGGCCCTCGTGGCCGCGCCCGGCACGGTCGACGACCGGCGGTTCCTGGCCGGCGGCCTGCTCAACCGCGGCCTGATCCACGCCTACCGCGGCGACTGGGACGCCGCCATGCGCGACATCGCGGCCTGCCTGCAGATCGCCCAGTACGCCGGCCTGCGCCACCTGGCCCGGCTGTCTGCCGCCAACCTGCCCTTCCTCGCCGTGCGGCGGGGGGACATCGCGAGCGCGTTCGAGCACTACCGGGAGGCCGAGGACACCCTGTTCGGCTTCCCCGAGCGGCTGGCCACGATGCGGGCCGACTTCGCCGGCGCGCTGCTGGCGGCGCACCTGCCCGGTGAGGCCAGGGCGATGCTGAGCCTGGCGGTGCCCGATCTGGAGTCCTCCGGCGCGCAGGTGGCGCTGGCCGAGGCGCGGCTCAAGCTGGCCCAGGTCGAGTTGCTCACCGGCGATCCCCACCGGGCCAGGCAGGTGGCCGAGCAGGCGGCGCGCGAGCTGGCCGAGCAGGAGCGGCTGTCGTGGCTGCCGCTGACCGGCGAGGTCGTCCTGCGTGCCCGGCTGGCGCTCGGGCCGGTCACGTCCGAGCTGGTCGCCGATCTGATCAAGTGCGCCGACGAGCTGGAGGACGTCTCCTCGCACGTGGCCGCCGCCGCGGCGCTGCGGCTGAGCGCGGCCGAGGCGGCGCTCGCCGTCGACGACCATCCGGTGGCCTCGGCCCAGCTGCGCAGGCTCACCCGGCACGCCGAGCGAGCCGAGCGCTGGATGCCGGCCGGCACCCGCCTGACCTCGCTGGCCCCCGAGCCGCAGACCACGCAGCTCGCGCAGATCCCGGCGACCGTACGCCAGCACGCCCTGGCCCTGGAGGCGGCGCTGCGGGAGGACGTCACGGGGGCGCTGCGGGCGGTCCGCGACGGGCTGGCCGAGGTGAGCGGGCAGGTGGAGACGTTCGAGGATCCGGCGTTGCGGGCGCACGCGGCCCGGTCCGGCGAGCGGCTGGCCGCCTTCGGGCTGGGCCTGGCGGTGCGCGACGGGTGCGCGGGCGAGGTGTTCGAGTGGGCCGAGCGGTGGCGTGCGGTCGCGGCGCCGGAACACGCGTGCGGCCTGGTGGACGTCGACCGGGTCCGGGCGGCGCTCGACGGCGCGGCGCTGGTGGAGTTCGTGGCCGAGGAGGAGACGCTGCTGGCGGTGCTGATCACCGCCGACCGGCTGGTCCTGCGGCGGCTGGGCGGCGTGCGGCAGACGCGTGAGGCGATCATGCGGCTGCGCCACGCCCTGCGTCAGTGGGGTGCGGGGCTCGACGTGACCGGTCCCGCGCAGGCGCTCACCGAGCTGACCGGCGCCGGCGCGGAGCTGGAGCGGCTGCTGCTGGGGCCGCTCGTGGCCGAGCTGGGTGATCGGCCGCTGGTGGTGGTGCCGGTGGGGCCGCTGCACACCCTGCCCTGGGGCGCGCTGCCGGGGCTGCGCGAGCGTCCCGTGAGCGTGGCGGCGAGCGCGGCGGCGTGGGTGGGCGCGCGGCGGCGGGCCCGCCTGCGGGAGGGGGCGCCGGTGGTGCTGGCGGCGGCCGGGCCCGACCTGGTCCACGCCGAGGAGGAGGTGGCCCGCGTGCTGGCCTGCCATCCGGGCGCGCGGGCGGTGCCCGGCAGCCGGGACGCCGTGCTGGCCGCGCTCGGCGAGGCCGACGTCCTCCATCTGGCCGCGCACGGCGCCTTCCACGCCCGCAGCCCGCTGCTGTCCGGCATCACGCTCGGCGACGGGCAGCTCATGGCCTACGACCTGCTGGGCCTGCACCGCGCGCCGGAGCTGGTCGTGTTGTCGGCGTGCAACTCGGGCATGGCCCGCACGCCTGCGGAGGGGGCGCCGCTCGGGCTGCCGGGCACGTTCCTGGCGCGCGGGAGCTCGTGCGTGGTGGCGGGGATGGTGCCCATCGGGGACGAGGCCGCGATGGCCATGATGGGCGCCTTCCACGAGCTGCTGGCCGCCGGGCAGGCGCCGGACGCGGCTCTGGCCTGCGCGTCGGCCAAGACCGGCCTGCTGGGGTTCGTCTGTTTCGGGGCGGGCGACCGGCCGGTCCATCCGGCCGGCTGACCGCGTTCGGGCGTCAGCCGGTGGCCACCGGGCGGGCGGGGTCGGCGACCCAGTTCGACCAGGAGCCGACGTAGAGGGCCGCGGGCACGCCGGCCAGCTCCAGGGCCAGCACCTCGTGGGCGGCGGTGACCCCCGACCCGCAGTAGGCGCCCACCGGGACGCCCTCGCGCACGCCCAGCCCGGCGAAGCGGTCGCGCAGGACGGCGGGGGCGAGGAACCTGCCGCCCGCGTCGACGTTGCCGGTCGTGGGCGCGCTCACCGCGCCGGGCACGTGCCCGGCCACCGGATCGACGGGCTCGACCTCGCCCCGGTAACGTTCGGCGGCGCGGGCGTCGAGCAGCACGCCCTCGGCGGCCACCGCGGCGGCCTCGTCGGCGGTCAGCGTCGGCATGCCGCCGGGCCTGGCAGTGAAGTCGCCCGGCGCGATCTCGGGCTCGTCCTTCGTGACCGGCAGGCCGGCCTCGGTCCAGGCCGCCAGGCCGCCGTCGAGCACGCGTACGGACGTGTGGCCGAAGAAGCGCAGCGCCCACCAGGCGCGCGCGGCGGTCGTGGAGCCGGCGTCGTCGTAGACCACGACCGGGCGGCCGTCGCGGACGCCCAGCGCGCGCATGGCCCGCTGGAACTCGTCGGCGCCCGGCAGCGGGTGGCGGCCGGCGGGGCCGGGGGGCGCGGCGAGGTCGGCGTCGACGTCGCAGAAGACGGCGCCCGGGAGGTGCCCCTCGCGGTAGAGTCCGATCCCGGGCGGGCCGCCGAGCCGCCAGCGCACGTCGAGCACGGACACCTCCGGCAGCGCGGCGAGCTCGGCGGGCGTGATCAGCGCACTCATCGGGTGGAAACCTCCAGCAGCGGGACGTTGAGCTCGGCGGCGGTCAGCGAGCCGTGGTAGCCGGTGAACAGCGCCTCGATCGGATGGCGGGTGGGAGCGGTGACGGCCAGACCGGCGCGGGGCACGGCCACGACGTCGCCGATGCGGCCCAGCCACGCCTCTCGCACCCGGGGCCCGAACCAGCCGGACTCGACCGCCTCCTGCCTGGACACTACCCAGGCGCGCTCGCCCAGCGTCGCGCGCCACGCCTCCAGGACGTGCCCGGCGGCGCCGGGCTCGGCGTAGACGTGCCTGGCCCGGGCCTCGCCGCCGAGCAGCGCGACGCCCTCGGTCAGCGCGGGCACGCGCTCGGCGTCGAGCTTCTCGGTGGCGTTGACCATGCCGTGGTCGGCGGTGACGTAGAGGGCCGAGCCGGGCGGCAGCGACTCGGCCAGCCGCCGGGCCAGGCCGTCGACGACGGCCAGCTCGGCCAGCCACTCCTCGCCACCCCATCCGGACATGTGGCCGACGGCGTCGAGCTTGCCGTAGTAGGCGGTGACGTGGGCGCGGGGCGCGCCGCGCAGCGCCTCGCCGACGCGGGCGACGATGTCGTCGACGCCGTCGGCGGGCACGTGGCGCACGCCGCGGTAGACGGCCCTGGTCAGGCCGGAGCCCTCGAACTCGGCGGGGGCCACGTAGACGGCGTCGACGCCCTGGGCCGCGGCCCGCTGGTAGACGGTGGTGGCGGGCTGCCACTCCTCGGGGTCCATCGTCCGGCCGCCGGGGAGGGTCCAGCGCAGGCAGTTGAACAGGTGGCCGGTGCCGGGGACGGCCAGCGTCAGGCCGACCATGCCGTGCTCGCCCGGGGTCAGGCCGGTGCCGAGCGAGCACAGGCTGGTGACGGTGGTGGCGGGGAAACCGGCGGTGAGGGTGCGGGCGGGCAGGGCGGACAGGAAGGGGGCGGTCTCGGGGTGGGCGCGGAGCAGCTCGGCCCCCAGGCCGTCGACCAGGAGCAGGCAGACGCGCGCCGCGGGGTCGAGGGCCAGCGGGTTGGGCTCGGTCAGGCCGAGGGCGGCCAGCAGCGAACCGGGAAGGTCCGCCAGCGACCCGGCGCCGTAGTCCGGCAGCATCCCCACATCCTAGTGGCCGCGGGTGGCCGGGCGGCGGCCCTGACGGTGACCGGGGGCGGTCAGGCTGCGGCCGTGACGACCGGGGGTGGTCAGGCTGCGGCCCTGGCGGTGACCGGGGCGGCCGGGTGGTGCGCCGAGCGGCGGGTCGTCGGGGTCAGGCGGCGGCTCGGGCGGTGGCCTCGGACAGTGCCTTGGCGAAGGCCAGCACGTGGGTGACCGCCTCAGGGCCGTCGGCCGCCTCGCTGACCCGCAGCGACAGGTCGTCGGCCGTGATCGCGCCGGTGTAGCCGTGGTCGGCGTCGCAGTTCTCGTCGCCGCAGGTGGCCGGCTCCAGGTCGACGTGGGAGATCGCGCCCCAGCCGATGGTGAGGGTGACCTCCGTGGGCGGGACGCCCGGCACGTAGGAGGCAGGGTCGGGCACCACGCGGGTGACGGCCACCGACTGCACGCGGCTCAGCCGGACCGCCTCGGTGGTCGTGGACGCGTGGGAGGCCGAGACGCCCTCGACCGCCGGGTGCTCGTCGGTGTGGCAGACCAGCAGCCTCGTCGTCGACAGCACCAGGACGGTGACGTGCCTGCGAACCTCCATGGCGGGATCGAAGGTGGCCTCGTGGTGGACCACGAACGCGGTCACGGCCTCCTTGCCCAGCGCGGATTCGACCGCATCGGTGACGAGGTCGGGGTAGTAGCCGCTGCGCTCGATCGCTTCACGCAGGCCCGCGGCTGAGACTCGGGTTTCCCTCATGCCTCCATCCTGCCAGGGCCGCGCAGTGCACTCACCCGCCAGACATAACGCTCTATGAACGTCTTTGTCTAGACATGAACGACATTGTGCGTGCGGTCAGGAGAGCCGTCTCGGGCCGCCGTCCAGGCGTGGTCCCGCCGGGGTGCGCAGGGTGGCGCGGGCGCCCAGGATCAGCACCTCCGACTCGCCCACCAGCACCTGGTCGAGGTCGAGCCGGGCCACCTGCGGCAGGTCGTTGGCCAGGCGGCCCACCCGTACGAGCAGCTCCTCCAGGGCGGGGACGGCGACGGGCGGGTAGCCGTACTGGCCGAACAGCAGCGGGGCGGCGCGTACGGAACGCACCAGGGCGGCGGCGTCCTCGCCGGTCAGCGGGGCCAGCCGGAAGCCCTGGTCGAGCAGCAGGCGGGCGGTCACCTCGCCGAGCCCGAACGAGACCACCGGCCCGAACGCGCGGTCCTCGACGACCCCCACGACGGTGGGCACGGCCGGCTGCGGCGCCATGCGCTGCACGGCCAGCTCGACCCGCTCGCCGAGCTGGTCGGCGAACTCGGCGTAGGCGTGGCGCACCATCTCGGGGCCGGTGAGCCCCAGGCGTACGGTGCCCGCGCGGCGCGAGGCCCCCGGGTCGGCCACCTTGAGCACCACGGGCCAGCCGAGCCGTTCGGCGGCGGCCACGGCCTCCTCGGGCGAGCGAACGACCTCGGCGGGCCAGACGGTCAGCCCGTAGGCGGACAGCAGCTCGGTGGCGTCGATCTCGACCGGCGGGCCCGGCTCGGCGAACCCGCCCGGCTCCTCCCCCGCCGGGGCCGGGGCGCCGGACAGCGCGGCCAGCACCAGCTCGCGGGCGCGGGCGGTGTCGAGGCCGTCGAGCTCGGGCGGCGGCACGGCCGGATGCGCCCGCCAGGTGGCGTACCGCACCACGTGGGCCAGGGCCCTGACCGCCTCCTCCGGCGCCGCGTACGACGGGATGGAGCCCCGCGCGGGCGTGCCGCCGGAGGAGCCGGGCACGCGCAGCGACGGGTGCATGCCGAGGTGCCCGCGGAACGTGGCCAGCACCGGCTTGGCGGACTCCTGCGAGACGCGCAGCAGCTCGGCCGCCACCTCGTCCGACTCGCCGGGGATCGGCGGCATGTAGATCACGACGGCCGCGTCGACCTCGTCGGCGGCCAGCTCGCCGGCGAGCGCCGCGCCGAACTCGGCCGGCCCGGCCGCGGCGCCCAGGTTGACCGGCGGGCGCGGTTCGAGGCCGGCCGCCAGGCAGGAGTCGGCGGCCAGCAGGCCGAGCGCGTCGGAGTTGGTCACCAGCGCGACCCTGGGCCCGGCGGGCAGCGGCTGGTAGGCCAGGAGCTGGCCCACGTCGAAGAGCTGGATGAGGTCGTCGACCCTGATCAGGCCGGCCTGGGCGAACAGGGAGCTGATCGCGGAGTCGGGCAGCCCGAGCTCCTCGGCCGAGTGGCCGGCCGGGGTGCCGCCGCTCTTGACCACCACGATCGGCTTGTTGCGCGCGATGCGCCTGGCCAGCCGGGTGAACTTGCGCGGGTTTCCCAGCGACTCCAGGTAGAGCAGGATGACCTCGGTCGCGGCGTCCTCCTCCCAGTACTGCAGGAGGTCGTTGCCCGAGACGTCGGCGCGGTTGCCGGCCGAGACGAACGACGAGATGCCCATGCCGCGCTGGGCCACGCGCTGGAGCAGCGCGGTGCCGAGCGCGCCGGACTGGCTGAAGAAGCCCACCCGGCCGCGGCCCGGCACGGTGGCGGCCAGCGTGGCGTTGAGCTTGACGGCCGGGTCGGTGTTGGCGATGCCCAGGCAGTTGGGGCCGACCACGCGCAGGCCGTAGGAGCGGGCGATGCGGGCCAGCTCGTCCTGCCGGGCGCGGCCGGACGCGCCGGTCTCGCCGAACCCGGAGGAGACCACGACCAGCCCGTGGACGCCCTTCTCCGCGCACTCCTTGACCACGTCGAGGACGCCCTCGGCGGGCACGGCCACGACCGCGAGATCGACCTCGCCGTCGATCTCGGTCACGCTGGGGTAGGCCCGCACGCCCGCCACGGCCCGCACCTGCCGGTGGACGGGGTAGACCGGGCCGCTGAAGTCGGCCGCCAGCAGGTTGCGCAGGACGGTCTGGCCGACGCCGCCGGGCTCGCGCGAGGCGCCGATGACCGCGACCGAGCCGGGGGCCAGCAGGCGCGCGATCGAGCGCGACTCGGCCCGGTGCTCGCGCGAGGTCGTCACCTCCGCCGAGGTCTCGGTCGGGGTCAGGTCGAGGGTCATGCGGACGACGCCGTCGGCGAACTGGCTCTGGGCGGTGTAGCCGGCCTGCCGCAGGACGCCCATCATCTTCATGTTGGCGGGCAGCACGTCGGCGACGAACCGCTCGATGCCGCGCTCGCGGGCCGTGGCCGCCAGGTGCTCCAGCAGGACGGAGGCCACGCCCCTGCCCTGGTGGGCGTCCTCGACCAGGAAGGCGACCTCGGCCTCGCCCGGCTCGGTGCGGTCGTAGCGGATGACCGCGACCATCTCGGCGCCGATGGTGGCGATGAGGGCCACGCGGTTGACGTAGTCGACGTTGGTGAAGCGCTCGACGTCGCGGTCGGACAGCCGGGGCCGGGGGCCGAAGAACCGGAAATAGATCGACTCGGCCGACAGACGGGAGTAGAAAGCACGGAGACGGTCGGCGTCGGCGGGCCTGATGGGGCGCACGTGCGCGGTGCCCCCGTCGGCCAGGACGACGTCGGCCTCCCAGTGAGCCGGATACTGTGCCTCCACGCCACGAGCGTAAACCCGCATCCCACATGCCAAGACCGGCGGGCCTCTTGGGCAACGCTTGTGCATCGACTGCTGCCCGGTGTCCGGGGTCAGCCCCACGAACAGCCCGGAAGCTGTTAGTTTTGCCGTGGCCAGGGTCGTTCTGAAGGCAGCAAGGTGGTGGCATCATGACGCGGGTCGTCGTGGTGGGCGATCTCATGACCGACGCGGTCGCACGCGCCCGTTACGCGCTCGCCAGGGCGAGTGACACGCCCGCGATCGTGACGATGCACGGCGGCGGCTCCGGCGCCAACATCGCCTCGTGGCTCGCCGTCGAGGGCGCGGAGGTGGCCTTCATCGGCCGCCGGGGCGCCGACATCACCGGCCGCAACCGCGACATGGAGCTGATGGGCTACGGCGTCGACGCCCGGCTCGTCATGGACCCCGAGCGGCCCACCGGCACCTGCGTGGTGCTCGTCACGCACAAGGGCGAGCGCACGATGCTCTCCGACCCGGGCGCCAACGCCGCCCTGTCCCCCGAAGACCTGCCGCGCGACCTGTTCGCCTCGGGCGCCCACCTGCACCTGTCGGGCTACACGCTGGTCAACGAGGGCTCGCGCGACGCCGGTCTGGCGGCGCTCGACATGGCGCGCCGCACGGGCATGTCGATCTCGGTCGACTGCGCCTCCTCCGCGCCGCTGGAGCGCACGGGCGCCGAGCCGTTCCTCGAATGGACCAACGGCGCGAAGCTGCTGTTCGCCAACATCGACCAGGCCAAGGTGCTGACCGGCCGCGACGACGCCGAGGCCGCCGCCAAGGTGCTCACCGCGTGGTTCCCGCAGGTCGTCATCAAGATGAACGCCGAGGGCGCGCTGTGGTTCAGCAACGGCCGCCCCGACCCGGTCCGGGTGGCCGCCGAGCCGGTCGACAAGATCGTCGACGGCACGGGCGCGGGTGACGCGTTCTCGGCCGGGTTCCTGCCGCCGTGGCTGGCCGGCAAGCCGCCGGCCGAGTCGCTGGCCGCCGGGTGCCGGCTCGCCGCCAAGGCCATCATGCACCTGGGCGCGCGCCCGCCGTTCTGACCCGCTCCCCGGCCGGGCTTCCCTGCCCCGGCCGGGACGCCTACCGGCCGGTCAGGACGTGGTGGCCAGCGCGAGCGGCAGCACCGCCGGCGCGCCCGCGTGCCGGATCAGGGCCGCCGCCAGGGTCATCGTCCAGCCCGTGTCCACGCGGTCGTCGACCAGCAGCACCGGGCCGCCGCACTGGGCGATGGCCGCGCCGAGCTCTTTCGGCATCGCCAGCGTGCCCCTGATCGCCTGGACGCGCTTGGCGCTGTTGAACTGCCGGCCGGGCGACCCCGCCCGGTAGCCCAGCTCGCCCAGGTAGGTCAGCCGGCCGACCTGCGCCAGCCGTTCGGCGAAGCCGCGCACGAGCTGCGGGCGCGTCGCCGACGGCACGTTGACCACGGCCACCGGCCGCTCCTGCCAGCTCCACGCCGACAACACCTGGACGACGGCCTTGAACATGTCGTCGGCCATCGGCCCGTCGGCTCCGGCCAGCAGCTCGCGCAGCCGGTTGCCCCAGCCGATGTCGGTCAGCCGGCCGAGCGCGCGGCCCGGCTCCGCGCCGAGCTCGGGCTTGATCCTGCCGGACAGGTCGGCCAGGCCGGTGGGCCACTGCCGGCGCGCCTCGATCTCGACGCCGGGCCTGCTCAGGCGTTCGCGGGCGGTCTCGACGGCCTGGGCGGCGATCTCCGGCGAGCGGTGGCGGCCGGTGCAGTTGTCGCAGCGGCCGCAGGGCGTGGCGGTGTCGTCGTCGAGGTGCCTGCGCAGGTACTGCTCGCGGCACTCCTCGGTGGTCAGGTAGCGCAGCATGGCGTCCTGCTCGGCCTTGCGCTCGGCGGCGATGCGGGCATAGCGCTCGGTGTCGTAGGCCCAGGGCTCGCCGGTCGACTCCCAGCCGCCCTTGACCCGGCGCACGGCGCCGTCGACGTCGAGGACCTTGAGCATCATCTCCAGACGGCTGCGGCTCAGGTCGACGGCGGTCTCCAGGGCCTGGGTGGACATCACGCCGCCCTGTTCGAGCGCCTGGAGCGTGGCGCGCACGACGGGCTCGGGCGGGAAGGCCAGGGAGGTGAAGTAGGCCCAGATCTCGCGGTCTTCCGTGCCGGGCAGCAGGATGACCTCGGCCCGCTCGACGCCGCGCCCGGCCCGGCCGACCTGCTGGTAGTAGGCGACGGGCGACTGCGGCGCGCCGACGTGCACGACGAAGCCCAGGTCGGGCTTGTCGAACCCCATGCCGAGCGCGCTCGTGGCGACCAGCGCCTTGATCTTGTTGTTGAGCAGCGCCTCCTCCGCGGCCAGCCGCTCGGCCGGGTCGGTCTGGCCGGAGTAGGCGGCCACCTCGTGGCCCTGCTCGCGCAGGTAGCCGGCGATCTCGTGGGCGGCGGCGACGGTGAGCGTGTAGACGATGCCGGAGCCCGGCAGCTCGCGCAGGGTCTGGGCCAGCCAGGCCAGGCGCTGCTCGGCCGAGGGCAGCTTGACGACGCTCAGGTGGAGGCTCTCGCGCTCCAGCGGGCCGCGCAGCACGAACGTGCCCTCGCCCATCTGCTCGGCGACGTCGCGGGTGACGCGGGCGTTGGCCGTGGCGGTGGTGGCCAGCACCGGGATGCCGGGCGGCAGCTCGTCGAACAGGGTGGCGAGCCGGCGGTAGTCGGGCCGGAAGTCGTGGCCCCAGTCGGAGATGCAGTGGGCCTCGTCGACGACCACGAGCCCGGCGCTCTCGGCCAGCTCGGGCAGCACGTTGTCGCGGAAGTCGGGGTTGTTGAGCCGCTCGGGGCTGACCAGCAGCACGTCGACCATGCCCTCGGCGACCTGGCCGTAGATCTCCTCCCACGCCTCGGGGTTGGCGGAGTTGATGGTGACGGCCCTGATCCCGGCGCGCTCGGCGGCGGCGATCTGGTTGCGCATGAGGGCGAGCAGCGGCGAGACGATGACCGTGGGGCCCTCGCCGAGCTCGCGCAGCAGGGCGGTGGCCACGAAGTAGACGGCGGACTTGCCCCAGCCGGTGCGCTGCACGACGAGGACCCTGCGCCGGTCGAGCACGAGCGCCTCGATGGCGGACCACTGGTCGTCTCGCAGCCGGGCGTGGTCGCCGGCCAGGGCTCGCAGCCGCTCCTCGGCCTCTTCGCGCAGCATCGCCGCGTCGGGGGCTTCAATCATGTCCCCCTTATTACCAGCTTCCACCGACGGAACAGGCCGATCGCGCGTCCCGGCCCGCGTTGGCCCGTCGTACGGAACCGGGCGGCCGGGCGGGACGTTGAGCAGTCGTCAAGCGCTTTCGCCCCCCAGGAGGGCTGATGACGGGGCTTGTCCACACCCCGGTCGGACCGGCGGCGCGTCGCCGGAGGAACACGAAAGATCACTTCGAGATGATGGCCCGGGTGGTGCTGGCCGTCCTGATCCTCACCACGGCGGGCTGCGCCGGGACCGACGTGAAGGCGTCCTACCACCCCGCCTTCCTGCCGGTGAAGCTGGAGTGGGGCAGCGACGGCAGGGTGCAGGTCTCGGGGGAGACCTCGCTGGTCACGCCGGTCGGCGTCTTCTCGATCGGCGCCGCGTACAACCTGCCCGAGGCCGACGACGACGCCTTCTACGTGATCGTCCGCGACGCCCGCAGGAGCCCCGACAGGCCGGACGTGGCGGGGTTCGACCACATCTACAAGGTCAACAGCGGTTCCGGCGAGTTCATGGCCGTGGTGAACGGCACGGCCGTCATCCAGGTCGTCCGCCGTCAGGTGCTCATCGACGTGACCAACGGCACCGTGCAGACCGTCGAGTTCAAGAACGCCGAGGCCACCGTCAAGGAGCGGTCGGCGGGCATCGGGGAGCGCTGGCAGGAGTACTGGGACACCTCCTTCTACTCCCCCATGGCGCTGTCGAGGTGGGCCTACGACGACTCCACGATGTCGAGCTGGTTCGGCCTGGGCTTCCTGTGGTTCCTGGCGCGCCTCGCGCTGGCGATCGTGCTCGGGGTGGTGGACGTGCTCCTCCTGGTCGGCTGCACGCTCGCCGCTGTGGCGTACGTGCTGGCCGGCCCTACCGGGCGCAACATCGTCTACGGCGTGGAGGCGCTGCTGCTCCTGTTCTTCGCCCTGTCGGGCTGGGTCTCGCTCAAGCTGTGAGGCGCTCCTCGTCCGCGTGCTCGGGGAAGGCGTTGATCGTGACGCGGTGCATGCGGCGGCGTTCGGTGTAGTCGGCGACCGCGTAGTGCTGGGTGGGCCGGTTGTCCCAGAAGGCCAGCGTGCCGGGACGCCAGTTCAGCCTGCACTGGTACTCGGGCGAGCGGATGTGGTCGATGAGCAGCGGCAGCAGGGCCTCGTTCTCGCGGTCGGTCAGCCCCACCAGGCGGGTGGTGGAGGCGCGGTTGACGAACAGGGCCTTGCGCCCGGTCTCGGCGTGCACGCGGACCACCGGGCGCTCTATCGGCGGCCATTTGGCCTGGATCTCGGCCAGGTCGAACGGGTGCCCCTTGGAGATCGCCTTCTTCATCGACATCGTGATGTCGTGCACGGCGGTCAGCTCGTCGCACAGCCGCTGGATCGACGGCGACAGCGTCTCGTAGGCCAGGTAGGTGTTGGCCCAGCAGGTGTCGCCGCCCACGCTCGGCAGTTGCATGCAGCGCAGCAGCGAGCCCATCGGCGGCGTGGGCTCGAAGGTGTTGTCGCTGTGCCATTCGTCCCCGCCCTCGCCCTTCGGGGAGGTCTGGTCGAGGACGTGGATCGGGCTGCCGGAGTCCTTCTTGAACGCCGGATGGTTGAGCGTGCCGAAGTTGAGCGCGAACTGCAGGTGCTGCTCGTCGTCGATGTGCTGGTCGCGGAAGAACAGCACCAGGTGCCGCAGCCACCCCTCGCGCAGGGTCGCGACGTCTTCCGGGGAGAGGGGTTTGCGCAGATCGACCCCGGTGACCTCGGCGCCGATGTGCTTGGTCACGGGATGGAACTCGATCATGGCGAAGCCTCCGGAGGCGGGGGGACGGGGTCCTCGCCTCCGACGGTAAGACCCAAGCAATTGCTTGGTCAAGACCGGGGCGGCGCGCCGACGAGTCGCGGGCACCCGAGTCTCTTCGGCACAATGTTCGACATGGCCCGACGTACGACTGCACCCCCGCCTGAGGACTTCGAGGAGCGGATCGTCGACATCGACGTCTCCTCCGAGATGCGCAAGAGCTATCTCGAGTACGCCTACTCGGTGATCTACCAGCGGGCTCTGCCCGACGCGCGCGACGGCCTCAAACCGGTGCAGCGGCGCATCCTCTACTCCATGAGCGAGATGGGGCTGCGTCCCGACCGCGGCCACGTCAAGTCCTCACGCGTCGTCGGCGACGTCATGGGCAAGCTCCACCCCCATGGCGACAGCGCCATCTACGACGCCCTCGTGCGCCTGGCGCAGCCGTTCTCGATGCGCCTGCCGCTGGTCGACGGCCACGGCAACTTCGGCTCCCCCGACGACCTGCCGGCCGCCATGCGGTACACCGAGGCCAGGCTGGCCCCGGCGGCGATGCTCATGGTGGAGTCGCTCGACGAGGACACCGTCAACTTCAAGCCCAACTACGACGGCCAGGAGACCGAGCCCACGGTCATGCCGTCGGCGTTCCCCAACCTGCTGGTCAACGGCACCACCGGCATCGCGGTCGGCATGGCGACCAACATGGCGCCGCACAACCTCGCCGAGGTCGTGGCCGCCGCCCGCCACCTGATCAAGAAGCCCGACGCCACGCTCGACGAGCTGATGAAGTTCGTGCCCGGCCCCGACCTGCCGACCGGCGGCTCGATCATCGGGCTCCAGGGCGTGCGCGACGCCTACGAGACCGGGCGCGGCACGTTCCGCATGCGGGCCAGGTGCGCCGTCGAGCAGATCACGCCGCGCCGCAAGGGCATCATCGTCACCGAGCTGCCCTACAACGTCGGCCCCGAGCGCGTGGTCACCAAGATCAAGGAGCTGGTGACCAGCAAGAAGCTCCAGGGCATCGCCGACCTGAAGGACCTCACCGACCGGCACAAGGGCCTGCGCCTGGTCATCGAGATCAAGAACGGCTTCATCCCCGAGGCCGTCCTGGAGGAGCTCTACCGGCTCACGCCGATGGAGGAGACCTTCGGCATCAACAACGTCGCCCTGGTCGACGGCGAGCCGCGCACGCTCGGCCTGCGCGAGCTGCTCCAGGTCTACGTCGACCACCGCCTGGAGGTCGTGCGGCGCAGGTCCGAGTACCGCCGGCGCAAGCGCGAGGAGCGCCTGCACCTGGTCGACGGCCTGATCATCGCGCTGCTCAACATCGACGAGGTCATCCAGGTCATCCGCTCCTCCGACGACTCGGCGCAGGCCCGCGCCCGGTTGATGGAGGTCTTCGACCTGACCGAGATCCAGGCCGCCTACATCCTCGACACGCCGCTGCGCCGGCTGACCAGGTTCGACAAGCTGGAGCTCGACAGCGAGAAGGAGACGCTGAGCGCGGAGATCGCGGCGCTCACCGAGATCCTGTCCTCGGAGGCGAAGCTGCGGCAGGTGGTCTCGGGCGAGCTGGCCGAGGTGGCCAAGAAGTACGCCACGCCGCGCCGTACCGTGCTGCTGGAGGCGCCGGGCGTGGCCCGCACGCCGGTGGTGTCGCTCCAGGTGGCCGACGACCCGTGCTGGGCGCTGCTGTCCTCCACGGGGCTGCTGGCCCGCACCTCCGACGCGGCTCCGCTGGCGGGCGAGGGCGACCGTTCGGCGCACGACGTGCTGGTGTCGGTGGCGCGCACGTCCGTACGCGGCGAGGTGGGCGTGGTGACGTCGTTCGGGCGGTTGATCCGGGTCCAGGTCGTCGACCTGCCGACGCTGCCGCCCTCGGCCAACCCGCCGACGTTGTCGGGCGGCCATCCGGTCTCCGAGTTCGTCTCGCTGCAGCCCGACGAGAAGGTCGTGGGCCTCGGCTCGCTCGACCCCGACAGCCCCGGGCTGGCGATCGGCACGGCCCAGGGCGTGGTCAAGCGGGTGGTGCCCGACTACCCGGCCAACCGCGACGACTTCGAAGTCATCACCCTCAAGGACGGCGACACCGTGGTGGGCGCCGCCGAGCTCGACTCCGAGGACCACGACCTGGTCTTCATCTCCTCCGACGCCCAGCTCCTGCGTTACCCGGCCTCGCTGGTGCGTCCTCAGGGGCGTCCGGCCGGCGGCATGGCCGGCATCCGGCTCGACGACGGCGCCCGGGTGATCTGGTTCGGCGTGGTCGACCCCTCGCGTCCGGCGCAGGTGGTCACCGTGGCCGGGTCCTCGACGGCGCTGCCGGGCACGCAGGTCGGGGGCGGCAAGGTCTCCGACTACGCCGAGTTCCCGTCCAAGGGCCGGGCCACCGGCGGCGTGCGGGCCCAGCGGTTCCTGAAGGGCGAGGACGAGCTGCTGCTCGCCTGGGCCGGCCCCGCGCCCGCCAAGGCCGTGTCGGCGGTGGGCAAGCCGGTGCCGCTGCCGGAGGAGATCGGCCGCCGCGACGGCTCCGGCGTGCGGCTGACGCACACCATCGGCGCCGTCGGCGGCGCCCTGGCCGCGGGCCCCGAGCCCGGCGCGGCGCCGCCGGCGGCGGCCGAGGAGGAGTGATCGCCGGCTGACCGCAGGCCCGTCCCGCCCGCGCGGGACGGGCCTGCGTCAGTCGCGGCAGAGGCAGAACGTGTGGCCGGCGGGGTCGAGGAAGACCCGGAAGCTGTCGTCCTCGCTCGGCTGCCGCTCGTGCTTGGTCGCGCCGATCTCCAGCACCTGCCGCTCGGCCTTGTCCAGGTCGGTGACGGTGACGTCGATGTGGAGCTGCTGCGGCCGGTCGCCCTCAGGCCAGGTCGGCGGCCGGTGGCCGGGCACGCGCTGGAAGGCCAGGCGCTTGGGCGAGCCGCCGTCCTCGACGACCACCCAGTCGTCGTCGTCGTACGTGACGGGCCAGCCGAGCAGGCGCGAGTAGAACTCGGCGAGCGCCCGCGGCTCCGGGCAGTCGAGGACCGTCGTGCGGAACTCCGCGATGCCGGCCATCATTCACCTCCTGGACTTGTTTCGCCGGCGTCCCGGCCGACGAGAATGAGGGTCATGGCTGCCAATTCGTTCATGGTTCCCCTGGGCTCCCCCGCGCCCTCCTTCGACCTCACCGCCATCGACGGCGGCAGCGTCTCGCTCGCGGACCTCAAGGGCTCCCCCGCCACGCTCGTGGTCTTCCTGTCCAACAACTGCCCCTACGTACGGCACATCGAGACGGGCCTCGGCACGCTGGCCGCGGGCTACGGCTCCAGGCTGTCGGTGGTGGGCATCTGCAGCAACGACAGCGTGAACTACCCCGACGATGATCCCACACACCTGGCCGAACAGGCCCGGCGCGCGAGGTTCCCGTTCCCGTACCTGCTGGACGACACCCAGGACGTCGCCAAGGCCTACCGCGCGGCCTGCACGCCCGACTTCTTCCTCTACGACGGCGACCTGCGGCTCGTCTACCGGGGCGAGTTCGACGGGTCGCGTCCGGGCAACTCAATCCCGGTGACCGGCTCCTCGCTGCGGGCGGCGGTCGACGCGCTGCTCGCGGGCGATCCCGTCCCGGCCGAGCAGCGCGCCTCGATCGGCTGCGGCATCAAGTGGCGGCCGGGGAACGAGCCCACGGCCTGAACAGGGCCTGACCGCAGCCTGAACACGGTCAGGCGGAGGCGGCGGCCTCGATGGCGGCGGGCAGGGCGAGCAGGAGTTCGTGGGGCTCGCCGCCGGTCCACGACCGGATCAGCCGGACCCCGGCCTCGCCCGGGTCGAACTCCTCGCAGCCGAGCGGCCCGTAGCAGCCCGCCTGGTCGAGCATGAGGATGATGGGGTCGTCCTCGGGCAGGCCGGCGGCGTACGCGGCGGTGTCGAGCAGGGCCAGCGCGCATCTGGCGTTGCGCCCGTCGTCGTTGGACTCCACACGGTCGAGGCGGCGCCGGGCCTGAGCGCGGAGATACGCGGCGAGCGATTCGGACCTACTCACGACTGACCTTCTTCGACGACGTACAGATGGTGACGACATCATCACTCAAGGTGAGTGAATTTCGTGGGACCTTCGGGAACTCGCGCCAGTCGCCACCCCGGAAAGCATCATCTTTGGGACGTGAGGGAAGATCTGAGGCATGACTGCGTTCGACGACCTGTATGCCGCCAACGCGAAGTACGCCAAGGACTTCGGCGATTCCGGGCTCACCGGCCGGGCAGCCCGCGGGCTTGCCGTGGTGACCTGCATGGACTCCCGCATCGACCCACTGGGCCTGCTGGGCCTGCAGCCCGGCGACGCCAAGATCCTGCGCAACGCGGGCGCGCGGGTCACCGACGACGTGCTGCGCACGCTGGTGCTGGCCGTGTACCTGCTCGGCGTCGAGCGCGTCCTGGTCATGCCGCACACCGACTGCGGGATGACCAAGGTGACGGACGCCGACGTGCACGACCTGACCAGCGCCCGCGGGGTGGACACGCGCAGCCTGGAGTTCCACACCGTCCCCGACCAGGGCGAGGCGCTGCGCCACGACCTCACCCGGATCCGCACGACCCCGTTCCTGCCCGACGGCATGCCGGTGACGGGCGCGATCTACGACGTCCGCACGGGCCTGCTCACGCCGGTCGGCGACTGACCTCGTCGCGCTCGCGCTGGAAGGTGGCGTACAACCACCACAACGACGGGACCAGCAGCACCGCGCCGACGGCCAGCGACCCGAGGCTGGCCCCCAGCACCGCGTCGGTGGCCGCGGCCTGGTCGAGGGTGAGGCCGGGGAGCAGCACGGGGTACTGCCCCACGCCCCAGCCCCACAGCAGCCCGGTCACGGCCAGCGCGGCGCTGAGGCGTACCGCCAGATAGGCCCGCCGCCACAGCAGCACCAGCGAGGCCAGCCCGGCCAGTGCCGACAGCGTCAGCAGCGGCAGGGCGCGGCCGGTGGTCAGCTCGGCGAACAGGGCGGGCGCGTCGGCGCGCAGCACGAGCAGGCTCACCGCCGCCAGCACGCCGACCACCGCCCCGCAGCCCAGCGCCCGCCGCCGGAACTCCTCGGCCAGGTCCTCCTGGCCGCCGCGCTGGGCGTCGCGGGTCAGGTAGACGGCGGCCAGGTACGCGGCCGTGCCCACGCCCAGCGCGCCGACCGCCATCGACGTGGGGTTGACCCAGCTCCCGACCAGGTCGCCCTTGGCGACGCCGGGCGGCACCCGGCCGGAGGCGATGCCGCCCGCCGCGGCGCCGAGGAAGAACGGGGTCACCACCGAGGAGAAGGCGAAGGTCGCGCCGAACAGCCGCCGCTGCCACAGCCGCGAGGAGACCTTGCGGAACGCGAACGCCGCGCCGCGCCCGATCACGCCCAGCGCCACCAGGGTGAGCGGGATGTAGAGAGTGGAGGCGACCGAGGCGAACACCGACGGCACGCCGGTCCAGGCCAGCACGATCACGAAGATCAACCACACGTGGTTGGCCTCCCAGATCGGGCCGATGGAGTGCTCCACCAGGTCCCGCCGCCGCCGGCCGCGCTCGGCGCCGCCGGCCAGCAGGTCCCACACGCCGCCGCCGAAGTCGGCGCCCCCGAACAGGACGTACGCCGTCAGCCCGACCCACAGGACGGCCAGCATGATCTGCGGCAGCGGCATCGTCACACGACCTTGTAGCCGGTGACGTCGGGCTCCTGCGGCGCCAGCGGCACCGGCACGTCGCGGGACAGTCGGCGCATCACGTACACGGTGGCCACGGTCAGGGCCACGTAGACGGCCGTGACCAGCGCGAACCCGTACACCAGGCCCGGCGCGGGGTTGACCGCCTGCGCCGTGCGCATCACCCGGAACACGATCCACGGCTGGCGTCCGACCTCGGTGACCACCCAGCCGCTCTCCAGCGCCAGCACGGCCGCCACGCCCGACAGCGCGGCGGCGCGCAGGAACCACGGCGACTCCGGCAGGTCACGCCGTCGTTTCCAGGACACCGCGAGGCAGGCCCCGAGCAGCAGCAGCCCGAAGCCCAGCAGCACCATGATCTGGAACGCCCAGTGGACCATGTTGACCGGCGGCCGGTCGGCGGGCGGCACCTGCTCCAGGCCGGTGATCTCCGCGTGCGGGTTCCAGTGGGCCAGCAGGGACAGGCCGTAGGGGATCTCCAGGGCGTACCTCAGCTCGCCGTCCACCGCGATGCCGCCCAGGTGCAGCGGCACGCCGCGGCCCGTGCGGAACACGCCCTCCATGGCGGCCAGCTTGACCGGCTGGTACTCGGCCACGAAGTGCGCGGCCCAGTCGCCGACGCCGATCTGCACGGGCGTGACGGCCGCCGCGACCGTGAGCGGCAGCAGCAGGCCCAGCCGGTGGTAGCGGTCGCGGCGGCCGCGCAGCATGGCGACCGCGTACACGCCGGCCATCAGGAACCCGGCCACCATGAACGCCGCCAGGATCATGTGGACCGTCTGGGGCGGCGTGGCCCGGTTGAACATCGCCGCCCACGGATCGACGGCCACGATCCGGCCGCCCGCGACCTCGTACCCGGTGGGCTGCTGCATCCAGGCGTTGGCGGCGACCACGAAGAACGCGCTGGCCACCCCCGCCACCACGATCGGGATCCCGGCCAGCAGGTGCGGGACGGGCCGCAGGCGGTCCCAGGCGTACAGGTAGATGCCGAGGAAGATGGCCTCGACGAAGAACGCGATGCCCTCCAGCGAGAACGGCAGGCCGATGACCTCGCCGTACACGCCCATCATGCCCGGCCACAGGAGGCCCATCTCGAACGACAGGATCGTCCCCGAGACCGCGCCGACCGCGAACAGCACCCCGAGCGCCCTGGCCCAGCGTCGCGCCAGCAACCGGTAGTTGTTGTCGCCGGTGCGATGGCCCCGCCACTCGGCGAGCAGGGTGATGGCGGGCATGCCGACGCCGAGGCAGGCGATGATGATGTGCCAGCCGAGCGACAACGCCATCTGCATGCGCGCCGCCCCCAGATCCACCGCCGCCCCCGCGGTCACCCCCATCGCCGTCCCTCTCCCTGCCCATGGGCCTTGAACTTCGTGGGGGATCTGGCAGGACTCGTCCCTGGTGACCCGCGAAACGGCTGCGTCCCGCCCGTACCCCTTCGACCCGTTGATGACACTACGTAGCTGGCGCTTACCGTCCCGATACAGGGCCCCAGGACCCCCTACCTCGCTCCCCAGTCTTGCCACGCTTCACCGACCCGTTGTCGCCCGGCCTGCAACCACTGCCCTTCGCAGCCCGAGCCTCCTGTCGACACCCCGTCCGCCCCCTCACAGCCCTCGGCCGTCTCCCGCCCCTCTGCGTTCTTCCACCCCGCCGCGCCGCCACGAACCCGGAAGCCCGCCAGCAAGCCCATCAACCCCGCTAGCAGGCCCCAGGAGGCTCCAGAACCCCCTTTGAGCGCCCAGGCGCCGACCGCGGCCAGAACGCCCCATCTGAGGCCCTGAGAGCCTTGAGGCCGTTACCGGTCTGGCGTGGGACCGCTCGCGGAAGCTCCTAAATGCTCCAAGCGCGACATGCAGTTACAAGTGGGCCCACTATGATGACCGGCCCCACGTCCATCACTGGCACACCGAAGGAGCGCAGGTTACGGGTGATGGCTGGTCCCGACACCCGGACGACGGACTCGACGTAGGTCATGAACGGGCCCGAGCGCCCCACACCCGCTGCTCATCTCGGCGGCGGCACAGGGAACCTAGGCGCGCTGCAAAAGCCCTCCCAACCGGCTGAACGGTCGGTGCCCTGCGAGACGGAGGTGCCTAGGGAGAGACCACGTGCGAGAGAGAGCGCGCCACCGCAAGCCCCTCAACGTCTCAGGACCGGCGTGCCACCAGGACGGACCCTCGGGTGGCGGCAGCGAAGGGCCCTTTCCGACCGGTGGCAGGGCCTTAACGTCCGAGCCGCCGGGATTGCCGAGCGGCCCATCGCCCAACCGAACACGCAGCGCCCGCACATCCGCCGAGAGGCACGCGCCGCCCCCCCATGAAGGCTTGCTCAAGCCAGCCCCGCGCCATCCGCCGGCAACGCCGCACTCTTCGGGCCAGAAGCCCAGATGCCGGGGTGCCGTTCCCAGGCCCTAGGTGTCCCCCTGAGCCGGATGCCGCACTGAGCCCGATGCCGTCCCGAATCCGGCGTTCTCCTCAGCCCGGCGTCTCCCTGACTCGATGCCGTCCCGAATCCGATGTCCTCGTGAATCCGGCGTCAGCGGGCTCGATCCGCCCCAAGTGCCGTTCGGCGGCCCCTGAAGCCCGGCCAGCGCACAGCCCGATGACACGGGGACTCATCTTGCGGCCGAGGACACATGGGAGGCCATTGCGGAACCCAAGGTCACGTTGAGACCGGTGGCTTCCTACCGGCGAGGTCCGACGCCGAGGGCGTGCGCGCGAGGTTCCGAGCCCCTTGGGCCCGAGACCTTTCTTGAGCCAGGTGTCGCCGAAACCCGGGGTTCAGGCATACGACCCCGGGTGGGCGCCGCCAGGCTCAGGCGTCGATGTGGTCGCGGTCGACCTCGGCCGCGCTGCTGACGATGAACTCCCGTCGCGGCGCCACGTCGCTCCCCATCAGCAGGCTGAAGATGGACTCGGCCCCCTCGGCGTCCTCGATGCGCACCCGGCGCAGCACCCGGTGCCGCGGGTCCATCGTGGTCTCGGCGAGCTGGTCGGCGTCCATCTCCCCCAGGCCCTTGTACCGCTGCACCGGGTCCTTCCAGCGCTTGCCCCGCCGCTCCAGGTCGCGCAGGACCTTCTGCAGCTCTGCGTCGGAGTAGCAGTAGATGTACTTCTCCTTGCCGCGCCCGGGGTTGGTGAGCTCGATGCGGTGCAGCGGCGGCACGGCCGCGAACACCCGGCCGGCCTCCACCATCGGCCGCATGTAGCGGTGGAACAGGGTGAGCAGCAGGCAGCGGATGTGCGCGCCGTCGACGTCGGCGTCCGCCATGAGGATGACCTTGCCGTAGCGGGCCGCCTCGATGTCGAACGAACGCCCCGACCCGGCCCCCACCACCTGGATGATCGCGGCGCACTCGGCGTTCTTGAGCATGTCGCTCACGGACGCCTTCTGCACGTTGAGAATCTTGCCGCGGATCGGCAGCAGCGCCTGGAACTCGGAGTCACGGGCCAGCTTGGCCGTGCCGAGCGCGGAGTCGCCCTCGACGATGAACAGCTCGCTGCGGTCGACGGCGTCGCTGCGGCAGTCGACCAGCTTGGCGGGCAGCGCGGAGTTCTCCAGAGCGCTCTTGCGCCGCTGGTTGTCGCGGTGCTCGCGGGCCGCGATGCGGGCCTTGGCGGCGGCGACGATCTTCTCCAGCACGGCGCGCAGCGGCTGCTTGAACCCGCGCGGCGGGTTGGCGAACAGCTCCTTGAGCTCGCGCGAGACCACGTGGGAGACGATACGGGTGGCCGCGGAGGTGCCGAGCACCTCCTTGGTCTGCCCCTCGAACTGCGGCTCGGGCACCCGGACGGTGACCACGCCGGTCAGCCCCTCGGAGATGTCCTCCTTGTTGACCGGGTCGTCGCCGCTCTTCAGCAGCCTGGTCTCGCGCAGCAGCTCGTTGATCGTACGGACCAGGCCGCGCTCGAAACCGGTCAGGTGCGTGCCGCCCTTGGGCGTGGCGATCACGTTGACGAACGAGCGCACGGTCGACTCGTAACCCTTGCCCCACCGGACCGCCACGTCGACGGTGAGCTCGCGCTGCACCTCGGTGGGCGTCATGTGGCCCTGGTCGTCGAGGACCGGCACGGTCTCGTGGAAGTGGCCCACGCCCTGCAGCCGCAGCACCTCGCAGACGGGCTCGTCGCGGGCCAGGAACTCGGTGAACTCGGAGATGCCGCCGTCGAAGCGGAACTCCTCGCCGGTGCGCTCCTCGCCCCTGCTGTCGAAGACCGCCAGGGTCAGGCCGGGCACCAGGAACGCGGTCTGCCGCAGGCGCACGTGGATCTCGTCGAGCGAGACCTCGGCGTCGGGCAGGAAGATCTGCTTGTCGGCCCAGAAGCGCACACGGGTGCCCGTGACGTTCTTGGGCAGGTTGCCGCCGATCCGCAGTCCGGACTTCTTCTTGAACTTGGCCGTGGGCCCGTCGCCGTCGAAGACGCCGGGCACGCCGCGCCTGAAGCTGATCTCGTGGACCCGCCCGTCGAGGTCGACCTCGACGTCGAGTCGCGAGGACAGGGCGTTGACCACGGAGGCGCCCACGCCGTGGAGGCCGCCGGAGGCGCCGTAGGAGCCGCTGCCGAACTTGCCGCCGGCATGAAGCTTTGTGTAGACGAGCTCGACGCCGGCCAGGCCGGTCTTGGGGTGGATGTCAACGGGGATGCCGCGGCCGTTGTCCCGCACCTCGATGGAGCCGTCGGCGTAGAGCTCGACCTCGATGCGGTCGCAGTGGCCGGCCAGGGCCTCATCGACGCCGTTGTCCACGATCTCCCAGAGGCAGTGCATGAGCCCGCGGCTGTCGGTGGACCCGATGTACATGCCCGGCCGCTTGCGTACGGCCTCGAGGCCCTCAAGCACCGACAGGTGACGAGCTGTGTAACCCGCCTCCACTACCGTCACTCTTGCTCCCCTGGTCTAAGCATCGAACACGTGTGCGCAGCCTACCGTTCTTCCCTCAGGCGCGCGTACAAGCTTGCCATGGCGACACGTTTGCCGTTACCAACCGGCTGATCACCATTACTTTCGGACACATTCTGCTCTGGGCGTAGCGAGGCGGAGGTTGGGAACGTCCACGTCCGGTTAGATGTTGTCTCAAGTGACTGACGCCAGATCCTCGCTTCGGCGGGGGTGACCCGAAAGGCGATACGTGACTGGAGCTCTCGCCCCCGTTAAGCCGCTGACGGCCCTCGACCGCTGCGACCGCTGCGGCGCCCAGGCCTACATTCGCGCGACCCTGCCTGTTGGTGGGGAGCTGCTGTTCTGCGCCCACCATGGGCGTCAGCACGTCGCAGCGCTGCGCGAAAAGGGCGCCGACATCCTGGACGAGTCGGCTCGCCTCAGCGAAACCCCGTCAATGAACCCCAACGACGACCGCTGACGCGTTCGTTGTGATCACATAACCACATATTGCACGACCAGTTCGGCGATCCCGGCACACCACGCCGGGGTCGCCGTTCTGCGTTCACACCCGCGCAGGCGGTTGTCCAGGAGACACGCAGGCGGTGGCGGGGGCACACGCAGGGGCTTGCTTAGGGGTCGCGCAGGCGATGGCTGAGGTCACACACAGGCGTTGGCTGGGGTCACATAAGCGATGGCTGGGGTCACACAAGCGATGGCTGGGGTCACACGCAGGCGGCGACCCGAGCCCGCGCCCGTCGTACATCGGCCCTCCGCACGGTGGTCAGAGGGCCGCCGCAGTCGCAACCCTTCGCACGCGGCACGGTTCAGGCTGCGCACACCCCTGGGTCCAGGCCGAGGGCATCTAGTGGCCGGATCGCGCAGGCGGTGAACCAGGGCCGTATGCAAGGAAAGGCCAGGCCGTGCCCTCGTGCACAGGCCTTCCGCACGGGGTGGGAGGGCTGGAGGAGCGCCGGAGTCCCATCCTCCGCACGCGACACCGTTCAGGCTGCGCGCACGCCCCTCGTCCAGGCCGAGGGCAGGCAGCGGCCGGGGTGCCCAGGCGGTGGTCCAGGTCGCATGCAGGCTAGGGCCAGGCCGTGCTCCCGTACACCAGCCGGCCGCACGGGGCCAGGGGGCCGCGCGCGCCGATGTCTCGACCCTCCGCATGCGGTGTGGTTCAGGGCGTTCGTACGGCCTGGGTCAAGGTGTGCGGACGCGGTAGTGGTATCGGCCTATGGTTTCGAAACCCTCGGCGCGGTACAGGGCCTGAGCCCCGTGGTTGGGCTCGGTGGTGACCAGGTACGCGCTCTTCGCCCCGGCGTGCCCGGTCAGGGCACGCAGCACCGTACGGGCCAGCCCGCGTCGCCGGGCCCGTGGCAACGTCGCCATGCAGAAGACGCCCGCTGTGTCCCCCTGCGGCACGACCCGGCCGACCGCGACCGGCACGCCGTCCTCCTCGACGGCCCCGTACCAGGCGGGCACGCCGGTGCAGATGCGGGTGGCCTCCGCCAGGCCGGCGCCGTACCGGCCGTCCACGGACCACCAGGTCTCCAGCCATTCCGGCCACGGACGGTCCTCGATCCGCACCGGGCCGCCCGGCTCGGCCGACGGCGATCCGGCCATGATGACCGTCGGGTCGACCAGCTCGTACCCTCTGCGGGCCAGCTCGGCGTCCAGCCCGGCCCAGGTGCCGGGGCCGACGGAGAAGGCGCAGCTCTGTCCCCGCTCGCCGTAGAACGCCTCGGCGGCGCCGATCGCGGCCTCCAGGTCGGCGGGGGCGTTCAGGGCGAGCACCGAGTTCGCCCGTTTGGTCACGCCGCCGGCGCAACGCAGCACCCAGCCGTCGTGGACACGCTGCTCGTAGGCCGGCCACGCCTGGTGCACCAGCAGGTCGACGTTCATCCGCGCAGCCTAGCCGACCAGCGCGAACACCCTCTGACCGGCCCGTTAGGGTGTGGGGTTGTGCTGATTCTGCTGCCGCCGTCCGAGGGAAAGGCCGCCGAGGGGAGCGGTCCGCCGCTCGGCGAGCTGTCCTTCCCCAAGCTCGACCGTGCCCGCAAGCGGGTCGTGACCGCGCTCATCCGGGCCTCCAAGCGCCGCGACGCCGCGCAGGTGCTCGGGCTGACGCCCGGTCTGGCGGGCGAGGCGGCCAAGAACACGGCGTTGCGGACCGCCCCCACCCTTCCCGCCGCCGACCTCTACACCGGCGTTCTGTACGACAATCTCGGCCTGAACACCCTGGACGAGGCCGCCAGGGCTCGGGCGGAGGAGGCCGTGCTGATCTTCTCCGGCCTGTGGGGCGTGTTGCGTGTCTCCGACCGGGTGCCCCCGTACCGCCTGTCGATGGGCGTCAGCCTGCCGCCGCTGGGCGGCCTGGCCGCCTACTGGCGCACGCACCTGGCCAAGGAGCTGGACCGGATGCCGGGGCTGGTGGTGGACCTGCGCTCGGCCACGTACGCGGGGGCGTGGCAGCCCGGCGACCGGTCGGTGTCGGTACGCGTCTTCCGCGACGGCAAGGTCGTCAGCCACATGGCCAAGGCCACCCGGGGCGAGATCGCCCGCGTCCTGCTCCAGCAGGAGGAGGCCCCCGGCACGCCCGGCGAGCTGGCCAAGACCCTCGGCAACCTGGGCTGGACGGTCGATCTCGCCGAGCCCGCGCGGGCGAACCGCCCATGGCTCCTCGACGTGCACGTCACCGACCCGGCCTGAGGCGGGGCCACCTCCGGAAACGGCGATCGCCCCGCCCGGAGGGTTCCGGACGGGGCGATCGACGAGGTGGCTCCTAGTCCAGGTAGTCGCGCAGGACCTGGGACCGGGACGGGTGACGCAGCTTGGACATGGTCTTCGACTCGATCTGGCGGATGCGCTCACGGGTGACCCCGTAGACCTTGCCGATCTCGTCGAGCGTCTTCGGCTGCCCGTCGGTGAGGCCGAACCGCATGGACACGACGCCCGCCTCCCGCTCCGACAGCGTGTCGAGAACGGAGTGCAGCTGCTCCTGCAGCAGCGTGAAGCTGACGGCGTCGGCCGGCACGATGGCCTCGGAGTCCTCGATGAGGTCACCGAACTCGCTGTCGCCCTCCTCACCCAGCGGGGTGTGGAGGGAGATGGGCTCGCGGCCGTACTTCTGGACCTCGACGACCTTCTCGGGCGTCATGTCCAGCTCGCGGGCCAGCTCTTCCGGCGTGGGCTCGCGGCCGAGGTCCTGCAGCATCTGCCGCTGGACGCGGGCCAGCTTGTTGATCACTTCGACCATGTGGACCGGGATGCGGATGGTCCGCGCCTGGTCGGCCATGGCACGCGTGATCGCCTGCCGGATCCACCACGTGGCGTAGGTGGAGAACTTGTAGCCCTTGGTGTAGTCGAACTTCTCCACGGCCCTGATCAGGCCGAGGTTGCCCTCCTGGATCAGGTCGAGGAACAGCATGCCGCGCCCGGTGTAGCGCTTGGCCAGCGAGACCACGAGCCGGAGGTTGGCCTCCAGCAGGTGGTTCTTGGCCCGGCGGCCGTCTTCGGCGATCCATTCGAGCTCGGCCCGGACGTCGACCGGCAGGCTCTCGGTCTCGCCGCCGCCGAGCTGCTCCTCGGCGAACAGACCGGCCTCGATGCGCTTGGCCAGCTCGACCTCCTGCTCGGCGTTGAGCAGGGGGACCTTGCCGATCTGCTTGAGGTAGTCCTTCACCGGGTCGGCGGTGGCACCGGCGGCGGCCACCTGGGCGACCGGGGCGTCGTCGTCGTCGTCGGACAGGATGAGGACCTCGTCCTCGGTCTTGTCCGCGGTGACGGCGGCGACGTCGGCGGCCTTGGGCTCGTCGTCGGAGTCGTCGTCGGAGTCGGAGTCACCCTCGGAGTCGGCGTCGTCCTCGGCCACGATGTCGTCGACCTCGAGGTCCTCAAGGTCCTCAAGCTCCACGTCGCCGTCGAGCTCGAGATCGTCGTCGTCGTCCGCGTCGGTCGCCTTGAGGCCCTCGGGTGCCTTCGGCTTGGTCTCGGCAGGCCCAGCGCTGACTTCTGGCTTGGCCTTCTTGGCGGCGGCCGGAGCCGCCTTCTTCGGAGCGGGAGCGGCCTTCTTGGCCGGAGCCGGCTTCTTGGCGGCCGGCTCGGCCTCAGCGGCGCCCACGACCGCGGTCACGGTCTCGGGCTGCTGCTCTTTGGCGGCCGCTGCCGTCTTGGTCTTGACGGGGGCAGCGGTGCGGCGCTTTGCTGGACCACGAGACTTCTTCGGCGCAGCCGAATCCGCGGCGGTCACCACCACGGTCACGCCCTCTTTGCTGAGGTTCCGCAAGAACGCGGCGGCGTGCGACATGGGGATGTCCGCCTCCTCGAAGGCCTGACGGACATCCTCAGACTCGAGGAAACCCTGCGAGCGCCCACGCTCGAGCAGTCGCTGAATGACGGGCTCGTTCAGCTCTTGTGGCTTCGAGCGAGTCGAACTTGCAGGCGACACGAACACCTCTCGAACGAACGCGTGGCGACAATGGACCCAGATGCCCGCTGGGGGCTGTTGCCTCTCTCGGAGATCGGTGAGGCCGTGCGAAGCGCGACGGACCTGACACAGCATTGTGGCACGACCCCGCACTCCATACGGCCACCTCCCGGCGGTTGTCCTCCACCCTAGGCCGACCAAGACAGTAGTGCGTACGTAAGCGGGGCACTGATACCCGAAAGCAACCGTTATGACTGTTTCATTCAGTCACTCTTCGTGGCCGGCGGGACGTGAATTGCGAGCGCGGTAACGTCATCATCCTGTTCATATCCAGACAACATCCGGTCAACCAGGAAGTCCAGCAACATGTGCGGACTGCTGACCACCTCAGGCGGCGCTTCGGTCACAACACTGCAAATCTCTGCGAGACCGGCGTCAAGTCCTCGCTTCCTGTTCTCCACGAGACCGTCTGAGTAGAGCACCGCGGTGTGTCCCGGCGGCACCACGAACCGGAACTGCCGGCGGCTGGTCGGCCAGCCCAGCGGCGTGCCGGGCTCGGCGTCGCACAGGATCGCCGTGCCCTGGGGCGAGACCAGGACGGGCGGCGGGTGGCCGGCCATGGCCAGCGTGCCCTCGCCGGTGACCGGCTCGACGACCATGTAGGCCAGCGTGGTGACCTGCTCCTCCTCTTCCGTGGCCTCGAAGACCCGGTCGAGGCCCGTGAGCACGGCGGCGGGCGGCGGGTTGGTGAGCGCGAGCGCCCGCATGGCGTTGCGGATGCGGCCCATGCCCGCCGCGGCCTTGACGCCCTTGCCCATGACGTCGCCGACGACCGCCGCGACACGCCCGTCCTGCAGGACGAACGCGTCGTACCAGTCGCCGCCGACCTGGACGTGGCGGCTGCCGGAACGGAAGCGCTGGGCCAGCACCAGGCCCTTGACCACGGGCAGGCGGTCGGGCAGCAGGCTGCGCTGCAGCGTCTCGGCCGTGCGGTGCTCGCGCTCGAAGAGCGTGGCCCGCTCGACGGCCAGGGCGCACTGCCCGGCCAGCGCCTCCAGGAAGACGCCGTCCTCCTGGGAGATCTTCTGCGGGCGCGTGAACGAGAAGCGCAGCGCGCCGAGCGCCCGGCCGGCGGCCAGCAGCGGCAGACCGACCCAGGCGCGCTCGTCGCCCTGGCTGATGAACCCGGCGAGGGCCTCCTCGTCGTCGCCGGCCTCCAGCAGCTGGGCCTTCAGCGACTCGGGCGACTCGGCGAAGACCGGACGGCGGCTGTTGACGGCCATCGTCATCACGTTGGAGTGCGACAGCGGGATCTCGTCGCCCGAGCCCTGGACCTCGGGGATGCCCTCGCCGTTGACCAGCTTGAGCGCGGCGCGGTCGGTGTCGAGCAGCGCCACGGCCGAGCGGTCGGCGGCCAGCGCGGTGCGGCCGACGTCGATGATGACCTGAACGACCTGCTCGACCGTCAGGGCCTCGGCGAGCTGGGCCGTGGCGCCCTGGAGCCGCGCGGTGCGCAGGGCGGCGGCGCCGAGCTGGTCGGTCAGCCTGCCGCGCATCTCCTCGGCCTCGCGCTGCGGGGTGACGTCGGTGTTGGCGCCGACCCACTCCACGACCCTGCCGTGCCTGATGATCGGCACCGCGCGCACCTCGAAGTGGCGGTAGCCGCTGGCCCGGGTGCGGACCCGGTAGTTCCACTCGAACATCGTGCGGCCGCGCAGCGCCTCCCGCCAGGCCTCCTCGGTCTGCTGGCGCTCCTCGGGGTGGACGACCTCCAACCAGCCGTTGGCGAGGTACTCCTCCAGCCCCTGGCCGGTGATCGCGCGCCACTGGGGCGCGTCCTCGACGACGGCGCCCGTGGGCGAGGTGATCCAGACGAGCTGGGACTGCGCCTCGACCAGCGAGCGGTAACGCTCCTCGCTGCGGCGCAGGGCCTCCTCGGTCTGCCGGCTCTCGGTCACGTCGAGGCCGACCAGCGCGATGGCGCGCAGCTCGCCCGCCTCGTCGTGGACCGGCGAGAACGACAGCGACCAGTGGCGGGTGTCGCCCTCGGCGGACCGCACCCGCACGCGGCCCTCGGTGACCGGCGCGTCGCTCTCGATGACGGCCTGGACGGCGTGGGTGATGATCTGGCTCAGGTCGGCCGTCAGCACCTCGACCGGCGAGCGGCCCACCAGGCGCTCGGCGGGCACGCTGACGACGTCGCTGAACACGTCGTTGACCCGCTGGACGCGGCCATCGCCGTCGAAGAACGCGAAGGCGAACTCGGCCTCCGACAGCATGCCCTTGAACAGGGCGGAGTCTGAGATGTCCACATCCGACTCCCGGGGACGGGGAACGGAGGTCTCGGCGCTCATGGTCGGCACCTCCGTCGCGTGCCAGGGTCTCCCACGCGGCACATCTCCATAACTGTGTATCGGCGTAGCGCAGCTCCGGGCGACCGGATTCTGCAGTACATCATCGGCGATGGGCATGCGCCGACGGAAGCCCCCGCCGCCGCCCGGTCGCCATAAGGGTCAACGCATCCTGTCAAAGTCGCTCCACATTGCGCAGCAAGATCAGGTTACTCGCCCTTGGCCGCGCGCTTGGCCTCCTGCTTGGCGGCGCGCACCCGGCCCAGGCTGTCGGTGTCGACCACGTCGGCGACCGAACGGTATGACCCCTCCTCGCCGTAGAGTCCGGCTGCCTCACGCCAGCCTGACGGCTGGACCCCCAGCTGCTTGCCCAGCAATGCCAAAAAGATCTGGGCCTTCTGCTTGCCGTATCCCGGAAGGGCCTGCAGTCGTTTCAACAAGTCTTTCCCGTCGGCCGCGTCGCTCCAGATGAGCTCGGGCCGCCCGTCGTAGTGTTCGACGAGGTAGGCCGCGAGCTGCTGGACGCGGGCGGCCATCGACTTGGGGTAACGGTGCACGGCCGGCTTCTGCGCCAGGAGCTCGGCGAACGCCTCGGGGTCGCAGGCGGCGATCTCCTCGGCGGTCAGGTCGTGCCCCAGGCGCTCGGAGATGGTGTACGGCCCAGTGAACGCCCATTCCATGGGAATCTGCTGGTCGAGCAGCATGCCGACGAGCAGGGCGAGCGGGCTGCGGCCGAGGAGCTCGTCTGCCTCGTCCCGCTGGGCGAGCTGGATGCGCATGGAAACAGCTTTGCACGAGAAGCGAACACAGGCGCCTCAGAGCCTTGACACAAGGCCGAGAAAAGATGAAATGGGAGCGCAAGTCACCCTGCATACGTTCCTGGGGGTTTGCTCCCGGGTCTCCAGAGGAATCTCACATCTATGCTCGCTCTGGCCACACGCTTCCTCAGGGAGCCGGTCAGTCTCCGGCTGGCCGAAGAGTTCCTGACCGTACCCGTGGACACGATCGACCGGTGCGTGGCCGACGTGTGCGCGTGCGCCGAGCATCTCGGCGTCCCGGCCACGCCGGAGGTCGTGGAGCGCATCGCGCGCGAGCACCTGCTCGCCATCGTGAACTCCGCCCCGCCGCCCCGAAGTCCCCGCTGATCGCGGCTCCACCGATAACATCGGGGTCACCAGGCCGAGTTCTCTTCACCGTTTGCGCCTGGAATACGAGAGAGTGAGGGCGTGCGCCGACACCGACGAGATCCCCGGGAGAGCAGCCCGCCCGACGACGTGTTCCAGGAGATGGTGCAGGCGGCCCGCGAGCTGCTCGCGGTGCGCAGCCCTCTCGACGCGGAACTGATGGTCTCGGACATGATCGGGGCCTGGTGGGGCAGGCGGGTCAGGGGCGGTGACGTGGAGCAGGTCCTCGGGGAGGGCCTGGTCGACTACGCGGCCAAGGCCGGCACCCCGGCCTCCCTGACGCTGCTGGTGTGCCTGGCCTACCTGGGCACCGCCCGCCAGGGCGCCAAGGCCGAGGGCGCGGCGCTGGCGATGATGGAGTCGGGCGTGGCCAGGCCGGGCTGGGCCGACAAGGTCGGCGCGGTCAAGCCCACCGGCTGCTACGTCTCCCGCGACGCCTACGGCGACCAGGACACGGTGATCTGCACGTTCGCCTACCGCTGGAACGAGGCATCGGCGCCGAGCGACCGGCACGCGCTGGTCGTGGTCGTCGACCACAACATGAGCGGCATGGCCCGCGACGCGTGGGTGTCCTCGCACGTCGACAAGCTGCTGGAGCAGGCCAGGGCCGAGGCGGCGGGCAACCCGATGCTGCTGTTCGAGGAGATCCAGCCCGAGCAGGCCAGGGCGCTGCTGGAGTCGGCCATGAAGGCCACCAGGGAGCCCAAGACGCCGCCGCCGGTGAGCGAGAGCTACAGCGCCTACCACGCCTTCGCCCGCGCCCGGCTCAAGGCGCTGCCGCCGGGCCGCAAACGTCCGGCGCCGCTGCACATCGAGGCGCCCTACAGCCGGGAGCGGCGGGCCATGCTGGCCGCCGAGTTCCTGGCCTCCGACGCCGCCGAGCACCTGTCCGACCCGTCGGCGGCCTCGCGCTGCGCCGACCACATCATCGACTACGGCTGCGAGCGCGACTTCAACCGGCCGCTGCGGGTCAGCCCGACCAAGTGCGAGACGTTCCTGCTCGACTGGCTGCCGCGCAAGGTGATGCTGAGCGTGGCCGAGCAGGAGGCGATGCCGCACGTGCTGTCGGCGTGGGTGCGCTTCGCCGCGCGCCGCACCGGCCTGCCCGAGCAGGGGCTCAAGGCCACGCTCGACGCGGTGTGGGAGGCCACCGGCAAGTTCCCCGAGGCCTACCGCGACCCGACGTCGTTCGGGCTCGACCGGCCGCTGCTGGAGCGGCTGCTGCCCGACGGCGACCTGTCGGCGCTGGCCAGGCGGGTGTTCGCGTTCCCCTACCTGCAGGGCGTGCACAACGGCATCGACCTCGACCGGCTCAACCCGGCCGACGAGGCCGACCGGCGCACCTTACTGGAGATCGACCACGGCGGCGTGATCGACCAGGAGCACCTGGCCTGGCACGAGGAGATCGCGACCCGGCTGTGGGACGGCGACCCGCCCCAGCTGTGGGAGGCCGCCCAGCGCCTGCTCGACCTCGGCCACGACCGCCACGACGTGCTCCATGTGCTGATCGAGATCGCCGAGCGCATCGGCGGCGACCCCGACGAGCTGGCCGCGGCCCTCGACGACATCGCCGACATCCCCGACGAGATCTAGGGTCCGTCCCATGTCGATGTACCGCCGGCTGGCCATGGGCCGCTACCTCGCCTCCGAGCACACCCAGGGGCCCTGGGACCCGGGCTCCCAGCACATGGGCCCGGTGACGGCCCTGATCGTCCACGAGCTCGACCGCACCGCGCCCCTGCCCGGCCTGGCGCTGTCCAGGCTGGCGGTCGACGTGTTCGCCCCGGTGCCCGTGGCCGAGCTGGAGGTCGTCACCGACGTCGTCCGCGACGGCAAGCGGGTGCAGTGCCTGTCGGCGGCCGTGCTGTCCGGCGGGCGCGAGTACGCCAGGGCCACCGCGTGGCGCATCCGCGAGGCCGACACGCCCGCCACGCCGGCCGCCGGGCCGCCCGCGCCCGTGCCGCCGCCCTCCCCCGCGCACGCGGCCTCCTACCTGGTGTCGGGCTTCGGCTACGGCAGGGCGTTCGACTGGCGCTTCGCCCGCGGCGGCCCGATGCTGCCCGGCCCGGCCACGGTGTGGGGCAGGCTGGCCGTGCCGCTGGTGGAGGGCGAGGAGATCACCCCGTTCGAACGGCTGGCCGCCTTCGCCGACAGCGGCAACGGCGTGAGCCCGGCCGTCGACTTCGCCACCCACGTGTTCGTCAACGTCGACCTGACGATCTCGCTGTTCCGCACGCCGGTGGGCGAATGGACCTGCATGGACGCGGCCACCGCGATCGGCCCCGCCGGCCGCGGCCTGACCCGCACCACCCTGTACGACGAGCGCGGCGAAGTCGGTGCGGCGACTCAGACGTTGTTCGTCGCGCCGAGGTGACGCTGCGCCATGATGGGGGGATGGTGATCGACCTCAACGCCGACCTCGGTGAGGGTTTCGGCATCTGGCGGCTCGGCGACGACCTCGCGCTGCTCGACATCGTCACCAGCGCCAACGTCGCCTGCGGCTTCCACGCGGGCGACCCGGTGACGATCAGGCGCACGTGCGCCGCGGCCGTCGACCGCGGCGTGTCGATCGGCGCCCAGGTGTCCTACCGCGACCTGGCCCACTTCGGCCGCAGGGAGATGGAGGTGGAGCCCGAGGAGCTGTGCGCCGAGGTGCTCTACCAGCTCGCGGCCGTCGACGGCATCGCCAGGGCGATGGGCGGCCGGGTCTCCTACGTCAAGCCGCACGGCGCGCTGTACAACCGGGTCTGCCGCGACGAGGTGCAGGCGGCGGCGGTGATCGACGCCGTCGCCGACTACGACCCGACGCTGCCGGTGCTCACGCTGCCGGTCTCGGCGGTGCACGAGGTGGCCGCGGCGGCGGGCGTCCCGACGGTGAGCGAGGCGTTCGCCGACCGGGCGTACACGGCGGCGGGGGCGCTGGTGCCGCGGCGCGAGGCGGGCGCGGTCATCCACGACGTCGCGGCGGTGACCGCGCGGGCCCGCAGGATGGCCCTGGAGGGCTCTGTGACGGCCGTCGACGGCAGTCCGGTGCCGGTCTCCGCCCGGTCGCTGTGCGTCCACGGAGACACCCCTGACGCCGTCGGGCTGGCCCGTGCCGTGCGCAACGACCTGCTGGCGGCCGGAGTGGTCCTGCAGGCGTTCGCGTGATCCGTGCGGCGGGGGAGCACGCGCTGCTCGTCGAGACCGGGTCGCTGGCGGCCTCACACCGGCTCGACGCTGCGCTGCGGGCCGAGCGGCCCGAGGGGGTCGTGGAGGTCGTGCCGGGGCCGGAGACCGTGCTGGTGGTGGCGCCGGGCGCCGACCGGGAGCGGTTGCGGGCCAGGCTGGCGGCCCTGACGGAATCGGCCCCCGGAGCGGCGGCTGCGGAAGCTCCGGCCGGGCCCGCGGTGACGATTCCCGTCGTCTATGACGGGGCCGATCTCGATTCCGTCGCGGCGCTGGCCGGGATCTCGGCCGAGGAGGTGGTCGCCCGGCACACCGGGCGCGAGCTGGTGGTCGGGTGGCTGGGGTTCGCCCCGGGGTTCGCCTATCTGACCGGGCTCGACCCGGTGCTGGAACTGCCCCGGCTGGACACGCCCCGCACGTCGGTGCCGGCCGGCTCGGTGGCGGTCGCGGGGCCGTACTCGGCGGTCTACCCGACCGCCTCCCCCGGCGGGTGGCGGCTGCTGGGGCGCACGGCGACGCGGGTCTGGGACGTGACGGCCGAGCCGCCGTCGCTGTTCCGGCCGGGGATGCGCGTGCGGTTCGAGCGCGCATGATCGAGGTGATCGCGCCCGGCCCTTACGCCAGCGTCCAGGACCTGGGGCGGCCCGGCCTGGCCCATCTGGGCGTCCCGTGCTCGGGGGCGGCCGACGCGCCGAGCCTGCGGCTGGCCAACCGGCTGGTGGGCAACCGCGAGGACGCGGCGGGCATCGAGGTGACGTTCGGGCTGGCGCGGCTGCGCTTCCACGTGGGCGCGTGGGCGGCGCTGACCGGCGCGCCGGCGGAGGCGCGGATGGGGGCGCCGTTCTGGGTGCCGCCGGGGGGCGAGCTGCGGCTGGGGGCGCCGGAGTGGGGGCTGCGCACGTACGTGGCGGTGCGCGGCGGCATCGCGGTCGAGCCGGTGCTGGGCAGCCGGTCCACCGACTCGCTGTCGGGGCTCGGCCCCGAGCCGTTGCGGGCCGGGACGCTGCTGCCGGTGGGCGGGTCCGCCGCCGGGGAGATCTCGGTGGACCTGGCGCCGCCGCCGGGGCCCGCGCCCGCCGTGCTGCGGGTGCTCGCCGGGCCGCGGGACGACTGGTTCGTCCCCGGGGCGCTGGAGGCGCTGTGCGGGGGGCCGTACGCGGTGAGCCAGGACAGCAACCGCGTCGGGGTGCGCCTGCACGGGCCCGAGCTGAGGCGGGCCAGGAAGGGCGAGCTGCCGAGCGAGGGCATGGTCACCGGGGCGGTGCAGGTGCCGCCGAGCGGGCAGCCGATCGTGTTCCTCGCCGACCACCCGCCCACGGGCGGCTACCCGGTGATCGCGGTGGTGCGGCAGGCCGACCTGCCGGTCGCGGCGCAACTGCGGCCCGGCGACGAGGTGCGCTTCACAACGCGACCTGGCCGCTGACGCAGGTGACGACCGATCCGCCGACCCACACGTCCCGCTCGTCGGCGGTGATCCGCACGCGCCCCGCCCGGCCCAGCACGGTCCCCTGCCCCGCCGTGTACGGCGCCTTCGCCCGCCCCGTGCGCAGCAGGAACTGCGCCAGGGACGCGTGCAGGCTGCCGGTCACCGGATCCTCGACATCGGGGGCGAACACCCGCACCTCGTAGGCGTACGGCGAGCCCTCCGGGCAGGGCCCCGCCACGCCGACCATGTGCTCGATCGCGCCCGGCCGCAGCGCCAGCACCTCCTCGGCGGCGGCGAGCAGCACCACCACCCAGCCGGGCCCGTTGTCGGCCCACTCGACGGCCACCATGCGCTCGCGCCCGATGCGCAGGGTCTCGGCCAGCCGCTCGGCCAGCTCCTCCTCGACCGGCCCCGACCGCACCAGCTCGGGCGCGGCGAAGGCGAGCCCGTCGGCGGTCCTGCGCACCCGGATCAGCCCGGCGTCGCACTCCTGGACGATCTCCGCCGCGTCGCGCGGCCGGCCGCCGCCCTCCAGCCAGGCGTGGCAGGTGCCGAGCGTGGGGTGCCCGGCGAAGGGCAGCTCGCCGCCCCCGGTGAAGATCCGGACCCGGTAGTCGGCCCCGGGCACGGTCGGGGGCAGCACGAACGTCGTCTCGGACAGGTTCGTCCAGGCGGCGAAGCGCCGCATCTCCTCGGTGTCCAGCCCTTGGCCGTCGAGCACGACCGCGAGCGGGTTGCCGCGATAAGGGACGGAGGTGAACACGTCGACCTGACGGAATGCACGTTGCATACGCGCAGTCTCGCCGACGGGCCTTCCGCCGGTCACCCCGCGCGCTCACACTGGGCGGTGTGGCGGACTACGACATGCTGGTGCTCGGCTCCGGTCCCGGCGGGCAGAAGGCCGCCATCGCGGCGGCGAAGCTGGGCCGGCGCGTCGCCGTCGTCGAGAAACGGAACATGATCGGCGGCGTCTGCATCAACACCGGCACGATCCCGTCCAAGACGCTGCGCGAGGCGGTCCTCTACCTCACCGGCCTCAACCAGCGCGAGCTGTACGGCGCCAGCTACCGCGTCAAGGACGAGATCACGGTCGCCGACCTCGGGATGCGCACCCAGCACGTGATCGGCCGCGAGATCCAGGTGATCCGCAGCCAGCTCGGCCGCAACCACGTCACGCTCCTGCCCGGCACCGGACGCTTCCTCGACCCGCACACCATCGGGATCAGCGGCGACGAGGAGCGCAAGGTCACCGCCGACCGGATCGTGATCGCCACCGGCACCTCCCCCGCCCGTCCGGACAGCGTGCAGTTCGACGAGCGCACGGTCATCGACTCCGACGCCATCCTGCACCTGGACCGGGTGCCCGAGACCATGGTCGTGGTCGGCGCCGGGGTCATCGGCATCGAGTACGCCTCCATGTTCGCCGCCCTCGGCACCAAGGTGACGGTGGTCGAACGGCGCGAGCGCATGCTGGAGTTCTGCGACCTGGAGATCGTCGAGGCGCTCAAGTACCACCTGCGCGACCTGGCGGTGACCTTCCGCTTCGGCGAGCACGTCGCCGCCGTCGAACGCCGTGCGCGCGGCGCGCTGACCCTGCTGGAGAGCGGCAAGCGCATCCCGGCCGACTGCGTCATGTACTCGGCCGGACGCCAGGGCAGGACGGCCGAGCTGAACCTGGAGGCCGCCGGGCTGGCCGCCGACGACCGCGGCCGGATCCGGGTGGACGAGCACTACGCCACCGCCGTGCCGCACATCTACGCCGTCGGTGACGTGATCGGCTTCCCGGCGCTGGCCGCCACCTCGATGGAGCAGGGCCGGGTGGCCGCCCAGCACGCCTGCGGCGAACCCGTGGCCGAGCTGCGGGAGCTGCCGCCCATCGGCATCTACACGATCCCCGAGATCAGCTTCGTCGGGAAGTCGGAGGACGAGCTGACCCGCGACCGGATCCCGTTCGAGGTGGGCATCTCGCGCTACCGGGAGCTGGCCAGGGGACAGATCATCGGCGACTCGTACGGGATGCTCAAGCTGCTGGTCTCCTCCGAGGACCGGCGGCTGCTCGGCGTGCACGTGTTCGGCACGGGGGCCACCGAGCTGGTGCACATCGGCCAGACCGTGATGGGCTGCGGCGGGACCGTCGACTACCTGGTCAACGCGGTGTTCAACTACCCGACGCTGGCGGAGTCGTACAAGGTGGCGGCGCTGGACGCGATGAACAAGATGCGGGTGGTGGCCCGGCTCACCGCAGACATGTGACTTCTCCCAATTGTCGGTTCTGACCGCTACGCTCCTCGATGGTTCATCTACAGGAGGCGTACGTGCGCAGCGAGGCCACGGGGAGGTGGCTGCCCGCGTTCCTGCTGCTGGCCGCCATCTGGGGCAACAGTTTCTTCTTCATCAAGATCGCCGTGGGCGCGCTGCACCCGTTGCAGGTGTCGTTCGGCCGCATGGCGGTCGGCGCGGCCACCCTGCTGGTCGCGCTCGCGCTGACCAGGCGGCCGCTCCCCCGCGACCCGCGGCTGTGGGGGCACTTCCAGATCGCCTCCGTCGTGCTCACCACGCTGCCCTTCACCCTGTTCGCCTACGGCGAGCAGTACGTCTCCTCCGTCGTCGCCGCGATCTGGAACGCCACCACGCCGCTGTGCACCCTGGCCTTCACCCTGGTGCTGCGCGCCGAGCGGGCGACCGCCGCGCGGGCGGCCGGGCTCGGGCTCGGGTTCGCCGGCGTCATGGTGGTGCTCGGGGTGTGGCAGCCCATGGCGGGCGGGCAGCTCGGCGGCAGCCTGGCCTGCTTCGGGGCGGCGCTCTGCTACGGGATCGGCGGGGCGTACATGGGGCGCTTCATCACCGGGCGGCGGTCCGAGCCGCCGGTGGTGCTGGCCGCGGGGCAGCTCCTGACCGGCGCGGCCCAGCTCGCGGTGATCACGCTGGTGGCGGGCGTGCCGCTGGTGGACACCGCGGCGCCCGCCGAGGTCTGGTGGAGCCTGCTGGGCCTCGGCGGCCTCGGCACGGGCGTGGCCTACCTGCTGCTGTACCGGGTCCAGGCCCTGGCGGGCGTGACGACGACCTCGACGGTGACGTACCTGCTGCCGGTGTTCGCGGTGGCCTCCGGCGTGCTGCTGCTCGACGAGACGATCACCTGGAACCAGCCGGTGGGCGCGCTGGTCATCCTGGCGGCCATCGCGCTCACCCAGGGGGCGCTGCGCGTGCCCGCGCGCTCAGCCGTCCGCTGAGGGACGGCGTCCGCGGGGCGCGGGCTTCTTGCGGCCCGCCACCAGCGTGTCGCCGGGCACGGGGGCCGGCGCGGGCTCCTCGGCGGCCGGCGGGCCGGCGGGCCGCGTGCGGGGCCGGGGGTGCGGCATGGTGTCCGTCATGGGCGAGGGCGCGTCCCCGTCCTGCTGCCCGCTCTCCTCGGTCTGCTGACCGGTCTCCCCTGCCTGCGGGACGGCGTCCTCGGCGGGCTTCGACTGGCGGGCGGGCGCGTCGGCGTCGCGCAGCGAGGCGATGACCCGGTCGGCCTCGGCGTCGGCGGCGAACTCGTTGGCCGCCTCCGTCTCCCTCCTGCGGATCACCACCATGTGGTCGACCGACAGCCGTCCGGCGCCCACGACGGCGAGCAGGATGGCGGCGGCCCCGAGCAGGATCAGCTCGTTCATGCTGATGGGGTTGAGCGGTGGGGCCACCAGGAAGACGCCCAGCGCCTCGGCGAACAGGATCAGCCCGGTGACGGCGACCCCCAGCCCGGCGATCAGCAACGCGCCGCCGATCAGCTCGGTGAGCATGGTGACCGTGGCCCACGCGCCGGGCGCGGGCGCGCCCTGCTGGAGGAACTTCGCGCCGGTGGCGGTGAGCCCGTCCTCCAGCTTGGTCCAGCCGTTGGCGAAGAAGATGCCGCCCACGCCGACGCGGGCGACTAAGGCGGCGACATCACGCAGGGCCTGTTTCACGATGTTTGTCTGCCCTGTCCGGGGCCCGGCACACCTCAATCACGGCTGAGCAGCATGGCCACCGCTACGGCGGTCAGGCCGAGCAGGACGACGCTGACGACCACGGTCGTGTGCAGGGCGCCGACGAAGGCCCAGCGAGCGGCGTCGAGCAGCGCGTCGCCGGTGCTGCCGCCGATCTCGCGGGCGACGTGGGCGGCTCCGGCCAGCGACTGCCTGGCCTGGTCCATGCCGCCCGCCGACACGCCGGGCACGGCGGGCAGGGCGGGCGCGTAGGCGAGCGTGGTGATCGTGCCGAGCACGGCGACGCCGAGGCCCGCGCCCAGCTCGTACGCGGTCTCCTCGATGGCCGCGGCCCCGCCGGCGCGGGACTCGGGCACCGCGGACATGATCGTGTCGGAGGCGGCCAGCAGCGCCACCTGCACGCCGAACCCGATGCCCACGAAACAGACCGCCAGCATCACCGGATGGCCCTCGACGCCCCAGCCCAGCGTGGGCGTCAGGGCCAGCGCGACGAGCCCGAGCCCGCCGCTCATCGTGGCCCGCATGCCGATCCTGGGCAGGATGTGGGCCGCCGCGAGGCCGCCGGTGACGGCCGACAGCACCAGCGGCAGCATCCTGACCGCCGCGCGCACCGGGCTGTCGCCCAGCACGAGTTGCAGGTACTGGGCCAGCATGAGCTGGAGCCCGACCAGCGCGAACACGCCCAGCAGCACGCCGGCCACGCCGGTGGTGAACTCGCGCCGCCGGAACAGGGCCAGCTCCAGCAGCGGCGCCGGCAGCCGGGACTGGCGGCGGACGAACGCGACCAGCAGCCCCGCGCCGCCGAGGAAGACCAGCGCCGAGGCCCAGAACGGCAGCAGCGTCCCCGACCCGGCCTCCTTCAGCCCGAAGGCCAGGGCGAGCAGGCCGAGCACCGACAACACCGCGCTCGTCGCGTCCCAGGGGCGCTCCCTGCGCAGCGGCGACTCCGGCAGCATCCGGACGGCCAGGGGCAGCAGCACCAGCAGGATCGGCACGTTGATCAGGAAGACCGCGCCCCACCAGAGGCCGACCAGCACGCCGCCGATCAGCGGCCCCACCGCCGCCCCGGCCGCGGCGACCGCGCTCCAGACGCCGAGCGCGACCGCCCGCTCGCGCCGGTCGGTGAACACCTGGCGGATCAGCGAGAGCGTGGCCGGCATGATCATGGCGCCGCCGACGCCGAGCAGCGCCCTGGCCAGGATCAGGGTCAGCGGCGTGGGCGCGAACGCCGCTCCCGCCGAGGCCAGGCCGAACAGCACGAACCCGCCCAGGACCAGCCGCTTGCGGCCGTAGCGGTCGCCGAGCGTGCCGAACACGATGAGCAACGGCGCGACGACGAGCGAGTAGCTGTCGATGATCCACAGCAGCTCGACGGAGGACGGTTCGAGCGCGGCCGTGAGCGCGGGCACCGCGATGTGCAGGACGGTGGCGTCGACCGTGATCAGGAGCAGGCTCAGGCAGAGCAGCACGAGGACGGCCCAGCGGTTGTCCCGTCGCGGGCGATCGGCACGCCGTACGAGGGGTGCGGCCTGGGTGACGGTCATGGGCCTCCTTGCAGGCCGATCCGGTCACCAGGGCCTGCACGTGCAGAACGGTCGAAAGCGGGGGAACTCGCGGGGGGCGGTCTCGCGCCCTCTGCTGCCGCGGCTCTCCACTCCGGCTTGCGTGGCAGCTTAGGCCATGCCAGGCGCTCGGCATAGCGGTATGGGCCGATCCGCGACGGCCCCCACCTCTCTAGTGAGATACAGCCATATGTCCGGATCTACCCAACCTCCATCCGTCACCCGATCATGGGAGCCGTGGGGAACGCTGGAAGTGCCGGTAAAGATGATATTTCCGATAAGTCCTCACGCGAGTGGTGCACCGAGGCCCTGACCAGGCTGAACGCGGGCCGTCCCGAGTCGGCGCTGGAAGCCGCGCGCCGGGCGGCCGACCTCGACCCCGGCGACGAATGGGCCTGCCGCCTCATCAGCCTGGCCCACGAACGCCAGGGCCGCGACGCCGACGCCCTCCCCCCGGCCGAACGCGCGGTGGACCTCGCGCCCGGCTCCTGGTCCGCCCGCCTGCGCCTGGCCGCGATCTCCCGCCGGATCCCCGGCCGCTGGCCCGCGGCGGTCGCCGACGCCGTGCTGGCCGCCCGGTTCGCCCCCGAGGAGGCCGACCCCGAGGTCCTGCTCGGCGACCTGGCGCTGCTGCGCGGCGACCATCCGCGGGCCGGGCGGGCCTACCGCGCCGCGCTCGCCACGGCTCCGGCCCATCCGCAGGCCCGCGTGAACCTGGCGCTGTGCCTGCTGCGCTGGGACCGTCCGCGCCCGCACCACGACCCCGCCTGGCCGGTCGACCCGCGCCAGACGGGACGGGCCAGGCGGGCGCTGGAGGTGTGGGCGCGCCAGGCCCGGCTGCTGCTCGCCGTGGCCACGATCGCCGTCACGGCGGCCGCGCTGGCCCTCGACGCCGCGGGGTGGGCCCGGTGGTGCGGGTTCGCCGCGCTGGCCGCGCTGGTGCCGCTGACCGTCCGGCAGGCGCGGCGGGTGGGGGTCTGGGCGTACGTGCCGGCCATGGCCGGGCGCGATCCCTGGCTGGGCGCGGCCGTGGTGTCGGCGGGGTTGTCGGTGCCGGCGTTCGCGGGGTGGCTGCTGCTGGGCGCGGTGCCGGCGGCGCCGTCCTGGCGGGATCCGGTCTGGGCCGGGCTGGCCGGGATCGTGGTGCTGATGTGGCCGGCGCTGACGGTCGTCCGGGTGCTGGCCGAGTCGTGGCGGGGGCGGCCGATGCCCGCGCTGGCCGAGCTGGCGCGCGTCCCGGGCGAGCGCACGGCGGCCAGGAACGCCGGCGTGACGTTGTGGATCGTGCTCATCAGGACCTGGTCGGTGCTGGTGCCGCTGGTCGGCGGGGCGCTGGCGGTCGAGCCGCGGGCCGCGGTGGCCGCGGTGGCGGTGCCGTTCCCGATGCTGCGGGCCTGGCTGCGGGCCCGCCGCGGGGGCGACGGCTGGCTGCTGGCCGCCGGGGTCCTCGTGGCGCTCGCCGCCCTCGGCTGCGCGGCCGGCGGCGCGCTGGGGTCGGCCTGGGCCTGGCGGGCGGGGATGGGCGCGCTCGGCGCGGCGATGGCGGTGTTCGCGGCCCGCGCCCTGCGCGCGTGGTGGCGCGGCGCGCCGGGGCCCTGGCGGGCCTCGCTCGTCATGTGCGACCTGCCCATGGGCGGCGCGCCCTCGGTGACCCTGACCCCGGAGGCGCGCCAGGCGTTCTCCTACGCCAGGAGCCTCGTCCTGTCCTACGGCGACCCCGCGGGCCCCCGGGTCGTGGGCGCGGCCGGGTCCGTCACCTCCGCCGGCGAGCTGCGGCTGATCGCCGGGCCCGAGGCGTGGGAGGGCGTGGCGGCCGACCCGCGCGTGGCGGTGTTCGCGGCCGACCCGTTGCAGCGGCGGTTCTGGGTGGAGGTGCGCGGCATCGCCCTGGCCGGTCCCGACGTGCTGCGCGTCACCCCCAAGCAGGTGCTCGTCGGCGAGTTCCCCGGCAGGCACCAGCGCCGGTGAATAGAGTTTTGTTCTATGCGGACCCTGCGCACCCCCGAAGAGCGTTTCGCGAACCTCCCCGACTTCCCCTACGAGCCCCGCCACGCCGACCTGCCGGACGGCCCGCGCATGGCCTACGTCGAGGCCGGCCCGGCGGACGGCGAGCCGGTCGTCCTGCTGCACGGCGAGCCGAGCTGGTCCTTCCTCTACCGCCACGTCATGCGCGAGCTGGCCGCGGCCGGGCTGCGCGCGATCGCCCCCGACCTGATCGGCTTCGGCCGCTCGGACAAGCCCGTGGACCCCGCCGACCACACCTACGCCAGGCACGTCGAGTGGACCCGCGCGCTGCTGTTCGACGCGCTGGCCCTGGACCGCGTCACCGTCGTCGGCCAGGACTGGGGCGGCCTGATCGGGCTGCGGATCGCCGCCGAGCACCCCGAGCGCGTGGCCAGGATCGTGGCCGCCAACACGGGGTTGCCCTCGGGTGACATTCCCATGCCCGACGTCTGGCACCGCTTCAGGGACACCGTGGCCACCGCCCCCACGCTGGACATCGCCCGGCTGGTCCAGGCGGGCTGCCGGACGCGTCTCAGCGACGAGGTGCGGGCGGCCTACGACGCGCCGTTCCCGGACGAGTCGTACAAAGCGGGCCCGCGTGCCCTGCCCGGGCTCGTGCCGACCACGCCCGACGACCCCGCCGCGCCCGCCAACCGCGCTGCCTGGCAGATCCTCACCACGCTCGACCGCCCGTTCCTGGTGGCCTTCTCCGACGGCGACCCCATCACCGGCGGCATGGCGCCCATCATGCTCAAGGCCGTCGCGGGCACGGCCGGGCTGTCCCATCCGGTGATCGCCGGCGCCGGCCACTTCCTCCAGGAGGACGCCGGCGCCGAACTCGGACGTCGGATCGCCCTTTTCGTGACCTCCACCTAGCGTGTCAGGCCCGCCCAATCGTCGGTCGGGTGCGGTATAACCGGGGGCGGACCGGGGAGGCGTGATGCGTGAGTCCGACAGGGCCCAGGCCGCGGGGCGGGCCGCGGCGCGGGATCTGTTCGAGCAGGTGAGGCTGCGTTATTTCCAGATTCCCCCCGCCGTGCGCCGGGTGCTCTACGCCGTGCTGCTCATCGTCGTCATGGGCGTGGGCGCGGCGCTCGGCTGGGATCTGCTGAAGACGTTCCCCCTCGTCCTGCTGGCGCTCGCCTTCGTGGCGCTGACCATGCGCTTCCCGCGGGCCGCCGCGACCGCGCTGGTCGTGGCCGGCTGGGTCGTGCTGGCGCTGCCGCTGTTCTCCTGGCGCTTCCCCCCGGGCTCCATGGCGCTGCACGCGATGGTCGCCCTCGCCCTGCCCGTGGCCGCCGCCGCCCACCTCATCCGCTGGGTCACGCCGTGGGTGACCACGCTCGCCGCGCTCGCGCCGGCCGGGGTGCTGGCCTTCGGGCTCTCCTTCCTGTCGGCCGCCGTCGCGCTCTGGGGCGCTTGCCTGGCGGCCGTCGCCGTGCTGGTCCAGCGGTTCCTCCAGGCGCGCCGGGCCAAGGCCGAGCTGTCCGCCGAGGAGCAGCAGGTGCGCGTACGGGCCCGCGAGGGGCGGCCCGAGCCGCAGGCCGACAAGGCGGGCGCGCCGCCGCAGATCTCCGTCGAGGAGGCGCTGGCCGAGCTGGAGGGCATGATCGGGCTGGCGCCGGTCAAGGAGCAGGTCCGCTCGATCGCCGCCTCCATCGAGGCCACCCGGCTGCGGGCCGAGGCCGGCTACACCGCCGAACGTCCGACCAGGCACTTCGTCTTCGTCGGGCCGCCGGGCACCGGCAAGACCAGCGTCGCCCGCGCGCTGGCCAAGATCTTCTACGCGTTCGGCCTGCTGGAGACCCCCTACGTGGTCGAGGCGCAGCGGGCCGACCTGGTGGGCGAGTTCCTGGGCGCGACCGCGATCAAGACCAACGAGCTGGTCGACCGGGCGCTCGGCGGCGTGCTGTTCGTCGACGAGGCCTACAGCCTGATTAACTCCTCCGACGGCCAGCCCGACAGGTTCGGCGCCGAGGCCGTCCAGACCCTGCTCAAACGGGCCGAGGACGACCGTGAGCGCCTGATCATCATCCTGGCCGGCTACGAGCAGGAGATGGCCTCCTTCCTGTCCAGCAATCCGGGCCTGGCCAGCAGGTTCGCCACCCGGGTGCGCTTCCCCAGCTACTCCGCCCCCGAGCTGGCCGAGATCACCGAGGTGCTCCAGCGGCGCAGGGGCGACACGATGGCCCCCGACGCCGGGCGCGCCCTGCTCGGCCTCTACGAAGACGTCCAGCGGCGCGGGCTGGTCGACGAGCTGGGCAACGCCCGCTTCGTGCGCAGCCTGGTCGAGGCCGCCGCGCAGGCCAGAGACGTGCGCGTGGTGGGCGCCGGCGGCACCCCGACCACCCACGACCTGGTGACCACCACCACGCCCGACGTGACCAAGGCGTTCGAGGAGCTGACCGCCCGCTTCCGCGGCTACGTGGCCACGCCCACGCTGGAGGAGGCGCTGGCCGACCTCGACGCGATGGCCGGTCTTGAGCCGGTCAAGCGGCAGGTGCACGCCATCGCCGCCCAGCTCCAGGTGGCCCGCATGCGGCAGGAGCGCGGGCTGCCCACGCCGCCGCAGATGCGGCACTTCGTCTTCGCCGGGCCGCCCGGCACCGGCAAGACCACCGTCGCGCGGGTGCTCGGCCGCGTCTTCGCCGCGCTCGGCCTGCTGGCCAGGCCCGACGTCGTCGAGGCCCATCGGGCCGACCTGGTCGGCCAGCACCTCGGCGCCACCGCGATCAAGACCAACGAGCTGGTCGACCGGGCGCTCGGCGGCGTGCTGTTCATCGACGAGGCCTACAGCCTGGTCAACCCCGGCTACGCGGGCGGCGACGCCTTCGGCTCCGAGGCCGTCCAGACCCTGCTCAAACGGGCCGAGGACGACCGCGACCGGCTGGTCATCGTGCTGGCCGGCTACCCGCGCGAGATGGACTCCTTCCTGGCCACCAACCCGGGCCTGGCCAGCCGGTTCAACCAGCGCGTGGCCTTCCCCAGCTACGCGCCGCGCGAGCTGTCGCAGATCGCGGTGCTGCTGGCCGGCAAGGCCGGCGACACCTTCGACGAGCAGGCCCTGCGCGACCTCGACGAGGTGTTCGCCTGGGTGTGCGAGGAGCGGCTGATCGACGGCCTGGGCAACGGCCGCTTCGCCCGCTCGCTGTTCGAACGGGCCGCCATGCGCCGCGACGTGCGCCTGGCCGCCCACGCGTCGGGCGGCGGGTCGGCCAGCGCCGCCGACCTCACGACGATCACCAGCGACGACGTGCGCACCGCCGTGGACGAACTTTCCGGACGTTAACCCCTCTTTGGCATTTCCCCGCGCCACGATGCTGCTGCCTGTAGCAGTATGACTACCTATCGTGCGCATCCGGGAGGGGGACGATGGCGGGGTTCCTGGCCCGCAGGCTGCTCAACTACGTGGTGCTGGTCGGCGTGGCCGCGAGCCTGGCATACCTGCTGGCGGCCGGGGCGCTCGACCCGCGTTCCAACTACGCCGACCGCACCCCGAAACCGCCGCCCGCCGTCGTCGACGCCCAGCTCACCGCGCTCAACCTCAACGACAAGACGCCGCTGCTCCAGCGCTACGCCACCTGGGCGTCCGGCGTGCTGCACGGCGACTTCGGCAGGACCGTCACCGGCTCGCCCGTGAACGAGGACCTCAGGCGGCGGATGGGGGTCACGTTCCGGCTGGTCATCCTGGGGCTGCTGTTCGGCAGCCTGCTGGGGGTGCTGGTGGGCGCGTACGCGGCGGTGCGGCAGTACGGCTGGTTCGACCGGCTCTCGACGGGCCTGTCGTTCGTCGTGCTCGCGGTGCCGGTCGTGGTGCTGGCCAACATGCTGATCCTGGCCGCCGCCTGGGCCAACGACAACCTCTTCGGCCGCCAGGTGCTGCTGGTCAGCGGCGAGTACAGCGCCGGCCTGGAGGCCGGGTTCTGGGGCTACGTGCTCGACCGGCTGCAACACCTGATCCTGCCGACGATCTCGCTGTCGGTCGGCCTGGTCGCGGTCTTCAGCCGCTACCAGCGCAACATGATGCTCGACGTGCTCGGCGCCGACTTCGTCCGCACGGCCAGGGCCAAGGGGCTGAGCAGGGGCCGGGCGCTGACCCGGCACGCGCTGCGCACCGCGCTGATCCCGGTGGCCACCTACTTCGCCTTCACGTTCGGCACCCTGCTGACCGGGGCCACCTTCACCGAGAAGATCTTCGGCTGGCACGGGCTGGGCGAGCAGCTGATCAACTCGATCTTCACCAACGACGTCAACACCGTGGCGGCGATCTCCTTCCTGGCCGCGGTGGCCGTGCTGTGCGCGGCGCTCGCCTCCGACCTGCTGCACGCCGCGCTCGACCCCAGGGTGCGGGCGTGATGACGCTCTCCGACGAGGAGCTGGCGGAGGAGCTGACCGCCGACCTGGGCCGGGCGCCGTCGCGGCTGCGGGTGGTGGCCGGGCGCTTCTTCCGCTCGCCGCAGGGGATCATCGGCTTCGCCGTGCTGACGCTGATGTTCCTGCTGGCGTTCGCGGGGCCGCTGTTCAGCCCGTGGTCCTACACCGACAAGGACTTCACTGCGTTCCTCCAGCCGCCCTCGCCGCGGCACTGGTTCGGAACGCTCCAGACCGGCGCCGACGTCTACGCGGTGACCCTGCGCGGCATGCAGAAGTCGCTGATCGTGGGCCTGCTGGCGGCGCTGGTGTCCACGGCCGTGGCGGCCGTGGTGGGCGCCTTCTCCGGCTACTTCCTGGGCTGGACCGACCGGGCGCTGAGCTGGGTGACCGACCTGCTGCTCGTGCTGCCCGCGTTCCTCATCCTGGCGATCATGTCGCCGCTGTTCGGGGCCGGGCAGTGGGTGCTGTTCGTGGTCATGCTGGCGCTGTTCCTGTGGATGGTGACCTCGAAGATCGTCCGGGGGATGACGATCTCGCTGAAGGAGCGCGAGTACATCCAGGCCGCCCGGTTCATGGGGGTGCCGCCGGTGCGGATCATCTTCCGGCACGTGATCCCCAACCTGTCCTCGCTGCTCATCGTCGACGCCACGCTCAACGTCAGCGCGGCCATCCTGACCGAGACCTCGCTGTCGTACTTCGGGTTCGGCATCCAGCCGCCCGACGTCTCCTTCGGCACGCTGATCGCCGACGGCTCGCGCACGGCGGTCTACGCGCCCTGGACGTTCTGGTTCGTGGCCGGGCTGCTGGTGGTCACCGTGCTGGCGGTCAACCTCATCGGCGACGCGCTGCGCGACGCCTTCGACCCGGCGGCGCGGCGATGAGGCCGGCGGCGAACCCCGTCCTGGAGGTCAGCGACCTCCACGTGTCCTTCGGCGACGTCCGCGCGGTGCGCGGGGTCAGCTACTCGGTGTGCCCGGGTGAGGTGCTGGGCATCGTGGGCGAGTCCGGGTCGGGCAAGTCGGTCACCTCGGCCGCGGTCATGGGCCTGCTGCCGCCGAGCGCCCGGGTCACCGGGTCGGTACGCCTGCACGGCAAGGAGCTGATCGGCGCCTCCGAGCGGGAGCTGACCCGCTTCCGCGGCAAGACGGTGTCGATGGTGTTCCAGGACCCGCTGTCGGCGCTCACGCCCGTCTACCGGGTCGGCGACCAGATCGCCGAGGCCGTCCGCATCCACCAGCGGGTGAGCAAGGAGAACGCCGCGGTCAAGGCCGTCGAGCTGCTGGAGCTGGTCGGCATCCCGTCGCCGAGCGAGCGCGCGCTCGCCTTCCCGCACGAGTTCTCCGGCGGCATGCGGCAGCGCGTGATGATCGCGATGGCCATCGCCAACGACCCCGACGTGATCATCTGCGACGAGCCCACCACCGCGCTCGACGTGACCATCCAGGCGCAGGTGCTGGAGGTGCTGAAGAAGGCCCAGCGCAAGACCGGCGCGGCGATCATCATGATCACGCACGATCTCGGCGTGGTGGCCGGCTTCGCCGACCGCGTCCTGGTCATGTACGCCGGGCGCCCGGTCGAGGTGGGCGACGTCGACGACATCTACTACCGGATGCGCATGCCGTACACGGCCGGGTTGCTGGCCTCGATCCCGCGGGTCGACCGCGGCGGCCGTCAGCCGCTGCTGCCGATCGCCGGGAACCCGCCCTCCCCCGCGGCGCTGCCGCCGGGCTGCCCGTTCGCGCCGCGCTGCCCGCTGAAGATCCACGAGTGCGACGCGGCTGAGCCGCCGCTGTTCGACGTGGCGACGGGCCACCGGGCGGCGTGCATCCGCTGGGAGATCGTCCGCCCCCAGGGCCCCGGGCGGCACGCGGCCGGCGAGCCCGTGGCCCCCGCGGTCCGCGCCGAGCAGCCGGTGCTGGAGGTCGACGGCCTGGTCAAGGACTTCCCGCTGCTCAAGGGGGCGCTGTTCAAGCGCCGGGTCGGCACGGTGCACGCGGTGGCGGGCGTCAGCTTCGACATCCGCCGGGGCGAGACGCTGGGCCTGGTCGGCGAGTCGGGCAGCGGCAAGACCACCACGCTCACCCAGATCCTGGAGCTGGTCCCGCCGCAGGAGGGGCGGGTGGTCGTGCTCGGCCGCGACACCGCCGGGCTGGACGGCGCCGGGCGCACCGCGATCCGGCGCGACATGCAGGTCGTCTTCCAGGACCCGATGGCCTCGCTCGACCCGCGCATGACGGTCTACGACATCCTGGCCGAGCCGCTGCGCACCCACGGGGAACGCCGGCCGGGCCGGCGGGTGGGCGAGCTGCTGGCCCTGGTGGGCCTCGACCCGGCGCACGCCGCCCGCTACCCCCAGGACTTCTCCGGCGGCCAGCGCCAGCGCATCGGCATCGCCAGGGCGCTGGCGCTGGAGCCCCGGCTGCTGGTGCTGGACGAGCCGGTCTCGGCGCTCGACGTGTCGATCCAGGCCGGGATCATCAACCTGCTCGCCTCGCTGCGGTCCAGGCTCGGGCTGTCGTACCTGTTCGTCGCGCACGACCTGGCGGTGGTGCGGTACATCGCCGACCGGGTGGCGGTCATGTACCTGGGCAGGATCGCCGAGATCGGGCAGGTCGAGGCGGTCTACGGGGCTCCGGCGCATCCGTACACGCAGGCTCTGCTGTCGGCGATCCCGCTGCCCGACCCGGCGCGCGAGCGCGTACGCGAGCGCATCCTGCTCGAAGGCGACCTGCCCAGCCCGGCCCACCCTCCGACCGGCTGCCGCTTCCGCACCCGCTGCCCGAAGTTCCGCTCGGTGCTCACCCACGACGAGCGCGCGCTGTGCGTGGACGTCGAGCCCGAGGTGCTGCCGGTGGGCGACGACCAGGGCGCGGCCTGCCATTACGCCGAGAGGCTCGACGTCGTCTAGATCAGGAGGAATGCGCTCGATGAAAGCTTCACGTCTTGTCGTGGCCGTCGCCGTGACCGGCTCGCTGTCGCTGGTGAGCTGTGGCGGCGGCGGCTCGGGGGGCGGCTCGGCGAGCGGCACGGAAGGCGCGCACAAGACCATCAAGGCCTTCGACATCAACCCGCAGCCGCGCGACAAGGTCAAGGACGGCGGCACGCTGCGCTGGGGCATCAACGAGTTCCCCACCCAGTGGAACAGGAACCACGTCGACGGCAACCTGGCGATGGCGGCCGTGATCAGCAACGCGTTGCTGCCCTCGCCGTTCGTCTCCGACGAGAAGGCGGAGATCACCGTCGACACCGACTACGTGCTCGACGCCAAGGTCACCGACCAGAGCCCCAAGCAGGTCGTCACCTACACGCTCAACCCCAAGGCCAAGTGGTCGGACGGGCAGCCGATCACCTGGGCCGACTACCAGGCCCAGTGGCAGGCGCTCAACGGCCGCAACCCCGAGTTCCACATCGTCTCGGCCACCGGCTACCAGGACATCGAGAAGGTCGAGCGGGGCAAGGACGACCACGAGGTGAAGGTCACCTTCGCCAAGCCGTTCGGCGACTGGCAGTCGCTGTTCGGGCCGCTGCTGCCGGCCGCCACGAACCGGACCCCGCAGGCCTTCAACACCGCGTGGCTGAACAAGATCCCGGTGACCGCCGGGCCGTTCAAGTTCAAGGGCTTCGACCAGACGGCCAAGACGATCACCATCGTCCGCGACGACGCCTGGTGGGGCAACCGGGCCAAGCTCGACCAGATCATCTACCGGGCCTCGGAGCAGGACTCGCTGATCGGCGCGTTCAGCAACGGGGAGCTCGACCTCATCGACGTCGGGCCGTCGGCGCCCGACTACGCGCGGGCCAGGGCCACGCAGGGCGCCCAGGTGCGCCAGGCCGCCGGGCCCGACTTCCGGCACTTCACCTTCAACGGGTCCAGCGAGCCGCTCAAGGACGTGAACGTGCGCCAGGCCATCCAGCTCGGCATCAACCGGCAGGCCATCGCGCAGTCCGACCTGCAGGGGCTCGACTGGCCGATCGCGCTGCTGAACAACCACTTCTTCATGAACACCCAGGAGGGTTACCTGGACAACGCCGGAAGTCTCGGCGTCTACAACCCCGAACGCGCCAAGCAGATGCTCGACGCGGCCGGCTGGAAGCTGAACGGGGCCGTCAGGCAGAAGAACGGGCAGCCGCTCGACCTGCGGTTCGTGGTGCCGTCCGGGGTGCAGCTCAGCAAGTCGGAGGGTGAGCTGGCCCAGAACATGCTGGCCCAGATCGGGGTGAAGCTCACCATCAAGGCGGTGCCGAGCGACGACTTCTTCACCAAGTACGTCATCCCCGGCAACTTCGACATCACGCCATTCGCCTACATCGGGACGCCTTACCCGATCTCGAGCAGCTACGGGATCTACGCGAACTCGGCGGACGGCAAGACCTGGAACGCCAACTTCGGCCGTACCGGCTCGCCGGAGATCGACCAGGCCATGGACAAGGCGGCCCAGAACCTCGACCCGGCCGCGGCCCGCACCCAGACGAACGAGGCCGACGGGCTGATCTGGAAGCTGGTCAACGTCCTGCCGCTCTACCAGCGTCCGCAGAACGTGGCGGCCAAGCAGACGCTGGCCAACGTCGGCGCGCGCGGCTTCTACGACCTGCGCTACGAGGACATCGGCTTCACCGGCTGACCGGCGCTCAACGCTCCACGGCGAGCTTCACGCCGAGCCCGACGAAGATGCCGCCCGTCGCCGTGTTCACCCGGCGGCGGGCGACGGCGCTGCGGCGCAGCCATCCGCCGATGCGCCCGGCCAGCACGCCCACCGCGCCGTCCACGACGAACTCGAAGGCGATCAGGACGGCGCCGAGCACGGCGAACTGCAGCCACATCCGTCCCAGCCCCGGATCGACGAACTGCGGGAGGAAGGCGACGGTGAAGGTGACCATCTTGGGGTTGAGCAGGTTCGTCAGCAGGCCGCTCAGGTAGGCGCGGCGGCCCGGCATCCCGGTGCCCGGCTCGGGCATGTCGCTCACCCCGCCCTTGCGGTCCCGCAACATCCGCACCCCCAGGTAGATCAGGTACGCGGCGCCGGCGATCCGTACGACGGCGAAGGCGACCGGCACGGCCGCGAAGAGCGCGGCCAGCCCCGCGGCGGCCACGGCGACGTGGATCGCCTCGCTGGTCGCCACCCCGGCCGTGGCCAGCAGCCCGGCCCGGGGGCCGCCCCGCATCCCGCAGCCCAGGACGAACAGCATGTCGGGCCCGGGTGTGATCATCGCCACGATGGTGGTGACGGCGAACAGCGCGAGGAGGTGGCCGTCGAGAGGCATGCCTGATCCTCCCATATCCCCATTTTTCGCCCGGTGTGCGGAATGTCGGTGGGAAGCGGTAAAAAGTGACGCATGACGATGGAGCTCACCTGGCCGCAGATCCTCGCCTGGCGGCTGCGCCGGCAGTTCGTGGCGGCGGCCGACGGGCCGGACGCCGTGTCGGTCACCCGCCGGCTGTGCGGGGTGCAGGCGCAGGTCGCCTCCTCGGCCCAGCTCGCGGTGGCGGTCAGGAGCGCCCGGCACGACCCCGGTGAGATCGACCAGGCTCTGTGGAGCGATCGCGTCCTGGTCAAGACCTGGCTCATGCGCGGCACCCTGCACCTGGTGCCCGCCGACGAGCTGGCCGGCCTGTGCGCGGCGCTGAGCACGCTGCGCTTCTGGGAGAAGGGCTCCTGGCAGCGCGGGCACGGCGTGACGGCCGCGGAGATCGAGGCCGTCATCGAGGCCGTCCCCGAGGCGCTGAAGGGAGCGCCGCTGACCCGCGAGGAGCTGGTCGAGGCGATCGTGGCGCTGACCGGCGACGCCCATCTCCGCGAGGCGCTGACGTCCGGGTGGGGGGCGCTGCTCAAGCCGCTGAGCCGCCTGGGCGAGCTGTGCTACGGGCCGCCCCGCGAGGGCAAGGTGACCTTCACCGCGCCGCGGTCGTGGGTGCCGGGCTGGCCGGGCGTGCTGCCCGACCAGGAGGAGGCGGGCGTGCGGGTGCTGCGGGCGTTCCTGGGGGCCCACGGGCCGGCCACGCCGGAGATGTTCGACACCTGGCTGTTCGGCGGCGTGGCCAGGAAGGCGGTGCTCAAGGCGTGGGTCAAGGGGCTGGCCCCGGAGCTGGTGGAGGTCAGGGCCGACGACGGCACGACCTTGTACGCCCTGGCCGAGCACGCCGACGACCTGGCCGCCACCCGGCCCTCGCAGGAGGTCCACCTGCTGCCGGGCTTCGACCAGTTCATCCTGGGGGCGCCGCGGACGCTCGCCCCGCTCGTCCCGCCGCCGCTCAAGCCCAAGGTCAGCCGCCAGGCGGGCTGGATCTCGCCCGTCGTGGTGCACGAGGGGCGGGTGGCCGGCGTGTGGGAGGCCAAGAACGGCGCCATCACCCTCGACCTGGCCGAGCCGGTGCCTCAGGACGCGCTCGACCGTGCCCTGAGCCGCATGCGGTCGCTGCTGGGCCCGGCCTGACGCCGTCCGGTCAGGCGGAGGAGCTCGCCATCACGCGGTCCACGATGCCCTTGTTGCCCTCCTCGCGGGCGCAGTGGGCGCAGCAGTACCAGTGCTCGCCCGACTGGACGCCGTGCCCGATGACCTTGGTGCCGCAGTGCTCGCAGATCGGCGCCATGGCCTCGATCGCGCACTGGAAGCAGTCGAAGGTGTGCACGGCTCCCTGCGCGTGCACCTCGAAGGCCATGTCGTAGTCGTTGCCGCAGTTGTCGCAGACGGCCATGGTGATCCCCTCTTCACGTCCGAATCACCTGGGGCAATACCCCGAACCATGGCCCGCTTTCCCCAACGAAACGCCATATTCAGGCCGAGTCACCATCGATGATGACGAAACGTACGAGCAGTGGCAGCCCCAGGAGGCCGAGCGCGGCGAGCGCGACGGGCAGCCCGAACGGTCCGCTCAGCCCCGCCACCAGCAGCGGGCTGACGACGAACCCGGCATAGGAGACCGTCGAGACGCCCCACACCAGCGTCCCGGTCGGGTCGTCGGCGGCCGAGCGGCTGAGCAGCGCGGGCACCAGCGGCCCGAGCGCCAGCCCGGTCAGGGCGAAGCCCGCCATCGACAGCGGGACGCCGTCACCGAGCCCGGCCAGGCCGATCCCGGCCGCGCCGCCCGCCCCGGCGACCAGGTAGAGCGCGCGCAGGGACACCGGCGGCAGCGTATGGGCGGCGATCCGGCCGGCCGTGAGCGCGGCCATGTAGACCGCGGGGGCCAGGCTCGCCATGAGTGGCGTGGCGGCCCGGTGCTCCTCCAGCAGCAGCACCGACCACTGCTCGACCGCGTTCTCGATCACCAGCACGCATCCGGCCAGCGTCCCGAGCAGCAGCGCGACGCCCCACAACCGGCGCCAGGCGCGGTGGTCGCCGGAGGGGGCGGCCCGGCCGCGGCCCACGGTCAGGGCGGGCAGCGACAGGGACGTCGCCGCCACCAGCACCGCGATCACCAGCAGCACGGTCCGGACGTCCATGCCGAGCGAGCGGGCCAGGCCGGTGAGCGGGGCGGCCACGATGACCGTGAGCGGGAAGGCCGCGTGCACCACCTGGAAGAGCCGCCGGCCGCTCTCGCGCTCGACGCGTCCCGTGGTCAGGTTGAGCGCCACCTCGAGTGCCCCGCTGGCCGCGCCGAGCAGCAGCAGCCCGGCCACGAGCGGCCAGTACGCGGTGACCGCGGCCAGCCCCGCCACGGCCAGCCCGAACAGGACGGTCGCCGCCATGAGGGCACGGCGCTCGCGCCCGCGGGCCAGCCGGCCGGTCAGCGCCATGGCGGGCAGGGCCCCGACGGGCACCGCGCCCAGCGCCGTGCCGAGCTGCGCCGCCGAGACGCCCAGCTCCTGCTTCACGGCGGGCAGCAGAGCCGCCCAGGACCCCCAGAACACCGCCCAGACGGCGGAGACCGCGATGAGCGGCATTCACCAACCCCCTTGAATTGCGGTCAAGTCTCGGTAAAGATCGACGACGTCCTTAATATCCCCCGCCGAAGGGAATATCGTGCTGACGCGCACGGTCATCGCGGCCGGACTGGTCGCCGCCGGTATCGCCGCCACCCCCTCCTCCGCCTCCGCCGCCGCTGCCCCCGAGACGCCCGAGCGCGTCTGCGGCGCGGGCTACCACCGGGTGCAGGACGGCCACCGCGCGATGAAGACGCGCGACGGGAAGGTGCTCGGGCACGTCTACCTCATGTACGACAAGCGCGCCGGGAAGAACTGCGTGGCGGCGATCAAGACCGCCTTCCGCGGCACCCCTACGGTCACCGGCGCCTCCATCGAGGTCCGCGGCGGCGGCCGCAGCGAGGACGTGCAGCGTTACCGCTTCTACGCCGAGACCGGCCATATCGACGGTAGCTGGAAGTGCGTGAAGTACGCGGGCTGGACGCGCACCCCGGACAACCGTGTCGAGGCGTGGGGCGGCCGCGGCTCGTGGGGCAACTGCCGGGGCTGAGAGGAATCCGCTCGCCCGGAGCTGTCACATCGCGCCGGGCCGCCTCGTCCTGTGTCATGGAAGCGACCGACACAGGGAGGAACACCATGACCCAGCGCATCGACATCGCCAAGCTCGCCCCGGAGGCGTACCGGGGGTTCCTGGCGGTGGAGGCGTACATGCACGGCAGCGACCTGCCCGCGGCCACGATCGAGCTGGTCAAGCTACGGGCCAGCCAGATCAACGGCTGCGGCTACTGCGTGCACATGCACAGCGGCGACATGAAGAAGGCCGGGGAGAGCGACGAGCGGCTGTGGTCGGTCGCCGCCTGGCGGGAGGCCACGGTCTTCACCCCGGCCGAGCGGGCGGCGCTGGCGCTGACCGAGGAGGCGACCCGCCTGGCCGACCGCGGCGAGGCCGTGCCGGACGAGGTGTGGAAGCAGGCGGCCGAGCACTATGACGACAAGCAGCTCGCCGCCCTCGTCGTCTCCGTCGCGATGATCAACGCCTGGAATCGGATCGGCGTGACCGCTCGCCTGGTTCCGGGGACGTGACCGCGTGAAGCGGTAGAAATGCGTTGAGCGGCCCCGGGAGCCCCGGTTAGGTTGGCGCGCAAGGCGGGTGGCGGCACCCGCCGAGCCGCCGTCAGCCGGCGGCGGCCCGGAAGGGGGAAGACCGTGAAACGTGTCAGAGTCCCGAGATCGACGGCCATCAGGCGTCCGCAGCCGTCGGCAGAACCGGATCTACGCACCCCGTCGGGGCGAAAGTTGCCCTATTAGCTACCCTTTACAGCGAACTTACGGCTGTATCGGTAGATAACAGAGGTAACAGAAACATCACGGGGGGCTCACATGAAGAGGCTTGCGGTGGTGCCGCCGCACATCGCCAGGCACAAGATCCGCGACATCCGGGCGGCGGTCCGCCGCAGAAGGACCGAGGCCACCGACCCCAAGGTGGTCGACCTGCGGGCCTACAGCGGCCGGAACGTGATCCGCTTCCCCGGCGGACCGACGCCGGCCGCCTGACCCGCGCGAACCCGCACGAACCCGCCCGAATCCGCACGAATCCACCGCACCGCTGAGGCTCGACGTGACCGGCTCCCCCCGCCGGCCGTCCGGTTTCAGCCGTAGAGCCTCTTGGCGTAGGACTCGCCGTAGTACGACTCCAACTGCTCCAGGCTCTCCTCGACCACCTGCACCTCCTTGATCAGGCTGGCGTGCGAGGGCAGGACGGAGGGGTTCCAGGAGTCGGGCGTCCACAGCTGCGAGCGCAGGAACGCCTTGGCGCAGTGGAAGAAGATCTGCTCGATCTCCACCACCAGGGCCAGCCGCGGCCGGTGACCCTTGACGACCATCTCGTCGAAGAACGGCGCCTCGCGCACGAGCCGGGCGCGGCCGTTCACGCGCAGGGTCTCGTTGCGGCCCGGGATCAGGAAGATCAGGCCGACGTGCGGGTTCTTCAGCACGTTGCGGAACCCGTCGGCCCGGCGGTTGCCCGGACGGTCGGGAATGGCGATCGTGGTGTCGTCGATGACGTGGACGAACCCGGCCGGGTCGCCCTTGGGCGAGACGTCGCAGTTGCCCTCGGCGTCGGACGTGGCGATCAGGCAGAACGGGGAGGCCGCCAGCCAATCGCGATCACGCGCGTGCAGCCGGACCCGGTCCTTGGTCACGGCCCTCGGCATCACCTCGCCCAGCAGTTCCCGCAGCTCCTCCTCGGACCCGATCTCCGCCCAGCTCATGCGATCTCCTTTCGAGGGGTACCGCCCGATTTTGTCAGGAGATCGGATCAAGCATCCTGTGGGGTGCCCTGAGTAGCACGCTGACCGGGTCATCCCGGTTGTCCGTCAGGCCGGGGCCGGGGCGCACCTCGATCTCCTCCAGCCCGACGGCCGTGCCGCACGACGGGCACCGGGACACGGGGTCGAGCCGGGCGCCGCAGGTGGCGTGGTGGAACAGGCGGCGCGGGCCGTCCCCGCCGAGGTTGCGCTCGCCCCACTGCGACAGGGCCAGCATCGGCACCCACAACTCGCGGCCCGTGGCGGTCAGGACGTATTCGTCGCGGGGCGGGTTGTCCTGGTAGCGGCTTCTGGCCAGCACGCCTGCCTCGACCAGGGCCCCGAGCCGCTGTGACAGCACCGCCCTCGGGATGTCGAGGTGGGCCAGGAAGTCGCCGTAGCGGCGCACGCCGTACATGGCGTCGCGGACGACCAGGAGCGTCCACCGTTCGCCGATCACTTCCAGGGCCTTGGCCAGCGAGCAGTCCTGGCCTTCGTAGTTCTTGCCGAGCGCCATGGGGCCCATGTTAGTTCATTCACCGAACCGTGATACTTTGCGCCGCATGAGTTCAATGACCGAACTGACTCGGGTCCGGCCGGGCACGCTCGCCGTGGCGTCCTCGGCGCCCCTGCTGGTGCTGACGAACTACACCGTGCCGATGGTGACGTTGCCGCAGACGGCCGCGTCCCTGGGCGCCGGGCCGACGGGGCCGGTGTGGATGCTGGGCGGCATCTCGCTCGGGCTGTCGGCGCTGCTGCTGGTCTCCGGCGGGCTGGCCGACGACCACGGGCGCCGGCGGGTGCTGGTCTGGGGGTCGGCCGTGCTGGCCGCCGCCGGGGTGGCGGCCGCGCTGAGCACGTCGGTGCCGGTGTTCGTGCTGGCCAGGCTGGCGCAGGGCGGGGCGAGCGCGGCGATGCTGGCCGCCAGCCTGGGCATCGTCGGCCACGCCTTCCCCTCCGGCGCCGAGCGGGTGCGCGCCACCGGGCTGTACGGCGCCATGATCGGGCTGGGCACCGCGGTCGGCCCGCTGGCCTCCGGCGTGCTGGCCACGGCGGTGAGCTGGCGGGCGGTCTACTGGGTGCTGTCGGCCGCCGCGCTCGCCCTGGCGGTGGCCTCGGCGCGGCTGCTGGCCGAGTCGCGCTCCCCCGCGCCGCGCCGGTTCGACGTGCCCGGCGTGGTGCTGCTCAGCCTGGGCGTGGGCGCGCTGGTCGCGGGGGTCACCGAAGGGCGTGCCGGGTGGGGGCGTCCGGTGGTGGTCGGGGCGTTCGCGCTGGCGGCGGTGCTGGTGGCGGCGTTCGTGACGGTGGAACGCCGGCGTCCGGAGCCGCTGCTCGACCTGGAGCTGTTCCGGCGGCCGGTGTTCCTGGTCGCCACCGGCGGCGCGCTGGTCGTCGGGGCGGCGGTGGTGGGCCTGCTCAGCTACCTGCCGACCGTGCTCCAGACCGCGCACGCGCTGACGCCGCTGCAGACCGGCCTGCTGTTCTGCCTCTGGTCGAGCACGTCGTTCGCGGTGTCGCTGACGTCCCGGCTGGTACGCCTGCGCACCGCCGCCCGGCTGGCCCTCGGGCTCGGCCTGACCGCGCTCGGGTTCGCCGGCCTGCTGGGCGTGGGCGGCTCGCTGGACCTGCCGCTGGTCATGGCCGGGCTGGTGGTGAGCGGCGCCGGGTCCGGGCTGATCAACTCCTCGATCACCCACCTGGCGATCGAGAGCGTGCCGGCCCACCGGGTCAGCATGGGGTCGGGCGCCAACAACACCGCCCGCTACGTCGGCTCCTCCCTGGGCGCGGCCGGCGTGGCCGCGGTCGTCGGCGCGTTCGGCGTGGAGCGGGGGGCGACGGTCGCGGTGGCGGCCTGCATCGTGCTGGCGGCGGTGACGGCCCTGGCCGCCGTGCTCACCCGCCCGTGAGCCCGCCCGTGAGCCCACCGCTGAGGGCAGCGCTGAGGGCGGCGCTGAGGGCGGCGCTGAGGGCGGCCCCGGCTACCAGCGGCGGGCGTGGGCCATGGAGGTGAGCAGGGCGTCGCGTTCCATGGCGAACCTGGCCGGGTCCATGCCCTGTCGCTCGGCCCGCAGGTGCAGCACGGTCAGCTCGGTCGCCGCCTGCTGGTAGTCGCTCATCGCGCGGCCGAGCCCGGCGCCCCTGGCCCACTTGCGGGCCGCCTTGCGGGCCTTGAGCGTGCTGAGCATCCTCAGGTCCTCCGCCGTGACCAGGCCGGTGCTGCCGTAGCCGGGCAGGTAGACGCCCATCTTCGAGACGAGCTGACGGCGTTCGACGACGGTGACCACGATGAGCAGCACCAGCGCCACCATGATCACCAGGTACGCCGTGCCCAGCCAGGCCAGCGACTGGGTGGAGGCGGCGCCGTTCCAGAGCCCGTGCAGGACGACCGCGCCCAGGTAGCCGAGCGGGATCGCGGCGAACCTGGCGGGCGTGCGGCGCGTGAGCGCGTAGGCGACGCCGAGCCCGATCATCGAGGTGTAGATGGGGTGGCCGAGCGGGTCGATCAGCCCTCTGAGCACGAACAGCCGGACCGCGGCGCCGGTGCCGTCCTGGCCGAAGGCGATCAGGTAGTAGCCGATGTTCTCCACGGCGGCGAAGCCGAGCCCCGCCATGGAGGCGTAGACGATGCCGTCGGTCAGGCCGTCGATCTCCTGCTTCCTGCGCAGGAGCAGCAGCAGCGCCGACCCCTTCAGCGCCTCCTCGATCACCGGGGCCAGGAACACGGTGCCGACGTCGTTGACGAGCTGGGCGCCGTACCCGGCCCGCAGGAACAGCGCCTGTCCGGCCAGCGTCAGCCCGACGCCGAGCACGATCGCCAGGCCCGCGCCCCAGGCGAAGGCGAAGGCGAGGTGCAGCTTCGGCTCCGGCTCCAGCCGGTCGAGCGAGAGCACCGCTGCCAGCAGCACCGGCAGCGGCGCCAGCCCGAGCACCGCCGACAGCCCGAACCCGACCGGCCCGCCCTTGTGCAGCATGAGACCAAGGACGATCAGCGCGAGGACGCCTGAGACCACCAGTCCGATCAGGAGCGCCTTGCTGGGTCTCTTGGCGGGCAGCGGAGCTGTCATGGGGGGCGCCTTTCTCCGACTCAGTGCACCTACTATGAGCGTTCCCGGCCGTCGCGCACTTGACAGTCGCCTACATCACCGTGACTCGCGGTAATAGGGATCGGCCACGACGGATTCCCCGTCCACGTAGGAGTACACCTCACGCCCGGCGATGAACACCCTCAGCGCCCGGCTCATCACGTCGAGCGGGTCGCCCGACCAGATCACCACGTCGCCGTCGAGGCCGGGACGCAGCGAGCCCACCCGGTCGTCGAGGCCCATGATCCGGGCCGGGTTGACGGTGATCGAGCGCAGCGCGGTGTCCCGGTCGAGCCCTTCCTTGACGGCGAGCGTGGCCTGGTGGACGAGGAAGTGGATGGGCACCACCGGATGGTCGGTGGTGATCGCCAGCTCGACCCCGGCCCGCGCGAGGATGCCCGGGTTGCGCAGGGCGCGCTGCCGCAGCTCGACCTTCGACCGGCTGGTGAACAGCGGGCCGATGATGACCGGCACGTTCCGCTCGGCCAGCGTGTCGGCCAGCAGGTGGCCCTCGGTGCCGTGGTTGAGGATCAGCCGGTGGCCGAACTCGTCGGCCAGGCGCAGCGCGGTGGCGATGTCGTCGGCGCGGTGCGCGTGCTGGCACCACGGCAGCTCGCCGTCGAGCACCCGGACCAGGATCTCCAGCGTGCCGTCGCGGTCGAACGGCTTGTCCTCGCGCTCGGCCGCGGCCTTCCTGGCCTTGTAGTCCTGCGCCTTCATGAGGGCGTCGCGGATCACCGCGGCCACGCCCTGCCGGGTGGAGGGCAGCTTCTTCTGGTCGCCGTAGACGCGCTTGGGGTTCTCCCCCAGCGCGCTCTTGACGCTCACCGGCTCTCTGACCAGCATCTCGTCGACCGACCTGCCCCAGCACTTGACCGCGACCGTCTGGCCGCCGATCGGGTTGCCCGAGCCCGGCTTGATCACGACCGTGGTGACGCCGCCGGACAGCGCGTCGGCGAAGCCCTGGTCGGCCGGGTTGATGGCGTCGAGGGCGCGCAGCCGGGCCCCGTTGGGGTCGGTCATCTCGTTGGTGTCGTTGCCCGCCCAGCCCTCGGCCTCCTCGTACACGCCGAGATGGCCGTGCGCCTCGACGAAACCGGGCAGCACCCAGCCGCCGTCCGCGTCCACGACGGTGGCGGAGCCGGGGATGGTCACGTCCCGCCCCACGGCGACGATCTTCCCGTCCTCGACCAGGACGGCGCCGCCCTCGATGGGATCTCCGTCGACCGGTACGACATATCCGTTGATGATGGCGAGAGTCATGACGGCAACCTACCGGTGCCACGCTTTCCCCCGTAAAGCCTGGACCGATAACCAGATTTCGGGCATGCTTGTCGAGATCTTCAGTCAAGGCCAATCGAAAGGGACGTACTGGTGCGCATGCCCGCAAAGGCAATCCTTCTGACGGCGGCGATCGGTCTCAGCGGCGTTCTGGCGACCCCGGCGAACGCCACGGCCGCGAGCACCCCGCAGGGCGTCTGCGGATCGGGCTTCGGGCTCGTCTCCGGCGGCGCGAAGCCCGTCAAGACCCAGGGCGGCAAGCGCTACGGCACCGTCTACCTCCTGTACAACCGCGGCACCGGCCAGAACTGCGTGGTCACCATCAAGTCCAGCTTCATCGGCTCGAAGACGCAGATGAGCGCCAGGCTCACCGTCATGCCCAAGCCGCACAAGGACGAGAAGGAGGACCCGATCATGCGCATCGACGCCGGCAAGTTCGGGCAGTACGCCGGGCCGGTCAAGTACTGGGCCAAGGGCGCCTGCGTGAAGTTCTGGGGCACGATCCAGGGCACCGACGGGTCCATCGCCGGCGGCGGCCGTACCAGCTGGGGCAACTGCGGCTAGCGGCCTCCCGCGCGGGTAGTCGTGCCGCCATGCTGACCGAACTGTACGAGCGCTGGCTGCTCGAACTGTGGAACGGCGACCTCCCCCTGGCGCACGACCTGGTGACCCCCGGGTTCGTCGGCCACTGGCCCGGCGCGGACGTGCACGGCCCCGACGGGCTGATCGAGGCGATCCGGCAGGGCCACGAGCCGTTCGACGACGTCCGGCTCACGCTCGACGTGGGCCCGGCCGTCGACGGCGACCTGGTCGCCGCCCGCTGGACGTTCACCGGCGCCTACCGGGGCGGCCTGCCCGGCGCGAGCGCCCCGACGGGCACCCCCGTCTCCTTCTCCGGGCACGACCTCCTGCGTGCCACGGACGGACGATTCTCCGAATACTGGGTGATCTCCGACGTCCAGTCGTTGTCCCGACAACTCGGGATAGGCTGACATCTTCGCATCACGACGGGGGTCGAAGGATGTCACAGGAGGCCATGGGGTCGATGGGGGCGATGGGCGCACAGCCGCTGGAGCTGCCCGAGGAGGACCTGTCAGCGCTGCTCGCCGGCCAGCGCTTCGGCGCGCTCGCCACCAACGGCGGCGGCGGCCGTCCGCAGTTGTCCACGGTCGTCTACACCTGGGACCCGCCGCGGCGGGTGGTGCGCATCTCGACCGTCGCCGACCGGCTCACCGCGCGCCGCCTGCACCAGGATCCCCGCTGCGCGCTCTACGTCACCAGCGACGACTTCGGCTCCTACGCCGTCGCCGAGGGCGAGGCCGAGCTGTCCCCCGTGAGCGACCGGCCGGGTGACGAGGTGGGGCTGGAGCTGCTGGCCATGCAGCCGTCCTTCGGTGACGCCGCGGGCGAGCTGGCGTTCCTGCACCGGATGGTCGCCGACCGCCGGCTGGTGGTCAGGATCCGGGCGAGACGGCTCTACGGGGCCCTGCTCCCGGCGCCTTCCTGATCGCGCGCCGCCGGTTGTAGGCCACCATCGCCACCACCAGCAGGATCAGCGCCAGATCGATGGCGGCCGACCAGCGCATGGCCCGCGCGTGGTGGCCGCCCTCGGCGACCGCGAAGTAGACCGCCCCGATCACCGCGACGCCGCCCGCGCCGGCGAACTGCTGCGCCGTGCTGAGCACGCCCGACCCGATGCCGGCCTGGTACGGCGCGACCTCCACCAGCGCCGCACCGATGAGCCGCGGCAGGACCAGTCCGTTGCCCGAGCCCACGAGCACGAGCGCGACCATGACGTACGGCAGCCCCCACCCGGCCCCGGCCACCAGCAGCGCCAGCCCCAGGGCGGTGACCAGGCCGCCGATCATGACGACTACCAGCCCGTACCGGCCGACCAGGCGGGTGCCCAGCAGCGAGGTCACGGTGAACAGCACGCCCATCGGCGCGAAGGCCAGGCCCGCCTGGAACGCGGTGAGCCCGAGCCCGTTCTGCAGCAGCAGCGTCAGCGTGAACATGAACGAGGCGAAGTACGCCATGAACGCGACGATCGCCCCGACGCCCGCCAGGTAGGAGTGGACCTTGAGCAGGCCGAGGTCGAGCACCGGCTGCCCGCCCCTGGCGGCCAGCGTCCGCTGCCACCACCAGGTCAGCGCGAACACCGGCGCGCTCGCGGCCATGGCGGCCCACGTCCAGGCGGGCCAGCCCAGGCTGTTGCCGAGGCCGAGCGGCACCAGCAGCAGCGCCAGCCCGGCGGCCAGCCCCGCCGCGCCCGGCAGATCGAACGCGACGGGCTCGCGCCGGTCGGCCTCGGGCAGCAGCCACCGGGCCAGCGGCACGACGACCAGGCCGACCGGCAGGTTGATCAGGAAGATCACCCGCCAGCCGAGGCCGAACACGTCGGCGGTGAGCAGCAGGCCGCCGAGCACCTGGCCGGCGATGGAGCCGAGGCCGCCGGCGGCGCCGTACCAGCCGAGGGCGCGGCCGCGGCGCTCCGGCGGGTAGACGGCCGAGATCATGGCCAGCACCTGGGGCACCATGACGGCTCCCGCCAGGCCCTGGAGCAGGCGGGCGGCGACCAGCCAGGCGGCGCCGGGCGCGAGGCCGCACAACACCGAGGCGACGGTGAACCCGGCCACGCCGAGGACGAACAGCCGCCGGTAGCCGTGACGGTCGCCGAGCCGGCCGCCGGTGATCATGCCGGCCGCGTACGTGAACGCGTACCCGGCCACGATCAGCTCCAGGGCCGCCGGACCGGCGCTCAGGTCGTGCTCGATGGCCGGCGCGGCCACGTTGACCACGAAGAAGTCGAACTGGGCCATGAACCACGCCGACAGCAGGACCGGCAGCACCCCTCGCATCTTGTCAGGCTAGATCAGACAGGCTCTTGCAAGTTGAGTGGGAGGGGCTTACGATCCGCGTAATTGTTAGGAAACTTTCTTTAAAGAAAGGTCCTTGACGTGCGCCGATTAGTCACCCCCCTGATCGCCGTTCTCGTGATCATCGGCATGTGCACCCTTCCCGCACAGGCTGCGAGCCGCCTCATCGCCACGTTCTCCCTCTCCGGGAACACCGGCACCTTCCTGGTGAGCAACCCGGGCACGACCGCCGTCAGCGGCTGGTCGATCGTCTTCGAGCTGCCGTCCGGGGTCACCGCGAGCAACCCCCAGAACGCCACCATCCGCCAGAACGGCACCAAGGTGACGCTCACCCCCGCTTTCTACATCAACACCGTGCAGGCGGGGAAGAACACCGAACCCTACAGCCCCAAGGTGACGCTGAGCTCGGCCGTCCAGCCGACGAGTTGCCTGATCAACGGCGCCAACTGCGACGGCACCGGCGGCGACCCGCCCACGAAGCCGCCGGTCAGCGCCACCTACGACGTCAGCGGCACCTCGGCCAAGTTCATCGTCGCCAACAACAGCACCACCGCGCTGAACGGCTGGTCGATCGTGTTCGAGCTGCCCGCGGGCGTCACCGCGAGCAACGCCCAGAACGGCTCACTCACCCAGAGCGGGCGGACCGTCACCCTGACCCCCGTCCACTACAACACCACCGTGAACGCGGGCGCGACCACCGAGCCCTACAGCCCGAGCTTCACGGTGAGCACGGCCAACGCCGAGCCGACGAGCTGCCGGATCAACGACGTCAACTGTGACGGCACCCCCGACGCGCCGCCCGGCGCCCCCGGGAACCTGCGCTCGCCGGTCAAGACCACCAAGACCGTCTCGCTCGCCTGGGACGCCGCCACCCAGGGCAGCCTGCCCATCGTCGGGTACGAGATCTACAACGGCTCCGCCCTGGCCGCCTCGGTCACCGAGACCTCCGGCACGGTCTCCGGCCTGACGCCGAACACCGAGTACACGTTCACCGTCAAGGCCAAGGACCGCAAGGGCACCCTGTCGGCCGCCTCGGCGCCGATGAAGGTGACCACCCGCAACCCGGCCGACGACTCCCAGGCGCCGTCGGTGCCGTCGGGCCTGCGCAGCACGGCCAAGACGTCCAGCAGCGTCACGCTGTCCTGGACGGCCTCCACCGACAACACCGGCGTGGCCAACTACGACGTCTTCACCGGCTCGACCCTGGCCACGACCGTCACGGGCACGACGGCGGTCGTCTCCGGCCTGTCCCCCTCGACCGAGTACTCCTTCACGGTCAAGGCCCGCGACCTGTACGACAACCTCTCCGCCGCCTCCGCCCCGGTGAAGGTGACGACGTCGGACATCGTCGAGACCGGGTACGCCCGCGTCGGCTACTTCGTCCAGTGGGGCATCTACGGCCGCCAGTACTTCGTCCGCAACCTGGACACCACCGGGGCCGCGGCGAAGCTGACCCACATCAACTACGCCTTCGCCAACATCGACCCCAAGAACCTGACCTGCCTGCAGGGCGTCACCAAGGGCACCACGTCCGACCCGCAGGACCCGAGCCAGGGCGACGGCGCCGGTGACGCCGAGGCCGACTACGGCAGGCCGTTCAGCTCCGCCCAGTCGGTCGACGGGGTCGCCGACACCGGCTGGGAGAAGCTCCAGGGCAACTTCAACCAGCTCAAGAAGCTCAAGGCGAAGTATCCGAACCTCAAGGTGCTGATCTCGCTCGGCGGCTGGACGTACTCCAAGTACTTCTCCGACGTGGCGGCGACCGACGCCTCCCGCAAGAAGTTCGTCGCCTCCTGCATCGACACCTACATCAAGGGCAACCTGCCCGACTACAACGGCAAGGGCGGTCCGGGCACGGCCGCGGGCATCTTCGACGGCATCGACCTCGACTGGGAGTGGCCGGGCGCCGAAGGGCACGCGGGCAACCACATCGGCCAGAACGACAAGGCCAACAACACGCTGCTGATCGCCGAGTTCCGCCGCCAGCTCGACGCGCTGACGACGACGACCGGCAAGCGGTACCAGCTCACGGCGTTCACCCCGGCCGACCCGGCCAAGATCGCCGCCGGCTGGGACCTGCCCGAGGTCGCCAAGTCGCTGGACATCTTCAACATCCAGGGCTACGACTTCCACGGCGCGGGCAGCGACAACTCCTGGGAGCCGAACCGCACCGGCCACCAGGGCAACCTGTACCTCGACGCGGACAGTCCGTACAACCCGGACTTCAGCGTCGAGAAGGCCGTGGACGTCTACCTCCAGGCCGGCGTCAACCCCCGCAAGCTGACCATCGGCCTGGCCTACTACGGCCGCGGCTGGCAGCAGGTGACCGACGGCGGCAAGGCCGGCGAGTGGCAGGACGCGCACGGCGCGGCTCCCGGCCAGTTCCAGGAGGAGGCGGGCACCCGCGGCTACAGCAACCTGCTGGCCATGGTGCCCGGCTGCACGGTCCGGCACGACGAGGCCGCCGTCGCCACCTACTGCTACACCGGCAACAACGGGCAGTGGTGGACGTTCGACGACGCCTGGTCGATCGGCAAGAAGACGGCCTGGCTGAAGAGCAAGGGCCTGCTGGGCGCGATGATCTGGGAGATGTCCGGCGACCCGGGCGTCCTCACCACCGCGCTGGACGCCGGACTGAAGTAGCCGGTGTCAGCTGAGGGCGGGCCGCCGCGGGCGGCCCGCCCTCACGCATGTCCGCGTGTCGAAGTCTCATCGGTTGGGCACCGCTGCGTTACTCTGCCCTCAACTCACGGTCATCCTTGCTGGTCATGGTCGGGGTTGTCGGTCTCTCCCCCACCGAGGAGATCCATGTTGCGGCGACTCGCCCTGTTCCTGCCCCTCGCCCTCCTCCCCCTGGCCTCCCCGCCCGCCGCCGCCGTCGACACTGCGGTCGACACTGCCGTCGACACTGCGGTCGGCGCGGTGCTCAACGTCGCCCATCGGGGCGCGTCGGCGTACGCGCCGGAGAACACCGTCGCAGCCTTCCAGCTCGCCGCCCGCCAGGGGGCCGACCTGTTCGAGCTGGACGTCCAGGAGACCAAGGACCACGAGCTGGTCCTGATGCACGACACCACCCTCGCCCGCACCACCGACGCCGAGCGCGCCCTGCCGGGCCTGGCGCCCTGGCGGGTGCGCGACCTCACGCTCGCGCAGATCCGCAGGCTGGACGCGGGCTCCTGGTTCGACCGGGAGTACACCGGCGAGCGGGTGCCGACCCTTCAGGAGGCGCTGCGCGCGACGGCCGGATCCCGCGCCGGGATGCTGCTGGAGGTCAAGGAGCCGAAGCTCTACCCGGGCATCGAGGCCCGCATCGTCCGCGCGCTGCGCGCCGAGCCCTCCTGGCTCGCGCCGGGGCGGCTGGTGGTGCAGTCGTTCGACTGGGACTCGATGCGCGCCTTCCACCGGCTGCTGCCCGGCGTGCCGATCGGGCTGCTCGGCACGCCGGGCGCCGCCGCGCTGCCCGGCCTGGCCCGGTTCGCCGACCACGTCAACCCGCCGTACGCCGCGCTCACGCCTTCGTACGTGAAGCTGGCCCACGAGCACGGCATGAAGGTCTTCGCCTGGACGGTCGACAGCCCCGACGTCATGCAACGCCTGGTGACGTACCAGGTGGACGGCATCATCACCGACAAACCCGACGTCCTGCGCGACCTGCTGACCGGAGCCTGACCCCCGGAACGCCGATGAGGGGGCCCGTTCCCGGGCCCCCTCATCTCAGTTCAGCGTCGAACCAAGCGGACGATCAGCTGCAGCCGCTGGTCGAGCCGCAGCCCTCGCACACGTAGCAGCTTCCGGCCGGCCGCATCTTGGTGCCGCAGGTCATGCAGAGCGGCGCGTCGGCGGTGAAGCGCTGGTGGCTCTCCAGCGTCAGCTCCCGGACCGGCTCCTCCTTCGGCTCCTCCTTGGGCTTCTCGATGGGCGCCGACTGGGCCAGCGCCTCCCGGTCGACCGCCTCCGGCAGCGCCGCCGGGTCCTCGCCGCGCTGCTGCGCGGCGCGCTCGGCCGCCGAGAAGATGCCCAGCGCCGCCCGCTCGTCGTAGGGCAGGTGGTCGAGGGCCAGGCGGCGGAAGATGTAGTCCATCACCGACGTGGCCATCCGGATGTCCGGGTCGTCCGTCATGCCTGCCGGCTCGAACCGCATGTTCACGAACTTGCTCATGTACGTCTCCAGCGGCACCCCGTACTGGAGGCCGATGGAGATCGCCACCGAGAAGGCGTCCATGACGCCCGCCAGCGTCGAGCCCTGCTTGGACATCTTGAGGAAGACCTCGCCGAGCCCGTCGTCAGGGTAGGACGAAGCGGTCATGTAGCCCTTGGCGCCGCCCACGGTGAAGCGGGTGGTCATGCTGGGACGCTGGTTGGGCATGCGCCGCCGGGTCGGCCGGTTGACCTCGATGACCTTGACCTCGGGCTCGGCCTCGACGGCCTTCGGCTCGTCCTTCTTGGCGCCGTTGCCGGCCGACAGCGGCTGGCCGACCTTGCAGTTGTCGCGGTAGACGGCCAGCGCCTTCAGGCCGAGCTTCCAGCCCTCCAGGTAGACCTGCTCGATGTCGTCGATCGTGGCCGACTCCGGCAGGTTGACCGTCTTGGAGATCGCGCCGGACAGGAACGGCTGGGTCGCCGCCATCATCCGCACGTGGCCCATGGGCGCGATGGCCCGCTCGCCCATCGCGCAGTCGAACACCTCGTAGTGCTCGGTGCGCAGGCCGGGGGCGTCGACGACGTGGCCGTGCTCGGCGATGTACTCGACGATGGCCTCGATCTGCTCCTGCTGGTAGCCGAGCTGCCTGAGCGCCCGCGGGATCGTCTGGTTGACGATCTGCATCGAGCCGCCGCCGACCAGCTTCTTGAACTTGACCAGCGCGAGGTCGGGCTCGATGCCGGTGGTGTCGCAGTCCATCATCAGGCCGATGGTGCCCGTGGGGGCGAGCAGGCTGGCCTGGGCGTTGCGGTAGCCGTTCTTCTCGCCGACCTTCAGGCACTCCGACCACTGGCGCGACGCCTCGGCGTGGATCTTCGCGTCCATGGTGCCGACCGTGCGCAGGTTGTCGTTGGCGGCGGCGTGCTTGCGCATGACCCGCTTGTGCGGCTCGGCGTTGCGGGCATAGCCGTCGTACGCGCCCACCACCCCGGCCAGCTCGGCGCTGCGCCGGTAGGACACACCGGTCATCAGCGACGTGATCGCCCCGGCCACAGCGCGGCCGCCGTCGGAGTCGTAGGCGTGGCCCGTGGCCATGAGCAGCGCGCCCAGGTTGGCGTAGCCGATGCCGAGCTGGCGGTAGGCCCGCGTGGTCTCGCCGATGCGCTCGGTCGGGAAGTCGGCGAAGGTGATCGAGATGTCCATCGCGGTGATGATCAGCTCGGTCAGCTTGACGAAGTCGGCGACGTTGAAGGTGTTGTCGTCCTTCAGGAACTTCAGCAGGTTGATGCTGGCCAGGTTGCACGAGGAGTTGTCCAGGTGCACGTACTCCGAGCACGGGTTGCTGGCGGTGATCCGGCCGGTCTCCGGCGTGGTGTGCCAGTCGTTGATCGTGTCGTCGTACTGCACACCCGGGTCGGCGCACTCCCAGGCGGCCTTGGCCATCTTGCGGAAGAGGTCCTTGGCCTCGATCTTCTCGATGACCTCGCCGGTCAGGCGGGCGCGCAGGCCGAACTGGTCGCCCTTCTCCACCGCGCGCATGAACTCGTCGGAGACCCGCACCGAGTTGTTGGCGTTCTGGTACTGGACGGAGACGATGTCCTTGCCGCCCAGGTCCATGTCGAAACCGGCGTCACGCAGGGCGCGGATCTTGTCCTCTTCGCGCGCCTTGGTCTCGATGAACTCCTCGATGTCGGGGTGGTCGACGTCGAGCACGACCATCTTGGCCGCCCGGCGCGTCGCGCCGCCCGACTTGATCGTGCCCGCCGAGGCGTCCGCGCCGCGCATGAAGCTGACCGGCCCGCTGGCCGTGCCGCCGCTGGAGAGCAGTTCCTTGGACGAACGGATGCGGGACAGGTTGACGCCCGACCCCGAACCGCCCTTGAAGATCACGCCCTCTTCCTTGTACCACTCCAGGATCGACTCCATCTGGTCGTCCACGGAGAGGATGAAACAGGCGCTGACCTGCTGCGGCGAGGCGGTGCCCACGTTGAACCAGACCGGCGAGTTGAACGCGAAGACCTGGTGGACCAGCGCGTGCTTGAGCTCGTGGTCGAAGATCTCGGCGTCCTCGTCGCTGGCGAAGTAGCCGTGCTCGACGCCCGTGCGGGTGTAGACGCCGACCACCCGGTCGACGAGCTGCTTGAGGCTCCACTCGCGCTGCGGCGTGCCGACCGCGCCGCGGAAGTACTTGGTCGTCACGATGTTGGCCGCGTTCACCGACCAGAACTCGGGGAACTCGACACCCCGCTGCTCGAAGTTGATCGAGCCGTCGCGCCAGTTCGTCATCACGACGTCACGGCGCTCCCACTGGACCTCGTCATACGGGTGCACGCCGGGCTTCGTGAAGATCCGCTTCATCCTCAGCCCCTTACGCGGCCGCTTACCCCCGCGCGCCACTGAACCGCTGGCCGTGTCCGTCATGACTCCCCCTTCTCCGCCTTCAACTGTGAGATCTCGGCCTCGAAGTCCGCCAGGCTCTCGAAACCGCGATAAACCGACGCGAATCGCAGGTAGGCCACCTCGTCGAGCTCCCGGAGCGGGCCGAGGATCGCCAGGCCCACCTCGTTCGACGGCAGCTCGGCCGCGCCCTTGGCCCGGATGGCCTCCTCTACCCGCTGCCCGAGCTGCGCCAGCGAGTCCTCGCTGACCGGCCTGCCCTGACAGGCCCGCCGCACGCCCGCGACGACCTTGTCCCGCGAGAACGGCTCCGTCACCCCGCTACGCTTGCTCACCATCAGCAGGACGGTCTCCTGCGTGGTGAACCTGCGCCCGCACTCGGGACAGGTGCGGCGGCGCCTGATGGCCGCGCCGTCGTCCGTGGACCGGCTGTCGATGACCCTGGTGTCAGGGTGGCGACAGAACGGACAGTGCACGGCTTCGCCTCCTCGACCCGCCCGGCCCACCACACGCGTAAAACCCTCGCCGCGGTACGCTCGCGCACGCCCCACGGCTCGCCATGGTGCGGTCACGGAAACACAAGGTGTGGTGAACCGACATCGGTGTAACTACTAGATGTTGTGGTCCAACCGTAGAAGCGCGCGACCATGAACGCAAGTTGAGCAACACCGTGGAGCTGAAGTCGCTGATCAGCCCCTCAGTCACACGGGCCCCGGGCGTGTCGCCCCGGCCGGCCCCTCGCGCGCCTCACCCGACCGGCCCCGTCGCCCCCGACGGCGACCAGCCCAAACAGGCCCCACAAAGGTACCGGAGCCCACGGCCTCCCCCCACCTCCCACCACCCCCGAAGCCCCCTCCCCTACCCCCACAACTCACCCCAGAACCCCGCAGCAGCCCCCCTTCTCACCGACGCGCGCGGAACGCAGGGCGCCGACGCGCGCGGAACGCAGCGCCTCGCCCTGGCGCCCCCTTGCCCCCACCCTCTAGGTCCTGCTCCTTTGACCCGATCCGACCCCGTCGCCACCGGACGGCCCGCATCCTTGAGTTCGCCCTAACCCCTCGCCCACTGGGTCCTGCTCCCTTTGGCCCCCCCAGACGGCTCACCCCTTTGAGCCAACCCCTGTCCCCAGAGGCCCCGCTTCTCAGCACTCCAATGCGCGCGCCACATCACGATCACGGTTGGGATCTGCCCCTCGCCGACCACCCATCGCCCGGTGCCCCTGAGCCGCCGCACCGGCGCCGCCGCGCGGCTTGTAGAGGCAGTGTCGAGCAGTTGCCTAATGGCGACAGGAGGCCAGTTCGTTGAAAGTACCCAACCAGCCGCCAGGGGCAGCGCTGCGGCAGCGGCCACCGCACGATCTTCGGGTGTCTTCACGGACTCCGAATGATCGCGCGGTGGCCGTCTCCATGCGCCCCCCTACGCCTCAAGATCGCCGAGCGTCACTGACGCTCTGGATGGTCACCCCACGCGGTGGCGGACCGAGCGCGTCACGGGCACTTCGCGCGCATCGTGGGGCTCCAGCCGTTGTGGACGACGTACTTGCTTCCCGCGTAGTAGCTGACCTGGCCCTGCAGGCGGTAGGTGAAGGTGTCCCCCCGCTTGCAGCCCTTGTACAACGTCCTCTTGCCGGCCCCGTACCAGGAGGCGCTGGAGATGTTCTGCCAGCCCCACCAGCGCTTGCGCTGCAGCATGATCTTGACGCGCTGGTTGCTGGAGCAGCCAATCGCCCAGCCCGTCGCGGCCACGTGTCCCTTGCGCATCTCCGGACGGTACACACGCACCTCACGGCAGGACATCGTCGCCGAGCCGGCCGCCGCGCCAGCCGTGGTGACGGTGGCGGCGGAGGTCTGGGCGCCGGTCTGGACGGAGGCCTGCGCAGGGGCGCCCGCCGTCAGAGCCGCGGCGGCGACCGCCGCACCGACGACCATCGTGTTGAACGTTCGCATCGAGTTCTCCTTGGTGCTCGTCGTACTGGACACCGCGAAGGTAGCCAGGCCGATGTTGAGAACCTGTGGAGTGCCTGTTGAGCGACCGCTCGGCCAGGTGTCCTTCGGCGCGACTGCTCCCTCAGCCGACCGCCGCCCACGGCGAGCTCGCCCGGCCGGGCAGCCCGGCACTGACGGCCGCGCGGCCAGGCACCTCGGCGCCCACCGTGGAATCGCCGGACACCCCGACGCCCGCAGCCGCGTGCCCGGCCGCCCGCGTCCCGAGCCAGAAGCCGCCCAGGGACAGCGACACCATCACCACCACCAGCAGCACGATCCGCCCCCGGCGGGTCAGCCGCACCGGAGGAGCCGGAGCCTTTACGCCAGTCCCCACAGAAGCCACCCCGGCACCCCGCCCCCGCCGTCGCCGCGACGTACGACGACTCCGCACAAGCCCCGCACCGTCACCGGCCGGAGCACTTTCCGCCCCCACAACACGTCCCAACATCTCCCGCCCCCTGCGAGCCTCATCGTCACCAGAACCCCCGTTCCTCCGCGCCCCCCGGCGCCGCGAGCCCCCCGGCCCGCTCACCACTTGCCCCCGATCCCGGCCCATGGCCTCCCCGGAGCGCGACCCCCGTGCAATCAACCGCTCCGCCGTCCGTCCCGAGCGCCGCCCCTGCCCGCCCAGCCGCTCGCCCCTCTTGCGGCGTCGCCCCTCTGTCTCGGGCTGCTCGGGCGAGTCGCCCAAGCGCCGCCTTCGCGTCTCGGGCGAGGCCGTGGGCTCACCGGAGCGCCGCCTGCGAAGCTCAGGCCGGCTCGTGGCCTCCCCTGGACGCCGTCGTTCCCAAGGGCGGTCCGCTCGGGTCTCCGCCCTGCGCTCCCGCTCTCCTTCCGGCGGGATCGCCGAGCTCCGGCCCGCCGGTCGCGCCGCACGGCCTCCCTGACCTCGCCTCCCCGACGCCTCCGCCAAACCTCGGCCTCCTGACGCCTCCTCCTCGCCGCGCATACCCGACCCCTCCGCCGGACGTCGGCTTCCCAGTTCCTCCGGACGTTGTCCGGCCGCTTCGGGTGGCCGGCGGCGCCGGGTGGAGGGCTCGGGTGGGCGGGCGGGAGGCTTGGTCACGTCCGTGCCGGGCATGCCCTGTGTGCCTTCGACCCGGCGGCGAGCGGCGCGGGTGTCGTCGGTGAGAGACTGTCCACCGCGCTCCTGGGACAGCGTCCGTTCAGCCTCCGTGTCCTCGTCCGGACGCGGGGAGGGAACCAGCCACAGCCGGGGGCGGCCCGAGCCATGGGCGGCACCCCCGGGGCCGCCCACGCGGCGTCGCCGGGTGTTCGAATCGGGAGCCGGTCGTCTTCCCTGATTCTCACGGCGGCCGGAGCCGGTTTGGGGGTCGTCTCCACGTCGGCCGCCGCCCCGGGTGGCGTCGGCGATGAGGGTGAGCCGGTTGGCGTCTTCGCTGGTCGGGTCGGTGCTCGGGGTCGTTCGCACGATTGGCCTCCCGCCGTCTGGCCCGAGGAAACGGCCAAAATAAGATCAGCAAATCGAACACGGTGTCGATCGAACTCCCGTACGATGTTGTACACCACGCTGGCGACAATTTCGAGGAAGACTCGAACAATTGTTTGAAGATGATCTTCAACAGCGATACGGTCGCTGTGTGCGACATCAAGACCACGGACCGGGAGGTTCGCCGGTGAGGCGGGCCGCCGCCAGGCGAGGAGGAAGAGCATGAGCGAGCGGGAAGACGCTAACGGGGTCACAGACCTCGCGGTGCGCCGGCGCGACTCCCTGGGCCTGACACCCAGGCAGCGCAAGATCCTCGAAGTGATCCGCGATTCGGTTCAGCAGCGCGGCTACCCGCCCTCGATGCGCGAGATCGGCGAGGCCGTGCAGCTGACGAGCACGTCCAGCGTGTCGCACCAGTTGACCGCCCTGCAGCGCAAGGGATACCTGCGCCGCGACCCGCACCGGCCGCGCGCGCTGGAGGTGCGCCTGCCCGGCGAGCCCGTGCTGTGGGTCGACCCCGACGCCACCGACGACGAGGCCCCGGTGAGCCGGCCGACCGCCGCCTACGTCCCGCTCGTGGGCCGCATCGCCGCCGGTGGCCCGATCCTGGCCGAGGAGAGCGTGGAGGACGTCTTCGCCCTTCCCAAGCAGCTCGTCGGCGAGGGCACGCTCTTCCTGCTCCAGGTGGCCGGTGACTCGATGATCGAGGCCGCCATCGCCGACGGCGACTGGGTGGTCGTCCGCCAGCAGCCGGTCGCCGAGAGCGGTGACATCGTGGCCGCCATGATCGAGGGCGAGGCCACGGTCAAGACTTTCAAGCGCAAGGACGGGCACGTGTGGCTGGTGCCTCACAACTCGAACTACGAGCCCATCCCCGGTGACGAGGCCAGCGTTCTGGGCAAGGTGGTGGCCGTCCTCCGCCGCCTCTAGTCCATCCGCCGGTCGGCCGCCCTTTAAGAGGCCGCGGCCGCCGTTCGACTTCCCGCGATCCGGCCCCCCTCGCACGGGGAGCTGTGATCGCCGGCGCCATGTGGCGATTCCTCGCACGTCGCACGCACCGAACGCCGCCCTCCGACGTCGAGGCCCTTATCGGCCTCGCGTGGGGGGCGGCGTCGGTTCACCCTTCTCCCGGGACGTTCCTTCGGGCCCCGGAACAGAACGCGGCCGGCCCCGCGCACCGCCCCGACCCGGACGTCCCATCCCCGGTTCGACGCCTTCGCAACGCCCACTGTCCGCACGAACCGGCGTAAGGCCCCCTCATACCGCCACACCGCGCACTCCTAAACTGTGCCCGTGACCGACACGAATGCCCCAAAAGAGACCCCCGCCTCCAAAGAGATGAAGGACCTCAAAGAGACGCATGACGGTCTCAAATGGGCAATCACCGCCCCCGGTGTCATCCCCGCCTGGATCGCCGACATGGACCTGTCCACCGCCCCCGAGGTGATCGAGGCCCTGACCCGTCGCGCCGCCGGCGACCTCGGCTACCCGACTTGGCTGGACAAGCCGCAGGCCGGCCCCCTGGCCGAGGCGTTCGCCGAGCGCATGGCCGCCCGCCACGGCTGGACGGCCGACCCCTCGCACGTCCACACGTTCAGCGACATCAACCAGGCCCTCCAGGTGCTGCTGCACCTCTGGACCAAGCCGGGGGACGGCATCGCGCTGCACACCCCGGCCTACCACCCGTTCCTGACGACCCTCGATGTCATGGAACGTCCGCTCGTCCCCATCCAGCTCGAACCGGACGGCGACGCGTGGCGGTTCGAGGTGCCCGACCTGTCCGGCTGCCGGGTGCTCCTGCTGGTCAACCCGCAGAACCCGACGGGCCGCGTGTTCACCCACGCCGAGCTGGAGGCGCTGGCCGAGCAGGCCGAGCGCCACGACCTGCTGGTGCTGGCCGACGAGATCCACGCCGACCTCGCCTACGAGCCCCACCGGCACATCCCCTTCGCGACGATCCTGCCCGAGCGCACGGTCACCCTCACCTCCGCCACGAAGGCGTTCAACCTGGGCGGCATCCGCTGCTCGGTCGCCCACATCGGGCACGCCGGGGTGCGCGCGGCCCTGGCCGCGCAGCCGCCGTTCCTCTTCGGGTCGACGCACCTGTTCGGGGTGGAGGCCACGGTCGCGGCCTGGCGGCACGGCGACGCCTGGCTGGACCGGACGCGGGCGCTGCTCGACCGCAACCGCCGGCTGATCGCCGAGCGGCTGCCGGACCGGTTCGGGTACCGGATGCCCCAGGCCACCTACCTGGCGTGGCTGCACACCGGGCAGCCGGGCATGGCCGAGGTCATCGAGCGGGAGGCCCGGGTGCGGCTCAACGACGGCGCGTCGTTCGGGCCGGGCGGCGCGGACTACGTACGGCTGAACTTCGCGACGACGGAACCTGTGCTCTCGGAGATCCTCACCAGGCTGAGCTGAGAGGGCGGCCGACCCGACGGGCTCCGAGGCCCCGCCGGACGGAACGGCGGCCTGAAGGCCGGGCTGAACGCCGGACCGAAGGGGCGGCCCCGATGGGCCGCCCCTTCAGCGCGATCAGGTCAGCGGCGGCAGTTCCGGCGGGGTGGCGGCCGGACGTTCCTCCAGCGCGGCGAGCGCCAGCTCGACGGCCTTCGCCAGCTGCGGGTCGCGGCCCGCCACCCGGTCCTGCGGCGTGATCACGACCTCGACGTCCGGATCGACGCCGTGGTTCTCCACGCCCCAGCCCGGCCCCTCCAGCCAGAACGCGTACCGCGGCTGGGTCACCACGGTCCCGTCCACCAGGGAGTAGCGCGAGTCGATGCCGATGACGCCGCCCCAGGTCCTGGTGCCGACGAGCGGGCCGAGGGCGCGGTTCTTGATCCCGGCGCTGACGATGTCGCCGTCGGACCCGGCGAACTCGTCGGCGACGGCCACGATGGGCCCGCGGGGCGAGTCCTCGGGGTAGCGCATCGGCTCGTAGCCGCGGGCCCGCGCCCAGCCGGTGACCTTGCGCGACAGCTTCTCCAGCACCAGCTCGGACAGGTGCCCGCCGCCGTTCTCGCGCACGTCCACGACCAGCCCGTCGAAGGCCATCTCGGTACGCAGGTCGCGGTGGAACTGCGCCCACCCCGAGGCCACCATGTCCGGGACGTGCAGGTAACCGAGCCGCCCGCCGGACGACTCGCGGACGAAGGCCCGCCGGCTCTCCACCCAGTCGTGGTAGCGGAGCTGGCTGTCGTCGGCGAGCGGGGTGACGACGACCCGGCGCGTCGAGCCGCCGGCCGCGGGCCGCACGGTCAGCTCCACGGGCCGGTCGGCGGTGCCGGACAGCAGCGCGAGCGGGCCGCGTACCGGATCGACCGGACGCCCGCCCACCGCCACGATCGCGTCGCCGGGACGGATCGCGACGCCGGGCGCGAGCAGCGGCGAGCGGGCCGCGTGGTCGGAGGTCTCGCCCGGCAGGATGCGCTCGACGCGCCAGGTCCCGTCCTCGTCCTTGGCCAGGTCGGCGCCGAGCAGGCCCTGGCGGCGGCGCGGGTCGCTGACGCCGTCGTGGCCCCTGGCGTAGGCGTGCGAGGTGCCCAGCTCGCCCTGCACCTCCCACAGCAGGTCGATCAGCTCGGAGTGGCAGCCGAGGCGGTCGACCAGCGGCTCGTACCGGTCGAGCGTGGCCTGCCAGTCGACGCCGCCCATGTCCTCGCGCCAGAAGTGGTCGCGCATGAGCCGCCCGGCCTCGCGGTAGCCCTGGCGCCATTCGGCGACCGGATCGATCTGGACGGTGATCCGGTCGAGGTCGATCGTGACGACCTCGTCGCCCTCGCCGGCCGCCCGCGTCTGGAGGCCGTTCTTGCCGTTGGTGACGAGCCTGGTGCCGTCGCCGCTGACCTCGAAGGCCCGCACCTCCTTGCCCAGCTCGGCCTTGGCGCGCTTCTTGAGGTCGTAGCGTTCGAGCACGGTCTCGCTCACCGGCTCGGTGCCGTCGCCGAGCTGGCCCGTCAGGGGGTGGCGGAGCCAGAGAAGCGCGTCCTTGGCGGTCCTGAGGTTGCCGTAGCGGCCCGCCGGCACGGGTACGGGCACCACGCGGGAGGCCAGCGCCTCCGGGTCCACCTCGGTACGCGGCGGCGCGTCGTCCTTCTTGTCGTCCTTGCCGGGCTTGTCGTCCTCCCCGTTGAACCCGCGTCCCTGCAACGAGGGGTCGAACGGCGACGGCGTGGCGGCCTGCAGCGGCACGATGTACGGCCGGCAGCCCGCCGGGAACGACAGGTCGAACACGTGCGCGTCGTACACCGGGTCGAACGTGCGCACCGACAGGAAGGCCAGGTGCTTGCCGTCCTTGGTGAACACCGGGTCGTAGTCGGAGAAGCGCAGCGGCGTCACGTCGATCACCGACGTGCCGTCCACGCGGCCCATCTTGATCTGCGACAGCGGCTCGTGGTCGGGGTGCACCCAGGCCAGCCAGCCGGAGTCCGGCGAGAAGGAGACCCCGCTGATGTCGCCCTGGGTGGTGCGGTCGAGCTCCCGCAGGTCGCCCGATTCGAGGTCCACGACCAGCAGCCGCCCGTCGTGCGTGGCCACGGCCGCGTGCTTGCCGTCGGGGGCGGCGGTCAGTTCGAGCACCCTGCCGAGCTGCCCGCCGGCCAGGCTCCTGATCTCGCCGCCGGGGACGCCGATCTCCAGGCCGTCCTCGCCGCCGGAGTCGGAGACCCACACGGCCCGGCCGTCGGCGCCGAGGGCGCGCGGCAGGCGGACCCGCACGCCGGGTTCCACCCGGAGCGCGCCGGCGGGACCGTCGCGGTGGGTCACCCAGTGCGCGGTGCCGCGGATCTCGACCGCGCTGGCCCGCCCGGTCGCGTCCGGGGAGAAGCCGCCGACGCGCGTGGGCGCGGGCCGGCGCGCGCGTCCCGGCCGCGGGCCGCCGAGCTTCACCTCCAGCTTGTACGGCTCGGCGTCCAGGCTCTCCAGCAGCCACAGGTCCCCCGCGTGGCTGTAGATCACCCGCTCGCCGTCGCTCGTGGCGTGACGGGCGTAGAACTCGTCGTGGCTGGTGTGCCGGCGCACGTCGGACCCGTCGGGAAGGGCCGAGTAGAGGTTCCCCACGCCGTCCGCGTCGGACAGGTAGACGATCCGGTCGCCGACCCAGTTCACCGCCCAGTACTGGGCGGGGCTGTCGGCGAACAGCCTGACGAACTCCCCGTCGCCGTCGGCGTCGACCCAGATCTTGGCCGCCGTGCCGCCCCGGTAGCGCTTCCACTGGGACGGCTCGCGCCAGACCGGCGACACCGTGGCCACCTTCGCGCCGCTGACGGCCGCGTCGCTGACCCACCCGTACGGCAGCCGCCCGGCCGGCCCCCCGTCGAGCGGGACGGCGTACGCCCACAGCCGGGTGCGCGACGCCTCCCCGGTGGAGCTGACCGCGAGCACGGCCCCGTCCGCGGTCCAGCCGCGGACGCCGGTCATGGCGTTGCCCCAGTGCGTCAGCCGGGTGCCTTCCGCGCCGTCGAGCTCGGCCGCGAACACCTCGGGGGCGCCTTCCTTGCCGCTGGTCCACGCGATGCGCGAGCCGTCGGGCGAGAACCGCGGGGAGGAGACCGGCACGCGGTCGGCGGTGAAGCGCCAGGCCCGGCCGCCGGCGACGGGGGCGAGCCAGACATCGTCGTCGGCGACGAAGGTGACCAGGTCACCGGACAGATGTGGATATCTCAGGTATGCGCCATATGTCACAGCTAGACACTAATGCGAGACACCAAACCAGCTAAAGATTTTCTCTCACAGCGGGGTCCACCGTCCGCGAACAGCCAAGACCGTCCGATGTCCCGGATGTGCGGAGAGCGGCAGGGAAGGAGCCAAACGCCCACAAATCACACACTGTGAGGAATCATGCGAATTTTCGTCCGGCCGCACCAGCTCCCTGGCCGCCTGGCCGCCGCCGCCATCATCCTCAACTCCGGGATCGGCAAGAGCAAGGCCGACGAGCAGACGGCGGCCGGCCTGCACGGCATGGCCGCGGGCACGTACCCGTTCCTGCGCGGCCAGGACCCGGTGGCCTTCACCCGGTTGCTGTCGAAGGGCGAGCTCGCCCTCGGGGCCGCGCTCGTCCTGCCGTTCGTGCCGTCGCTGCTGGCCGGCGCGGGGCTGACCGCGTTCGCCGCGGGCCTGCTCGGGCTCTATCTCAGGACGCCGGGCATGCGCGAGGAGGGCAGCCTGCGCCCGACCCAGCAGGGCATCGGCCTGTCCAAGGACCTCTGGCTGCTGGCCATCGGCCTGGGGCTGGTGATCGAGGAGCTCCGCAGTGACGATTGATCTCCGGACGCCCGACCCTAATCCGGACAAACCTGGGTAGCCCGACCACATGGTACAAATCGGCTACACCTTGATGTCCGAGCAGACGCCGGCCCGCGAACTGGTGGACTACGCCGCCACCGCCGAGCGCGTCGGCTTCGACTACGCGGTCATCTCCGACCACTACTTCCCGTGGATCGAGGAGATGGGCCACTCGCCGTACTGCTGGTCGGTGCTGGGCGCGGCGGCGCAGGTGACCGAGCGGCTGCCGCTCATGACGTACGTGACCTGCCCCATCATGCGCTACCACCCGGCCGTGGTGGCGCAGAAGGCGGCCACGATGGGGGTGCTGAGCGAGGGCAGGTTCACCCTGGGCCTGGGCGCCGGCGAGAACCTCAACGAGCACGTCGTCGGCGAGGGCTGGCCGCCGGTGGACACCAGGCACCGGATGTTCGCCGAGGCCGTGCAGATCATCAAGGAGCTGTTCAGCGGCGAGTACGTCACCTACCAGGGCGAGTTCTTCGACGTCGACTCCGCCAAGCTCTACGACCTGCCGGACGAGCAGGTGCCGATCGGCATCGCCGCCTCCGGCGGCCGGTCGGCCGAGATCGCCGCGGAGCTGGGCGACGTGCTGGTCATCAACGACCCGATGCCCGAGGTGGTGCAGCAGTTCCACGCCGCGGGCGGGCAGGGCAAGCCGGTCTACGGCCAGCTCCCCATCGCCTACGACACCGACCCCGAGGCCGCCAAGGAGCGGGCCCACCGGCTGTGGCGCTGGTCGGGCGTCGGCGGCTGGAAGGTCATGGCCGAGCTGCCCGGCCCGGTGAACTTCGCCGCCGCGGCCGGCTCGGTACGCCCCGAGGACGTCGCCGAGAGCGTGCCCTGCGGCGACGACCTGGACGCGGTCGTGCAGGGCGTCAAGAAGTTCGCCGACGCCGGGTACACGCACGTGGCGCTCGTGCAGATCGGGCACGACCAGCAGGAGCCGTTCTTCGACTGGGCGGAGAAGGAGCTCCTGCCGGCCCTGCGCCGGATCTAGCCGCCTACGGGACGATGTTGACCAGCTTGGGCGCGCGCACGATCACCTTGCGCGGCGTGCCCTGGAGGTAGGCGGTCACCTTGTCGGAGGCCAGGGCCAGGGCCCGCAGCTCGTCCTCGGAGATGTCGGGGGCGACCTCCAGCCGGTCGCGCACCTTGCCCGCCACCTGCACCACGCACGTGACCGACTCCCGCACCAGCAGCGCGGGGTCGGCGACGGGCCAGCCGGCGAAGGCGACCGGACCGGTGCGGCCCAGGCGCTCCCAGCCCTCCTCGGCGACGTAGGGCGCCACCAGCGACAGCATGACGGCCAGCGACTCGGCGGCCTCGCGCACCGCCGGGTCGGCCGCGCCGGGACCGGAGTCGATGGCCTTGCGGGCGGCCGAGGTCAGCTCCATCATGCGGGCCACCGCGACGTTGAAGCGCTGCGACTCGACCAGCTTGGTGACCTCGTCGATCGTGCGGTGGGTGACCTTGCGCAGCTCGGCGTCGCCGCCCTCGAACGGCACGCCGGGCTCGGCGGTCGCCTCCGACATCACGCGCAGCGCGCGGGCCAGGAACTTCTGCGAGGCGGCCGGCGAGACGTCGGCCCAGTCGATGTCGTCCTCCGGCGGACCGGCGAAGATCATCGTCAGGCGCACGGCGTCGACGCCGTAGGCGTCGATCTGCTGGCCCAGGTCGATGCCGTTGCCCAGGGACTTCGACATCGCCTTGCCGCCGTTGATCACCTGCCCCTGGTTGAGCATGCGCAGGAACGGCTCGGTGAAGCTCACCATGCCCATGTCGTGCAGGACCTTGGTGAAGAAGCGCGAGTACAGCAGGTGGAGCACGGCGTGCTCGATGCCGCCGACGTACTGGTCGATCGGGCCCCACTTGCGCACCTGCTCGGGGTCGAACGGCCCGTCGGTGTAGCCGGGCGAGGTGTACCGCAGGAAGTACCAGGACGAGTCGACGAACGTGTCCATCGTGTCGGTGTCGCGTTTGGCCGGACCGCCGCACTTGGGGCACTCGACGTTGACCCACTCGGTGGCGCTGGCCAGCGGGGAGACGCCCTTGGGCGCCAGCGCCTCGCCGCGCAGGTCGGGCAGCGTGACGGGCAGCTGCTCGTCGGGGACGGGCACCTCGCCGCAGTCGGCGCAGTGGATGATCGGGATCGGCGTGCCCCAGAAGCGCTGACGGGACAGCAGCCAGTCGCGCAGCCGGAAGTTGACCGCGCCGGCGCCCCGGCCCTCGACCTCCAGGATCTCGATGATCTTGGCGATGGCCTCGGTCTTGGTCAGCCCGTCGAGGGGGCCGGAGTTGACCAGCGTGCCCTCGCCGGGCGTGGCCTCGCCGGTCTCGCCGGGGTCGGCCAGACCGGTGTGGACGACGACCCTGACCGGCAGCTCGAACTTCCTGGCGAAGTCGAGGTCGCGCTGGTCGTGGGCGGGCACCGCCATGATCGCGCCGTGGCCGTAGTCGGACAGCACGTAGTCGGCCGCCCAGACCGGGATGCGCTCGCCGCTGACCGGGTTGACCGCGTGGCGGCCCAGGAAGACGCCGGTCTTCTCCTTGTCGGTGGACAGGCGCTCGATGTCGCTCAGCTTGGCGACCTCGGCGCGGTAGGCCTCGAACGCCGGGCGCTGCTCGTCGGTGACGATCTCGTCGGCCAGCGCGGCGTCGACCGCGACCACGAAGAACGTGGCGCCGTACAGGGTGTCGGGGCGCGTGGTGTAGACGTGGACCGGCTCGTCGCGGCCCTCGATCTCGAACAGCACGTCGGCGCCCTCGGAGCGGCCGATCCAGTTGCGCTGCATGGTCAGCAGGCGCTCGGGCCAGCCGTCGAGCTGCTCCATGTCGTCCAGCAGGCGCTGGGCGTAGTCAGTGATCTTGAAGTACCACTGCGTCAGCTCGCGGCGGATGACGTCGGCGCCGCAGCGCTCGCACTTGCCGGCCACGACCTGCTCGTTGGCCAGCACCGTCTGGTCGTTCGGGCACCAGTTGACCAGGCCGCCCTTGCGGTAGGCCAGGCCGCGCTCGAAGAAGCGGTTGAACAGCCACTGGTTCCAGCGGTAGTACTCCGGGTCGCTGGTGTGCAGGCGGCGCGACCAGTCGAAGGAGATGCCGTAGCGCCGGAAGGAGTGGGCCTGCGTCTCGATGTTGGCGTAGGTCCACTCGGCGGGATGGGCGTTGCGCTTGATCGCGGCGTTCTCGGCGGGCAGGCCGAAGGAGTCCCAGCCGATCGGGTGCAGGACGTTGTAGCCCTGCTGCATCCAGTAGCGCGCGACGACGTCGCCGATGGCGAACACCTCGCCGTGGCCCATGTGGAGGTCGCCCGACGGGTAGGGGAACATGTCGAGCATGTAGCGCCGCTCCCGGGAGTCGGTCGCGTCCTCGCCGGCCCGGTAGGGCTCCTGTTCCTCCCATCGCTGCTGCCACTTGGCCTGCAGCGCCTGCGGGTCGTACTCACTCACGGCTACTGTCCTTCTGGCTTGACTCGGACCCATAAGAAAACCCCTCGTGCACAACGAGGGGTAGCCGCGACGGCGAGACCTCTCAGGGCCGTCGCGGCCCGCTAAGAAGCAGGGTCGCGGAACGCATGTGTCAAGCCTAGCGCACGTCTTCGACGGAATGCAGATACTCCGGCGACCGGCGCAGGCACAATAGACCCTTCAGGTCCAGCGAGACCTGATGGTGATGTATCCGTTGTGACCTCATATGTCCCATTAGAATACTGTCGTCGCGTGGTGTACCCAGCTGAGCCAGATCGACCGGAGGGCGACCTGCCACTGCAGGATCCGCCAACCGATCCGCACGGCTTCGCTCGTTTCGCTGCGAAACCAGCCGTATCTCCTGGAAAATCCCATGAGATCATGCCTGGTACGTCAAATCCGGATATAGCGGCACATCCGGACACAACCTCGGGAGGGCCGGCAGCAATGGCAACGGAGAATTCCGCGAGCTCCGGAGCGTCGCACCTGCCACCGTCCTGGCCGGAGGTCCGCAACGACGTGCCTTCCTCCTGGCCGTCCAGCGGGCAGGAGTCCTCCGGCGTGCCGATGTCGTGGCCGGAGGCCGCCCCGGCCCAGCCGTCCTGGCCCGAGGCCCCGCAGGCGCCGTCCTGGCCCGAGCCGCCGCGTCCCGACGCCTCCTGGCCCGACGTCCCGCGCAACGGCTCCGCTCGCGACGGCTCGTCCCGCGGCTCCTCTCACGACGAGCCCCGCGGGCGGCAGCGCGGCGGCGACGCGTCCTGGCCGGAGCCGGCGCGGCCGTCCTGGCCCGACCCGCCCCGGCAGGAGCAGGGCTGGCCCGAGGCGCCCCGGCAGGAGCAGGGCCGGCCCGAGGCCACCCGCCAGGAGGTCCCCGTCTCCTGGCCGGAGCAGCAGCAGCCGGTCCAGCCGCAGGACCCGGTGCCCGCCTGGTCGCAGCCGCCGACGCCGTCCCCCGGCGCGTGGTCCAACCTGTCCACGCCGGCGCCCTGGCCCAACAGCCCTGCCCCGGCCCCCGCCCCGTCGGCGTCCGCCGCCGACCCGCTGGACCGCACGGTCACGCTGGGCCGCGCGTCCGGCCCGCTCGACGCCCCCGTCCAGCCCGCGCCGTCGCCGCTCGACGGGCCCGGCGGGCCCGGCGCCCCGGCCGACGAGCACACCGTCATGTACGGCGGCCGGCAGGCCGACACCATGGTGGGCGACCCCGCGACGCCCCCGGGCCCGCTCGCGGCGGCCCACGTCGGCGCGCCCCCTGCCGGACCGGGCCTGCCCGGCGACGGCCACCCCGACCAGCCGCGCCCCGGCTCGAACCTGAACCGCGACCCCTCCGACCCCGACCGCCGCTTCGTGACGGCCGGCCAGATCAGCGGCTCGCGCACCCCGCCCCCCGACCGTCAGCAGGAGCTCTGGAACAACGTCTTCGGCGACGAGTACCAGGGCGGCGACCACGACTCCCTGGACGACGAGCCGGGCAAGCCCATCTGGATCTACGCGCTCGGCGGCTCGGTCGTGATCGCCTTGATCGCGGCGCTGCTGTGGGCCTTCCTCGCGGGCCCGCTGGCCGGCGAGGACCCCCCTGAGGGCAAGACCGCCGCCTCCCCGGCGGCCTCGGCCGGCCCCACCAAGGCGGGCACGGGCAAGCGCTCCACCACGATCCCCGCCCTGCCCAAGTACCCGGGCAAGGCGTCCCCGGTGACCGGCCGGGTCGAGGACGCGGCGGCCGGGGTCTCGCTGCCCCGCCTGGGCGGCAGCTGGCAGCTCGACCAGCGGGCCACGGTCAAGTCCACGTTCGGCTACGACACCCGCCAGTACACGGAGGTCGCGCCCGACAAGTACGCCCAGGTCATGTCGGGCCCGCTGCCGGCGAACCTGTCCTCCCTCTACCAGGAGGACGACCTGGAGCCGGTCATCCGGCGCATGGTGCTCCAGGCCCGCAAGGACTTCTACCCCGACGGCAACAAGGTCAGGAAGATCGCCCAGCAGCCGATCAAGGTGGGCGCCTCCACCGGCCGGCTCATCGCGTACGCCATGACCGCCGGCACGGAGAAGGCCACGATCGTCACGATGGCGGTCAACACCGGCGGCAGCGTGCCCGCCATCGTGTTCGTGTCGATCCCGGACGAGGGCAAGCAGCTCCTGCCGGACATCCGTACCGTGATGAACCAGCTCAAGCTGACCACGCAGTCCTGAGCCCCGGGCGCCGCCGCGCCCGGCTCAGAACGTGCACTCCATGTGCTTGATCCCGTTGATGAACGAGGAGTGCAGGCGGTCGGGCCTGCCGCCCTCGATGTGCGGCACCCGGCGCAGCAGCTCGCGGAACATCACCGTGATCTCCCGCCGGGCCAGGTGGGCGCCGAGGCAGAAGTGCGGCCCCGGCCCGCCGAAGCCGACGTGCGGGTTGGGGTGGCGGGTGATGTCGAAGCGGTACGGGTCGGCGAACACCCGCTCGTCCCGGTTCGCCGCCCAGTAGAACAGCACCACCTTCTCGCCGGCGCGGTAGAGGTGGCCGTTCATCTCGTGGTCGCGGGTGACCTTGCGGCGCATGAAGTTCACCGGCGAGGCCAGCCGGACGATCTCCTCCACGGCTCCGGGGGCCCGGCCCTCGACGTCCTCCAGCCACAGGGCGCGCTGGTCGGGGTTCTTGGTGAGCAGGCGCAGGCCGTAGGAGATGGCGTTCCTGGTCGTCTCGTTGCCCGCGACCACCAGCAGGATGAAGAACGACCCCAGCTCCTGCATCGTCAGCCGCTCGCCGTCGATGTTGGCGTTGACCAGCGAGGACGTCAGGTCGTTGGTGGGGTTGGCGGTGCGGTGGGCGGCGAGGTCCTGGACGAGCTGCTGCAGCTCCATCCCGGCGGTGAGCAGACGGGTGGCGAGCTGGTCGAGGTCGCCGCCGGTGTACTCGGGGTCGAAGCCGCCGAGGATGATGTTCGAGCGGTCGAAGACGAACCGGTAGTCGCGCTCGGGGATGCCCATCATGTCGCAGATGATCTTGAGCGGAAGGCGCGCGGCCACGTCGGTGACGAAGTCGCCGCCCGGACCGGCGGCCACCAGGTCGTCGACGATGCGCACGGCGGCGGCATCGACGTCCGACTCGAACTGTTTGATCATCTTGGGGGTGAACGCGCGGGAGACGATCCTGCGCAGCCGGGCGTGCCGGGGGTCGTCCATGTTGATCATGGAGCCGAAGTACTCGGTGAACTCGGCGGGCATGTCGGGGATGTTCGTCGCGCCGCCGTCGCCGGAGCAGAAGACCTCGGGGTTGCGGCTCGCCTCCAGGATGTCGGCGTGCCTGGCCAGCGCGTAGTAGCCGGGCCCCTTGGGCGCGACGGCCATCTCCATCTCCTCGAAGAAGGCCGGCGTCTCGCGGGCGCGCAACCGGTCGAACGCCGCCTCGCGCTCGCTCATGGGCCTGGCCCAGAAGTTCCGGTCCGAAAGGTCGAAGTCCAGGACGGTCATAGGGCAATCATTGGGAAAGCGACCACTTACGTCAATGGGTTCGACGTACACCGTACGTGGTTGCCGGGAAAACCGGTGGCCCGTGCGGTCGGGGCTTTTGTAGGGTGCCGCGCATGACGTTCTTCTTCCTGCTCGGCTAGCGATCCGCCGGCGGGCCGTGGGCTGACCCACCGCCGGCGATGCGGGGCGGCCTGCCGCCGTCCCGGGTCGCTACGTGGGAGAAGGACAGTTGCTCACCTTGGCGGTGGCCAGGGCGGTGCGTGGCACCGAACCCCTGGTCGCGGCGGAGATCCGGCGTGCCCGTCTCGGGGCCGTCGTCGGCGTCCGCCATCGGGAGGTGTGGTTCGAGGTCCGGCCCGGCGCCGGGCTCCTGGGATTGCGCACCGCGGACGACGTACTGCTGGCCGCGGCCGTGGTGGACGGGGTCGGCCACGGCCGCTCCGCGCTCGCCCGGCTGGCGCGGGCGGCCCGCGGGCTCGACCTCGGCCCGCCCGGCGGCCCCGACGTCGAGGTCTCGGCCTCGTTCGTGGGACGCCGCAACTACACCAGGCACGAGATCGAGGACGCCGTCGGGACCGAGCTGGCCCGGTCCTGGCGGCTGCGCTACCACTCCCGGCGCGACGGCGGCCGGCCGCCCGCGGGGGCGACGGCGTGGCGGGTGACGATCGAGGGCGACCAGGCGGTCATCGCCCGGCGGGCCGGTGACCGTCCGCTGCACCGCAGGCCGTACAAGACGGCCTCGATCCCGGGCACGCTGCACCCGCCGCTGGCCGCCGCGATGGCCCAGCTCGCCGGGGTGGGCGCGGAGGGCTTCCACGGCGTCGTGCTCGACCCCTGCTGCGGTGCGGGCACCCCCCTCATCGAGGCCCACGCCCTGACACTCCCACCACACCCCGACTCCACCGGCTTCGCCGGATCCGTGGGGCTTTCCGGATTTGTCGGGTTTGTGGGGTTCGATCGGGACCCGGCCGCCGTCGCCGCGGCCGCCGCGAACGCGCGGGCCGCCCTTCCGCCGGGCGCGCCGGGCCCGTTCCGCTGGGGGCTCGCCGACGCCGGACGGCTCCCGGTGGCGGACGGAAGCGTGCGGCGGGTGCTGGTGAACCCGCCCTGGGGACGTCAGGTGCCGCCGCGCGGCCTGCTCGGGCCCGGCCTGGACCCGTTGTGGCGGGAGGTGCGGCGGGTGCTGGAACCCGGCGGCCTGGCCGTCGCACTGCTCCACGACGATCCCGGCGCCGGCGGGACACCGGCGGGCACGCCACGCGGGTTCGCGGTCGAGCAGGCGATCCGGGTGAGCCTGTCCGGCCGCCACCCGCTGATCACCGTGCTCAGCCGGCGGGGCCGGATCTGACGAGGCACCACCCGATGATCCCCGCAATCAGGAGGAAGGACGGCAGCCGGCCGGCTCCCGGTGATCGCCCTGGTCAGGAGGGCCGAGCCGGTCGGCTCACCGTGATCGATGCGGTCAGGTGGCGGGGCCGAGCCAGTCGAGGATGAGGCGGTTGACCTCCGCGGGTCGCTCCAGGTGCAGGAAGTGGCCCGCGTCCGCCACCAGCTCGACCCGCGACCCCGGCGGCAGGCTGCCGGCCGCGTCCTTGGCCATCTCCGCGCCCATGCACCCGTCCCGCTCGCCGTGCAGGTACAGGACCGGGCCCGCGGTGGCGGGGTCGACGTCCGGGTAGCGGCCCGAGGGGGGCGTGGTGCCGAGCGCGGCGCGGTAGTACCCGATGGCCGCCGCCATGTTGGCGGGCTCCCCCAGGCTGCGCCGGACGAACGCCAGGTCCTCGGCCGGGTCGTGGCCGGGCGACCAGTCCCGCCACAGCCGGTCGAGGAAGGCCGGGTCGGCGGCGGCCGGCTCGGCCAGCACGGTCTGGAACAGGAAGATGTAGAACGACCGCTTGAGCTGCTCGTACGCCAGCAGCCCGGGAAGCTGCGCACCCGGCGGCGGCACCGCGAGCGCGACCGCCCGGCGGAAGCGCCCGGCCAGGGCGTAGGCGGGGAAGGCCCCCCAGTCGTGCCCGACGATCACCGCGTTCTCGTCGCCGCCGAGCTCCTCGTGCAGCGCGCGCACGTCGGCGACCAGGGCCGCCTCCTCGTACGCGCCGTCGGCCGGGATCTCGGTGGGCGCGTAGCCGCGGCTGAACGGCGCGACCGCGCGGTAGCCGCGTCCGGCCAGCTCGGGCATCAGGTGCCGCCAGGTGTGCGCGGTGTCGGGGAACCCGTGCAGGCACAACGCCAGCGGCCCCTCCCCCACGGTCAGATACGCGAACTCCACACCGTTGGCGTGGATCGTCCTGATCTCCATGACTGCGAAACCTAGCATTCGCCCCCTTCCGGGAGCACCACTGCGCAAGGGGCCCTTTCATCGTGAGGACCAGGCATGGTCCTCGCTCCCGCCTCACCGACCATCGTGCTCGCGGTGGTGGACCTGACCGCCGTGACGATCGTCCCGCCGTCCTGCCGGGCAGGCGAGTCAGTCGGTCTCCGGCCAGTCCCAGCCCAGCTGGAGGAACAGGCCCAGCCGGTCGCTGACCGCGCGGATCTCGCTGATCCGCCCCTCCCGCAGGGTGACCAGGAAGATCGCCTCGACCTCGAAGCTGCGCCCGGTGGGCGTGGGCATGCGCGGGTGGGTGCCGGAGTGCGTGCCGGTCATGCGGATCCGGGCGACCAGCTTGTCCCCCTCGGCGACGACCTCCTCGACCTCGATGTGGAACGGGTCGAACGCGTCGAGCTGCATCCGGATGCCCTCGAAGGCGGCGCCGGGCTCGTCCGGCTCGCCAAAAATGATCTTGTTGTGGTCGACGACGTCGGGTGCCAGGTAAGCGCCCAGATCGTCGAGGCGGCGTTCGTTGACGGCGGCGAAGAAGTCGGCGATCACGGTCGGACCCTCTCTCTTACGGTGTAAGACGGGAGTATCTTACGGTGTATGAGAGAGCGGATGTCAAGGGAGCGGGTGCTGGAGGCGGCGCTCGAACTCCTCGACCGCGAGGGCGCGGCCGGGCTGTCCATGCGCAAGCTGGGCAAGGAGCTGGGCGTCGAGGCGATGACGCTCTACTACTACGTGCCGAACAAGGACGCGGTCCTCGACGGGCTGGTCGAGCTGGTGCTCTCCCGCGTCACGATCGAGCCCTCCGGCGACTGGCGGGCCTGGATGCGGGCGTTCGCCGAGTCGATCAGGGCCGAGCTGCTACGGCATCCCGCGCTGATGCCGGTGGTCGCGATCCGGCCGGTGGCCACGCCCGGAGCCCTGGGCATGGTCGAAGGCGCCGCCGCCGCGCTGACCCGGGCGGGCTTCACCGCCAAGGAGGCGCTGCACGTCATCAACGCGGTGTCGACGTTCGTGATCGGGCACACCCTGGCCGAGGCGGGGCCGGACAGCCCGCGGCAGCCCGACCTGGACCTGGCGGACTATCCGGTGCTGGCGCGGGCGGTCGCCGACGGCCTCGGCACGCCGCAGGACCACCGGGAGCGCTTCGACCTGGCCGTGGCGGCGCTGCTCAGCGGGTTCGCTCCGCGAGCCCCCGAAGGAGGCACTCCAGCCCGAACTCGAACTGGTCGGCGAAGCTGAGGTCGTCGGCCTCCACCACCCGGCGGTTGAACTCCGGGTAGGCGCCGGTGGCCATCACCTGGCGGATGTAGGGGCCGATCGAGACCCGCCACTCCTGCTCCGACAGCCCGGTACGGCGCAGCGCCTCCTGCTCGGCCAGCTCCTTGGCCACCGCGCCGAGCACGTAGTCGCCGATCACCCCGATCACGGCGGCGGCCCGGGTGATGTCGGAGGTCAGCGGCCGGGCCGCGGACAGCGCGTGCTCCACCCGCCGCAGCGAGTTGGGCCCGAGCACCGGCCTGCTCGTCATCAGCGCGGCCAGCCACGGATGGCGCAGCAGGCCCGCGCGCTGGTCGCGGGCCACCCCGGCGAGATCGGCCCGCCAGTCCCCGGTGAGCGGGCCGGGCTCGCCCTCGCCCCACACCGCGTCGACCATGAGGTCGAGCAGCTCGTCGCGGTTCTCCAGGTAGCGGTAGAGCGAGGTGGTGCCCGACTTGACCTCGTTCGCCACCCGGCGCATGGACACAGCGCCGAGGCCCTCGGCGTCGGCCACCGCGATCGCGGCCCGCACGATCGCCTCGACGCTCAGGGCGTGACGCTTCGGCGCGTACGGCTCGCGACTCCACACCAGTGACATCCGGCTCCCCCCTCTGGCCTTCATCGTACGCCTGTGGTTACAGTGTTCCCATGACGGAAACAGTGTTCCCACAAGGTGCCGACGTCGTGATCGTCGGCGGCGGCAGCGTCGGGCTGAGCGGAGCCGTGTTCCTCGCCCGCCACGGCGTGCCCGCCCTGGTCGTCGAGCGCGAGCCCGGCCCGCGGGCGCACCCCCGCGCCACCGGCATCGGCCCGCGCACGGTCGAGCTGCTCCGCGAGGCCGGTCTTGAACGGGCGGTGGACGAGGTGGCCATCGACATGACGAACGCGACCCTCGGCAAGATCACCGTTGACACGTTGGCCGGCGCCGACCTCGCCGCGATCGCGGCCGGCCTGCCCGCCCGGACGCGGATGTTCGACACGGCGGCCTACAGCCCGGCCCGGCTGCGCGGCATATGTCCGCAGAACCGGCTGGACCGGGTGCTGCTCGACGCCGCCCGCGAGCGCGGCGCGCACGTCGCGTACGACACCGAACTGCTCTCCCTGGAGCAGGACGCCGACGGCGTGACCGCGGTCGTGTCCCGCCCGGACGGGACCCGCACCCTGCGCGCCCGCTACGTGATCGCCGCGGACGGCGTGCGCAGCGGGGTGCGCGCGGCGCTCGGCATCGGCGTGACCGGCCCCGGCACGCTCGGCCCCGAGCTGCACAACGTCATGTTCCACGCCGACCTGAGCCACCTGACCGACGGGTACTGCTTCGCGCTCGCCGAGATCACCACCCCCGACGCCCCCGGCATGCTCATGGCGATCGACGGCGAGAGCGAATGGGTCTTCCACACCGCCCAGGAACCGAGCCCCGACCTGATCAGGACCGCGATCGGCGACCCCGGGCTGAAGGTCGAGATCGTCAGCGTGCTCGGCTGGCGGGCCCGCGGCCAGGTGGCCGACCGGTTCGGCGAGGGGCGCGTCTTCCTGGCCGGCGACGCGGCGCACGCCGTGCCGCCGACCGGCGCGTTCGGGCTGAACACGGGCGTCGCCGACGCCCACAACCTGGCCTGGAAGCTGGCCCGCGTGCTGGCCGGCCGGTCGGCGCCCGCGCTGCTGGACACCTACCACGACGAGCGGCGGCCGGTCGCGCTGCTGGCGCTGGAGCAGTCGCGGCTGCGGATGCGTGACCTGCGGATGCATTTCGACTCCGGCCCCGAGGCCGTCCGGCTCAGGGCGGCGGCGGGCGCGGTGAACGCCCCGATCGTGCACGTCGGCTACCGGTACGGCGGCGCCTCGGCGGTCGACGGCCTGCCCTCCACCGAGGACGTGACGCTCTGCCTCGACGGCTCGCCCGGCTCGCGGCTGCCGCACGTGTGGATCGGCGAGCGGTCCAGCCTCGACCTGGTCGGGCCCGATTTCAGCGTGTTCACCGGCGCGCCGGTGCCCGACCCGGGCGTCCCGGTGCACGTGGTGGACGGCTGGCCGTACGGGACCGTGCTGGTGCGGCCCGACGGGTTCGTGGCCTGGCGCGGCCCGGACGACGGCCTGGCCGAGGCGGTCAGAACGTGTACGGCAGGTGCTTGATGCCGTTGATGAAGTTCGACAGCAGGAAGTCGGGCTCGCCGGTCGTCCTGATGCCGGGCAGGCGGGTGAACAGCTCGCGGAACATCACGCTCATCTCCCGGCGTGCCAGGTGGGCGCCCAGGCAGTAGTGCGGCCCCGGGCCGCCGAAGCCGACGTGCGGGTTGGGGTCGCGGGTGATGTCGAAGACGTCCGGGTCGGTGAAGACGGACTCGTCGCGGTTGGCCGAGTTGTAGAAGAGCAGCACCTTGTCGCCCTTCTTGTACGGCACGCCGTTCATCTCGTGGTCCCGGGTCAGCGTGCGGCGGAACTGGATCACCGGGGTCGCGTAGCGCACGATCTCGTCGCACGCCCGGCCGACGCGCGCGTCGAAGTCGGCCAGCAGCAGTTCCCGCTGGCCGGGATGGTCGGTGAACAGCTTCAGCCCGTAGGCGATGGCGTTGCGGGTGGTCTCGCTGCCGGCCACCACCAGCAGGATGAAGAACGACCCCAGCTCCTGCGGGCTGAGCCGCTCCTCGCCGCCCACGAGCAGGCTGACCAGGTCGCCGGTCGGGCGCTTGCGGCGCTCGTCGCCGAGGCGGGCGGCCATCCGGTTCAGCGAGTAGCCGGCGCGCAGCAGCTTGGCCAGGCCGCGGGCGACGTTGACGCGGCTGAAGCTCGGGTCGATGCCGGTGTACTCGGGGTCGGCGTTGCCGAGGATGACGTTGGTCCGCCGCAACACCAGGTCATGAAATTTCGGTGGAATCCCCATCATGTCGCAGATGACCCGTACCGGGAGCCGGGCGGCGACCTGCGCCACGAAGTCCCCCGGACCCTGCTCGATCGCCTCGTCCACGATCTCGGCGGCGGCCCTGGCCAGGTCCTCCTCCATCTTGGACAGGATGCGCGGGGTGAAGGCCCTGGAGACGATCCGGCGCAGGCGGGCGTGGCGCGGGTCGTCCATGTTGATCATCGAGCCGAAGTAGACGCTGAGCCAGCGCGGCATGTCGGGGATGCTGTTGGAGCACGGCTCGCTGCTGAAGACGGCCGCGTTCCTGCTGGCCTCGGTCACGTCGGCGTGGCGGACGAGGGCGTGGTAGCCGGGGCCGCCGCCGATGAACGGCACCCTCTGCTCCGGCACGAAGAGGGGCCGTTCGAGCCGGCGCAGGCGGCGGAAGGCCTCCATGCGGTCTTCCTGCGGCAGCCCCCAGAACGGTATCTGCGAGATGTCCCGATCCGCGGAGAGCGTCATACCGTACAAGCCTTGGGCAAGTGCTCACTTACGTCAAGGTCCGCCGCGTCGCGGCGCCCGGCTACCGGCTCCCCAGGATCAGCTCTGAGCCCTTCTCGCCGATCATGATCGCCGGGGCGTGCGTGTGGCCGCGGTTGAGCGTCGGCATGACGGACACGTCCACCACCCTGAGCCCGTCGAGGCCGCGCACCCGCAGCGACGGGTCCACGACCGACCCCTCATCGACGCCCATCCGGCAGGTGCCGACCGGGTGATAGAGCGTCTCGCCGCGTTCGCGCACCCACTGGGCCAGCTCCTCGTCGCTCTCCGGCCCCCAGTACGGCGCCATCGGGCCGCCCGCGTACCGCTTCATCGCGCTCGTCGCGAACACCTGCTTGGCCGTCTTCAGCCCGGCGACCAGGCGCTTGACGTCGGCCTCCGCGCTCAGGTAGCCGGGGTCGATCAGCACGTCGCGCCCGCTCAGCCCGACCCGGCCGCGGCTCTCCGGCTGCAGCAGCACGACCCCGACGGTCAGGCCGTGGCCGGTCGGCGGGGTGAGCCCGTGGTCGACGAACGGGCCGGGGGCGAAGACCAGCTCGATGTCGGGGGCGGGCTCCTCGGCCGAGGTCCTGACGAAGGCGACCGCCTCGCCGACGTTCGTGGTCAGCATGCCCGAGCGCAGCACGATGTAGCGCAGCAGGTTCACCAGGGACTCGGCCTTGGTCAGCGTCACCGGCTCCTTGCACTCGACGTACACGCCGGAGGCGAGGTGGTCCTGGAGGTTCTTGCCGACCTCGGGCAGCTCGCGCACGAGCGGCACCCCCGCGTCGCGCAGCTCGTCGGCCGCGCCCACCCCGGAGCGCATCAGCAGGTACGGCGAGCCGATCGTCCCCGCCGACAGGACGACCTCCTTGGCCGCTCTGACCAGGGTGCCGCCGCTGTGCTCGATGCCGACGGCCCGGTTGCCCTCGAACACCACGCGGTCCACGGTCGCGCCGGTGAGCACGGTGAGGTTCGGCCGGGCGGCGGCCGGGCGCAGGTAGGCGTCCGCGGCGCTCCACCTGCGGCCGCGGTTCTGGGTGACGGGGGTGGGGCAGTAGCCCTCGTTGGAGCGGCCGTTCAGCTCCGCCAGCCGGGTCAGGCCCAGCTCCTCGCAGGCCCGCAGGAAGGCCGCCGTGGTGACGTTGGGGCTGCGCAGCTCGGAGACGTAGAGCGGGCCGGAGGTGCCGTAGACGCCGCCGTGGTTGCTGCCGACGCGCTGCTCGGCCCTGGTGAAGTACGGCAGGACCTCCTCGTACGTCCAGCCGGGCACCCCCCACTGGTCGTAGTCCTCCTGGCAGCCGCGCACCCACATCTGCGCGTTGAGCGAGGACGAGCCGCCGATCACCCGGCCGCGCGGCCAGTAGAGCTCGCGGCCGGACATCTCGCCCTGCTTGGCCGTCGTGAAGTTCCAGTCGTAGTCGGTCTTGAACAGCTTGGCGAAGCCCGCGGGCATGCGGATCTCCAGCTTGTCGTCATGCCCGCCCGCCTCGACCAGCGCCACCGACACCGACGGGTCCGCCGACAGCCGGTTGGCCAGCACGCACCCGGCGGACCCCGCTCCGACGATCACGTAGTCGTACTGCATGAGCACTCCAGGGGGCTAAGTAACCTGTCACTTGCTTACTCCAGGTGAGCTGGCGCGTCCATATGCATCTGTAACCTCTGTTACCTACTGCGGCCCGCGTTCAGCGGGCCGCAGCAGGGCCGAATGAAATTCGCCCTACCGGTCGGTATGGGCTGGTGCCAAGATGGCGGGCAAGCGCGTACAGAGGAGGAAGGCGTTCATGCTCAACTTGTCGGTCGTCCTGGAGGACAGCGCCAGAAACAACCCCGACGGCACGGCGATCGTCTTCGGCGACATGCGCCTGCCGTACGGCATGATCGACACTGTCGCCCGCCAGGTGGCGAACCTGCTGGTGTCGCGCGGCATCGGCAAGGGCGACAAGGTGGCGCTGGCCTGTCCCAACCTGCCGTACTTCCCGTTCGTCTACTTCGGCATCCTCAAGGCCGGCGCCACGGTGGTGCCGCTGAACGTGCTGCTGCAGGGCCGCGAGATCGCCTACCACCTCGACGACAGCGATGCCAAGGCGCTGTTCTGCTTCGAGGGCTCGCCGGAGCTGCCGCTGGGCGAGCGCGGCAAGGCCGGCTTCGAGGCCGCGGACGGCTGCGAGCACTTCTTCGTGCTGCCCGCCACCCCGCTGGCCACCGAGTCCCCGTACGGCGAGACGGTGTGGGCGGCGCTCAACGGCGTGCCGGCCGACTTCGAGACGGTGCAGACCGACCCCGAGGACACCGCCGTGATCCTCTACACCTCGGGCACCACCGGCCAGCCCAAGGGCGCCGAGCTCAGCCACCAGAACATGCTGATGAACGCCCTGATCAGCGACCGGATGTTCCCGCGCAGCGAGGGCGGCGACACCTACCTCGCGGTGCTGCCGCTGTTCCACTCCTTCGGCCAGACGACCGTCATGAACACCGCCTTCATGCGCGGCGCGACGGTCGTGCTGATGCCGCGCTTCGAGCCGGGCGAGGCCCTGGAGCTCATGCGCAGGGAGAACGTGACGACCTTCGCCGGCGTCCCGACGATGTACTGGGGCATGCTCACGAAGATCCACGCCGACGGCGTCGAGGTGCCGCGCAGCCTGAAGGTGGCCGTGGCCGGCGGCGCGTCCTCGCCGGTGGAGGTGCTGAAGGACTTCGAGCAGACCTTCGGCATCGGCATCCTGGAGGGGTACGGCCTGTCCGAGACCTCCCCCGTGGCCAGCTTCAACCAGCTCGGACGGCCCACCAAGCCCGGCACGATCGGCACGCCCATCTGGGGCGTGGAGATGAAGCTGATCGAGGGCGACTGGAAGACGGTCGAGGGCGAGGGCCCCGGCGAGATCGCCATCCGCGGCCACAACGTCATGAAGGGCTACTACGGCCGCCCCGAGGCGACCGCCGAGGTGCTCAAGGACGGCTGGTTCCGCACCGGCGACATCGCCACCCGCGACGCCGACGGCTACTACGCCATCATCGACCGGGCCAAGGACATGATCATCCGGGGCGGCTTCAACGTCTACCCGCGCGAGCTGGAGGAGGTGCTCATGACCCACGAGGCGGTGTCGCTGGCGGCGGTCGTGGGCGTCCCGCACGAGTCGCACGGCGAGGAGGTCAAGGCGTACGTCATCCGCACGCCCGGCTCGTCGGTCACCGAGGACGAGCTGATCGCCTGGGCCAAGGAGAACATGGCGGCCTACAAGTACCCGAGGATCGTCGAGTTCCGCGACGCCCTGCCGATGACGGCCACGGGCAAGATCCTCAAGCGCGAGCTTCGCTGACCGGCCGCGGCGCGGGCTCCGGCCCGCGCCTTCCCGACGACCGCCCGCTCGTGCTGTTCGACCTGGACAACACGCTGATCGACCGGCTGGCCGCGTTCCGGCTGTGGGCGGCCGAGTTCGCCGAGGGGCGCGGCCTGGGCCCGGACGCCGCGGACTGGCTGGTACGGCTGGACGCCGACGGCTCCGTGCCGATGGACGCCTTCTTCGCCCGCGTACGTGAGCGCTTCGCGCTGACCGAGCCCGTCGAGGAGCTGTGGCGGGCCTACCGGGCCAGGCTGCCGTGGCTGGTGGAGTGCCGTGCCGAGGTGCTGGCGGGGCTCGACCGGCTGCGGGCGGCGGGCTGGGCGGTCGGGATCGTGACGAACGGGATGGCCGACAACCAGACGGGCAAGATCCGGCGTACCGGGCTGGCCGAGCGGGTGGACGGGTGGGCGATCTCCGGCGCGGAGGGCGTGTGCAAACCCGGCGAGCGGCTGTTCCGGATCGCCGCCGACCGGTGCGGAGCCGTCCCGGCGGGCGGATGGATGGTGGGCGACGATCCCGACAAGGACATCGCGGGCGGACGCGCGGCCGGTCTGCGAACGATCTGGATCGACCGCGGGACCGGCGCGGCGGCTCCCCCGGCGGACCTCACGGTGAACGACGTGCTCGCGGCCGTGGAGCTGTTAATCCGGATGCCCGGCGGCGGCAGCGGCCGCTAATGTGACCGGATGCGTGACAGACCCGCGGATCTGGACGAATCGCTGCTGGCGCCCGCCCTGGAGGCGTGGGGGATCAAGGCCGTCGAGCTGGCGTACGCGCCGGTGGGCTTCGGCGACCACCACTGGATCGCGACCGGCGCCGACGGACGGCGCTGGTTCCTCACCGCCGCCACCCTCCTCCACGGGGGTGCGCGGTCGGCGTTCGGGGACTTGGGGCGGGCGCTGGAGACGGCGGCGGCGCTGTCGGCGTCCCTGAGCTTCGTGGTCGCGCCCGTGCCGGACCTCGACGGCGGCGCGCTGCTCCGCCCGCTGGCCCCGCGGTACGCGCTGAGCGTCTTCCCGTTCGTCGACGGCGTCACCGGCGGCTTCGACGACGAGCCGGCCGAGCACGACCGTGCCCAGGTCATCGACCTGCTGGCTGAGCTGCACGCCACAACACCGCCCCCGTCGACGCCGTCCCGCCCGTTGCAGCCGGCCGGACGGGCGGCGCTGGAGCGGGCCCTGGCCGAGACCGGCCGCCCGTGGACCGGCGGCCCGTACGCCGAACAGGCCCGGACGCTGCTCGACCGGCACGCCGGAACCCTGGACGCCCGGCTGCGCGACTTCGACCGCGGCTGCCGCGACCTCGGCCCGCCCGTCGTCACCCACGGCGAACCTCACCCCGGCAACCTGCTCCGGCACGAGGGCCGCTGCCTGCTGATCGACTGGGACACCGTCGGCCTGGCCGTGCCGGAACGCGACCTGTGGCTGGTCGCCAGGACCCCCGGCGACCTGGCCAGGTACGCGGCCGCCGCCGGCCGCACGCCCGACCCCGCCGCGCTGGCCCTCTACCGGCTGCGCTGGAGCCTCGACGACGTGGCCGCGTACGTCGCACTGTTCCGCGCCCCGCACGGCCGCACCCGCGACACCGACCTGAGCCTGCACTTCCTCACCCGCACGCTCGACGGCCTGGCCGCCGGCGGGTCCTTCGCCCGCTGAGCGTTCCCGGGCGTCAGGCGTTGAGCAGTTCGGCGAGCACCGCGGCCTCGCTGATCTCGGGCTGCCTGGTGGCGGTGAGCAGGGTCAGCGGGCCCTTCCCGGCGAGCTCGCGCAGGTGGGCCACCGCCTCGGCCCGCTCCGGCTCGGCCAGCTCGTCCCGGTAGCGGTGGCCGAACTCCGCGAACCGGTCGGGGTCGTGCTTGTACCAGGTGCGCAGCTCGGTGGAGGGAGCGACCTGTTTGCACCATTCGTCGAGGTGGGCGTCGGCCTTGGCCAGCCCGCGCGGCCACAGCCGGTCGACCAGCACCCGGGCGCCGTCGTCCGGCGCGGGCTCCTCGTAGACCCGGCGCACCCGGACCTTGTTCCCGTCCGTCACCGTCCGCCCCTCCCTCTCGACCGTGAGACCACGCTACGCCGGGCGATGCCAAGCGCCGTTCAGGGACCCGGCCGGGGGCGTCTAGGATCCGGGACGTGGACGAGCCGATCCCCGACGCGCTGCTGCCAGTGCTCCGCGACCTGCGCGCCACCTGCGGGGTGCGGACGAGCCCGTCAGGAGAGGGCGGCGGGCCCTCTCCTGAGCGTCACGGCCAGTTGACCGCCGGGCGGAGCTGCACGCCGGACCGGCCGTCGTCGTCGAGCTTGACGCCCAGCACCTGGTGCAGCTGGACCTTGTTGCGCTCGAAGCCCACGATGCAGCCCGCCATGTACAGGGCCCACACCCTGGCCGTGCCCATCCCGACCTCCTGGACGGCCTCGTCCCAGTTGGCGTCGAGGTTGTCGCACCAGTGGCGCAGGGTCTTGGCGTAGTGCTCGCGCAGGTTCTCCTCGTGGCGGATCTCGAAGCCGATGTCCTCCATCTGCCTGATCAGCCAGCCCACCGACTCCAGCTCGCCGTCGGGGAAGACGTAGCGGTTGATGAAACCGCCCTTGTTGAACGTCTTCTCCTTGCCCGTCGGACGGGTGATGCAGTGGTTGAGCAGCCGGCCGCCGGGCTTGAGCTTGCCGTAGAGGAACTCGAAGTACGACGGGACGTTGTCCTTGCCGATGTGCTCGGTCAGGCCGATGGAGCTGACCGCGTCGAAGCCGGTCTCCCGCACGTCGCGGTAGTCCATGAAGCGCACCTCGGCGAGGTCCTGGAGGCCCGCGTCGGCGATCGCCTTCTGGGCCCACTCGGCCTGCTGACGGCTCAGCGTCACGCCCAGCGCCTTGACGCCGTAGTGCTTGGCAGCGTGGATGACCATGCCGCCCCAGCCGCAGCCGACGTCGAGCAGGCGCATGCCCGGCTTGAGGTCGAGCTTCCTGGCCACCAGGTCGAACTTCGTGTACTGGGCCTCCTCCAGCGTCGCGCCCTCCTCGGGGAAGGTCGCGCACGTGTAGGCCATGGACGGCCCCAGCACCCACCGGTAGAACCGGTTGGACACGTCGTAGTGGTGGTGGATCGCCTCGGCGTCACGCTGCTTGGCGTGCCGCGAGCCGAGCCGGGCCAGGGCGCTCTGGCGCACCTCCTGCGGGGGCGGCGGCACCCGCATGAGCAGCGGCTTGACGCCCAGCGACCGTACGGCGGCGAGCTTCTCGCCCGCGGTCAGGTCGTTGGTGGTGATGTTCCACATGCGGTCGAGCAGGGTGTAAAGGTCGCCGTGCACGTCGATGTGGCCCGAGATGTACGCCCTGGCCAGGCCCAGTTCCCCGGGGGCCTGCGCCAGGTAGGCCACCGCGATGGGCGACTTGACCTCAAGACCGAGGTCGGCGCCGTCGGGACCGGCCTTGCTGCCGTCGTAGGCCATGAACGAGATGTTCGCGTCAGAGCCGACGATCTTCTCAAAGATGCTTGCGAGAGCCATGCTCACCTTCCCCGTACACACTTTTCGTACAGGTCCAGCAGGCGACCGTTCGGGTCGTATTCCCGCTTGACCGGCCAATAAGCATCACCGTTGTACAGCTCCCAGAACTGCTCACGGGCGTAGAAGGAGGTCGAGTAGAGCGACTTGTGGCCGTCCAGCTCGTGTACCGAGTCCTCGATGAGCCTGTTGTAGTAGCCGTCGAACTGGCCGCGCGGCAGCGGGACCATGCCCCAGAAGCCGAAGTTGACGTAGAGCTTCCCCGGCTCCAGCGGGTACAGCGGCCATTGGGAGCTCGCCCGCAGCGGGCACATCCAGACGGGGGTCATGCCCACCTTGTCGTGGAAGAACTCCAGGAACTGCGCGCCGCGCTCGATCGGCACCTCGACGTCCTGGATGACCGACTCCTGGACGGGCTGGTCGCGCCAGCGGTCGATGCGGGCGGTCAGGCCGGTCCGCCGGTCGAGGGCGACGAGCTTGCGGTAGACGTCGGAGCGCATCCAGCGGCGCGGCATCAGCGAGCGGACCACCGGCTGCTGCACGCCGAACGCCCGCGAGCACCAGAACCAGTCGGTGTCCCAGCGCCACAGGTAGTCGTGGATGCTCAGCCAGTCGCGGCTGCGCTGCCTGATCGACTGGTAGTAGATGCGCATGCCGGTGTAGTCGGAGACGTAGGGCGCGCGGTCGGCGAAGCGGCCGAGCGTGATGTACATCTCCTCCGGGTCGAAGAAGACGCCGTCCACGAAGTCGACCTGCTCGCCGTCGTGCACCATGCTGTCGCAGATCTCCTGCATGGCGAGCATGCACTTGGCCGCGTCGGTGAACCTGATGTGCGTCAGGTGCACGTACGGCTGGACCTTGCGGAGCTTGATCCGGATGCGCAGGGCGTAGCCGAGCGTGCCGTAGGAGTTGGGGAAGGCGCGGAACAGATCCTGGTGCTCGTTGTCGTCACGGGCCACGATGATGCGGCCGTCGCCGGTGAGGATCTCCAGCTCCTCCACCGACTCGTGCGGCAGGCCGTCCCGGAAGCTGGTCGACTCGATGCCGAGGCCGGTGACGGCGCCGCCGAGCGTGATCGTCTTGAGCTGCGGCACCACGTACGGCATGAGCCCGTGCGGCAGCGTGGCCTCGACGAGGTGCTCGTACGTGGTCATGCCCTGGACCTCGGCCGTCATCGTCGCCGGGTCCACGCTGATGACCTCGTCGAGGTCTCTGGCCGACAGCTTGGCCGTCCTGCCTCCGTCACGGAACCTGAACAGGTTGGACGTGGACTTGGCCAACCGGGGAGCGGCGTCGCCGGGGATCTCGGCGTAGGACTGCCGGATCTGCTCTACTGCCCGTTGGTGTGTCGACATCGTCGTCGTCACGGAAGCACCCCCTTGAGCTGGTAGAGATCGTCCGTAAGACCGTATCTCCCGCGGCCCGGCTCGAACAGACCGGGGTCGTTAAAGACACGAAAACTGTTCATCGTGCCAGGTGAAACGCCTATATGGCAGGCAAATGCGGAAATCTACGTCGGACCTGGGGTGAGACACCATTGAGCACGGCACGCACCTCTCGTCCCTCCAGTGCCGCCGTGAGGTTGTCCAGCACGGCCGTGAGCAGGCGCGTCGTCGCCTCGGGCGTCACCCCGGCGGCGTGCGGGGACAGCAGCACGTCCGGCAGATCGCGCAGCGGGTCGCCGACGGGCAGCGGCTCGGTGTCGAACACGTCGAGCGCGGCCCCGCCGAGGTGCCCGTCACGCAGCGCGGCGACCAGCGCCGCCTGGTCGACGACGCCGCCCCTGGCCGCGTTGACCAGCAGCGCGCCCTGCTTCATGCGGCGCGGGTCGATCAGCCCGCGGGTCTCCTCCGACAGCGCGATCACCACGACCAGCACGTCGCTGCCGGCCACCAGCGTCTCCAGGTCGGCGCGGCCGGGCGCCTGCCGCGGGGACCTGGTCCAGTAGGAGACCTCGCAGCCCAGGGCGCCGAACAGGCGCACGCAGTTCTCGCCGATCGGGCCGTACCCGACGACGCCGACCCGGCGGCCGCTCAGCTCGCGCGGACGCAGGCCCTGCTGCGGCCACTCCCCCGCGCGGACGGCGGCGTCGGCGGCCCCCAGCCGCCGCGACAGCGACAGCGTGGCGGCCAGGCACCACTCCGACACCGCGACGGCGCTGACGCCCGGCGTGTTGGCCAGCGGCACCCCGGCCTCGGCCAGGGCGGCCAGGTCATGGCCGTCGACGCCCACCGACGGCTGCTGCACGAAGGCCAGCGCGGGCGCATGCTTGACCGCCTCGGCGTCGAGCACGAGCGTGGAGGTCCAGTCGCCGAGCACGATCTCGGCCCCGGGCAGCGCGGCCAGCAGCCCGGCCCGGTCGCGGGTGGCGGGCACGCGGACCGTCACCCGGTCGCCGAGCGGGGCGAGCAGGCCGCGCGTCGCCTCCTCGGGGAGCGGCGGCAGGGCGAGCAGGTTCCAGGGGCTCATGCCTTCACAGTAAAGCTGTCGATCACCTGTCGCATCAGTCCCCTGTTGCGCAGCCACTGGTCCTGGGCGACGGTCCAGGACAGGATGTAGGCCGTCTCGCCGGACACCACCGCGCGGCGCACCTCGTGGTAGGTCATGCCCGGCCTGATCCAGCGGGTGCCGGCGGCGCTGGCGGCGGTCCAGGAGAACTCCCACTCGACCGCCTTGACGCCCCGGTGCTCGACCACGCGGCGGCCGCGGCTGATCACCTCCTGGCCCTGCTGCCGCAGCGTCTCCTCCGAGTCGCGCAGGATCTGGTTGGCGTCGAGGCTGGAGTACAGGGCCTCCACGCCGAGGTGGGCGTTGCCGTCGCGGCGCGTCCACTCGGTGACGGACTCGCGCAGCGCGCCCCGCCAGCCGATCGGGCGCAGGATCGACCAGCCCTCCCGCGAGGTCCACGCCCGTACGAGCGGGCGCACCCGCCGCACGGTCGGCGTGGGGGTCGCCGACGGGGTCCGGCTCGTCGTGGGCTGCTGCGAGGGGGACGGGCTCAGCGGGCTGGCCGCGGCGGCCGGCTGGGCGGTGCGCGGGGCGCCCTCGGCGGGCGTGGCGAGCTTGAAGTAGGCGACCGCGCCGCCCGCGACGACCACGACGGCGGCGGCGGCCACGGCCAGCACGGCCCGCCCGCGCCCGCTGCCCGGCTTCTTCTCCGGCAGGTCGGTGTAGGCGGGCTTGGCCGCCACCTCGATGGCCGCGAGCAGCCGGTCGGCCTCCTCGGCGTCCACCCGGTCGGCGGGCTCCTTGCGCAGCAGGCCCTTCAGGATCGGATGCATGATCGGCGGGATGCGCCGGTAGTCGGGCTCCTCGTTGAGCAGCGCGTTGATCGTCGCCATGGCCTCGCCGCGGTCGAAGGGCGAGCGGCCGACCATCGCGGCGAACAGCGTCGCGCCGAGCGACCACAGGTCGGAGGGCGGTCCCGCCTCGTCCGCGCGCACCCGTTCGGGGGCCAGGAAGCTGGGCGAGCCGGTCACCATGCCCGTCCTGGTCAGCGAGGCGTCGCCCTCGACCGTGGCGATGCCGAAGTCCATCAGCACCGCGCGGCCGTCGTCGGCGAGCAGGATGTTGGCGGGCTTGACGTCTCTGTGCAGGATCCCGGCCTCGTGGGCGGCCCTGAGCGCCGACAGCACCTGGCGGCCCACGTCGGCCGCCTGCCGTACGGGCAGGGCCCCCGAGGTGGCCACGACCTCTTCGAGCGAGGGATGTGCGACCAGCTCCATGACGATCCAGGGCCGGCCGCCCTCCTCGACCACGTCGTAGACCGCGACCACGGAGGGGTGGTTGAGCTTGGCCGCCGTACGGGCCTCGCGGGCCGTGCGCATGAGGTGGCGCTCCTGCTCGCCCGGCGACAGCCCCTCGGGCAGCAGCACCTCCTTGATGGCCACCTGCCGGTTGAGCAGCGTGTCGTAGCCCTCCCAGACGACGCCCATACCCCCGCGGCCCAGTTCGCGCAGTAACTGGTAGCGCCTGGCGACAAGCCGGTTGCTCTCCGAAACCATGTCCTACCCCTGTAGCGGCGCGAGCGCCTGCTGCAGACAGCCGCTGGACGCCGGCGATCTGTAGACCACCCGAACAGTGGGCAAGTTTCCCATACCTCCCACGAGTTCGCGGGAAGGACGCAAAAGGCCGCTTGCCACGACTTGCCGAATGTTGTTCTACTGAGGCAGGTTCGGAGCCCGGCAGCCGATCGTTTGCCGGTGCGACTGTCGAGGAGATGTCCATGTCGAAGGGTAGTGGCGGCCCGCTGGCCGGAGTGCGCGTGCTGGAGCTCGCGGGGCTGGCCCCCGGGCCGTTCGCCGGGATGATGCTGGCCGACCACGGCGCCGAGGTGCTGCGGGTCGACCGGGTGCAGGCCGTCTCCGACCGACCTCGTACGGACGTCATGGACCGCGGCAAGCAGACGATCGGCCTGGACCTGAAGTCACCCGAGGGCGTGGCCGCCTTCAAGGAGCTGGCCCGCAACGCCGACGCGGTGATCGAGGTCTTCCGTCCCGGCGTCGCCGAACGGCTCGGCATCGGCCCCGCCGACCTGCACGCGGTGAACGAGCGGCTGATCTACGGCCGGATGACCGGCTGGGGCCAGGACGGCCCGCTCGCCCCCACCGCCGGCCACGACATCGACTACATCGCGATCTCCGGCGTGCTGTCGATGCTCGGCCGCGAGGGCGGCAAGCCCACCCCGCCGATCAACATCCTCGGCGACTTCGCCGGCGGCGGCCTCATGCTCGCCTACGGCGTGCTGCTGGCCCTGTTCGAACGCGAGCGCACCGGCAAGGGCCGGGTGATCGACGCCGCCATGGTGGACGGCGCCGCCCTGCTGTTCTCGATGTTCTACCAGGCCGCCCAGAGCGGCTTCTGGGGCCCGCGGGGCACCAACCTGCTCGACACCGGCGCCCCCCAGTACGACACCTACGAGACCGCCGACGGCGGCTTCCTGGCCGTCGGCTCGCTCGAACCGCAGTTCTGGGACGCCATGGTGAACCTGATGGGCCTGACCGGCCTGCCCGACCGCAACGACAGGACGCAGTGGCCCGCGCTCAAGGCCCGGCTGGCCGAGGAGTTCGCCAAGCGCACCCGTGCCGAGTGGGAGGCCCTGTTCGAGGGCTCGGACGCCTGCGTCTCGCCCGTCCTGTCCATGGCCGAGGCCGCGCGGCACCCGCACAACGTCGCCCGGGGCACGTTCGCCGAGGTCGGCGGCGTGACCCAGCCGGCGCCCGCGCCGCGCCTGCTCGGCGCGCCGGCCCCGGACCTGTCGCCCGCCACCCGCCTCACGGACCTGTCCGCGTGGGGGCTGCCGGCGGCGGAGGCGGAGAAGCTGCGGGAGCAGGGCGTGCTGGCCTGAGCCTTCGTCAGGGGCGGGACGTCGCCGGTCGCGCGTGGGCGGCGTAGTCCTTGAGCCGGATCGAGTCGTGCAGGCGCACGCCCTTGCCGCTGGTCTTGGTCGCGGCCCTGGTGAGGGCGACCGGCAGGTGGCCGACCAGCCGGACGCCCTGGGCGAGCGCCCACACGTCGAAGCGGCTCCCCGGGACGATCCCCCTGGCCGCGCGGCGGGCGAAGGCGCGGCTGCGGCGCACGTACTCGCCGATCTCGGCCTCGTAGGCGGGGTAGGCCGTGCGGTGGTCGCCGCCGTGCGCGGCCAGCTCGCCCGCCAGCACGTACGCCCCCACGACCGCCAGGCTCGTGCTGCCGCCCACGGCCGGCCCCGGGCAGTAGCCGGCGTCGCCGGCCAGCGTCACCCGGCCGCGCGACCAGGAGTCGAGCCTGAGCTGGGTGATGGAGTCGAAGTAGAAGACGGACGCGCGGTCCACCTCGTCCAGGATCCTGGGAACCTGCCAGCCGAGGCCGCCGAACCGCTCGCGCAGCAGCTCCTTCTGCCGTGCCACGTCCCGGTAGTGGTAGTCGAGCGGCTCCGGCGTCCTGAACAGGAAACCGGCCCTGGCGTCGTCCATGTGCGCGGCGCTGTAGACGGCGGCCATGTAGCCCTCGCCCGCCATGGCCTCCATCCGGCCGTCGAGGCCCAGGAAGTTCGGGACGGACGCGACGGCCAGGTAGGCGCCGATCCAGGTGGCGAAGCGCTCCTCGGGGCCGAAGGTCAGGCGGCGCACGTTGGAGTGCAGGCCGTCGGCGCCGATCACCAGGTCGAAGCGGTCCTGCCGGCCGCTGTCGAAGCGCACCTCGCCGTCCTCGGAGATCGAGGCGATGGAGTCGCCGAAGACGTAGGCGGCGTCGTGCCGGGTGGCCTCGTGAAAGACCTCGCTCAGGTCGTCGCGCATGATCTCGACGTGCCGGTCGGAGACGGCGGTGAGGATGCGGCGCAGCTCCAGCTCCACGGGCCGCGCCCGGCCCTCGCGGTGGATCCTGAGCCAGTCGGTGCCGGTCTTCTTCGCCATGACGGGCTCCAGGAGGCCCATCTTCTCGACGATGTCCATGGCGGGCCGGAACAGGTCCACCGCGTGGCCGCCCGACTTCCTGAGCGCCGGGGCGCGTTCGACGACCGTGACCTCGAAGCCGTACCTGGTCAGCCAGTACGCCAGCACCGGCCCGGTGACGCTGGCTCCCGAGATGAGGACCTTCATGGCCCCCTCCTTACTTAACGGTAGGTAAGTCCACGCTAGCACGCGCCCTTACTTAACGGTAGGTAAGGGATAAACTTCAGCCATGCCCAGTGACACCAAGTCCCGCATCCAGGCGGTGGCCCGCGAGCTGTTCGCCGAGCAGGGCGTGCAGAACACCAGCCTGCGCCAGATCTCCGACCGGCTGGGCATCACCAAGCCCGCGCTCTACTACCACTTCGCCTCGCGCGACGACCTGGTGCGCAGCATCGTGCAGCCGCTGGTGGAGGACTTCGAGCGCTTCACCGCCAGGCAGGAGCCCGGCGACCCGCGCGCGCTGCTCGACGACTACTTCGAGCTCATGTGGCGCCACCGGGACGTGACCGGGATGATGGTCCGCGACATCTCGATCCTGGCCTACCTCGACCTGGGCCGGCGCATGTTCGAATGGCGGCGCGAGCTGATCGCCCTGCTGCTCGGCCCCGACCTCACGCAGGCCCAGCAGATCCGGGCCACGCTGGCGCTCGGCGGCATGGCCGACTGCACGGTCGAGTACGCCGGCCTCCCCCTGGAGGAGGTCAAGCCGACGGCCGTCGCGGCGGCGGCCGAGGCGCTCGGCCTGTGACGCCCGGCCTGTGACTTCCGGGGCCTAGACGGCCACGTAGAGGTCGGCGCCGCCGAAGTGATGGACCTCCAGGTCCGTGGTGAAGGCGCGGGAGGGCTGGCCGCCCGACTCGGTGTGCTGCCACACCTGCTGCCACGCCTCGATCAGCGCCTGCGGCAGCGGCCCGCGGGCCTCCAGCCTGAGCGACTTGGCGGCCGGCACGCGCACCGCCACCATGCCCTCGGGCAGGCGCGGCACCGTGCGCACGCCGATGCCGACGATCTGCGTGTAGGCGCCGGTGTGGTCGCTCTCGTAGTCGGTCAGGACCGCGTAGAGGTTCTCGTCGATGCGGCCCGGCACGTGCGCGAAGGCCCCCGGCGCGCCCGCCCGCTGCCACAGCGTGGGCAGCGCGGCCCGCGCCGGATCCGCCTCGTCGGCGTTCGTCGTGCGTACGGCGAAGCCCACGACGGTCAGCTCGGCCCGTTCGACGATGTCCACGACTTACCTCCCCCAAATGTGTCCCCGGCCGATCATAAGCCCCGGAGAACGGGGGAAACCCCTTGTTAGCCCTGTCACCCCATAAGATGGATGAACGTGAAGTTTCTCAACGACCAAGAGCCTCGTTACGATTTGACTTACAGCGACGTGTTCATGGTGCCGTCGCGCTCCTCGGTCGGATCGCGGCTCGCGGTCGACCTCTCCACGAACGACGGCACGGGCACCACGATCCCCGTCGTCGTCGCCAACATGACCGCGGTCGCCGGCCGCCGCATGGCCGAGACCGTGGCCCGCCGCGGCGGGATCACCGTGATCCCCCAGGACATCCCGCTCGACGTCGTCGCCGACGTGGTCGACTGGGTCAAGAAGCGCGACCTGGTCCACGACACGCCGCTCACCCTCACCCCGCACGACACCGTGGGCGAGGCGCTGCAACTGCTGCCCAAGCGCGCCCACAACGCGGTCATCGTCGTCGACTGGGACAACCGCCCCGTCGGCGTGGTGACCGAGGCCGACTGCCAGGGCGTGGACATGTACACGCAGCTGTCGGAGGTCATGTCGAGCGAGCTGCTGACGCTGCCCGCCGGGCTCGACCCGCGCGCCGCCTTCGACCGCCTGCACGAGGGCCGCCACCGCCTGGCGCCCATCGTGGACGACGAGGGCCGGCTGGTCGGCATCCTCACCCGCACGGGCGCGCTGCGGGCCACGCTCTACCAGCCCGCGCTCGACGCCCAGGGCCGCCTGCGCATCGCCGCGGCCGTCGGCGTGAACGGCGACGTCGCCGCCAAGGCCAAGGAGCTGCTGGAGGCCGGGGCCGACTGCCTGGTCGTGGACACCGCCCACGGCCACCAGGAGAAGATGATCGCCGCCCTGCGCGCCGTCCGGGCGCTCGACCCCGGCGTGCCGGTCGCGGCTGGCAACGTGGTGACCGCCGAGGGCGTGCGCGACCTGGTCGAGGCCGGGGCCGACATCCTCAAGGTCGGCGTGGGGCCGGGCGCCATGTGCACCACGCGGATGATGACCGGCGTCGGGCGTCCGCAGTTCTCGGCGGTGCTCGAATGCTCGGCCGAGGCCCGCCGGCTCGGCAGGCACGTCTGGGCGGACGGCGGCGTCCGGCACCCCCGTGACGTGGCCCTGGCGCTGGCGGCCGGGGCGTCCAACGTGATGATCGGCTCGTGGTTCGCCGGCACGTACGAGTCGCCCGGCGACGCCCGCACCGACGCCGACGGGCGCAAGTACAAGGAGAACTTCGGCATGGCCTCCTCCCGCGCCGTGCGGCTCAGGACGGCCGAGGACTCCGCCTACGACCGGGCCAGGAAGGCGCTGTTCGAGGAGGGCATCTCGACCTCGCGCATGTACCTCGACCCCAAGCGGCCCAGCGTGGAGGACCAGATCGACGGGATCGTCGCGGGCCTGCGGTCGTCGTGCACGTACGCGGGCGCGGCCAACCTGGAGGAGTTCCACCAGCAGGCCGTCATCGGCATCCAGAGCTCCTCCGGCTACGCGGAGGGCATGCCGCTGCACCAGAGCTGGTGACGCCCACCCACCGGCGCCGGCGCCCCCCGGCGACGCGCCCGCCGAGCGGCCCGGCGCCGGGAGAAAGGGCGGCCATGAACGACGGCCGTACCCCGACGGCATAGAGTCGTCGGGTTATTGTCATCGTCAACAGGAGCACATTCGTGGCACTCGAGAAGCCCGAGATCGACTTCCCCGAGGGCAACCCGCCCGCCGACCTGGAGATCGTCGACCTCGTCGAAGGCACTGGCCCCGAGGCCAAGCCGGGCCACAACGTCAGCGTCCACTACGTGGGCGTCTCGTTCTCGTCCGGGGAGGAGTTCGACGCGTCGTGGAACCGCGGCCAGGCGTTCGAGTTCCCGCTCGGGGGCGGCCGCGTCATCGCGGGCTGGGACCGCGGGGTCGCCGGGATGAAGGTCGGCGGCCGTCGCAAGCTCGTCATCCCGCCGCACCTCGGTTACGGCGACCGCGGCGCGCCGCCGCGCATCAAGGGCGGCGAGACGCTGATCTTCGTGGTCGACCTGCTCGGCGTCAGCTAGACCGGGCACGGGCGGGCCGCCGACGGTGGCCCGCCCGGCTACCCCTGCTTTGGAAAACCCGGCACATATCGGGTGGGGAAATGTCGGCGTGGTGAGGCACGATAGCGGTGTGCTTCTGATCGACGTGGTCCGGACCTCCGACGCGGTGACGCGCACCTCCGCACGGCTGGGCAAGGTCGGGCATCTGGCCGAGCTGCTCGCCCGGGTCGGCCCGGACGAGGCGGAGATCGCCATCGCCTACCTGTCGGGCGACCTGCCGCAGCGCCAGATCGGCGTGGGCTGGCGCTCGCTGGAGGACGTCCCGCAGCCCAAACTCGCCGCCACCGCCACCCTCACGACCGTCGACGCGCTGCTGACCCGCATCAAGGCCGTCTCCGGCCCCGGCTCGCAGGCGGCGCGCAGAGCGCTGGTCGCCGAGCTGTTCGCCGGGCTGACCAGCCAGGAGCAGCAGTTCATGCGCAGGCTGCTCAACGGCGAGCTGCGCCAGGGCGCCCTCGACGGCGTCATGATCGAAGCGCTGGCCAAGGCGTCCGGCGCGCCGTCGGCCGACGTGCGGCGGGCGCTCACCCTGCGCGGCTGGTTGCCCGCCGTGGGCGCGGCGGCGCTGACCGGCGGCGTGGCGGCGCTGCACGCGTTCAAGCTGGAGGTGGGGCAGCCGGTCTCCCCCATGCTCGCCGGCAGCGCGCCCAACGTGGCCGCCGCGCTGGAGAAGGCCGGCTCGCCCGCGTCCCTGGAGTGGAAGCTCGACGGCGTACGCGTGCAGGCCCACCGCTCGGGCACGCAGGTGCGGGTCTTCACCCGCACCCTCGACGACATCACCGCGCAGGTCCCCGAGCTGGTCGAGGCGGTGCTCGGGCTCGACTCCGCCGACCTGGTGCTCGACGGCGAGGTCCTCGCGCTGCGGCCGGACGGGCGTCCCCATCCCTTCCAGGTGACCGCGAGCCGCGTCTCCAGCAAGACCGACGTCGCCAGGCTGCGCGAGCAGACCCCGCTCAGCGTGTTCTTCTTCGACGCGCTGCGCGCCGACGGCGCCGACCTGCTCGACCTGCCGTACTCGCAACGCCAGGAGGCCCTGGCCGGCGCCGTCCCGCCCGGCCTGCTGACGCCGCGGCTGATCACCGCCGACGTGGCCGAGGCGGAGAAGTTCTTCACCGACGTCGTCAAGGCGGGCCACGAGGGCCTGGTGGTGAAGTCCCTGTCCTCGCCGTACGCGGCCGGCCGGCGCGGCGCGGGCTGGATCAAGGTCAAGCCCCGCCACACGCTCGACCTGGTGGTCCTGGCGGCCGAGTGGGGCCATGGGCGGCGCGAGGGCAAGCTGTCCAACCTCCACCTGGGCGCGCGCGACCCCGAGGGCGGGTTCGTCATGCTGGGCAAGACGTTCAAGGGGCTCACCGACGAGCTGCTTGCCTGGCAGACCGAACGCTTCCTCGAACTCGCCGACGGCCCCACCGACGAGTGGGCGGTCAAGCTGCGGCCCGAACTGGTCGTGGAGATCGCCTTCGACGGTGTGCAGCGTTCGCCGCGCTACCCCGGGGGGATGGCGCTGCGCTTCGCCCGGGTGCTGCGCTACCGGCCGGACAAACGCCCCGAGGACGCCGACACCGTCGCCACCGTCCGCTCCCTCATGCTCTGACCCCACCCACACCTGCCAGGCCGCACACCCGAAGCCCAGAGACCTGCACCTGAAGGCAGGCAATGGGGTCGTCTGGCGCTCCCATCGGTTCCCCCTGCACACACTCCTTGAACTCCCCCGATCACGACCTGACATCCATTCGGGCCGCTCGCACCCTGAGTCCAGGTTGAGCCGCTGGCGGCCTGGGACAGGGTTGGCCGGTTCACGAGCTGACGTCCCGGTTGAGCCGCTCGCAGCCTGACGTCCGGTTGGGCCACTCACGGCCTGACGTCCGGTTGGGCCACTCACGGTCCTGACGTCCGGTGGGGCCGCTCACGGTCTGACGTCCGGTTGGGGCCGTTTATGGCCTTGGGGCAGGTTGGAGCGTTTGTGACTTGGGGTCGGGTTGGTCTGAGGCGTGGGGTTAGACGAGTTCTGTCGTTCTCCGGAAACCCCAAGATCCTCGGCGTACGCTCGGCGTTCTGGGCCTCTTGCGCCCTTAAGTGAGATATGTCACTGTATGTCGCATTAAGTTGTCTTTACCTGCTGTTTGTCGCATATGTTCGTCCTCGCCCGCCGGATCCCCCATCCCTTGCGGGCGGACAGGCCGTCACACGCCTCCCACCCCCCTTGACCTGGCCTTTCCCTTTCCTGTCCCCTAGCTAGGACCGTGGTTTACCTTGGGCCAGCACTCCCACAAATCGTCCCCCAACGACCGCAAGCTCTCCCCGGGCAAGCGCCGCTGGACCGCCATCGCCGCTGGGGCCGCCGTAGTGGCCGCCGCCTCGACCACCGCCTGGGCCGCCGTCGGCAACGACGCCCCCGGCACCACCGCCGTCAAGGACGCCGCCACGGCGTCCACCTCCACCGGCGCCCCCAACCCGCCGGTCGCGGCCAACGTCTCCCAGGCCAGAACCACCACCCCGGCTCCCACGGCATCAAGCCCCAGCGCCTCGACCTCCACCGCTTCGGGGCCGAGCGCGAAGAGCGTCCCGAACTCTCCGCACGGCGCCAACCCCGCGCCGAAGGCCCCCGACGCCACCCGGCCCGACGCCACCGAGACGCCGGCCTCCGACACAGCCTCCTCCGACACGGCTTCGTCCGACGCGGCGGCCTCCGACACGGCGAAGAAGACGACCAAGACCGTCAAGCCGGTCAAGCTCCGGGCCACGAAGCCGAAGGTTCGCGTCCTGTCCTCCGGGACGTGTGGCGCCTCGTACTACGGCGAGCCCCAGATGACGGCCAGCGGCGAACGCCTCAATCCCTCCGCCATGACGGCCGCCCACAAGACCCTTCCGCTGGGCAGCCGCGTCCGCGTCATCAACCCGCGCAACGGCTCGTCGGTCACCGTACGCATCAACGACCGCGGCCCGTACGTGGGCGGCCGGTGCCTCGACCTCTCCAGGGCCGCGTTCGACGCGATCGGCAGCCTGGGCGCGGGCGTGATGACCGTCCGCTACGAAGTCCTGGCCCGCTGACGACGTCCGGCCTCCCCTCGGCCCCGCCCCCACTCATTCGTCCCCTGGGGGCGGGCCGGGCCTCCCTCAACACCGCGCCCACGAATGCCGCACATGCGCCGATCCTGACTGCCGACATCCCAGCTCCGATCGCCGGCCTCCATCGGAGGGCCGTGGAGCCAAGGACTTGGAACCCCGACATCGGGATCGAAGGAACCGGGTCGGGCGTCCAGGGGAGCGGGACCCGAGACGTCGGGAAGCTGCGACCGAAACCCCTGCGAGCGCTGAGGCCCGAGAGCTGGGGCCTGGAATGTCGGGAGGACTGCGGCCAGGATGTTCGAGAGCTGTGGTCGAGTTACTGGTTCTGGTCCCAGACATCCCTGGGGCTCCCTCTCCGGACGTCTTCCCGATCGCGGACCCAATACTGCGGTTCGATGGCTCCCCGACCCGGAATCCCCGGTCTTTCGACATCCCGGATACCCCGACGTGGGTCCTGGTCCCGTGACACCCCGGGCCCCAACCCAAATCTCCGCCCCCGATCTCCCGGGAACGCCCCCGCTGTCCCCGGACGTCCCCTAACGTCCCTCGGTTACGAAACCGCGGGGCCGGATTCGGGTCCGCAATCCCCCGCCATTCCCGACGTCGGTCACGTCCCCCGATGTCCCGCAGGTTCGTTCCCCGATCGCGGTTGCAACGCCACAGTTCCGGCCCCCGGGCACCTGGCCGGCATCCCCAGATGTCCCCCACCATCCCCGGGTCCCGCTCTTCGGACGCTCTCCGGTCGCGGCCCTAATGCCTCGGGGCCCTCGACCCGAGATCCCCTGCCCTTCGCATTTCCGGATACTTCGATGCGGCCCTGGTCTCGTGATCCATCAAGCCCCCGACTCGAATTCCTGGACCCGCGATACCCCGGGGACGCCCGTGATGTCCCCGGACGTCCCCCGACGTCCCTTGGTCCCAATACGCGCGTCCCGGGCCCCGGGCCCGCTGCCATTCATGGACGCCCCCCGACATCCTTGGGACCGATCTAGTTTCCTGAGCCCCGACAGCGCTTGGTCCTGATCCAGATCCTCGGATGTCGCGATCCATCTTCCGGAGACCCCCCGACCTCCGCTATCCGTGAGGCCCCCGAATCTGCAATCTGCGGGTCTGTTCGTCAGCCTCCGCCGCAGTCGGTTTCCTCCCACCCTGGCGCGCGCCGCCGTTTCGCCGATAGGAGGCGTTACTTGACCAGGCGGACCGTCAGGGGGTAGCGGAAGCTGCTCTCGGCCAGGGCCGAGATGCCGCCGACGATGCCCAGGACGACGGCGCCGACCCAGATCACCGGCAGCAGCACGACGCCGATGACGGTGAGGGGCAGGATGCAGGTCGCCCCCACCACGGTGAGCTGGAAGTTCAGGGCTTCCAGCGCATGCCGCCGCAGGTACGGGGACGTCTTGGCCGCCGTGAGCAGCAGGATCAACGGGCCAACCACCGGGATCCCGATGGCGATCAGCAGGTGACCCAAGGCGGCCTGGAGGCGTTCGTTGCTCTCCGAAGGCCGTTCCGGATGGACCGGACGGGGCATCGGCGGCGCGAGTCTGGGCACCGCCATCGTCCCGTACAGCTCGTTCATGATGGGCATCAGGTCGCCGTGCGTACGCGCGGTCATCGCACGTTCCAGCCGGTCGTCGAACTCCAGCTTGTCGAAGCGGCCCTCCGCGTAGGCGGCCTTGACGTGCTCGACGACGTGCTCTCGGTCCTGGTGGGTGACGCGCAGATGAGCTGGCGGCACCTGTCCCGGCCCGGGGGTCTTGGGTACCCCAGCCATGATGGTCATGCCTCTCCTTGGAATCGGCAGTCAACCTTCATACTGCGTCCTCGGAGCCGGACGTGCCATCGGGAGAAACCCCGAGCTGTCCCCGAGATCATCCCCGACACCGGCGCTTCGGACGGTATAAAAAGGATCCATGAGATGGCGAGACCGCTACGGTATCCGTCGGCTGCGCGGGCAGAAGATCGCGCGATTCGACCGTGAGGCGACCGATGCCGACATCGAAGCGCTCATCGCCTTCGCACGTTCGCGGCGTGGCGTCGAGTTCTACGTCGAGCCTGAGACGTTCGCCACCGACACGACCGCCGTGGCGGTGGCCGACGACGGCGAGTGGACCAGGCGCCGGGTCGGGTCGCCCGCGGTGATCCACAAGGTGGCCCGAGATCTGGCATTACCGGTGTACGACGTGCAGCTGACGGGCTACCCCCCTCGGATGCGGGCGTACAACGAGCGCCGGCGCCGCGAAGAAGGCAGCCTGTAGTTCCGGCGGGAAGGGTGCTGGTGGAGGCCACCGGCACCCTTTCTTCATGCGCCCCCGCCCGCCCCCCGGTGCGGGCCGGGCCCCGGCTGGGACGGGACGTCGTCGAGCAGGCCGAGCATGGGGATCAGCCAGCCCCCGTTGGGCGAGCCCATGGCGGTGTCGAGCTCGGCGGGGCTGGGCAGGCGGCCGCGGACGACGGCGGGTGAGAGCAGGCTCTGCAGGGCGTGCATCAGGAGGTTGGCCATCGAGTAGTGGGGATCGGTGGTGAGGGCGCGTTCGAGGGCGATGGTGGCCAGGATGTTGTCACCCGTGCGCCAGGCCGCCATGGCCAGCAGGGAGGCGGCCGGCGGGACGAAGCGGGGCTCCAGGCGGCGGGTGAGGTCTTTCCACAGGGGCAGGTGGGCGTCGCGCATCATGGTCCAGGCTTCGTCGCGGACTCTGATCACGGTCAGGGCCAGGCCCAGCCGGGCGGCTGCGATGTCGTCGAGGCGGACGCCGCCGGCGTGGACGGTCAAGGTCGCGCGGACTTCGGCGAGGGCCTCGGCGACGTAGCCGCGGGCGAAGGTGTCCAGGTCTGGGGCGGCCACCAGGCGGGTTCGGACCTCGGCTACGGCGGTGGCGGTGGCCTGGCGCATCGCCATGCGGACCGGGCCGGCGGCGGGAGCGATCGTGCGCTCGAGGCTGCGGCGGTCGGGGAGGGCGACCAGGCCGCGCACGGTGGCCTCGGCGGCGATCTGGCTGGTGGTCGGGTCGTACGGGGTGCCTTCGGGCGGGCAGCACCGGGGCAGCTCGCAGACGTAGGACCAGTAGCGGCCCTCGTGGGCGCGCAGCGCCTCGCCCACGCGGATCTCCGATGCGGCGGCCAGCAGCCTGGCCTCGTCGACGGCGGGCGTGACCGTGTCGCCGCTGCCGTAGCCGACGATGACCAGCTCGGTGACGCCTTCACGGGACAGCAGGCCGGTGAGGGGGTCGAGGGTGCCCCGGGGGAACGGGACGTCCCACCTCGCGGCCACCTTGGCCTGGCCTCGGTGGAGGCCGATCACGACCAGACTGTCGTGGGGGTGGAAGCCGACCAGATAGGGGACGGCGGCCAGGATGTCGGCCGGGCTGGTGAGCGTGAGGCAGGGGGCCGGGGCGTTGGTCGTCATGAGCGTCAAGGGTGCCGGGGAGGCACGCTTCGAAAGCGCCCGAGCGCGGTTCTGTGGATGACGACCTCCCCGACGTCCCGCCCTGTGGACGACCACACGGATGGGCCAAACCGGCAGGTCAGGGGGCGGAACCGCAGGTGAGGGGCAGGCCGGTGGGGAGCGCGGGGGTGGGGGTCACGCCGGTGCAGGTCACGCGGGTGGAGGTCAGGCCGGGGGAGGGCGCGGGTGGGGGTTAGGCGGGTGGTGGGGTTAGGTGGGTGGGGTTGGGGGTGGGGTCGGGGGGTTGGGTGGGGGATATGCGGGCGCGTACGAGGAGGGCGGCGCCCGCCACCGCGGCCGGCATCGCCACCACCGCCACGAACGGCACCAGGAACAGCAGGAACCCCACCACCCCGAACCCCAGCGTGGTCGCCATGTTCCGGCGCAGCAGCGCGAACCGTTCCTTCCTGGCCACCCCCCGGCGTTCCAGGGCCAGCGTGGTCAGCTCGACCGTCAGGAAGAAGCCGGAGACGAAGGCGCCGACCACGGGCACCACCGTCTGGCCGACCACCGGCACGAACCCCAGGAAGAACAGCGGCACGGTGAACAGCAGCACGTAGAACAGGGTGACCAGGCTGTCCCTGATCGAGCGGGGCAGCGTACGCCACCACGGCTGCTCCACCGCGCCGGGCAGCGGGTCGGCCTCGGCCGAGAGCCGTTCGTAGAACGGCTCGCCGATCGCCAGCGTCAGCGCCGTGAACGTCAGCACCGCCAGCGCCAGCCCGCCGAGGAAGATCGCGATGCCGACCAGCGTGCGGAACAGGTCGGCCCAGCTCCACGAGTCGGCGAACGGGGTGAAGAACTCGGCCAGGTCACGCGCGTGGGTGCCGAGCAGGATCAGCGCCGCCACGTAGACGGCGAACGCGATCACCGCCGGGATCAGCCCGAACAGCCACCACCGGCCGTGCCGCGACACCCATCCGAGACCCTGGAAGAAGAAGCCGACGCCGGCGGCGAAGTCGCGCAGAGATCGCATGCCCGGCAGGCTAGCGCCAGAACGACGTGACCGCGTAACCCAGCTCGTCGAACAGCTCGCGCAGCAGCGGCAGGGACACCCCGAGCACGTTGCCGTGGTCGCCCTCGATGCCCTCGACGAACCAGCCGCCGCGCCCCTCGATGCTGAACCCGCCGGCCAGGCCGAGCGGCTCGCCGGTGGCGACGTAGGCGGCGATCTCCTCCTGCGACGGCTGGCCGAAGCGGACCACGGTGGTGGCCACCTGGGCCGCCTGCCGGCCGGCCGGCACGTCGATCACGCAGTGGCCGGTCACCAGGCGGCCGGTGCGCCCGCGCATGATGCGCCAGCGCTCGACGGCCTCCTCGGGGGTGCCGGGCTTGCCGTAGGGGCGGCCGTCGATTTCGAGGATCGAGTCGCAGCCGATGACCAGCCCCTCCTCCAGCCCGCTCGCGACCGCCTCCGCCTTGGCCTTGGCCAGGACGAGGCTGAGCGCCGCCGGCGAGTGTGCGGTGAAGGCGTCCTCGTCGACCCCGGAGACGATCACCTTGGGGTCGAGGCCGGCGTTGCGCAGCACGGTGAGGCGGGTGGGCGAGGCAGAGGCCAGAACGATCACCGTCCCAGCTTACCGAAGGCCCGCGCGGTCACCAGTCGTGGTTCGGGGTGCCCCTCGCGGGCTGCCGGTCGGCGGGGTCGTACGGGCCGCCCTGGGCCGGGACGGCGCCGCCGAAGATGCCGCTCAGCAGGCCGTCGAGCAGGTGGCCGAGGCCGCCGGGCAGCGAGGCGTGCTCCTGGCGCAGGTCGGCGGCGAGGGCGGAGGCGTCCATGTTGGCCTTGGCGGCGCGGCCGGCCAGGAGGGACATGACCATGGGGGCGACGAGCGGGAGCAGCCGCATGATGGTGCCGGAGCTGACGCCGGCCAGTTGCGAGAGGCCGGCCGCGGCCCGTTCGGTGCCCTGGCCGCCGAGGACGTGGCCGAGGATGCTGTGGCCGTCGCGGGTCAGCGAGGCCACGTCGCCGTTGAAGGGGTCGGCGTCGACGTGGTCGTCGAGGGCGCCGCGCAGGGCCTCGGCGCCGTCGGGGTGCTCGGCGTTGCGGGCCATGCCGCCGATCACGGTGCCGGCCACGGCCTCGACGACCTTGCGCGCCGTGGCCGTGTCGGTGCCGAGCATGCCGGCGATCTGGTCTACGCCTGAGTCGCCGAGCTGGGTGAGAAGCTCGTCATTCAGTGTCAAGGCAGTCCCCCGATCCGAGTCGCGGGAGGACGTTCCCCGGCCGTGATCGAGGCAAGGCCGGGGTTCCCCTAAGTCTCGGGAAAGGCGGGTCTCCCGGGGGTCAGTCGAGGGCGGGCTGCTTGCTGCCGCTGGCCAGGCCGGCGGCGGCGTACGCGCTCGCCTCGTCGAGCGTCTCGTGTTCGAGCAGGGCCGCCACGATGCCGTCGAGCCGTTCGCGGTTCTCGGTGAGCACCTGGACGGCGCGCTCGTAGCACTCGTCCACGATGCGCCGCGCCTCCTCGTCGACGGTGGCCAGCGTGGCCGGCGACGCCTGCGGCGAGGAGCCGTCGTTGGGCAGGATGGTCAGCGGGCCGATCTTCTCCGACATGCCCCAGCGGCCCACCATGCCGCGCGCGATCATGGTGACCTGTTCGAGGTCGTTCTCGGCGCCGGTGGTGATGATGCCGTAGACGACCTGCTCGGCCGCCATGCCGCCGAGCGCGCCGGTGATGCGCCCGCGCAGGTACGGCTCGTCGTAGGCGTAGCGGTCGGTGTCGGGGGTGGACAGCGTGACGCCGAGCGCCCGGCCGCGGGGGATGATCGAGATCTTCCTGACCGGGTCGGCGCCGGGCTGGAGCATGCCGAGCAGGGCGTGCCCGGCCTCGTGGAAGGCGGTGCGGGTGCGCTCCTCCTCCGGCATCACGATGCTGCGGGCCGCGCCGAGCTGGAGCTTCTCCAGCGCGTCCGCGAAGTCGGACATGTCGACCTTCTCCTTGCCGCGCTTGGCGGCGAGGAGTGCGGCCTCGTTGACCAGGTTGGCCAGGTCGGCGCCGGTCATGCCGGGGGTCGTCTTGGCGATGCGGTCGAGGCTGACCTCGCCGTCGAGCGGCACGCCGCGCGAGTGGACCTCCAGGATGGCCGTGCGTCCGGCCGCGTCGGGCAGGCCCACCTGCACCGTACGGTCGAAGCGCCCGGGACGCAGCAGCGCCGGGTCGAGGATCTCGGGCCGGTTGGTGGCCCCGATGACGATCACGCCCTCGGCGCCGGAGAAGCCGTCCATCTCGGTGAGGATCTGGTTCAGCGTCTGCTCGCGCTCGTCGTGGCCGCCGATGCCGCCCGCGCCGCCGCGGGCCCGTCCGATGGCGTCGATCTCGTCGATGAACACGATCGAGGGCGCGACCTTGCGGGCCTCCTCGAACAGGTCGCGGACGCGCGAGGCGCCCACGCCGACGATCATCTCGATGAACTCCGAGGCGCTGGCCGAGAAGTACGGCACCTTGGCCTCGCCCGCCACGGCCCTGGCCAGCAGCGTCTTGCCGGTGCCGGGAGGACCGGCGAGCAGCACGCCCTTGGGCAGCTTGGCGCCCAGCCTGCGGTACTTGCCGGGGTCCTTGAGGTAGTCGACGACCTCGACGAGCTCGTTCTCCACCTCGTCGATGCCGGCGACGTCGTCGAACGTGACGCGCACCTTGGCGGCCTCGACCGGCTTGGCGGCCTTGGACTTGCCGAGCCCGCTCAGGCCGCCGCCCATCATGCTGGCGCCGCGGCGCATGATCCAGATCCACAGGCCGGCCAGCAGCAGGACGGGCAGCAGCGACAGCAGCAGGTTGGAGAAGAAGCCGCGGGTCAGCGGCTTGGACGTGGTCTCCACCTGGGCCGACTTGAGCTGCTGGTCGAGCTGGTCGGTGTTGGCGAAGGCGGGGATCTCGGTCTGGAACTTGGTGTAGGACTCGTTGCTCTCGGGGTTCTTGGCCGCGCTCCTCAGGTCGCCCTCGACCGACAGCCCCTGGGCGTAGATGTCCTTGACGTTCTTCGCCTCGACCTGCTTGGTGAACTCGGTGTAGGAGATCGTCTCGACCGAGTTGTTGTCGACCAGGGAGGAGACGACGAAGAAGCCCGCGTACACCACGAGCAGGGTGACGACGAAGCGCCACCAGTTGATCTTCGGCCGCCCGCCTGGCGAACCGGGCAGGCCCTCCGAGCGCCAGGGCGGCTTGACCTTGCCCTTGTTCGGTGCCTGCGGCGGTCCAGAGCGTTCCACGGCGTCACTCCCCCACATCGCCGCATACATGATCTTTCTAGCCTAGAACACGCACTCCTGAGACCACGCGGCCAATATCACGCCAACGCTTTCTCTGCGAGTCAGGCACTGTGACGAACGCAAGTCCCGGCTTGCTCATTCCCCCGTCCATCACGACGACGGCCGCCCGGGAGGAATGTTTGCCGTATTTGACGCGGTATACGAGCATCCATCCGGTTTTAACCCGTTGTGAGGCGAGCCAACTGATCTTGGAGCCCTTGGGGTGGTGGTTGAGCGTCCAGCGGGCGGCCAGCAGCGCCGTGTCGCGCGGCGACTTCTGCTCCATGATCGGCAGCGGGCAGGTCACCAGCATGCCGCGCAGCTTGCCGCCGCGCGCCGCGGGCAGCACCTGCTTGCTGGTGAACGGCGCCGCCCCGTGCGTCTTCCACGGCTTGCCCAGCCGGGGCACGGCCAGGCCGGTGCGCCTGTCCTTCAGCAGCCGCCGGGCCGGCCGGGGCAGGGCCATCCGCTTGGTCCGGCCGGTCAGGCGGGGCACCCGCGGGTCGGCGTACAGGGCCTGCATGGCGGTGTAGCCGGGCGCCAGCGAGGCGCCCGGCGAGGGCGTCGGGGTCGGCGCGGACGTGGACGCCGGCGTGGCGGGCGACGTCGGCGTGAGGGAGGCCGACGGCGTGGGGGCCGGCGCGGAGGAGGCGGGTGCGGACGAGGCGGGTGCGGCCGGCGGCGCGGTTACCGGCCCCGCCACGACCTCGTCCGGCCCGGAGGGGAGCGCCAGGACGATCACCGTGGCGCCGACCGCCACGGCCGCCACGACGGCGAGCCCCCGATATATCGACCGCATCCGGACATCGCCGATGCGGGAGCGCCTGGGCGGTGAAACAGGGTTCGCAGGGCGGTCTGTGGTTCTCACTCGTGAACCCTCGGTCTCATCTTCCCCATGGAGCACGACGGGAGCGTACGACATATCCCGCCATTGCGTGTGTGAAGCGACCGAAGTGCAATCATGGCGGGGTGGAACAGGTGGAACTGCGGTTCGGCGAGGACTCCCGGTTCGCCCAGACGCACATGAATCTCTCCGCGGTCAGGTGGGAGCCGTCGGGTCTGTGGGTGGCCGGCGACGAGACCGCCACCGTCGAGCGGCTCACCTGGACCGGCGACCACTTCGGCGACGAGCGCTCCTTCTTCCTGGCCGACTACGTGGACCTGCCCGCCGGACGCTTCGACGAGGCCGACATCGAGGGTCTGGCCAGGGCCGACGGCCATCTGTGGGCGGTCGGCTCGCACAGCCTCAAACGCCGCAAGGCCAAGCCGGGCTCGCCGGAGAAGTCGATCAGGAGGCTGGGCACGGTCGTCCGCGAGGAGAACCGGTTCATCCTGGTCCGCCTGCCGCTGGACGGGACCGGCGAGCGTCCGCTGCCGGGCGCGATCCTGTCCGGCGAGCGCAACGTCGCGGCCATGCTGTCCGGCGACCGCCATCTGGCGCCGTTCCTGGCGCTGCCGGGCAAGGACAACGGGCTGGACATCGAGGGCATCGCGGTCGTGGGCGAGCGGGTCTACCTGGGGCTGCGCGGGCCGGTGCTGCGCGGCTGGGCGGTGGTGCTGGAGATCCGCCCGGTGGACGACGGCGGCGGCCGGTTACGGCTGGACGGGCCGTACCGCAAGCACTTCCTCGACCTCGGCGGGCTGGGCGTGCGGGACATGTGCCCGCACGGCGGCGACCTGCTGCTGCTCACCGGTCCCACGATGAGCCTGGACGGCCCGGTGCGGGTCGTGCGCTGGCGGGAGCGGCAGGGCGGCGGGCTCGTGCCCGCGCACGACCTGGAGACGGTGCTGGAGCTGCCCTACGGCGTAGGCGACGACCATCCGGAGGGGCTGGCCGTGCTGCCCGACGGGCGGCTCATGGTCGTCTACGACAGCCCGTCGCCCGCCCGGATCACCCCGGCGGGCGGCGTGCTGGCCGACGTCTTCACGATCTAGCGACCCGCCCCAGCAGCCAGGGCGCCTCGGCGACGAACGTGCACGAACCCGGCTCGATCTCGGTGAACCCGGCGTCGCGCACCACGGGCAGCCCGGCGGCCACCTTGGCGTCGAAGTCGTCCCCGGCGGGCGCGGCGCGCACGGAGACCGCCAGGCCGGTCGCCCGCCAGGCGGCCCGCTCGGCCTCGTCGCTGGCCCACCAGGCGAGCTGCGCGGCGTGCCCCGCCTGGGCCATGGCCTTGCCCGCCGACATGGTCAGCTTCGGGTTCTCCCACAGGACCGGCGGGCCGGAGGGCGGCTCGCCGGGCTCGGCGGCGTCGCTCAGCTCGGTGCCGCCCACCTGGAGCCGGGCCAGGTCCCTGGGCCAGGCGTCGAGCGGGACGGGCGGGTGCACCCGCACCTCCGCCGTGCGGTGCTCGACCGTGCGGCCGGGCAGCGCGGCGGCCCTGCGCCACTCGGCGCCCCTGGCCCGCCGCACCACCTTGCGGATCTTGCCGGTGGACTGCCAGGCGAGCAGCTCGGCGGCCCACTCACCCGGGTCGTCCAGCAGGCTCAGCACGGCCATGGCGGCGGCCTCCAGCGCGTCGGTGCGCTCGGGGGGAGCGGCCCTCTCGATCCTGACCACGAGGGGGAGGACCATCAGTTCGGTCTCGTTCATCACCGTCTAGCATGCCGGATGGCCAGGGACATTCCCGCGGCCAGGAGGCAGAGGGCGCCGGCGGCGTACCAGGCCAGGTCGTAGGCGCCGAGGTGGTCGCGGGTCAGGCCGGCGCCCACGGCGGCGACGGCGGCGCCCACCTGGTGGGAGGCGAACACCCAGCCGAACACGACCGCGCCGTCCTGGCCGTAGACCTGACGGCACAGGGCGACGGTCGGGGGCACGGTGGCCACCCAGTCCAGGCCGTAGAACACGATGAAGATCAGCATGCTGGGCTCGGTGGTGGCCGCGAACAGGCCGGGCAGCAGCATCAGCGACAGGCCGCGCAGGCCGTAGTAGACGCCGAGCAGCAGCTTGGGGTTGACCTTGTCGCTGAGCCAGCCGGAGGCGACCGTCCCGGCGATGTCGAAGATCCCGATGATCGCGAGCAGCCCGGCGGCGACCGGCTCGGCCATGCCGTGGTCGTGCGCGGCGGGGATGAAGTGCGTGCCGACCAGGCCGTTCGTGCTCATGCCGCAGATCGCGAAGCCGCCGGCGAGGAACCAGAAGGGCCGCGTGCGCGCGGCCGAGCGCAGCACCGTCAGCGCCCGCGCCGCCGCGTTCCCGGCGGCCGGCCCGGTCCGTACGGCGCCCGCCTCGGCGCCGAGCGCCGTCGTGCCCACCTCCTCGGGGTGGTCGCGCAGCAACCACCAGACGAACGGCACCACCGCGAGCGCGGCGCCGGCCACCGTCAGGGAGGCCGCCCGCCAGCCCGGCCCCTCGGCGAGCCAGGCCAGCACGGGCAGGAAGATGAGCTGCCCCGTCGCGCCCGCCGCGGTCAGGATGCCGGTGACGAGCCCGCGGTGCCGGACGAACCACCGGTCGGTCACCGTGGCGGCGAACACCAGCGCCATCGACCCGGTGCCGAGCCCGATGAACACGCCCCAGAACAGCAGCAGGTGCCAGCTCGCCGTCATGATCACGGTGAGCCCGCTGCCCACCGCGACCAGCAGCAGCGCCAGCGACACCACGCGGCGCATGCCGAAGCGGTCCATCAGCGCGGCGGCGAAGGGCGCGGTCAGCCCGTAGAGCACCAGGTTGATCGACACGGCCAGCGAGATCGTGCCCGTGCTCCAGCCGAACTCGTCGTGCAGCGGGGTGATCAGCACGCCGGGGGTGGCGCGGAAGCCGGCCGCGCCGAGGATGGCCACGAAGGCCACGGCCGCGACCCACCAGGCGCGGTGGATCCGGCGGGTCCGCGTGGGGGCGGGGGTGGTGCTCAACGTCATGCGCCAATCCTGATTCATCGCGTTTTGAAGGCGTGAGTGGCCCGAAAGCCAATATGTGCAAGAATCGGGCCATGGCCCATCGTGTCGCGGTCGTCGTGCTGAACCACTTCGCCCCGCTCGACCTCGGCGTCCCCGGCCAGGTCTTCCAGTCGGCCGAGACGCCCGGCGGCGAGAAGCTCTACGAGGTCGTGACCTGCTCCCCCGACCGCGAGCCGGTCCGCTGCACGGCCGGCTACACCGTGCTGCCCGACCACGACCTCGACGTGCTCGACACGGCCGACACGGTGCTGGTCCCCGGCATCCACGCGGGCCGGGCGATGAAGGACGGCACGATCACCGCCACCCTGCGCGCGGCCCTTCAGGACCGGCCGCGGGTCATGTCGATCTGCACGGGCGCGTTCGTGCTGGCCGCGGCGGGCCTGCTGGACGGCCGCCCGGCCACCACGCACTGGCGCGAGGCGGCCCGCTTCGCCGCCCTGTTCCCCCAGGTCAAGCTGGACCCCGACGTGCTCTTCGTGGACGACGGCGACGTGCTCACCTCGGCCGGCGTGGCGGCGGGCCTCGACCTGTGCCTGTACGTGATCAAGCGCGACCACGGCGCCGAGGTGGCCAACCGGGCCGCCCGCCGCTGCGTGATGCCGCCCTGGCGGGACGGCGGCCAGGCGCAGTACATCGAGCGCCCGCTGCCGCACGACGGCGCCGGCGGCACCGCCGCGACCCGCGACTGGATGCTGGCCCACCTCGACGCCCCGCTCGACCTCAACGCGCTGGCCGCCCACGCCAGGATGAGCGTGCGCACCTTCACCAGGCGCTTTCGCGAGGAGACCGGGATGAGCCCGGCCAAATGGCTGTCCGGCCACCGCGTCCGCCACGCCAGGCGGCTGCTGGAGACGACCGACCTCGGCGTGGAGGAGGTGGCCAGGCGCTCCGGCTTCGGCACGGCGGTCTCGCTCCGGCAGCACCTGCACGCGGCCGTCGGCGTCGCGCCCCTGACCTACCGGCACACCTTCCGCAGCTCCTGAGAGTCCTACTCGAACAGGTCGGGCTGCTCGCGCACGATCTGGTCGTGCAGCGGCTGGTAGTTGATCCAGCCGACCAGGTCGTTGCCGATCTGCTGGTGGGTGAGCGCGGCGTTGTCCGGCTCGATGGGCACGACCTGCCCGGCGGCCTTGGCCAGGAGCTGCACCTGAGCCGAGCGTTCCATGGTGATGAACCACCAGGCGGCCGCGTCGACCGTGTCGCCGACCGTCAGCAGGCCGTGGTTGCGCAGCACGAGGGCCTTGTTGCCGCCCAGGGTCGCGGCTATGCGCTTGCCCTCCTCCAGGTCGGTCACGACGCCCGTGTAGTCGTCGAACAGCGCGTTGTCCTGGTAGAAGGCGCAGGCGTCCTGGGTGATGGGCTCGATGGTCTGGCCGAGCGCCGACAGGGCGCGGCCGTGGATCGAGTGGCTGTGGGCGGCCGCGACGACGTCGGGACGGGCCTGGTGGACCTGGGAGTGGATGGCGAAGGCGGCCTCGTTGACGTGGTGGCGCCCCTCGACGACCTGGCCCTCGTGGTTGACCAGGATGAGGTCGCTGACCCTGACGTGCTTGAACGACATGCCGAACGGGTTGACCCAGAAGTGGTCGCTCAGCTCGGGGTCGCGGGCGGTGATGTGCCCGGCCACGCCCTCCTCGAACCCGAACCTGCCGAAGATGCGCAGCGCCGCCGCGAGCCGTTCCTTGCGGTGCCGCCGCTCCTCCTCGATCGTCTCGAACGTCGGCGGCAGGCGGAAGATGAGGTTGTCCGGCATGGCTCTCCTCGCGTACAGAATGTTGTTCTGACCGCAGACTAACGCCTGAACGGCACGCCCGCCGTCCGCGCCCTGGCCGCGATCACCAGGGCCTCGCCGAGCAGGCCGACGCCGATCGACAGCGGGATCGAGCGCACCTCCTCGTGCATGCCGGCGGCCGCCGCCAGCGCGCCCACGCCGAAGCTGATCGCGAACGTCACGGCCCACACGACCAGCGTCCGCCAGGTGTAGCGCTGCCAGAGCACGCCGTCCTCGGGGAAGACCTGCGTGGTGGCCGCGCGCGGGGCGCCGAAGGCGACGCCGATCAGGGCGGTGACCGCCAGCCACGTGACGTCGAGCGCGGTGGGGCGCAGGTCGAGCAGGCCGTGGAGGCCGACGCCGATGAGGATGACCGGCGGCGCGTACACGTCCTTGGCGACGAGCGGCTGGCCGATCATGCGCCGGGCCACGGCGTAGCCGACGAGCGCGGCGGGCTCGCCATCGGCTCGGTCCGCCACTACTTCGCCGGGCACACCGAGCTGATGACCTTCGCGATGCGCTCCTCGATCGAGCGGATCAGCGCGCGCCTGGAGGAACGCGTCGGCCCGCTGCTCGCCGCGCGGGACGGCGAGGAGCGGGCCGAGCTGGTGGAGCAGATGCTGTCGGAGCTGCTGCCCCTGGACGAGCCGCGGCTGGAGGAGGCGGCGGTCTGGCTGGCCTTCGCGACGGCCGCGCGCACCCGCCCCGAGCTCCAGCCGCAGGCCCGCGAGGCGTACGACGGCATGCGCCGCCTGGTCGGCCGGATCATCGAGGGCATCGCCGCGCACGGCCGCCTGCGCGCCGACGCCGAGGTGGAGACCGAACGGCTGTGCGCGCTGATCGACGGGCTCACGGTCGAGGGCGTGCTGCACCCCGAGCGGATGACGCCCGCCCTGATGCGCCGCTGTCTACGCCGCCACCTCGACACCCTTGCCGAACCAGGTCTCTAGGGCCTGTGTCAGCGTCTCGTCGGGCGTGCCCGCCCAGGCCACGTAGCCGTCGGGGCGCACCAGCACGGCCTCGGCCGGGCACGACGGCACGGTGACCGTCTCGACCCGCTCGTGGCGCACGCGCAGCTCGCCGGTGCGGTCGAGCAGCAGCGGACGGGCCCGGGAGGCGGGCTCCGCGGGCAGGTCGGCCAGGAACCGGCCGGCGAGGGGATGGCCGCTGCCGGGCGTCGGGTAGGGCAGGTCGGAGCCCGCCATGAGCGCCGCGACGCGCCGCCGGTTGGCGTCGTCCCCCAGCAGCTCGGCGAACAGCGTGCGCAGGGCGGTCACGTCGGGGCCCGGCGCGGCCAGGGCGAGCTGGGCGCTGGAGTGCACGGCCACCCGCTCGGCGGCGGGCCTGCGCTCGGCGTCGTAGGTGTCGAGCAGCCCCTCGGGCGCCCAGCCCTGGAGCTCGGCGGCCAGCTTCCAGGCCAGGTTGGCGGCGTCCTGGAGGCCGAGGTTGAGCCCGGGGGCGCCCATGGCCGAGTGCACGTGGGCGGCGTCGCCGGCCACGAACACGCGGCCCGCCCGGTAGCGGTCGGCCACCCGCGTCTCGCGGCCGTTCAGCCGCCGGAGCAGGTGGGGGCCCTCGCCGGTGGGCGGGGCGAGCGGCAGGTCGGCCCCGAGCACGCGGGCCAGGCTCGCGCGCAGCTCGCCGATCGTCATCGGCGCCTCGTCGCCCAGGACCTCGCCGCCGGGGATCTCGCCGCCCCACTCCATCGCGGTGACCGAGAGCACGCCCGGCCCCGCGGGCAGCATCGCGTACGCGCCGCGCTCGGTCCGGTGCCAGGTGTAGAGCACGAACGTGCCGTGGCCGGGCACCTCCATCTCGGCCGCGCCGGGCCGCACGACCGCTCCTGGCACGGTGACGTGGGCCGTGCGGCTGACGACGTCGGGCGCGCTCACCCCAGGGAAGCCGATGCCGGCCCGCTTCCTGACCAGGCTGTGGGCGCCGTCGCAGCCCACCAGGTAGCGCGTACGCAGCTCGCCGGGGCCTTCGGGGCCCGTCACCGCGAGCGTGACGCCGTCGGCGTCCTGCTCGAAGCCGGTCAGCTCGTGGCCGCGCCGGATCTCCACGCCCAGCTCGGCGGCCCGCCGCTCGAACAGCTCCTCCAGCTCCGGCTGCCGGACGGGCAGCGCGCGCAGCGGGTTGCCGTCGAGCCCGGCCAGGTCGAGCGGCATGGCCCCGAAGACGAACGCGGGCACGGGCACGGGCTCCGCGGCGAGCCCGCGCTGGTGCAGCAGGCCCACGACCTGGCCGACGATGCCGTTGGCCTTGGGCCGGCCGCTGCGGGCGGGCAGGCGTTCGAGCACGACGGGACGGACTCCGGCCAGGCCGAGCTCGCAGGCCAGCATCAGGCCGTTGGGGCCGGCGCCGGCGATGACGACGTCCGCGGTCGCGGCGTCCGCTGCGGTCATGGGGCTTCTCCTTCGGTTCGGGGGTGGGGGGCGGGCAGCCCCGCGGCCAGGCAGTGCAGCGCCTCGCGCAGCACCGGCACCAGCGGGACGGGCGGGTCGGAGCGCAGCCAGTGGCCGACGGCCACCTGCACGGCGGTGGTCACCGTGGCCGCCACCAGGTGCGGGTAGAGGTCTCGGTCCGGATCGGCGCCCGTGCGCTCGGCCACGGCCGCGGCCAGCTCGCCGTCGGCCGCGAACTGGGCCTTCAGCGCCTCGGCGCGCAACGCGGGCTCCTCGGCCAGCAGCCTGGTGAGGGCCAGCCGGTCGGCGTCGGGCGGCCCGGGGCTGGTCATGGCCTGCTCCCAGGGCTCGGCGACGGCCGCGATCAGCGCCTCCCACAGCGGCTCGTCCGCCGGGCGGGCGCGCAGCACGGCCACCGTCCGCCGGACGCGGTCGGTGTGGCGGGCGGCGAGGGCCTCGTACTTGCTGGAGAAGTAGTTGTTGAACGTGCGCGGCGACACGCCGACCCGCTCGGCGACGTCCTCCACCCGGACGTTCTCCAGCCCGCGCTCCAACGCCAGCCGGAGCGCCGCGTCCATCAGCGCCTCGCGGGTCGCATGCTTCTTCCGTTCCCTCAGTCCGCTCACTCTTTCAGATTACGCACTTTTTCTGATCACGCAATCTTTCTGAACGAGCAATTTTTGCCTAACGGCAACACTCGGTGACAGGCGTTAGCTTGGAGGCATGTCCACCACGCTGACCATGGAGTTCGCCGGCACGGTCAGGGCCGACCGCTCCGGGCCCGTCGACCGGCTGCGCGACGCCGCCGCGATGACCGAATGGCTCCACGAGCACACGGCCGACCTCGGCGTGCCGCCCGGCTTCACCGCCACGGAGGAGTTGCGCGAGCAGACCGTACGGCTGCGCCAGGCCGTCCGTGCGCTGCTTGCCAGGGCGATCGCTCCGGAACCGCCGAGCGCCGCGGACGCGGCCGACCTGCCGGGTTTCGCCGAGTCGCTGGCCCTGGTCAACGCGACCGCCCTGGCCGCCCCCACGGCCCCGCAACTGTCGTGGACGGGCGAGCCGGCGCTGACCGTGGCCCCCGCGACCAGGGCGAACCCGTCCACGCGCCTGCGGGGGCGGCTCGCCGTCGCGGCCGTGGAGTTCCTGGGCGGCCCCGACCGCGTCCTGCTCCGCACCTGCGGGGCACCGCGCTGCGTGCTCTATTTCGTCAAGGAGCACCCGCGCCAGGAGTGGTGCTCCCCGGCGTGCGGCAACCGCGCGCGGGCGGCGCGGCACTACCGGGAACACAAGAAATAGCCTTATCTAACGCCAACGACCGACTTTTGCCGTTATATTGTGTTTCTAACGGCCGATCAGTCGTGCAACCGTTAGGTGGGGAGAGTCGCATGTCATTCCGGACCGGGCACGTCGGGCTCAACGTCACCGACCTCGACAGGTCGAAGGAGTTCTACGGCCGCGTCTTCGGCTTCACCGTCGCCGGCGAGTCCTCCGAGGACGGCCGCCGCTACGCCCTCCTCGCCCAGGACGGCAAGCTCGTCGTCACGCTCTGGCAGCAGAGCGACGGCCGCTTCCCCACCGCCCTGCCCGGCCTGCACCACCTGGCCTTCCAGGTCGAGGACCTCGACGCGGTGCGCAGGGCCGAGCAGGTCGTCAGGGAGATCGGCGCGAAGCTGCACCACGACGGCGTGGTCCCCCACGGCGAGGGCGCCTCCTCCGGCGGCGTGTTCTTCGAGGACCCCGACGGCATCCGGCTGGAGATCTCCGCGCCCGGCGCCGCGGGCGACCGTCCCGCCCCCACCGCCGGCGCTCCCACCTGCGGGTTCTTCTAAAGATGAGACATCCGGGGGAGATCGCCGCCCAGGCCCGCGCCGGGGTGCGGACGCCGGGCGCGTTCGGCAGCTCGCGCACCCGTCCGGAGATCCCCGAGGTGGCCGCGGCGTTCCTGCGCGCGCAGCACCTGCTGGTCGCGGGCGCGGACGACGACCTCGGCCAGGTGTGGGCCGACGTGCTGACCGGTCCGCCGGGGTTCGCGGGCGCGGACGACGACCGCACGATCACCGTCCGCGCCCTGCCCGCGGCGCCGCTGCGGGGCCTGTTCACGGCGGAACGCGACATCGGGCTGCTGGCCATCGAGCCGCGCACCCGGCGCAGGATGCGCGTCAACGGCACCGCCGTGCGGGCCGGCGAGGGCCTGGTGATCTGGACGGAGCAGGTGTACGCCAACTGCCCCAAGTACATCCAGGCCCGCGAGCCCACCGCCGCGCCCGGCGTCCCGGAGGTCGCCGGCGGCGGGACGCGGCTCGCGCCGGGCCACGTCGAGTGGATCGAGCGGGCCGACACGTTCTTCATCGCCACCCGCGCCGCGGGCCTGGGGGCCGACGTCTCCCACCGCGGCGGCAACCCGGGGTTCGTCCGGGTGACCGGGCCCGGGTCGCTGGAGTTCCCGGACTACGTCGGCAACTCGATGTACATGACGCTCGGCAACCTGGAGCTCGACCCGGCCGCCGGGCTGCTGTTCGTCGACTGGGACGCCGGCCGGACCCTCCACCTGACCGGCCGGGCGGAGGTGGACTGGGCCGCCGAGCAGCGGCCGGTGCGGTTCGAGCTGACCGCGTACACGGAGGTGGACGGCACGGTGGGGGCGGGCTGGACCCCGCCGGAACACCACCGCTTCAACCCGCCCGTCACCCGCTGACGCCGGGCGTCGGGCGGCGAGCGGCGGGCGGCGGGCGGCGGGCGGCGGGCTCAGAGGTTCTCGGGCATCGAGGTCATGCCGTTCAGCAGCGGGACGAGCTGCTCTTCCTCGTAGTCCAGGTGGGCCTCCAGCTCGGCGGCCAGCCGGTCGAGCTCGTCGGCCGCGCTCGCGTCTGTGCCGGCCAGGTCGCGGACGCGGGCGAGCAGCCGGGCCACCACGCGGTGCTCGGCGCCCAGCCGGGCCAGGACGCCGGCCAGCTCGGGACGCCCGGCGGCCAGGTGCGGGAACAGCACCGCGTCCTCGCCCTCGTGGTGGGCGTGGAGGGCGTCGCAGAAGGCCAGGCAGTGCGTACGCAGGTCGACCCCCTCGCCGCCGGCCCGCAGGCGCGCCAGCTCCCGCCGGAAGCCGTCGTGCAGCTTCACCAGTTCGTCACCCCACGCGATCAGGCGCTGTTCCCCGCTCATGCCCACGCCACCGCCCCGGCCCGGTGGACGGCCGCGAACACGGCGGCCAGCAGGGCGGCCACGGCGGCGACGCCGAAGCTCCAGCCGGCTCCCCCGGCGGCCGACACCGCCGCGCCGACGGCTCCGGCCAGGCTGCTGCCCACGACCCTGACCAGCGCGTTCACGCCTCCGGCCGCCGCGGTCTTGGCCGGTTCGACGTGCTCGACGGCCATCGTGCCGAGCGCCGCGTACACCAGGCCGACGCCGAGGCCCAGGACGGCGGCGGCCCCGTACAGGTCGGCGGGCGTGTCGCGGAAGACCACCAGCCACACCGCGGCGGCGGTGACCAGCGCCGAGCCGCCGGAGACCAGCCCCGCGGCCGGGAAGCGCCGCATCAGCGGCCCGGCCAGCATCGAGACGGCGAGCATCAGCACCGTGGTCGGCAGCAGGTACAGCCCCACCTGCAGCACCGAGGCCCCGAGAGAGCCCTGCGCGACCGCCGACAGCGTGGTGATCGCCCCGAACAGCGCGAACCCGATGAGGAACGAGGCCACCGTGGCCCCGACCGTGCCCCGGTGCAGCAGCATGGGGATCTCGATCAGCGGCGAGGCGGTGCGCCGGGCCGTGACCACCCACGCCGCCGCGAGCACGACCGCCCCCGCGAGCAGCCCCAGCGTCGGCGGCGACGTCCAGCCCCAGGCGCCGCCCTTGCTGATCGCGAGCAGCAGGCAGACCAGCCAGCCGGCGACGAGCGCGGCCCCCACCAGGTCCGGACGCCCCGCGCGCCCGGCCGGCGCGGCCTCCCGCACCAGGGCCGCCACCAGGACGAAGCTCAGCGCGCCCAGCGCCGCCAGGATCCAGAACATGGCCCGGTGGTCGCCGCCGACGAGCCCGGCCAGGATCATGCCGCCGCCGCTGCCCACGCCGATGGTGGCGCTCAGCACGCCGATCGCCGTGGCCAGCCGGTGTGCGGGAACGGCCTGCCTGGCCAGCCCCATGGCCAGCGGGAGCAGCGCGGCGGACACGCCCTGGAGCACCCGTCCGGCGACCGCCGCGCCTAGCGTGCCGGACAGCGCGGCGACCGCCGCACCGGCCACCAGCAGGGCGAGCGCGGACAGGGCGACGACGCGGCGGCCGTACATGTCGCCGAGCCGGGACAGCAGCGGGATCGCGACCGCGCCGGACAGCAGGCCGGCGGTGAGCGTCCAGGAGACGGACGTGGGTGACGCGCCGAACTGCCTCTGGAGCAGCGGGAGCAGCGGGACGACGACGGTCATCTGGAGTGACCCGACGGCGACGGCGAACGCCAGGACCACCACCGCCGTCCAGGGGGATGTCTTTTTGTACATGTATAGAAAGTAACATGGCGGCATGCCCGCACGCACTGGAAGGCCGCCCCGGATCTCGCGGGCGGACATCGTGGCAGCGGCGCACCGGGTCATCGAGGCCGACGGCGTCGGCGGGCTGACCATGCGCAGGCTGGCCAAGGAGGTCGGCAGCACGCCGATGGCGCTCTACCACCACGTCCGCGACAAGGAGGAGCTGCTGCTGCTCCTGCTCGACGAGTACGCGGCCGGGCTGCCGCGCCCCGAGCTGCCCGCCGAGCCGCGCGAACGCGTGGTCGTGGTGGCGCTGGCCATGCGCGACGGGGTCGCCGGCTGCCCCTGGGCGGTGGACGTGCTGCGCGCCGACGACCTGCTCGCGGTCGGCGCGCTGTGGTACCCGGAGAAGATCATCGACGCGGCCCTCGACGCGGGCCTGACGGCCGAGCACGCCGTGCACCTCTACCGGATCATCTGGCACTACACGGCGGGCGAGATCGCCATCCGCGCGGCGGCCGGGCGCAGGCGCGAGGAGGGCGGGCCGACCTACCGCGACCAGGTCTTCGCCGGCCTCGACCCGGCCGCCCTGCCCCGCCTGGCCGAACTGGGCGGCCGCTGGGCCGAGCTCACCGCCGAGGACACCTACGAGCTGGGCCTGCGCGCCCTGGTCGACGGCCTGCTCCCCCGCCCCGGCCACCCGCCAGAGGCCGGCCGCTGAAGGTCAGGGCCCGGATCCGGAGGCGCGGGCAGGGGACCAGGCGCGGGTCAGGGACCGAAGGTGCGGCGGTAGGCGGAGGGGGAGGTGCGCATGGCGCGGGTGAAGTGGTGGCGGAACGTCGCCGGGCTCTCGAACCCGACCGCCGCCCCGATCTCCTCCACCGGCACCGCCGTCGACTCCAGCATCGGCAGGCTCGCCGCCACCCGCTGCGAGATCACCCACCGCAGCGGGCTGGTCCCGGTCTGCCGCTTGAAGTGCCTGATGAACGAGCGTTGCGACATGTGCGCCACCGCGGCCAGGTCCGCCACGCCGATCGGCTCGGCCAGGTGGTCGAGCGCCCATCCCATCGCCCTGGCCACGCCGCCGTCGTCGGCCACGGACGTGACGGCGGCCTCGATGAACTGGGCCTGACCGCCCTCCCGGTGCGGCGGGACGACCAGCCGGCGGGCGACCGCGTTGGCCACGTTCGGCCCGTGGTCGTTGCGTACCAGGTGGACGAGCAGGTCGAGGCCGGCGGCGCTGCCCGCGCTGGTCAGCACGTCGCCGCCGTCCACGTACAGGACCGAGGGGTTGACGCGGACGGCGGGGAAGCGCCGCTGGAGCAGGTCGGCGTACCGCCAGTGGGTGGTGGCCTCGCGGCCGTCCAGGAGACCGGCGGCGGCCAGCGCGAACGCGCCGGAGCAGATCGACACCATCCGGGCGCCCCGGCCGTGGGCCAGGCGCAGCGCCTCGACCAGCTCGCCCGAGACCTCGCCCCGGACGTCGGCCACGCCGGGCACGATCACCGTCCCGGCCCCGGCCAGGACGTCGAGCCCGTGCGCGGCCTGCATGGTGAACCCGCCGACCACGCGCAGCGGCTCGGCGGTCTCGGCGCACACCTTGAGGTCGTACCAGGGGACGTCCAGCTCGGGCCGGGGCAGCCCGAAGAACTCCACGACGCACCCCAGCTCGAACGGCGCCATCCCGTCGAAGGCCAGCACGGCGACCGTGGGCAACCGGGCAGGAACCGGCAGGGCAACCGGCAGGGCGACCGGCAGCGGCGCCGGGACCGGTGGCCGGGCGGGGGCCGGGAGCGGGGCGGCGGGGGCGGAGGCGGAGGGCGGTCGGCCGGAGGTCGGAAGCGGCACATCCGCATATTAACCGCCCATATCCGGCACAAGCAGGTTAGCGCTCCGCTCCCTGCGGCAGGAGTGATATATGCATATTTCGGGGGTAGAGACCGTTTTCCCCGATCACCGCTATGAGCAGGCGGAGATCACCGAAGCGTTCTCCCGTCTGACGGACTGCGACGAGGAGTTGCTGCGGCGCTTCCACGCGGCCACCGGCGTCGTGGGCCGCAACCTCGCACTCCCGCTGGACGGCTACACCAAGCTCGACTCCTTCGCCCGCGCCAACGCCATGTACGTCGAGATCGCCCTCGACCTCGGCGAGCAGGCCGTCCGGGGCGCCCTCGAAAAGGCCGACGTGCCGCCGGGGAAGATCGACCACCTGCTGTTCTGCTCGACCACCGGCCTGGCCACGCCCTCGCTGGACGCCAAGCTCGCCCAGCGCCTCGGGCTGCGCGGCGACGTCAAGCGGGTGCCCGTGTTCGGCCTCGGCTGCGCGGCCGGGGCCTCGGGCCTGTCGCGTCTGCACGACTACCTGCGCGGCTGGCCGGACCACGCCGCCGTGCTGGTCTGCGTGGAGCTGTGCTCGCTGACCATCCAGCGCGACGACTCCTCGATCGCCAACATGATCGCCAGCGGCCTGTTCGGGGACGGCGCGGCGGCCGTCGTGGCCACCGGGCGCGGCCGGGGCCCCGAGGTCGTCGCCACCCGCAGCAGGCTCTACCCCGACACCGAGCACCTGATGGGATGGGAGGTGGGCGACCACGGCTTCCACATCGTGCTCGACGCCGACCTCACCCACTTCGTGGACCAGGTGCTGGCCGACGACATCAGGGCCTTCCTTGCCGACTACGGCCTGACCCCCGACCAGGTGCCGACGTGGATCTGCCACCCCGGCGGCCCCAAGGTCATCGACAAGATCGTCCAGAGCCTCGACCTCGACCCCAAGGCCCTGGACGTGACGTGGCGGTCGCTGCGGACGTACGGGAACCTGTCGTCGGTCTCGGTGCTCCACGTGCTCCAGGAGACGCGCGGGCACGCCGGGCGGCCCGCCGTCCTGATGGCCCTGGGCCCCGGCTTCTCGGCCGAACTGCTCCTGCTGCACTGGTGACCTCCGCCGGGTGAGGGCGGATAACGACCGGGCGACGGCCGGTAACGACGAGGCGACGGCGGCGGCGTCCGGGCCCGCGCGACCGTCCGCGCCGTTCGTCCCCGCCCACGTCATGCGTCCGGATCTGTCACAACTGATCACGTGACGATCGCGGTTTGCGCTCGCTTGCGTCTCCGGCCCGGCCGCCGCCACGCGGATCTCCGTCATAGGACGCGGAGGTGGTTGCGATGAGATGTCGCCCCTTAGCCATTCGTCCCCTGGCCATCAGTGTCGGGCTCGCCGCGCTGCTCGGACTCGCCGCGTGCGGCGGCTCCGGCGGATCGTCCAGCGGCAGCGCCGCGCGGGCCCCCCTGTCCGACACGCAGCGTCAGCCCGCGCCGAGCGCGTCCCCGGCCGGCACCCAGGAATCCGAGCAGGACACGACCAAGGCGCAGATCTCCACCTTCGCCCTGGACGTGGACACCGCCTCGTACGGCTACGCCCGCCGTACGCTTCAGGAAGGGCGCTGGCCCGCGCCCGGCGAGATCCGCCCCGAGGAGTGGGTCAACGCCTTCGGGCAGGACTACCCGCAGCCCTCCGACGACGGCTTCGCCGTGCACGTGGACGGCGCCCGGCTGCCCGGCCGCGACGAGGCCGTGCTGCGCGTGGGCCTGCAGACCCGCGCCTCCGACTCGGCCGCGCGCCGCCCGGCCAACCTCACCTTCGTGGTCGACGTCTCCGGCTCGATGGCCGAGACCGGGCGCCTCGACCTGGTCAAGTCGGCCCTGCACAAGCTGCTCGACCAGCTCGCCCCCGGCGACCAGGTATCGCTCGTGGCCTTCAGCGACGAGGCGGACGTGCTGGCCTCCATGACGCCGCTCACCGCCAGGAGCCAGCTCCACGCCGCGGTGGACGAGCTGGCCACCGCCGGCGGCACGAACCTGCAGAGCGGCGTCCTGGCCGGCTACCGGGAGGCGTCCCAGGCGTTCCGGCCCGCCGCCACGAACCGGGTCGTCCTGCTCTCCGACGGCCTGGCCAACCAGGGCGACACCGAGTGGCGGACCATCGTGGAGCAGGTCAAGGAGTACGCGGGCAAGCAGGTCACGCTGCTCACCGTCGGCGTCGGCCGCGACTACGGCGACGAGCTCATGGAGCAGCTCGCCGACAACGGCGACGGCATGGCCGTCTACGTGGACTCCGAGCAGGAGGCCGAGAAGGTCTTCACCACCCAGCTCCCGGCCACCATCGAGGTACGGGCCCGCGACGCCAAGGCGCAGGTCGTCTTCAACCCCTCGGTCGTGGAGAGCTACCAGCTCATCGGCTACGAGAACCGCGCGATGTCGGCCGAGGAGTTCCGGGACGACAGCCGCGACGGCGGCGAGATCGGCCCCGGCCACTCGGTCACCGCCCTGTACGCCCTCCACCTCAAGCCGGGCGCGCGGGGACAGCTCGCCCAGGCGACCGTGCGCTGGCAGGACCCCGACACCCGGGCGGCCTCCGAGGCCGGCGGGTCGCTGCGGGCCGACGAGCTGAACGACTCCATCTGGACCGGCACGCCCATCCGGCTGCAGGTGGACGTGGTGGTCGCCGCCTTCGCGGTCTACCTGCGCGACAGGAAGGCGTTCGGCCTGGACCTGCCCGCGCTGCGCGAGCACGCCGGACGCCTGGCGCGGACCTCGGAGGACCCGATGGTCGCCGAGCTGGTCACCCTGATCGACAAGGCGCGCTCGGTCGGCTGACCGCCCGCCGGGATCAGGCCGGGTCGGGGGCCGGGTCGAGGGCCGGGTCGGGGGCCGGGTCGGGGGCCGGCCGGGAGGCGACGAAGCCCTGGTGGGGCGAGCGCGAGACGGGCAGCGTGCCCGCGTAGAGCTCCCCCACCAGCGGCATGGGCTCGGGATGGCAGAACACCGACGAGCCCGTGCGCAGGATCGCCGGGCTGTTCAGCACCAGCGGCAGCCCGGCCAGCAGGAAGGGCAGCGCGTTCGCGGCCTGCTCGGGGGTCAGCTCCTGGCCGCCGACGCTCGGCAGCACGGCCGCCACGCACCGCGCGCGGAACGCGGCGTCCTTGGCGGCCAGCCGTTCCAGCTCGCGCCGGGAGCGCCGGTAGGCGCGGTTGCCGGCCAGCTCGTTCCAGTCGAAGACGGTGGCGTTGGCCGCGCCCATGCCTTCGAGCACCCGGATCACCCGGTTGCGCGTGTTGTTGGCCGCCGACCGCGCCTTGATCAGCGCCGCCCCGGACGGGAGCCCGCGCGCGACCAGCGTGCCGGCCAGCTCGACGCCCGGCACGAGCACGTGCACGCCGGTGAACGTGCGGGTCGCCCACTCCAGCAGGCTGCGGATGGCCCGCAGGGTGAAGAACCCGTTGAACGCGCTGACCTCGACGACGGCATGCTCACGAGCGGCGAGGATCTTCGCGCACCGCGGGGTCAACGGGACGGCCTGCACGCTGGACATGGCACGGAGAGTAGCAAGATTTGACCGAGCGTATGCCTGCTACGCGCATGTGTGTCGCGGGTCCCGAAGCCCTGTACACTTGTGACCGCAGCAAGGGGCTATGGCGCAGTTGGTAGCGCGCCTCCATGGCATGGAGGAGGTCTGGGGTTCGAATCCCCATAGCTCCACCCCTCATCCACCCGGGCGTTCCGCCCGGGTCATTTTTTTCTCCCGCAGCTCGTAGTCCAGGGTGTAGGAGTGCGAGCCGTCCGGGGCGATGGTGATGTTCATCCGTCCCGTGATGCCGGTCAGCTCGCCGTGGCCCGAGTCGGGCACGATCGTGATGGTGAGCGACTGCCCTCCGCGGTCGCTCAGGGCCTGGTGCGCCACGACGAAGCCGCCCTTCCGGCCGTCCAGGGCGCCCTCGATGCGTTCCATCGCCACGTACGCGCGCGAGTCCTCCACCGGGGTCGAGGCCACCATCAGATGGACGACGCTCGTCCCGGTCAGGTCGCCGTGGAAGGTCTTGGTCATGCTGACGAGGCCGAGCGCGACGCCGTCGCGGTCGTCGAAGGGCGGCTTGGCGTCCCAGCCGGCGGTGTCGAAAGTTCCCTTTGCGGTCATGGGAAGCATCGTGCCGGTCTTACCTGTCAGCTACCGTCAGGTACCGGCCAGGCGTTCCACGACGGGCGCGAAGGCGTCGACGAACTGGGCGTTCACCGTCACGTACGAGATCCCGAGCCGGTCCCTGCGCCGCCGCAGGACGTCGGCCATCTCGTCGGGGGTGCCGGTGAGCAGGCCGGTGGCCTCGGGGCCGAGCGGGCCGAAGCGGCCGGCCAGCCAGGCGGGCGGCTCGCCGCCGGCGGCCACCAGGTTCATGCCGAGCTCCAGGTCGTGGAAGCGGTCGCCGGCCAGCTCGTACAGCTCGTCCAGCTTGGCGGCGACCTGGTCCTCGGTGTGCTGCGGCGGCACGCCGAGCGCCACCGTGTCGGCCTTGCGCGCGGCCAGCCCCAGCACGCGGGCGCCCGTCGCGGCGACCAGGATCGGCACGTCCTTGACCGCGTCGATGGTGGCGGCCAGGCGCGCCACGCGCTCGGCCGGGGTGCCGAAGGGCACGCCGAGCGCCGCCGCGTCCTGCTCGGCGCCCGGACGGCCGGCGCCCAGCCCCAGCTCGAAGCGTCCCCCGGTGAGGGTGTGCAGGGTGGCGGTCTCCCAGGCGACGGTCTCGGGCGTGCGGTACGGGGCGCTGACCACGTACGTGCCGACGCGCAACGTCGTGGTGACGGCGGCGGCCGCGGCCGCGGCGGCGAACGGCGACAGCGTCCCGAGCGTGTCGGGGACGAGCAGGGTGGCGAAGCCCAGGCTCTCGACCCTGCGGGCCAGCCCGGTCCAGGCCTGCGCGGTGGGGGCGTAACCGGCGACGGCCCCGAATCTGAACGGGTGATCGGTCATGCGCTCCACGATGCCGCGACGGCCCGGCCGGCACATCGTCCGCCGGACCGGTGGCCCGCTACGACGGCGGGCGCACGCCCGGCGCGGGCCGCTACTCCCCCAGCAGTAGCCGGACGAAGTCGCCCGCGAACTTGCCCGCCGGGTCCAGCCGCCGGACCAGCTCGCGGAAGTCGTCGGGGCAGCCTGGGCGGCGGGTGAACAGCTTGCCCCAGTGGGGCCGCGGGTCGTAGGGGGCGAGCGTCCGCTCGACGAGGTCGATCGCCGGGAGCACGGTGGCGACGTCCCTGATCCAGGTGAAGTGCACGCCGACGCTGTCGCGGTCGCGGAAGGGGCTGAGCCACAGGTCGTCGGCGGCGATCGTGCGCACCTCCGAGATCTGCAGGGCCGGGCGGAGCCGGTCGCCGACGGCGTACAGCTCGCGCAGCGCCGCGACCGCGTGCCCGCGGGGCAGCAGGAACTCCGACTGGAGCTCGTCGCCGGCGCCGCTCGGCGGCGCGTCGGGCCGGAAGTGCGGCAGCCGCTCGTGCCAGGGGCCCGGCACGCCGAGCTGCGTGGTGCAGGCGTCGGCGGGCATGCCGGGCAGCGGGTGGCGGGGCGCGGGGGCGGGACGGGTGCCGTGCCAGGAGCCGGCGGTGAACTCCTCGCGGCGCTTGAGCCAGATCCGGGTGTCGCGCCAGTCGGTGAACAGGCTGACGCTGTAGCCGCTCGCCATGATGTCGTCGAATCCGTCGAGCGCGTCGAGCGTCAGGCCCTCGCGCACGTACTGGCGCAGCTCGAAGGCCGGTACGAGATCGAGCGTCAGCGCGTGGACGACGCCGAGCGCGCCCAGCGAGACGACCGCGCCGGCGAAGCCGTCGTCCCCGCGGGACAACGACAGCAGCGAGCCGTCGGCGGTGACCAGCTCCAGCCCGGACACGGCGGCGGCCAGGCAGCGGTTGGCGTCGCCGGAGCCGTGCGTGCCGGTCGCGACCGAGCCGGCGACCGAGATGTGCGGCAGCGAGGCCATGTTCTCCAGCGCGAACCCGGCCGCGTGCACCGCCTCGGCCAGCCGCGCGTAGGTGGTGCCGGCGGCGACCCGGACCGTGCGCGCCGCGCTGTCGATCTCGATCGTGGCGGGCATGCGGTCGAGCACGACGAGGTCGCCGGTGGTGTCGGCGACGTCGTTGAAGGAATGACCGCTGCCCAGGGCCCGCACCCGGTCGCTTTCGGCCACCAGGCCGCGCAGCTCGTCGAGCGAGGCGGGATGGTGGACGGCCCGCGCCCGGAAGGCGGTGTTGCCCGCCCAGTTGGTCAACATCACGGCTTCACCCTATTCATCCGGTTTCCCTTGCCGTCTCCCCCGCCCGTCACTACGTTCGGCCCCGTGCTGTATCTGTCCGAGGCCATGGGCCTGGCCACCCTCGTGCTGTGGCTCTACTGCCTCTTCGACGTGATCACCACGCCGGACGCGGTCTGCAGGAACCTGCCCAAGATCGTATGGGTGCTGGTGGTCCTGCTGTTCCCGCTGGTCGGCTCGGTCGTCTGGCTCGTGGCCGGCCGTCCCGAACGCGCCCCGCAGGCGGCGCGCCCGAGCGCGTTCCCCGAGTACGACCGCCCGGGACGCTTCGCCGCCACCAACCCCGACGACGACGCCGAGTTCCTGCGCCGCTGCCGCGAACGCGCCGAGGAGCAGCGCAGGAACGCCCCGAAGAAGCCGCCGGAGGACTAGAGGCCGCTCAGAGGCCCTGGGCCAGCCGGTAGTACGCCTGGTTCCAGCGGAGCTCCTTGGTGAACTGCGCCGTCGTGGTGTCCTTGTCGATCACCAGCAGCTCCACGCCGAGCATGTCGGCCAGGTCGGTCAGCTCCTCGCGCCCGACGGCCGTGGACAGCACGGTGTGGTGCGGCGCCCCGGCGGTCAGCCACGACTCGGTCGAGGTGCGCAGGTTCGGCCGCGGCGACCAGACGGCGCGGGCCACCGGCAGCTTCGGCAGCGGCTGCGGCGGCGCGACGATGTCGATCTCGTTGGCCACCAGGCGGAACCGGTCGCCCATGTCGGCCAGGCCGACGACGATGCCGGGGCCGGGGGCGGCGTCGAACACCAGCCGCACCGGGTCCTCCCGCCCGCCGATGCTCAGCGGGTGGATCTCGCACGACGGCGTCCCGGCGGCGATGGACGGGCAGACCTCCAGCATGTGCGCGCCGAGGATCAGCTCGTTGCCGGGCGTCAGGTCGTAGGTGTAGTCCTCCATGAACGACGTGCCGCCCGGCCGCATGGCCTTGAGGGTGCGCAGCAGGACCGAGGTCTTCCAGTCGCCCTCGCCGCCGAAGCCGTAGCCGTCGGCCATCAGGCGCTGCACGGCCAGGCCGGGGAGCTGGCGCAGGCCGCCGAGGTCCTCGAAGTTCGTGGTGAAGGCGCGGAAGCCGCCGCGCTCCAGGAAGCCGCGCAGGCCGAGCTCGATCCTGGCGGCGTACCGCAGCGACTCGTGGCGCTCGCCGAGCAGCTCGGGGGCCACGCGGTACAGCTCGGCGTACTCCTTGACCAGGGCCGACACGTCGGCGTCGGAGGCCGCGTCCACGGCCTCGACCAGGTCGTTGACGCCGTAGGTGTTGACCGAGACGCCGAACCGGAGCTGCGCCTCGACCTTGTCGCCCTCGGTCACGGCCACGTCGCGCATGTTGTCGCCGAAGCGGGCCAGCCGCAGCGCCCGCACCTCGGCCACGCCCCTGGCCGCGCGCGCCCACGCCTCGATGCGCGCGCCGACGGCCGGGTCGCTGACGTGCCCGGCGACGGTCTTGCGCGGCACGCCGAGCCGGGTCTGCACGAACCCGAACTCGCGGTCGCCGTGCGCGGCCTGGTTGAGGTTCATGAAGTCCATGTCGATGGAGCTCCACGGCAGCTCGACGTCGGCCTGCGTGTGCAGGTGCAGCAGCGGCTTGCGCAGCGCGTCGAGGCCGGCGATCCACATCTTGGCCGGGGAGAAGGTGTGCATCCAGGCGATGACGCCGGCGCACTCGTCGTCCGCGTTGGCCTCCAGCATGACGCGCCGGATCGCGGCGGCGTCGGTCAGCACGGGCCGCCACTGCACGGGCACGGGAAGCCGCTCGGCGATGCGCCGCGACTGCTCGGCCACCTGGCTCAGCGTGTCCTCGCCGTACAGTCCCTGGCTGCCGGTCAGAAACCAGATGTTCAACGCGGGCTCCTCTGTCCGTAGACGTTCTGATAGCGGTCGTACAGGCGGTCGATGTGGGCCGGGCCGATGGGCAGCGGCGTGCCGAGCTGCCTGGAGACGTGGACGGTGCGGGCCACGTCCTCGCACATCACGGCGGCCTTGACGGCGGCCTTGGGGTCCTTGCCGATGGTGAAGACGCCGTGGTTCTGCATGAGGACGGCCGGCGAGCGGTGACCCTTGAGCGTCTGCACGACGCCTTGGCCGATGGAGTCGTCCCCGATCAGCGCGAACGGGCCGACCGGGATCTCGCCGCCGAACTCGTCGGCCATGGCCGTCAGCACGCACGGGATGGGCTCGCCGCGGGCCGCCCACGCCGAGGCATAGGTCGAGTGGGTGTGCACGACGCCGCCGACCTCGGGCATCTCGCGGTAGACGTAGGCGTGCGCGGCGGTGTCGCTGGAGGGCGCGTGGGCCCCCTCGACGAGGTTGCCGTCGAGGTCGCAGACCACCATGTTCTCCGGGGTCAGCTCGTCGTAGGACACCCCGGACGGCTTGATGACGAACAGGTCCTCGCCCGGGACGCGGCCCGAGACGTTGCCCGCGGTCCAGACGACCAGACCGTAGTTGACCAGCTCGGCGTGCAGCCCGGCGACGGTCGTCCTCATTGCCTCGTGGTTCACTTGGCGGCCTCGTTCCTGATCGCGCGGAGGGTGTGCAGCATGCGCCCGTCCCCGAAGTGGTCGTGCAGGTCGCGGTACTGGGCGTACAGGCGGTCGTAGGCGTCGGCGCGGGCCTCGTCCGGCACGTACGCCGCCCGCGTGCGCTTGCCCATCGCCGCGGCGGCCTCCTCGATGCCCGGGTAGGCCCCGGCGGCGACCGCCGCGTGCACGGCCGAGCCGAGCGCGGGGCCCTGGTCGGAGCCGATGACCGACAGCGGGCGGCGCAGCACGTCGGCGTAGACCTGCATGAGGAAGCGGTTCTTCAGCAGCCCGCCGGCGACCACGAACTCCTCGACCGGCACGCCGGACTTCTCGAACGTCTCGACGATCATGCGGGCGCCGTACGCGGTGGACTCGATGAGCGCGCGGTAGACGTCCTCGGGCCTGGTGGCGAGCGTCTGGCCGACGATCACGCCGGACAGGTCGTGGTCCACGAGCACCGAGCGGTTGCCGCCGAACCAGTCGAGCGCGACCAGCCCGTGCGCGCCGACGGCCTGGCGCTCGGCCAGCTCGGTCAGGCGCTCGTGGCCGTCGGTGCCGAAGGAGTCGACGTACCAGGCGAAGATGTCGCCGACGGCGGACTGGCCGGCCTCGTAGCCCCACAGGCCGGGCACGATGCCGTCCCGGACGACGCCGCACATCCCCGCCACCTCGGCCAGCCGGTCGCTGGGCATGATGTGGCAGGTGGAGGTGCCCATGATGGCCACCATCTGGCCGGGGCGCACGGCGTCGGCGGCGGCGGCGGTGACGTGGGCGTCCACGTTGCCGACGGCCACGGCGATGCCCTCGGGCAGGCCCGTCCATCCGGCCGCCCGCGCGGTCAGGACGCCGGCCAGGCCGCCGAGCGGGGCCAGGGTGGTGCCGTTGACGTCGTCGCCGACCACGCCGGTGGCCAGTTTGCCGGTGAAGCCGGCGAAGCCGGGGTTCAGGGCGGCGAGGAAGTCCTCGGAGGGGTAGCCGCCGTCCTGGAAGACGCCCTTGTAGCCGGCGGTGCAGATGTTGCGGCTCTCGACGCCGGACAGCTGCCAGACGATCCAGTCGGCCGCCTCGATCCAGCGCTCGGCCCTGGCGTACACCTCGGGGGCCTCCTCCAGGACCTGGAGGGCCTTGGCGAACTCCCACTCGGAGGAGATCTTGCCGCCGTAGCGCGGCAGCCAGCTCTCGCCCCGGCGCGCGGCCAGCTCGTTGATGCGGTCGGCGTGCGGCTGGGCGGCGTGGTGCTTCCACAGCTTCGGCCAGGCGTGCGGCTGCTCGGGTGTCTGGAAGCACAGGGGGGTGCCGTCGGCCGTGGCCGGCAGCACGGTGCAGGCGGTGAAGTCGGTGCCGATGCCGATCACGTCCTCGGGGGCGACCCCGGCGGCGGCCAGGGCCGCGGGCACGGCCACGCGCAGCACGTCCAGCCAGTCCTGCGGCGACTGCAGCGCCCAGTCGGGGCCGAGCCGCACGCCGGTGCCGGGGAGCGCGTGCTCGATGACGCGCTCGGCGTACTCGTGGACGGCGCTGCCCAGCTCCGCGCCGTCGGACACGCGGACGACGACCGCGCGCCCCGACAGCGTGCCGAAGTCCACTCCGACCACGAACTTGTTAGCGTTCACATTACACTCCAGAGAGTTGTCTGTTCGCCTGCCGGCTACCGGGCCGGCGCGGTGCTGGACCTGACGACGAAGCTGGGACGCACCACCATGCGCTCGTACGCCGCCGGCCCGGCGTCGATCTGCCGCAGCAGCACCTCGATGCAGTGGCGGCCCACCACGTCGAAGTCCTGCCGGACCGTGGTGAGCGGCGGGGAGAAGAACTCGGACTCGGGGATGTCGTCGAAGCCCACGACGCTGATCCGCCCGGGGACGGGCACCCCGGCCTCGCTGAGCGCGCGCAGCACGCCCAGCGCCATCTGGTCGTTGGCGGCGAACACCGCGGTGACCCCGTCCATCCCGGCCAGGCGCCGGCCGGCCGCGTACCCGGCGCGCGGGCTCCAGTCGCCGGGCAGCGGCTCGGGCACCGGGCGGCCGGCCGCCTCCAGCGTCGAGCGCCAGCCCTCGACGCGCCCCTCGGTCTCCAGCCAGTCGGAGGGCCCCGCCACGTGCCAGACGGTCTCGTGGCCCAGGTCGAGCAGGTGCCGGGTGGCGAGCCTGGCGCCCTCGACCTGGTCGATGCAGACCGCGGAGACGTCGGCGCCGTGCGCGCCCTCGACCACGACCGCGGGCACCCCGGCCGGCAGGCTCTCCAGGGCGGAGGCGGCCGAGCGCTGCGGCGCGACCACCACCACCCCGTCCACGCTCTGCTCGGCCAGGTAGTCGAGGGCGTCGCGGACGCTGGCCGCGTCGATCGACTTCAGGCTCACGATGCTGACGAAGTACCCCGCGGTCCTGGCCGCCTGCTCGATGCCGTAGACCATGCTGGCCGGGCCGTACAGGGTGGTGTCGAAGCTCACCACCCCGAGGGTGCGCGACCGCTTGGTGACCAGCGCGCGGGCGACCAGGTTGCGCCGGTAGCCCAGCCGGACGATCGCCTCCTCCACCCGGGCGCGGGTGTCGGCCCGGACGTTCGGGTGGTCGTTGAGCACCCGTGAGACGGTCTGGTGCGACACGCCGGCCTCCTTGGCCACGTCGGCCATGACCGGCGGACGCGGCCTGGGGCTCGGTACCACGGGTTCTCCTTTCGCGGGTCTTGCCGGGCCTGCGGCGGTCAGCGGGAGGCGCCGGCGCGCCGCTTGGTCCACACGTCGAACGCGACGGCGGCCAGCAGCACGGCGCCCTTGACGAGCATCACGCGCTCGCTGGGCGAGCCGATGAGCGACATGCCGTTGTTGATCACAGCCATGATCAGACCGCCGGTGATCGCGCCGACGACCTTGCCCACGCCGCCCTGGACGGCCGCGCCGCCGATGAAGGCGGCCGCGATGGCGTCCAGCTCGAAGCTGTTGCCCGCGGTCGGGCCCGCCTGGTTGAGCCGGCCGGCGAAGATGATGCCGGCGATGGAGGCCAGCACGCCCATGTTGACGAAGATCCAGAAGACCACCGACTTGACCTTGACGCCGGACATGACCGCCGCCTGGAGGTTGCCGCCGATGGCGTAGATCTGCCGGCCGAAGACCGTCCGGTTGGCCATCAGCGAGTACGCCAGCACCAGCGCGGCCAGCAGCACCAGCACCCACGGCAGGTTCTTGAAGCGGGCGAGCTGCACGACCAGGAACAGGATCAGCGCGGCGCCGGCCGCCATCTTCAGCGCGAACACGGCCATCGGCTCGACCGACTGGCCGTAGCCCCGGCGGGCGTTGCGGGTGCGCCACTGCGCGGCGACCATGCCGCCGATCGCGACCAGGCCGATGAGCAGGCTGAACAGGTCGGCGCCGCCCAGCGGGCCGAGGCCCACGTTGCCGAGGTAGCCGTCGGTGAAGCCGTTGGCCAGCGTACGGACCTGGTCGGGGAACGGGCCGATGCCCTGGTTGCCGAGCACGGTCATGGTGAGCGCGCGGAACAGCAGCATGCCGGCCAGCGTGACGATGAAGGCCGGGATGCCGAAGTAGGCGATCCAGTACCCCTGCCAGGCCCCGATCAGCGCGCCGGCGGCGACCGTGATCAGCAGGGCCAGCGGCCAGGGCAGGCCCATGTTCACCATGAGCACGGCGGCCAGCGCCCCGGTGACCGCCACCACCGAGCCGACCGACAGGTCGATGTGCCCGGCGATGATGACCAGGATCATCCCGATCGCCAGGATCAGGACGTAGGAGTTCTGGACGATGATGTTGGAGATGTTCTGCGGCTGGAGCAACGCGCCGTCGGTGAGCACCGAGAACAGCACGATGATCAGCGCGAAGGCGATGTAGATGCCGCTCGAACGCAGGTTCAGCGACAGGCCGCCGAGCGACACCCGGCCGGGCCGCCGCGGCGCCTCCCCGTCGCCTCCCGCGCCGACCTGCACGTCGGCGGGCGTGATGCTGCTCATCGGAGCTACTCCTGTCCCTTGGTCATGAGATGCATGAGGCTTTCCTGGGTGGCCTCCCGGCGGGGGACCTCGCCGGTGACGCGACCTTCGGAGAGCGTGTAGATGCGGTCGCACAGGCCGAGCAGCTCAGGCAACTCACTGGAGATCACCAGCACGGCCTTGCCCTGGTCGGCGAGGCGGTTGATGATCGTGTAAATCTCGTACTTGGCGCCGACGTCGATGCCGCGGGTGGGCTCGTCGAGGATGAGCACGTCAGGCTGCGTCAGGATCCACTTGGAGAGCACGACCTTCTGCTGGTTGCCGCCGCTCAGCTTGCCGACGACGCTGTTGACGCTGGGCGCCTTGATGTTCATGCTCCGGTGGAACTCCTCGGCGACCTTGTACTCCTCGTTCTCGTTCACCCAGCCGCGCCTGGCCAGGCCCTTGAGGCCGGCCGCGCTGATGTTGCGCTTGATGTCCTCGATGAGGTTGAGGCCGTACCGCTTGCGGTCCTCGGTGGCGTAGGCCAGGCCGTGGCGGATCGCGTCCTGCACGTTGCGGATCTCGATCGGCTTGCCGTCCTTGAAGACCTTGCCGGAGATGTGCACGCCGTACGTGCGGCCGAACAGGCTCATCGCCAGCTCGGTGCGCCCGGCGCCCATCAGGCCGGCCAGCCCGACGATCTCGCCCCTGCGCAGGGTGAGGGAGGCGCCGTCCACGACCTTGCGGCCGGGCTGGCTCGGGCTGTGGACCGTCCAGTCCTCGATCCGCAGGACCTCCTCGCCGATCGTCGACTCGTGCGGCGGGAAGCGGTTGTCCAGCGCGCGGCCGACCATGCCGGAGATGATCCGGTCCTCGGTGACGTGGTCGGTGGCCATGTCCAGGGTCTCGATCGTGCGGCCGTCGCGGATGATCGTGACGGAGTCGGCGATCGCGGTCACCTCGTTGAGCTTGTGCGAGATGATCACGCAGGTGATGCCCTCGTCCCGCAGGCCGCGCAGCAGGTCGAGCAGGTGGGCCGAGTCGTCGTCGTTGAGCGCGGCGGTCGGCTCGTCGAGGATGAGCAGCTTCACCTCCTTCGACAGCGCCTTGGCGATCTCGACGAGCTGCTGCTTGCCGACGCCGAGGTCGGAGACCGTGGTGGTGGGGTTCTCCTGGAGGCCGACGCGGCGCATCAGCTCGGCGGCCTCGTAGTTGGTGCGGTTCCAGTCGATGAAGCCGCGCCTGGCGCGCTCGTTGCCGAGGAAGATGTTCTCCGCGATCGACAGCTGCGGGCTGAGCGCCAGCTCCTGGTGGATGATGACGATCCCGGCGTGCTCGCTGTCGCGGATGCCGGCGAACTCGCAGCGCGCGCCCTCGAAGGTGATCTCGCCCTCGTAGTCGCCGTGCGGGTAGACCCCGGACAGCACCTTCATCAGCGTCGACTTGCCGGCGCCGTTCTCGCCGCAGATGGCGTGGATCTCGCCGCGCCGGACGGCCAGGTTGACGTCCTGCAGCGCCTTGACACCGGGGAACGTCTTGGTGATCCCGCTCATCCGCAAGATGTGCTCGGTCATATGCCCCTCGCTCAGGTGTGGGAAGTGCCCCCGGGGGACCGCCGTCCCCCGGGGCGGGCCCTTACTTGAGCTGGTCCTCGGTGTAGTAGTTGCCGCCGACGATGATCTCTTTGTAGTTGCTCTTGTCCACGATCACCGGGTCGAGCAGGTAGGAGGGGACGACCTTGTTGCCGTTGTCGTAGTCCTTGGTGTTGTTCACCTCGGGCTTGCCGCCCTTGAGGACCGCGTCGGCCATCTTCACCGTCTGCTCGGCGAGCTTGCGGGTGTCCTTGAAGATGGTGGAGTACTGCTCGCCGGCGATGATCGACTTGACCGAGGCGAGCTCGGCGTCCTGGCCGGTCACGACGGGGTAGGGCTGGCCGCTGGTGCCGTAGCCGGAGCTCTTGAGCGCCGACAGGATGCCGATGGACAGGCCGTCGTACGGGGACAGCACGCCGTCCACCTTGGTGCCGCCGGTGTAGGTCTTGGTGAGGATGTCCTCCATGCGCTTCTGGGCCGTGGCCGGGTCCCAGCGCAGGATGGCGGCGGTCTTGAAGTCCTTCTGGCCGCTCTTGACCAGCAGGGTGCCGTCGTCGATCTTCGGCTGGAGCACCGACATGGCGCCGTTCCAGAAGAACGTGGCGTTGTTGTCGTCGGGCGAGCCGCCGAACAGCTCGACGTTGAACGGGCCCTTCTTGCCGTCGTCCACGCCGAGGCCCTTGAGCAGCGAGGTCGCCTGCTGCACGCCGACCTTGAAGTTGTCGAAGGTGGCGTAGTAGTCGACGTTGGGGCTGTTGCGGATCAGGCGGTCGTAGGAGATGACCGGAATCTTGGCGTCGGCGGCCTGCTGGAGCTGCGAGGTGATCGCGGTGCCGTCGATCGAGGCGATGATCAGGAGCTTGGCGCCCTTGGTGATCTGGTTCTCGATCTGGTTGGCCTGCGTCGGGATGTCGTTCTCCGCGTACTGGAGGTCGACCTTGTAGCCCAGCTGTTCGAGCTGCTGCTTGACGTTGTCGCCGTCGTGGATCCACCGCTCGGACGACTTGGTGGGCATCGTGACGCCGATCAGGGCGCCCGCGCCGCCGGCGGCGGCCGACGTGGAGGCGTCGGCGTCGACCGTCTTCTGGCTGGAGCCGCAGGCCGTCATGGTCGCGGCGAGCGCGATGGCGGACACCACGCCCCCGATACGTCCCAACCTCATGTGGCACTCCTTGCAATGGGGGTTGCGGCAGCGGATGTGAGCGTTAACTGCCGATCATGCGGAGGACTCAGTCACAGAACGTGCCGAATCAGAACAAAGTTCTCGCTTCGTTCCCGCCGATTGTTATCGCTAACAAAGACGATGTCAACGGTTGAGGATAACCTGACGGAAACCTTTAGGTAACTTTCACGGCAGACTCCTTGCAGGTCAGCGCCTTGGGCGTGCGCTGAAGACCCGTTGCAGCACGATGAAGACGAAGAGCAGCAGGCCGATGAAGATCTTGGTCCACCAGGAGCTGAGCGTGCCCTCGAAGCTGATGATCGTCTGGATCAGGCCGAGCACCAGCACGCCGAGCACCGTGCCCAGCAGGAAGCCGCTGCCGCCCGTGAGCAGCGTGCCGCCGATCACCACGGCGGCGATGGCGTCCAGCTCCATGCCCACGGCGTGCAGGCCGTAGCCCGAGAGCATGTAGAACGACAGCAGCACGCCACCGAGCGCCGAGCAGAAGCCGCTCACCGTGTAGACCGTGATCTTCGTCCGGCCCACCGGCAGGCCCATGAGCAGCGCCGACTGCTCGCTGCCGCCCGTCGCGTACACCGCCCGGCCGAGCCGGGTGTAGTGCAGCACGTACGCCGCCGCCAGCACGACCGCCACCGCGATGAGCACGCTCGGCGAGATCCACAGATCGGCGAACAGGTCGATCCTGGTCTGCGCGAACGCCGTGAACGTCGGGTCCTCGATCGGGATCGAGTCCGTGCCGATCGTGTAGCACAGCCCCCGGGCCAGGAACATCCCGGCCAGCGTCACGATGAACGGCTGGATGTCGAAGGCGTGCACGATGTACCCCATCACCAGCCCGAGCCCGGACCCGACGGCCAGCACCAGCGGCACCACCACGTACGGCGGCCACCCCGGCCCCGACATCAGCGACGCCGAGATCATCGTGGACAGCGCCACCACCGACCCCACCGACAGGTCGATGCCCCCGGCCAGGATCACGAACGTCATCCCCACCGCCACCACCAGCAGGAACGCGTTGTCGATGAAGACGTTGAGCACCACCTGCCCGCTGGCGAACCCCTCGTACCGCACGCCGCCCACGACGAACATCGCCACGAACAGGCACGCCGTCACCAGCACGGGCAGGTGGCGGGCCGGCAACGCGACCCGGCCCACGGTTATGGTCGTCACAGGGTCACCCGCACTTTCTCCTCGGGGGCCGGGCTGGGCGGCGCGCTGCCGGCGCGCCGGCGCAGCGCCTTGGCGCGGAACGACGGCGACTGCACGAGGCAGACCGCGGTCACGACCAGCGCCTTGAACAGCAGGGTCGTCTCGGGCGGCACGCCGATGGAGTAGATCGTCGTGGTGAGCGTCTGGATGACGAGCGCGCCGGCCACGGTCCCGCCCAGCGAGAACCGGCCGCCCGACAGCGAGGTGCCGCCGATCACCACGGCCAGGATCGCGTCCAGCTCGATCCACAGGCCGGCGTTGTTGCCGTCGGCGCTGGAGACGTTCGAGCTGATCAGGATCCCGGCGATGCCCGCGCACAGGGCGGCGAAGGCGTAGACCATGATGACGATCCCGCGCGACCTGATGCCCGCGAGCCTGCTGGCCTCGGCGTTCCCGCCGACCGACTCGATCAGCAGGCCCAGCGCCAGCCGCCGGGTCAGGAACGCGGTGACCGCCAGCACGACCGGCACCAGCAGCACCCCGAACGGCACCGCCAGCAGATACCCGCCGCCGATCAGCTTGTACGACGGGCTGTTGACCGTGATGATCTGCCCGTCGGTGATGAGCTGGGCCAGGCCGCGCCCGGCCACCATGAGGATCAGCGTGGCGATGATCGGCTGGATGCCCGCCTGCGCGACCAGGAACCCGTTCCAGGCGCCGAGCAGCAGGCACAACCCGAGCGCGAGCGCGACGGCGGCGAGCACGCCGGCGTCCTCGCTGATCCGCAGGCAGGCCAGCGCGCCCGAGATGGCCACCACCGAGCCCACCGACAGGTCGATGCCGCCGGTCGCGATGACCAGCGTCATGCCCAGCGAGACCAGGATCAGCGGCGCGCCGAAGCGCAGGATGTCGATCAGGCTCCCGTACAGGTGCCCGTCCCTGACCTGGACGGACAGGAAGCTGGGGGTGAAGAACACGTTCAGGGCCAGCAGCAGCGCGAGCACCGCCACGGGCCACAACAGCCGCCGCATCAGGGCCGCCCTCCGCTCGCGATCGTCTCCATCAGCACGTCCGTGGTGAGGGCTTCGTCGTTGGGCAGCTCGGCCACCAGCCGCCGGTCGCGCAGCACCTCGACCTTGTGGCTGAGCCGCAGCACCTCCTCCAGCTCGGCGGAGATGAACAGCACCGCCATGCCGCCGTCGGACAGCTCGGCGACCAGGCGCTGGATCTCGGTCTTGGCCCCGACGTCGATGCCGCGGGTGGGCTCGTCGAGGATGAGCAGCCGGGGCTCCAGGATGAGCCAGCGCGCCAGCAGCACCTTCTGCTGGTTGCCGCCGCTCAGGTTCCGCACCAGGTGCTCGGGGTTGGGCGGGCTGATCCGCAGCGCCTTGACGTACCGGGCGACCAGCTCGTCCTGCTGCTCGCGCGGCACCGGCCTGGTCCAGCCCCGGGTGGCCTGGAGGGCCAGGATGATGTTCTCGCGCACGGTGAGGTCGGGGATCAGGCCGTCCTCCTTGCGGTTCTCCGAGCAGAAGGCGATCTTGTGGTTCATCGCCGCACGGGGCGTGCGCAGCGCGGCGGGCGCGCCGCCGACGGACAGCTCGCCGCCGCTCGCGTGGTCGGCGCCGAACAGCAGCCGCGCGACCTCGGTACGCCCCGAGCCGAGCAGCCCGGCCAGCCCCACGACCTCGCCCTCGTGGATGGTGAGCGAGAACGGCTCGACGGCCCCGGCCCGGCCCAGCCCGCGCGCCTCGACCAGCGGGCGGTCGAAGACCCTGGCCTCGCCGTGCAGGCGTTCGAGCGCGGCCAGCTCCTGGCCGATCATCTTGGCGACCAGGTCGAGCTGGGGCAGCTCGCGGGTCAGGTACTCGCCGACGAGCCGTCCGTTGCGCAGGATCGTCATGCGGTCCGAAATCTCGTAGATCTGGTCGAGAAAGTGGGAGACGAAGAGGATGGCGATGCCCTCCTCCTTGAGCCGCCGCATCACCCGGAAGAGCTGCCGCACCTCGTCGGCGTCCAGGCTGGAGGTGGGCTCGTCCAGGATCAGCACCCGGGCCTCGATGTCGACCGCCCGCGCGATGGCCACCATCTGCTGCACCGCCGGCGAGTACGCCGACAGCGGCGCCGAGACGTCGATGCTCAGGTCCAGCCCGCTCAGCAGCTCGCCGGCCCTGGCCCGCACGCGTTTCCAGTCGATGCGCCCGAACCTGCGCGGCTCGCGGCCGATGAAGATGTTCTCGGCCACCGACAGGTTCGTGCAGAGGTTGATCTCCTGGTAGACCGTGCTGATGCCGCCCCGCTGCGCCTCGGCCGGGCCGGCGAAGGCGACGGGCCGCCCGCCGAGCTCGATCGTGCCCGAGTCGGCGGGATGCACGCCGGTGAGCACCTTGATCAGGGTGGACTTGCCGGCGCCGTTCTCGCCCATGAGCGCGTGCACCTCGCCGGGCAGCAGCCGCAGGTCCACGCCGTCCAGGGCCTTGACCCCGGGAAACTGTTTGCCGATCCCGTTCATCGTCAGGACCGGCACGGGTGCGGCCATGCGCCTCCCCTTCCGCCTGAAGGGGCCGGGCCACCGGGCCCGGCCCGCCCGATCAGTACTGACGGCTGGACAGGACCTGCTTGGCCTGCTCCTGCGTGAACGTGGTCTCCTCGGTCACCACGCGGGCCGGCACCTGCTCGCCCTTGACGACCTTCTTGGCCAGGTCCATGAGCTGCGGGCCGAGCAGCGGCGAGCACTCGACGATGTAGTTGATCTTCCCGTCGGCCAGGGCCTGCATGCCGTCCTTGACCGCGTCGACCGTGATGATCTTGATGTCCTTGCCGGGCACCTTGCCCGCGCCCTCGATGGCCTCGATCGCGCCCAGGCCCATGTCGTCGTTGTGGGCGTAGAGCACGTCGATGTCCGGGTTGGACTTCAGGAAGGCCTCCATGACCTCCTTGCCCTTGGCCCTGGTGAAGTCGCCGGTCTGCGAGGCGATGACCTTGAACTTGGGGTCGGCGCCGATGACCTGGGCGAACCCGGCCTTGCGGTCGTTGGCGGGGGCCGAGCCGGTGGTGCCCTGGAGCTCGACGATGTTCACCGGGTCCTTGGCATCCTTGTACTCCTGCACCAGCCACTGACCGGCCTTCTTGCCCTCCTCGACGAAGTCGGAGCCGAGGAAGGTCTTGTACAGGGAGGTGTCCTTGGAGTCGACGGCGCGGTCGGTCAGGATGACCGGGATCTTCGCGTCCTTGGCCTCCTTGAGCACCGTGTCCCAGCCGGACTCCACCACCGGCGAGAAGGCGATGACGTCCACCTTCTGCTGGATGTAGGAGCGGATGGCCTTGATCTGGTTCTCCTGCTTCTGCTGGGCGTCGGAGAACTTGAGCGTCACGCCCGCGTTCTTGGCCGAGTCCTGCACGGACTTGGTGTTCGCGGTGCGCCAGCCGCTCTCCGCGCCGACCTGGGCGAAGCCCATGGTGATCGAGCCGTCGCCGCTGCCGCCGCTGCCGCCGCTGCCGCCACTGCCTCCGCCGCAGCTCGCCACCGACATCGCGGTGAGCCCGGCGAGCACCAACGCCGAGATCCTCTTGAACACGTGGGGGGTTCCCTTCTCATGTGAGCGCTAACAACCGAAGTCGGCTGCCGGCGCCTTCCTGCCTCGGGGGCCTGCGCGGTCCCGTCGGGCCGTGCCGTCTCGCGTACCGGCGACCGCGGGGTGCCAGGAGGCGGGCCGCCACCTCGCCTCCCCGGCCGCGACCGAGGGGAGACGGCCCCGGACCGATCCCGCGACCGCTCCTTTCCTGGCTTGGCCACGACTGTGAACGTTAACAAGCCCATCCGTCAAGGGCCCTCCGCATCACGGTCACGTCACGCCGGACACCCCTTGACTCCAGGGGCATTACCTCCCTAACGTGACGCCGATCACCTTTGTTAGCGGTCGCTTCGACTGGTAGCGCTAACAGTCCGCTGATCCGAGGAGCACCCCCATGAAACGAGCCGTCCCGGCGCCGGGAAGCCCGCGGCCTCCCGGCCCGCCGTCCGCCCTCAGACCGGCACGACGCGGTGGTGGGTGGTGATCCGGCCGTCGTCGTCCAGCACGTGGAAGACGAGCCCCGGCGGGAGTTCGTAGTCGGCGCAGCCGGCCAGCGTGGTCGCGCCCTCCCAGGGCAGCCGCAGCGTGGAGACCACGCCGGGGGCGGTGAGCAGCGGGCGTCCGGCGAAGGCGGTGGCCGCCGCGGTGTGGGCGTGGCCGACCAGCACGGCCGTCACGTGCGGATGCCCGGCCAGCAGGCCGGCGAGGCGGTCCGGGGTCTGGAGCATGATCGTGTCGACCGGTGAGTGCAGCGTCACGGGCGGGTGGTGGAAGGCCACGAACACCGGCAGGCCGCCTTCCGCGCCGAGCACGCCGTCGAGCCAGGCCAGCGTCTCGTCGTCCAGGTGGCCCTCGGGCCGGCCCGGGATGGAGGAGTCGCACAGCACGTAGACCGCCCCGCCGGTGCGGTGGACCCGGTTGACCGGCCCGGACGCGGCCGGCTCGCCCAGCAGCACCCGCCGGAACTCCTCCCGGACGTCGTGGTTGCCGGGGCACACGAGGACCGGGTGGCGGGAGGTCAGCAGCTTGCGCGCCTGCTCGTACTCCTCGGGCAGACCGTGGTCGGCGATGTCTCCGGTGACGAGCACCGCGTCGAGGTCGTACGGGAGAGCGTCCAGATAGCGCATGACGGCGTCGGCGCGCTCGACGGACCGGTCCGAGCCGCCGACGTGGATGTCGCTGAGATGGGCGATCACGAGCATGGGCAGAACTTCCTTTCGAGGTACGCCCTCGACGGTAGCCGCCCACCGGCCCACCCGTAAGATCCGGTTTTGTGCCGAAATATTGGGCCAGTTCCGGAGTGGACCTGCATCTGGAGCTCGATCCCGCACCCGGACGGCGGCGGGCCGTCGAGGACGCCCTGCGCGCCGCCGTCCGCGACGGACGGCTGCCGCCCGGCACCCGCCTGCCCTCGACCAGGGCGCTCGCGGCCGGGCTCGGCCTCGCACGCGGCACGGTGAGCGCCGCCTACGACCAGCTCGCCGAGGAGGGCTACCTCACCACCCGCCCGGGTTCGGGCACCGAGGTCGCCGACGCCCTCCCGCCCGCCCCCGCGCCGATCGGCTCCCCTGCCGCCGCCGGACCGCCGCGGCCGATCCGCTCCCCTTCCGCCGCCGGACCGCAGCCGGTGCACGATCTTCGGCCCGGCCAGCCGGACGTGTCGGCCTTCCCCGCGCGGGCCTGGGTGCGGGCCACCCGCCACGTGCTCGCCGCGGCCCCCGCCGACGTCTTCGGCCCCTGCGACCCCCGGGGCCGGATCGAACTGCGCACCGCGCTGGCCGGCTACCTCGGCAGGACCCGCGGCGTGCGCACCACCCCCGACCGGATCGTCGTCACCACGGGCTTCGTCCAGTCGCTCAACCTGCTGGCGGAGGTGCTGGGCGGGGGCCCGTTCGCCATGGAGGACCCGGGGCACGACTTCTACCGCGAGGTCCTGCGCCGCGCCGGCCGCGCGATCGTCCCCCTCCCGGTGGACGAGCAGGGCGCCCGTACCGGCGACCTCACGTCCGGGGTGGCCGCCGCCGTGCTGACCCCGGCGCACCAGTACCCGACCGGCGTGCCCCTGGCCCCGGCGCGCCGCCGCCTGCTGCGCGCGTGGGGCGGCCCGGTCATCGAGGACGACTACGACGGCGAGTTCCGCTACGACCGCCGTCCCGTGGGCGCCCTCCAGGGCACGGCCCCCGACCAGGTCGTCTACTGCGGCACCACGTCCGAGTCGCTCTCCCCTGCGCTGCGCCTGGGCTGGATGGCGCTGCCGCCCGCCCTGGTGGGCCCGGTCGCCGAGGCCAAGCTGCACGCCGACGCCCACACCGGGGTGCTGGGCCAGCTCGTCCTGGCCCGGCTGATCGACGTCCACGACTACGACCGGCACGTCCGCGCCGCGCGCCTGCGCTACCGCCGCCGCCGCGAGCTGCTGCTGGCGCGGCTCGGCCCCGGACCGGCCGCCCCGCTGCCCGGCGCGCGCCTGCCCGGCGTGGCCGCCGGGCTGCGCGCCCTGCTGCTGCTCCCGCCGTCCGGGCCGGCCGAGTCCGCCGTGCTCGCGGCCTGCGAACGGCGCGGCATCGCCCTGCGCGGCCTGAGCCCGCTGCGCCAGACCCCCGGCCCCGGCGGCCTGCTGATCGGGTACGCCGCCCCCTCCGAACGCGCCTTCCCCGCCGCTCTCGACGCCCTCGCCGACGCCCTGACCTGGGCAACCGCCGAGAGAAACGCGATCAACGCCGAAAACCCCGATAATTCCGGCGTTCCCGGGTAGTTGACGGGCTCTCACCGACCTCGACGGAGGAGTCCGATGAGCTGGAGCTACCGCAAGACGATCAAGCTGGGCCCGGTCCGGCTGAACCTGTCCCGCGGCGGCGTTGGACACAGCTGGGGCAACCGGCTGTTCAGGGTGACGCGTACCGCCGACGGCCGCCGTACGCTGTCGGTCAATCTGCCCGGCGGCTTCCACTGGCGCAAGACACTCAGCGGTCGCTGACCCCCCGACGGAACGACGGGCCGGAGGCGCGCGGCCTCCGGCCCGTTCCCGTCTTCCCGGGACGCCGCCCGGATGATGATCTGTAGGCATGAACGCCCACATGAGCCCGGAGGAGTTCCGCCGCCACGGCAGGCAGGTCGTCGACTGGATCGCGGACTACATGGCGGACATCGAGTCCCGTCCGGTGAGGTCACGGGCCGAGCCGGGGGACGTCCGCCGCGCGTTGCCCGCCGAGCCGCCCGAGCACGGCGAGCCGTTCGAGGCCGTCCTGGACGACCTGAACACCATCCTGCTGCCCGGCATCACCCACTGGCAGCACCCCGCCTTCTTCGCCTACTACCCCTCCAACGCCAGCGGCCCCGCCATCCTCGGCGACCTGCTCTCCAGCGGCCTCGGCGTGCAGGGCATGTTGTGGGTCACCAGCCCCGCGTGCACCGAGCTGGAGACCGTGGTGGTGGACTGGCTGGCCAGCCTGCTCGGCCTGCCCGCGCACTTCAGGACCGACGCGCGCGGCGGCGGCGTGATCCAGGACTCGGCGTCGAGCGCCTGCCTGGTCGCGCTGCTGGCCGCCCTGCACCGGGCGAGCGGCGGCCGGTCCACGCGGACGGGCGTCGCCGAGCGGTACACGATCTACGTCTCGTCGCAGACGCACTCCTCGCTGGAGAAGGCCGCCCGCGTCGCGGGCCTCGGCTCCGACGGCGTACGGGTGGTGGACGTGGACCCCCGTACGCTGGCCATGGACCCGGGACGGCTGCGCGAGCTGATCGCGGCCGACAAGGCCGCCGGCGCGGTTCCGGCGATGGTCTGCGCCACCGTCGGCACCACCTCCTCGGCCGCCGTCGACCCGGTGCCGGAGATCGGCGAGGTGTGCCGCGAGCACGACGTGTGGCTGCACGTGGACGCCGCCTACGCCGGGGTCGCCGCCGTCTGCCCCGAGTTCCGCGGGCTCAACGACGGCGTGGCGGAGTACGCCGACACCTACTCCACCAACCCGCACAAATGGCTGCTGACCAACTTCGACTGCACCGTCCTGTGGACGGCCGACCGCGCCCCCTTGCTCGGCGCGCTGTCGATCCTGCCGGAGTACTTGCGCAACGCCGCGACCACGGCCGGCTCGGTGGTCGACTACCGCGACTGGCAGATCCCGCTGGGCCGCCGGTTCAGAGCGCTGAAACTGTGGTCGGTGATCCGCTGGTACGGCGCCGAGGGCCTGCGCGCCCACATCCGCAAGGGCGTCTCCCTGGCCCAGCACCTGGCCGCCCTGATCGCCGCCGACCCCGCCTTCGAGCTGCACGAGCCGCACCCGCTCGGCCTGGTCTGCTTCCGGCCCCGCTGGCCCGGCCTGCCGCCCGCCGACGCCGACGCCGCCACGCTGCGCCTGATGGAGACCCTCAACGCGGGCGGCTCCCTCTACCTGACGCACACCGGGATCGGCGGCCGGACCGTGCTCCGCATGGCCGTCGGCGGCCCGGCGACCGAACTCCGTCACGTCGAGCGGGCCTGGGCCGACATCCGCCAGGGACACGCCGCCCTGGCGGATGCCCGCGCCGGCTAGAGCGGCAGCCCCGCCTGGGCGGCCAGCGTGCCGAGGACCCTGGCGAGCACGGCCCGGTCCCGCGGTCCGAGCCCGCCGGTGAGCTCGGCGTCGAGCTCCAGCGTCACCTCCAGGCACCGGCCGAGCAGCGCGCGCCCCTCGCCGGTGAGGTCGAGGAGCTGACGCCGCCGGTCGCCGGGGTCGCGCACCCGGGAGATCGCGCCGAGCCGTTCGAGGTGGTCGGCCAGCGTCACCACCAGGCTCGGCGCGACGCCCATGGTCCTGGCCACGTCGAGCTGCGAGGCCGCGCCGCGCGCCTCCAGCAGGGTCATCAGGCCGACGTGCTTGGGCTTGAGGTCGAGCGGGACGAGCGCGGCCGTGAACCGCTCGGTCACGATCGCCCCGAGCGTCCCGATCCTGAAGGCCATCGTGCCCGCCACCGACACCGGCTTGACTTCGTCCACGCGCACGATGGTACCGACGTCATTCAGAGCATGAACGATTCGAGCTGACCGTGGCGGCGCGCGGCCGTTCAGGGGCGGCGGTGCAGGCCGTGCTCGTAGGCCCAGATGACCGCCTGGACCCGGTCGCGCAGCCCGAGCTTGGCCAGGATGCGGCCGACGTGGGTCTTGACGGTGCCCTCCGACAGGAACAGCGCGCCCGCGATCTCGGCGTTCGTCTCGCCCCGGGCGATGTGCCGCAGCACCTCCCGCTCCCGTTCGGTCAGCGGGTCGGGCCCGGCGTCCGGCAGGTGCGGCGCGACGTGGTCGAGCAGGCGGCGGGTGGTCGAGGGGGCGATCACCGCGTCCCCCCGGTGGACGGTCCGCACCGCGGCCAGCAGCTCCTCGGCGGGGGCGTCCTTGAGCAGGAACCCCGACGCGCCGGCCCGCAGCGCGGCGAAGGCGTACTCGTCCAGGTCGAAGGTGGTCAGGACGATCACCTTGGGCGCGCCGGGGGCCGCCAGCAGCCGCCGGGTGGCCTCGACGCCGTCCATGCGCGGCATGCGGACGTCCATGAGCACCACGTCCGCCGTCACCGCGCGCAGCCCGGCCAGCGCCTCCACCCCGTCGCCGGCCTCCCCCACCACGCGCATGTCGTCCTGGGCGTCGATCACCATCACCGTGCCGGTACGCACCAGCCGCTGGTCGTCGACGACGTACACGCCGATGGTCATGCCGGGTACGGAAGGCGGGCCTCGACGACGAACCCGCCTTCCTCCTCCGTCCGGACGTCCAGGGTCCCGCCGAGCGCGGTCACCCGCTCCCGCATGCCCGCCAGCCCGTTCCCCGGCCCGTCACCGCGCGTTCCGGCGGAGGCGGCGCCGCCCGCGTCGCCGGCGGTGATGCGCAGGGCGTCGTCCGTCCACTCCAGCCGGAGGGTGCTGCGCGCGCCCGCGCCCGCGTGCTTGAGCGTGTTCGTCAGCGCCTCCTGCACCACGCGGTAGGCGACGAGATCGGCCCCCGGCCCGAGGGGACGCGGCGTGCCGCGCACGATCTCCTCGACGGGCAGCCCGGCCTCCCGGGTCCGCGCGACCAGGTCCGGCAGGCCGGTCAGTCCGGGCGGCGGCCCGTCCCCGGGCGTGGCGCGCAGCACGCCGACGGCGGCCCGCATGTCGGTGAGAGCCGCGCGTCCGGTCTCCTCGATCGCGGCCAGGATCTCGGCCGCCCGCGCGGGCGCGAACCGGCCGCCCCTGGCCTGGGCGACGATGACGGCCAGCGCGTGGGCGACCACGTCGTGCATCTCCCTGGCGATCCTGGCCCGTTCCTCGGCGGTGGCCCGCGCCGCGGCCTCGCGGGCCCGCTCCCGCAGCAGGTCGAGGTGGGCGAGCTGGGTCCGCCGGTACAGGCCGAGCCCCCACGCCGCGACCACCACCGCGGCCAGCAGCGCCAGCAGCAGCCACGGGTCCGGCCCGAGCCCGGCCGCCGCGACGCTGGAGTCGGTCGCGAACCGCGCCGCCGCCGCCCCCGCCCCCGCCAGGCCGACCACCAGCGGCGGGTGCCGCCGGGCGTGGGCGGCGCAGGAGTAGACCGCGAACGGGAACAGCGCCGACGACGGCAGCACGAGGAACAGCCCGGTCACCGCGGCCTGGACGGCGAACGCCGCGGCCACCACGAGGAACGCCCACGTCCGCCGCCGGTACGCCACGGCCGCGTGCGCCGCCAGGCAGGCCGCCGCCAGCAGCACCGCCCGCCCGCCGGGCGCCGACAGGACCGCCACCGTCAGCGAGAGCGGGACCAGCGTCACCCCGGCGACCAGGGCCAGGACCACGTCGGCGCGGCGGGGCGTCATCGTGCCGTCGCGCGCTGGTAGGAGAGGGTGGCTCCGGCGACCGCCAGCCCGAACAGCAGCCAGCTCCCGTACACGACCGCGACCGCCGCCACCGCGGCCGGGTCGGACAGCGGCACGGGCCCCTGGGTGAGACCGAGGAGCTGGGAGAACGTGCCGAGAACGGACATGGCTCCCATAGTGGTCAACATGGCGGCGCCCGTCCAACCGCCGGCCAGCACCAGCCGCCGCGGCAGCGACCGTCCCCACCGCTGCACGAGGGCCAGCGAGCCTGCCGCGCCGACGACCAGCATGATCGTCTCGCCGTACGGGAAGCCCTCGCCGTAGTCCGCGGGGCGCAGCAGGGCGCCGCCCGCCGACCAGTAGAGCTTGGCCAGCGGGTAGACGAACCCGAGGGCGAAGGCGGCGTACCCGAGCCAGGGCCCGGCGGGCACCCTGACGCGCGGCAGCAGCAGCGCGCCCAGCAGCGCGCAGCCGGCCAGGCTGAGCCCGCGCAGCGCCATCCCGGGCCAGTCGACCTGCGCGAACTCCCCAGCGGGGATCCCGGTGAGCGCGAAGAAGGCGCGGAAGACGTCGAGCACGAGCCCGCCCGCCGACCACAGCAGCAGCAGGACGGGCAGCAGCCCCGCCGGATGCGGCCGCACCACGAAGACCGCCCCCAGCCCGGCGGCCAGGACGGTCACCCAGTGCGGCGCGAACCCCATGGTGTACGGCAGCCCCGGAAGCGGCGCCAGCGCCAGCGCCACGACGAGCGCGAGGACGGAAAGCGCCGAGATCTGCAGTCGTTGAAGTCGCATGCCCCGACGATCGCGGCTCCGGCCCGCCGCCCGCGTCTCCCCCATGTCCGGACAAGAGGTGACCTGAGAGGTATTGACACGGCCCGGCGCAGGCACGAAAAAAGGTGGCGCCCTCACGGACGCCACCTTCTCTGCTGTGGAGCTATGGGGATTCGAACCCCAGACCTCCTCCATGCCATGGAGGCGCGCTACCAACTGCGCCATAGCCCCTTGCGATCACCAAAAGTGTATCGGACTTCCGGACCCCTCGCGTCACGCCGGACCCCGCCTCCGGCGGACCGGAGGAACCCTCCGGCCCGCGCCGGAAGGCCGCGCCGGAAGGCCGCGCCGGAAGACCGCGCCGGAAGACCGCCGGAAGGCGAGGCGTCAGGCGGCGCGGCGGGACGGGATGCCCGCCTCCCTGACCAGCGCGGCCACGTCGACCCCGGCCTCGCGCAGCAGGCGGCCGGCGCCGTTCGCGCCGTCGGCGAGCAGGCCCCACAGCAGCCGTTCGCCGGTGACGGGCCCCGGCTTCCACATCGCCACCTCGATCACCTTCCTGGCGTGCATGGCCAGCGGGATCGTGCCCAGCGGCCCGTCGAGGGTCACGCGCAGCGGGCGCAGCCGGGACCGGCGCAGCACCCACTGGCCGGGCGCGTCCGCGCCGGCCCTGGTGCGGCGGTGGACCTCGTCGAGGTCGATGCCGAGGGTGGCCAGCAGCGCCCGCGCGTCGCCCAGGTCGACGCGGGCGCGCAGGGCGGCGCCGGAGGCGGTGAACGACGACAGCGCGAACGGCCGCACCTCGGCCACGCCCAGCAGCAGGAGGTCGGCGTCGAGCGTGGCGCGGTGGGCGTCGAGCGCGAGGATCCCGGCCCGGACCACCGCCCGGCGGGCGTCTTGCGTCAACCTGTCGAGCACCTGCTACCTCCCCGTTCTGCGGGCGTGCTTGCGATGGGCGGACTGCCGCCGGACCCCGAGCGCGCCGGCGATCTGCTCCCACGACCAACCGGCCGCGCGGGCGTTGCTGACGTGGACGGCCTCCAGCTCCTCCAGCAGGGCCCTGAGCGCGGCCACCGCCGCGAGGCCCGTTCCGGGGTCGCGGTCGGAGGCCGCGCCGGCCAGTTCGGTGACGTCCATGGTGTCAGCATGTGCTGACAGACGGCCGTTTGTCAACACATGCTGACGCCTCAGAGGCGTCCGGGGCCAGGTCGACCAGGACGGGCAGGGCGGCGGCGAGGCGTTCGCGCTCGTCGGGGGTGAGGGAGTCGACGGCCGCGGCCAGGCGTTCGGTGATCACCTGTTCCCGGCTGTCCAGCGCGGCGCGGCCGGAGCCGGTGATGGCGGTGATCACCCGCCGCCGGTCGGCCGGGTCGGGCTCGCGGGCCACCATGCCGCGCCGGTGGAGGCCGCCCAGGACGGTGCCGATCGCCTGGGCGGTGATCCGTTCCAGGTGCGCGAGCTGGGCCGAGGTGTGCGGCCCGTCCCGGTCGAGGCGGGAGAGCACGGCGAGCGCCGATCACCGGCACCCGCTCCGCCGAGCTCCGCCTGACCTCCGCCGACGGCGCGTCGTTCGCCGCCTACGAGTCCCGTCCCGACCGGGTGAGCGGGCCCGGCGTCGTGATCCTCCCCGACGTCCGCGGCCTGCACGGCTTCTACAAGCAGCTCGCCGTACGGCTGGCCGAGCAGGGCCATCCGGCGCTCGCCCTCGACTACTACGGCAGGACCGCCACCGACGACGACCGGGGCGAGTCGTTCCAGGTCATGGCCCACATCCCCAAGCTGACCAGGGAGAACATCCAGGCCGACATCCAGGCCGCGACCGAGCGCCTGGGACGTCCGGCGGTGGCGCTCGGCTTCTGCATGGGCGGCCGGAACGCGTTCTTCGCCTCGGCGCCCAGGTTCGGGTTCGCCGGCGTGATCGGGTTCTACGGCGCGCCGGGGATCGCCGGCCCGTACGGCCCCGGCCCCACCCAGCACGCCGCCGAGCTGGGCGCGCCGATCCTCGGCCTGTTCGGCGGGGCCGACGAGGGCATCCCGGCCGACCAGGTGGCGGAGTTCGGGGCCGCGCTGACCGGGGCCGGGGTGGAGCACGAGATCGTCGTCTACCCGGGCGCCCCGCACGGCTTCTTCGACGAGGCCCACGCCGAGCACGAGGCGATCTGCGCGGACGCGTGGCGGCGGGTGCTGGCCTTCCTGGCCGGCCTGAGCGCGGGCTCCCCGGCGGAAGGGGCCCGCTAGCCGCAGGTGGTGCGCATGGTGAGGGCGGCTTCCTCCAGGGTGAACGCGACCTCGACCGTGCCCAGCTCCGCCGTGTCGCGCACGTGCGTGCCGCCGCACGGGATCGACGCCTCGCCCTCGGGCAGCGAGCAGTGCCAGGTGCGCAACGCGGTCAGACCGGGCCCCGGCACGTCGAGCCGGACCGGCGCCCGGGCCGCCACCCAGGCCCCGAGCTGCTCGTTCACTTTCCGGGCCAGCTCGGTCAGGTCCAGGTCGTCGGCGGAGAAGCCCTTCTTGCGCAGCGACTTGCCCAGGCGGTACTCGTCGACGCTGCCGTGCGGCAGGATGCGCGAGGAGGTGATCGCCGTCTGGTCGAAGTCGGGGTGGCCGAGCCGGTCCTGCCGCACCTCCTTGCGCCACCTGCCCGCCAGCGCCGCGTTGAGCGCCAGGGCGGCCAGGTGGCAGGCGGTGTGGCCGGCCGAGAGCGCCGCCCGGTATCCGGCGTCCACCTCCAGGTCCACCTCGGCGCCGACGGGCAGCGGGGTGTCGGTGACGTGGACGACCAGCCACTCCCAGCCCTCTGCGCCCCGCCGGACCGGGATGGACTCGCCGACGAAGATCTCACCGTCGTTCGACTGGGCCCCTGTCACGCAGTCGAGGACCGGCAGCTCGCCGATCGTCCCCCGGTCTGCGGGCTGGTCGGGCCAGGTGTGGTCGAGGGGATGGAACGGCGTCTCGGCGGTGACGAGGCCGTGCCGGTCCCCCACCGGCACGGCCCCGACAATCGGGGAACGGCCGCTGACCCGGCCGTTGGGGAAGGTGACGACAGTGGATCTCACCTGGTCATTGTGGCAGGGCGGCGCTCGTCCTCCAGATAGCGGTCGCGGCCGGCGTACAGGCCGGTGAGGAGCTGGACGGCGATCACACCGAAGATCAGCACGTACGTCAGCGACCAGCCGCCGGTCATCTGGTAGATCATCCCGACCAGCAGCGGGCCGGCGCCGGCGATGAGATATCCGGCGCTCTGCCCGAAGGCCGACAGCGCGGCCGTGCTCTCCGGCGTACGGGTGCGCAGCCCCAGCATGACCAGCGCCAGCGGGAACGACCCCATGCCGATCGCCACGAACACCACCCAGACCATGGCGGTCGAGGCGGGCGCGAACCACAGCCCGAGGAAGCCGATCGTGTAGGCCACGACCAGCCCCACGACGACCGGCCGCTGGTCGCGGAAGCGCGCGGCGACCGTCGGCACGAGGATCGAGACCGGGATGTTCAGGGCGGTGAACACGCCGAGCATGAGCCCGGCCTGCGAGGAGGTGTATCCCCCGTCGGTCAGGATCGTGGCCAGCCACCCGAACATGATGTAGGCGATCATCGACTGGGTGCCGAAGTAGATCGCCACCATCCAGGCGAGCCTGCTCCTGAGCAGGGTCGAGATGCCCGCGTCCCGGCTGCCCGTGTCCCGCTCCGGCTCACTGCGCAGCAGCGCAAGCCACGGAATGGCGGCCACGGCGGCCAGGGCCGCCCACACGCCGAGCGCGATGTGCCAGTCCCCCGACGCGCGCTCGATCGGCACGGTCGCGGCGGCGGCCAGCATGGTGCCCGCCGCCAGGGCCGTGGTGTAGACGGTGGTCATGATCCCGGTACGCCCGGGGAAGTGGCGCTTGATCAGCGTCGGGATGAGCACGTTGCCGACGGCGCCGCCGGACAGCGCGACCGCGCTGCTCAGCAGGAACACCGGGGCCGACCCGACCAGCGACCTGACCAGCATGCCCGAGCCGAGGGTGACCAGCGCGAGCAGCAGCAGCCGGTGCTCGCCGATCCGCCGGGCCAGGGTCGGGGTGACCGCGCCGACGCCGGCGAAGGCCAGCACCGGCAGCGTGGTGAGCAGGCCGGTGCCGACGCTGCTCATGCCGAGCGCCCCGGCGAGCTGGTCGAGCAGCGGCCCGACGCTGGTGACGGCCGTGCGCAGGTTCAGCGCCGCCAGAACGATGCCCAGCACGAGAAGCCAGGCCAGGGGGGCGGTTCTGCCTGTTCTGCCACGGGCCTCTTGGGCGAGCACGCTCATGCTGGTCAGGTCCTCCACTCATCAAATCATGGGACGAATCACCACCTTAACAGGACCGAAATGTCCCTTTATTCCTGGACATGAGAAAGCCCCCGGGGCGGGGGCTGAGACTCTCAGGGAAAGCCCGTCCTACAGGACCGGGCTGGGGCCCTCCGGGGGCTGGTTGCGCGGGGGCACCGGGCCGGGGGGCGGCAGGGTGCCGCTCGGCGGGTAGTCGCCGCCGCCGACGGTGCCGGGCGGGACCGGCGCGCCGCTGTCGCCGTAGGTGGAGCCGTGCTCGTGCTGGTGCTGGTGGGCGCCGGGGACGTCGCCGCGCCAGCCGCCCGTCTCGCCGCCGCGCGACTCGATGAACGACTTGAACCGCTCCATGTCGTTCCTGATGCGCAGCCGGACGATCTGCAGCGCGTCGCCGACGGTCTCGACGACGCCCTCGGGGTCGTACTCCATCTGGAGGGTGACCTTGGTGGTGTCGGCGTCGATGCGGTGGAAGGTGACCACGCCCGCGTGGTGCGGCGAGTCCGTGCCGCGCCAGGCGACGCGCTCGTCGGGGTGCTGCTCGGTGATCTCGGCCTGGAACTCGCGGCGGACCCCGGCGATCTCGACCACCCACTCGGTGAGCGTGTCGGAGATCTGCTTGACGGACTCCACGCCCTCCATGAACTCGGGGAAGCTCTCGAACTGGGTCCACTGGTTGTAGGCCACGCGGATCGGGACGTTGACGTCTACTGAGTGCTCGATCGTGCTCATGGGGTCTGTCCCTGCCCGCGCAGGCCCGGCGTTAACGCCTGCGCAGCAGCCAGTAGAGACCCACGAAGGGCAGCACCAGCGGGATGAACAGGTAACCCTTGCCGTACGACGACCACACCGTGGCGTCGGGGAAGGCCGCCGGGTCGGCCACGCTCGCGGTGCCGATCAGCAGCACGCCGGCCAGCTCGATGACGAGCGCGCCGAGCGCGAGGCGGCGGGCGCCGCGCACGAGGGCGACGGTGAGCACGAGGTAGACCAGCGCGGCGAACGCCGACAGCGCGTAGGCCAGCGGCGCCTCGCCGAACCTGGTGGCGATCTGCACCGCCGCCCGCGCCCCGGCCGCCAGCGAGAACAGCCCGTAGACGGCGACCAGCGCGCGCCCGGGGCCGGTGCCGATCGGGGCGCTCACGCCACGCCCTGCCAGATCTGCAGCAGCCGCGCGTTCATCACCGCGATCGCGAACCCGGCCACGACCAGGATCGCCGTGCCCCACCGGCTGCGCTCGGCCAGCGCGAGGAACACCCCGGCGGGCGGGATGAGCACCTGGCCGCCGATGTAGCCGAACAGCGTGGCCTTCTCCGGCGGCCCCTCGCCGCCGCTCACCGCCGCGATCACGAACCCGGCCTGCACCAGGATCGCCACCTCCAGCACGGCGAAGCCGACCAGCAGGACCATGCCCATCGGCCGGTCGCGGACGGCGACGACCAGGGCGGCCAGCATGAGCAGCAGTGAGCCGACGATGACGATCGTGGCGACGGTGGTGTTCATCGGGACACAGGTTAGCGCCCGTGCAGGTCGCCCCCGCCGCCGTCCCGCTGGTGCCGATCGCGCTCGTAGGATCGGGGACGTGCAGAGAATCCTCGTCAGCGCGTGCCTGATGGGCCGCCGGGTCCGCTACGACGGCGGCGCGAAGACCAGCGCCGACGCCCTGCTCGCGAACTGGCGGGCGGAGGGCCGGCTGGTGGTCTTCTGCCCCGAGGTGGCGGGCGGGCTGCCCGTTCCGCGCCCGGCGGCCGAGATCGAGGGCGGCGCGGGCGGCGCGGCGGTGCTCTCCGGCGCGGCCCGCGTGCTGGCGAGCGACGGCTCCGACGTGACGGCCGAGTTCGTGGCGGGGGCGCGGGCCGCGCTCGAGGCCGCCCGCTCGGCCGGGGTCCGGCTGGCCGTGCTCAAGGAGGGCAGCCCCTCGTGCGGCGCGCTGGCCATCCACGACGGCACGTTCGCCGGACGGCGGGTCCCCGGCCAGGGGGTGACCACCGCCCTGCTCGAAGCGCACGGCGTCCGCGTGTTCACCGAGGACCAGTTGCCCGAGGCCGCCGATCACCTGCGCGCTCTGGAGGCGTAGAAGGCCCCGGCCAGCCCGGCGGCCAGCAGCACCGCCATCGTGTCGTGGAACCAGGTGCTCAGGGCCGTGGCCGCCGACGGGTGCAGGGCCAGCGCCAGGATGCCGATCAGCACGCCGCCCAGGGCCCCCGCGTGGGTGTGGACCAGGCCGTCCCAGGCCCACCGGCGGCGGGTCAGCGCGCCGTGGCCGCCGGCGACCAGGCCCAGGGCGCACAACGTCTCCACGACCACTGCGGGCGGCACGACCGGCTGGGACAGCGGGCCGACCGTGATGCCCGCGTGCAGCAGCGCGGCCCCGGCGAAGATCAGCGCGTAGACCAGGGAGAGCGCGCCGAGGGCTTTGCGCAGTGCGTCCATGGGCTACACGCTCGCATCGCGGGGGCGCGGCGAAATCGTCCTCAGGGAGAAGGCCGCGGTACGCCGCCCGTCGTAGCCAGCATGCGGCGGACGATCCTGATCACCTCGTCGATGGTCACCTGGGCGTCCCCGTCGGACTCGCAGGCCGCCACCTCGCGCCCGGCCTCGCCCATCACCGTGGTCAGCAGCACGACCAGCACGTTGCTCTCCGGCGTGTCCGCCAGGCCGAGCAGCCGCTTGTTGCCGCCGATCCACTCCCAGCCGCGCTGCCTGCGCAGGGTCGAGAACTCGGCCGGGCCGTCGTTCTCCAGGAACAGCCTGGCCACGTCGCGCTGCTCCCACGAGCCCTCCAGATAGGCGCGGGCGCCGGCCAGGAACCGTTCCTCACCGGCGCCGGCGGTGGCCTTGGCCGCGCGGGAGGTGCGTTCCTCCTGTTCGCGCATGAACTGCTCCCACAGGGCGAGGAACAGGCCCGGCTTGCCGCCGAAATGGTGGTAAAGGCTGCCGACGCTGATGCCCGACGCCTCGACGATGTCGGCGACGGTGGCCTCGGCGTACCCCTTGGCCAGGAAGACCTCGCGGGCCGCGCGCAGCAGCGTGTCGCGGGTGCCGCTGGAACGTCCCCAGCCCCGGTTCTTCATCCGGACATTATGTACGGGTCCGCGGGGTTTGATCAGGAAATCGAACTGACCTGATCATCGGAAACTTTCTCGTATTCCCGGGAGTCGTACAGATGCAGGGGGCCCGATTCATTTCGAAACGGGGAAAGGATTCGGCGACAATGACTGTCGACCTGAACAACGCACAACCCCTGGCCTGGGATTCGGCCACGCTCGACGCGGACACCAAGGAGATGCTGGACAATCTCCAGCCCAACATTCTCCGCGCGCACGTGCGCGAGCACCTGTCCGTGCTGTTCGTCAGGTTCAACGACGTCGCCGCGGGAAAGGCGTTCCTGCGGCACATCGCCGTCACGAAGATGAAGTCGGCGCGCCGGCACCTTGAGGAGGTGCGCGAGTTCGGCGCGAACGGCCGGCGCGGCACGCCGTACGTCGGCATCGGCATCAGCAAGGCCGGCTACCGCGACCTCGGCCATTCGGTCGAGGACGTGCGCAGGTTCGGCGACAAGGCGTTCCGCGACGGCATGAAGCGGCGCGGCGCCGAGCTGGACGACCCGCCGGTGACGGAGTGGGAGCCCGCCTACCAGCGGGAGATCCACGCCGTCATCCTCATCGGCGACGCCCGCCGGGACCGGGTCGAGGAACTGCGCGAGGAGATCCTCGGCGAGCTGCCGGCGAGCGCGCGACTGCTCGGCGAGGAGACCGGCCAGGGCATGCGCAACCCGGCCGGCGACGGCATCGAGCACTTCGGGTACGTGGACGGCCGCAGCCAGCCGCTGTTCGTGCGGGACGAGGTCGACAAGGAGCCGAAGGAGCACTGGGACCCCGCCTTCCCGCTCTCCAACATCCTGGTCGCCGACCCCTTCGCGCCGCACCCGGAGCGGCATTTCGGCAGCTACCTGGTCTTCAGGAAGCTGGAGCAGAACGTCCGGGCGTTCAAGGAGATCGAGCAGGACCTGGCCGACGCCCTCGGCCTGCTCGGCGCCGACCGCGACCGCGCGGGCGCCATGCTCGTCGGCCGCTTCAAGGACGGCACCCCCGTCACGCTCAGGCAGAAGCCGGGCGGGGGCCCGGTGGCCAACGACTTCACCTTCGACGACGACCCGGGCTCGAAGTGCCCCTTCAGCGGGCACATCAGGAAGACGAACCCGCGCTCGTTCGGCCGTGAGGTCCTCATGGCCCGCCGGGGCCAGACCTACGGCGACCGCACCGACGCCCCCTGGGACGACTCCCCGCCCGGCGCCCGCCCGAGCGGCGAGGTCGGCCTGCTGTTCATGGCGTTCAACAGCAGCCTGCTCGCCCAGTTCGAGTTCACCCAGCAGAGCTGGGCGAACAACGAGGACTTCCAGAACCCGGCGACCGGCCACGACCCGCTCATCGGGCAGGGAGCCCGCGACGTCAAGGTGAGCTGGCCGAAGGTGTGGGGCCGGGCCGAGCCGTCGGCCCCGCAGGCCCAGGTCGCCCAGACGATCACGATGAAGGGCGGCGAGTACTTCTTCGCGCCGTCCCTGGCCTACCTCCGCAACCTGTGACGTCCTGGCCCGGCGGGGAACACCCCCGCCGGGCCCGGCCGCCGCCGGGGCGGGTTCTAAGATCGGATCTCCGGGGGGAGATCTGACGATGTTGCGGGCGTTCTTCAAGACCGAGGCGGGCAGCACGAGCGTGCTGCTCGTGGCCACCGCCCTGGCCATGGTCTGGGCCAACTCGCCGTGGGCCGCGACCTACGAGTCGTTCTGGCACCTGCCCATGGGCATCTCGTTCGGCGACGCGGTGTTCTCCCTCGACCTGCGCCACTGGGTCAACGACGGCCTGATGAGCGTGTTCTTCTTCCTGATCGGCCTGGAGGTCTCCTACGAGGTGCGGCTCGGGCAGCTCAGGGACCGGCGGCTGATCGCCGTCCCGGCCGTGGCCGCGCTCGGCGGGATGCTCGTGCCGGCCGCCGTCTACCTCGCGCTCAACCTCGGCGGTCCCGGCGCGGGCGGGTGGGGTGTGCCGATCGCCACCGACACCGCGTTCGTGCTGGGCGTGCTGGCCGTCGTCGGGGCACGCTGTCCCGACCCGCTGCGGGCGTTCCTGCTGACGCTGGCCATCGTGGACGACGTGCTGGCCATCATGATCATCGCGATCTTCTACACGGCCAGCCTCCAGCTCACCGCGCTCGTCGTGGCGGTCGTGCTGCTGGCGGCGATCGTGCTGCTGCGCTGGCTGAAGATCTGGCGGGCGCCGGCCTACATCGCGCTCGGGTTCGGCTTGTGGGTCGCGACGCTGGAGAGCGGCATCCATCCGACGCTCGTGGGCATCGCGCTCGGCGTCCTCGTGTTCGTCTACGCCCCGAGCGACCAGAAGCTGCTGCTGGCGGGCGAGGCCGTCCAGGAGTTCACCAGCGAGCCGAGCGCGCGGGCGGCCAGGGAGGCCACGCGGCGCGTGCAGCGTGCCGTCTCGGTCAACGAACGGCTCCAGCTCCGCCTGCATCCCTGGAGCAGCTACGTGATCGTGCCGGTGTTCGCCCTGGCCAACGCCGGGGTGCGGCTCGACGGCGAGACCCTGCGGGCGGCGCTGACCTCGCCGATCTCCCTCGGCATCGCGCTGGGGCTGCTGCTCGGGAAGTTCGCCGGGATCTCGCTCGGCACGTGGCTGCCGCTGCGCTTCGGCTGGGGCATCCTGCCGGGGAACCTGGTGTGGGGGCAGTTGCTGGGCGGCGCGGCGGTGTCCGGCATCGGGTTCACGGTGGCGCTGTTCATCGTCGACCTGGCCTTCGACGACCCGGCGATCCAGAGCCAGGCCAAGATCGGCATTCTGGCCGGGTCGTTGCTGTCCGCCGCGCTGGGCTGGGTGGTCTTCCGGCTGGCCTGGGACCGGGGCGGCGTCTGCGCGCCGCCCGAGGCCGAGCCCGGCGAGGAGCTGCCCGACGTGCTGTCCGTGCCGGTCGGCCCCGACGACCACGTACGTGGCCCGGCGACCGCGAAGGTCACCATCGTCGAGTACGGCGACTTCGAGTGCCCCTACTGCGGCCGTCTCCACCCCGTCCTGGACGAGATCCTGCGCCGGAACCCCGACGTCCGGCTGGTCTTCCGGCACTATCCGATCCGGACGCTGCACCCCCGGGCCGCCTCGGCCGCCATCGTCTCCGAGGCCGCCGCCGACCGGGGCCGGTTCTGGGAGATGCACGACATCCTCTACGACAACCAGCGTTTCCTCACCGACGCCGACCTCGAACACTACGCCGCCGAGCTCGACGTCGACCCCTGGGCGGACGTGGCCGGGCACGCCTCCCGCATCGCGCTCGACGAGGCGTCGGGCAAGGAGAGCGGCGTGCGCGGCACCCCCACCCTGTTCCTGAACGGCCGCCGGCACAAGGGCGGCCTCGACCTGCAGTCGATCAGCCGTGCGGTGGAAGAACTGCGCGGATCCCCGTAACGTCGCCCGAGTCCCCCTTCTGGCTGGAGTCGCCCATGAGTTTCCTCAACATGCTCACGAACCTGCTCCCCACCCTCATCACCGCCCTGCTGCTGGTGGTGGGCATCGTCCTGATCGGGATGAACAGACGGCACGTGGGCCGCGCGGCCACCCTCGGCATGTCGGGCTGCGGCCTGCTGCTGATCGGCACGCTGATCAACCTCGTGCTGAGCATCCTGACCCAGACGCTGATCGAGTCGTACGGCTCCAGCATGATGGCCGTCCTGCCGTTCGCCTACCTCATCTCCTCGCTCTTCCACCTGGCCGGCATCGGGCTGCTGATCTGGGCCGTCGTCGCGCGCCGCGCCGCCCCCCGGCAGGAGCGGCCGCAGGGCCCCGGCTGGCAGCAGCCCGCGCAGCCCTACCAGCAGCCCTACCAGCAGCCCGGCCCTCAGCCCGGTCCCCAGGGCGGCCCCCAGCCCGGTCCTCAGGGCGGCTGGCAGCCGCCGCAGCCGCCGTACGGGGGCGAGCAGAGCGGTTACTGAGCCTTCCGACGTCTGGACCGCGTTTCACCGGCAAGTATGACAATGTCGATGAAACCCACCTCCAGAGCCGCGTCTGAGGGGATCATGAAGCGAGAGCAACAGGAGCCGGACCCGAACCAGACCGTCCGACATCGCGTCCCGCACCCGGAACACCCCCCGCAGGGTCCCCCGGAGGCGCCGTACACGCAGAGCCTGCCCTACACCCCCGACATGCTTCCCGACGTCCCCCTGTACGAGGTCACGCCGCCGCCGAAGTCGGCCTGGCGGTGGGTGGTCCTGGTGGGCGGGCTCCTGCTGCTGGTCGCGGTGCTGGCCGTGGCCACCGTCCTGTGGGTGCGCGGCCAGGCGTCCTGAGGGCCGGGCGAAGCCGCTCGCTCAGGACGCCCGGGTGAAGTCCATCGTCCAGTTGGTCTCCCAGGTCTGGCCGTCGTCCGCCGAGAAGGCCTGCTCCCACCTGGCCCGGTGCTCGCCGACGACGGTCCAGACGAACCGGCAGCGCACCGGCCGGCCCTCGTGGGTCTCCTCACCGTAGAACTCGCCCCGGTCCCCGGTGAACGCGCCCACCATGGGCCGGGTGTCCAGCGTGCCCGTCGCGCTGCTGGCCCAGTAGATCGACCACTGCCCCGTCGCGGGGTTGTGGACGCGCACGGTCAGCCCGTGCTGGCCCTTGGTGGGGAAGGCGATCTCGTCGAAGCTGGCGGCGCCGTCGAAGTGCCGGGTCGCGACCGAGCGGCCGGGGAACTCGTCCCATTCGTCGCTGCCGGCCAGCGGCTTGAGTAGCCTGCGGTTCACCACGTCCCAGGTGCCGGCGAGGAAGTCGAAGTCGTTCATGCGGGCGAACGTACGGCCGGGTCACTGACATGTAGTGTCAGTGTCCGTGCGCGCCTCCCGCCTGGTCTCGATCCTGCTGCTGTTGCAGACGCGCGGCCGCATGACGGCCCACGACCTCGCCGAGCGCCTGGAGGTCTCCGTCCGCACGATCTACCGCGACATGGAGTCCCTGCACGCCGCCGGCATCCCGCTCTACGGCGACGCCGGGCCCAACGGCGGCTACCAGCTCCTCGACGGCTACCGCACCCGGCTGACCGGGCTGACCACCGACGAGGCCGAGTCGTTGTTCCTGGCCGGGCTGCCGGGGCCGGCGGCCGAGCTGGGCCTCGGCGCGGTGGTGACCGCCGCCCAGCTCAAGCTGATGGCCGCGCTGCCCGTCGAGCTGCGCGACCGCGCGGGCCGCATCCAGGAGCGTTTCCATCTCGACGCGCCCTCCTGGTACCGGGACGCCGAGCCGGTAACGTACCTGCCGGCCGTGGCCGACGCCGTGTGGAACGAGCGGCCCGTCCAGGTCACCTACCGGCGGTGGAAGGCGCCGCAGGAGGTGGAACGGCGGCTGGAGCCGTACGGGCTGGTGGTCAAGGCGGGCCGCTGGTACCTGGTGGCGCGCTGCGGCGAGCACGTACGCACCTACCGCGTCTCCCAGATCCTCGACCTGCACGCCCTCCCGGAGACGTTCGCCCGGCCGGACGACTTCTCCCTGGCGGCGTACTGGCAGGGCTACCTGGCCGAGTTCGAGGCCAGGCTGCGGCGCGGCGAGGCGGTGGTACGGCTGTCGCCGCGCGGCCTGGACCGCCTGCCCGACCTCATGACGCCCGGCGTCGCGGCGGCCGCGCGGGAGACCGCCGAGCCGCCGGACGCCGAGGGCTGGACGCGGGTCACCCTGCCGATCGAGTCGCACGACCACGCGCTCGGCGAGTTCCTGCGGCTCGGGACCGACGTCGAGGTGCTGTCCCCGCCCGCGCTGCGCGAGGCCCTGGGCGCGGCGGCGGCGGAGCTGGCCCGGCGCTACGCCTGACCCGAAAGTTTCACGCCTGCCCTCCGGCCCGGCCCAGGTCGGAGCCAGGCGGGCAGTCCGGCCATTGCGCCTCCGAAAGTTTCTCTTCATACTCGCAATGTTTCAGGCGAACGAGAGGAACCCGATGAACCTGAGAGCTCGACTGGCGGGCGCCGCGATCGCCGTCGCCGCACTCGCGGTCGCGGGCCTGGTCACCGCTCCCCCGGCCGCCTCGGCGCAGCTCACCGAGGTGACCGGATTCGGCGCCAACCCGACAGGTCTGCGCATGCACCTGTACGTCCCGGACGGCGTCGGGACCCGGCCGCCGCTGCTCGTCGCCGTGCACTACTGCACCGGCTCCGGCCCCGCCTTCTACTCCGGCACGGAGTTCGCCTCGCTCGCCGACCGCCACAAGTTCATCGTGATCTACCCCTCGGCGACCAGGAGCGGCTCCTGCTTCGACGTCTCCTCCCCGCAGGCGCTGCGGCACGACGGCGGCAGCGACCCCGTCGGCATCGTGTCCATGGTCCGGTACGTCCAGCAGCGGTACGCCACCGACCCCGCCCGCACGTACGTGACCGGCGCCTCCTCCGGCGGCATGATGACGAACGTGCTGCTGGGCGACTATCCCGACGTGTTCCAGGCGGGAGCGGCGTTCATGGGCGTGCCGTTCGGCTGCTTCGCCACCACCGACGGGTCGAGCTGGAACAGCGCGTGCGCGAACGGCCAGCTCACCAGGACCCCGCAGCAGTGGGGTGACCTGGTCCGCGCCGCCTACCCCGGCTACACCGGCCCCCGTCCGCGCATGCAGGTCTGGCACGGCACCGAGGACGCCACCCTGCGCTACCCGAACTTCCAGGAGGAGATCAAGCAGTGGACGAACGTCCACGGCCTGACCCAGACCCCGAGCCTCACCGACCAGCCCCGGCCCGGCTGGACCAGGACCAGGTACGGCAGCGCGGGGACGACCGCGCCGGTCGAGGCGGTGAGCGTCCAGGGCGTGGGGCACAGCCTGCCCACCGCCGGAATGGCCGCCGCCGCCCTCGCCTTCTTCGGCATCACCGGCAGCGGCCCGACCCCCACGCCCACCCCGACGCCGACGCCCACGCCCACGCCGACGCCCACGCCGAACCCGCCGGGCGCCTGCCGCGTCTCCTACACCACCAACGCCTGGAACACCGGCTTCACCGCCGCCGTCACGATCACCAACACCGGCGCCACGGCCCTGCCCTCCTGGGCGCTGAGCTTCACGCTGCCCGCGGGCCAGACCGTCACCTCGGCCTGGAACGCCACGATCTCCCCCGCCACGGGCAAGGTCACCGCCAGGAACGTCGCCTACAACGCGACGATCGCGCCCGGCGCCTCCACGTCGTTCGGCTTCCAGGCCACCCACACGGGCGACACCGCCCCGCCGGCCGCCTTCACGCTAGGCGACACCCCCTGCGCCTGACGCCGGGACACGCCGCTCCAGGGCCGGGTCTCTCCGGGGCTCGGCCCGCCGAGTTGATTCGCCGCGAAAAGCATGATCTGATCCCGGATCAGCGTCGCAGTGCACCCGGCCAGGAGACCGCCGCGGGCATGGAGGCGCCGTGACATCGGACCCGACCATGAACGACCTTCCCGAGCCGGCCCGCCGTCTGGCGGCCTTCGGCAACCAGCTGATCGACGTGCACCTCCGGCTCCGCGAAGAGCTGGCCAGGCTGCGCGACACCGCCGGCCGCGGCGGCTCCCTGCGCGACCTGCGCACCCACTGCCTGGCCTTCTGCTCGGCGATCACCATCCACCACACCGGCGAGGACGCCACGGCCTTCCCGGTGCTCGCCGCCGAGTTCCCCGAACTGCGCCCCGTTCTGGAGGAACTAAGCCGGGACCACGAGCAGGTGGCCACCATCCTGCGCGACCTGGAGACCCTGCTGGCCGCCGATGCCCCTGGCCCGCGTGACGTGCGCACCGAGCTGGACGGCCTGTCGGCCCTGCTGGAGTCGCACTTCGTCTACGAGGAGAAGCGGATCGTCGCCGCCCTCAACGCCCTGCCCGCCACGACGTGGCGGGATCCGGCGTTCCTGGACTGACGCGCGGCCGGGCTCGACGGCCCGGACCAGGGAAACAACCTGTGTGGAGCTATGGGGATTCGAACCCCAGACCTCCTCCATGCCATGGAGGCGCGCTACCAACTGCGCCATAGCCCCTGGTCACCGCTGCGGGATCACCCGTTGCGGCGCTCCGAGAGCATATAGCCATCCGCGCCCTTTCGCCTAATCGCCCGGCCGCCGTCCCCGCTGCGCCCGCGCCACCAGCACGGACAGCCCGTCGAGCTGGCTGCGGAGCCCGAACTCGAAGACGGAGTCCAGGTCCAGCTCCACCCCGGGAGCCGTGACCACCTTCGCCAGGGTCGGGAAGGCGCCGGAGGCGAACAACCGGGCCATCTCCCCCTCGTGCTCGCTCAGCCAGTCGTCCTCGGTCACCCCGGTCTCGGTACGCGCCTGGAGTTCCGCCTCCAGCGCCACGGCGGCGCCCCGGACGAAGTTCACCAGGGACACGGCGGCGTGCAGCATGGCGCCGGCGTCGAGGCCGAGCCCGTCCAGGGCGCGCAGCAGCCGTTCGGTGGAGGCCATGCCGTTGGGCACGAGCTGCGGCCGGGTCAGCGAGACCGCCTGCGCCAGCCACGGGTGCCGCAGGTGCATCCGCCACAGCTGCCGGAGCTCCAGCTCCAGCCGGGCCCGCCAGGCGCGCGGCGGCTGCCCGGCGGGCGGCTCCTCGCCGTAGACGGCGTCGATCATGAGCCGGACGAGCTCGTCCTTGCCCGCCACATGCCGGTACAGCGACATGGCCGAGGCGTCGAGCTCGGCGGCCAGGCGGCGCATCGACACGGCGGCCAGCCCCTCCCGGTCGGCGACCCTGATCGCCGCGCGCACGACGCGCCGCCCGGTGAGGTCCTGCGCCGCCCGCCGCACGGGCCCGGCGACGACGGTCCCGACCCCCGGCACGGCCCGCGTGAGCCCTTCCTCGCGCAACCTGCCGAGCGCCCTGGTCGCGGTGGCCATCGCCACGCCCCACTCCCGGATGATCTGCCGGGTCGAGGGCACCTTGTCCCCCGGCGCCAGCTCGCCGGCGGCGATGCGGTCGCGCAGCTCCTCCACGATCCGCAGATACACGGGCCGGTCCACGGCCACCCCTTCCGATGCACTAGTGCACCAGGCCCGGCGCACCCGCCGGCACCTCCTCGCCGCACTAGTGCGCCGGGTGCCCCTCTTGCCTGGTGGAAATCCCGAACCTACGGTACGCGTACAACGTACATGGCGCACTACCCAAGGAGGCCGCTGTGCAGGCCGTACTCATCTCCGGCGGCGGCGTCGCCGGTCCCACGCTCGCCCACTGGCTGGCCCGCGCCGGGTTCCGGCCGACCGTCGTCGAACGCGCCCCCGCCCTGCGCACCGGCGGCCAGGCCGTCGACTTCCGCGGCGCCCCGCAGCTGGAGGTCCTCAAGCGCATGGGCGTGCTGGACGCGATCAGGGCCGCCCAGACCGGCATGGGCGACATCGCCATCGTCGACGGCGACGGCAGGCGGCTGGCCAGGCTGCCGTCGGAGGTGTTCAGCGGCGACGTGGAGATCCTGCGCGGCGACCTGACCCGCATCCTGAACGAGGCCGCCCCCGCCGAACGCCTCCTCGGCGACTCGATCACGTCCCTGACCGAGCGCCCCGACGGCGTGCACGTGACCTTCGAAAAGGCCGCGCCCCGCACGTTCGACCTGGTCGTCGGCGCGGACGGCATCCGCAGCAAGGTACGCGAGCTGGCCTTCCCCGCCGCCCCTCTGCGCCATCTCGGCTTCTACGGCGCCGTCTTCTCCGTCCCCGGCACGTACGGGCTGGACCACGACGGACTGATGCACAACGTGCCGGGCCGCTGCGCCACCGTCGTCAGGACGAACGGCCGCACCCGGGCCTCGCTCGACTTCGCCACGCCCCCGCTCGACGTCGGCCACCGCGACCAGGCGGCGCAGCGGGCCCTGGTGGCGCGGGCGTTCCGTGGGGTGGGCTGGCAGGTGCCGTCCCTGCTGGCGGCCATGGAGGAGGCCGAGGACTTCTACTTCTGGCAGGCCGCCCAGGTCGTCCTGCCCCGATGGTCGTCCGGCCGGGTGGCGCTGGTCGGCGACGCCGGGTACGCCCCCGGCCCCGGCGGCATGGGCACGGGGCTCGGGATGGTGGGCGCGTACGTGCTGGCCGCCGAGCTGGCCGCGGCCCCCGGCGACCACGCCGCCGCCTTCGACGCCTACGAGCGGCGGATGCGACCGTACGTCGAGGTGTGCCAGAAGCAGGCCGAGGGGGCCGACAAATACCTCGTGCCGGGCACGCGGACGCGGATCCGGCTGCGGAACCAGATGATGCGCATGCTGCCGTACCTGCCGGGCAAGGGCATGGTCAAGCGGATGACGGACAAGGCCGCGAGCGCCGTCACGCTGCCGGACCACCCCCGGCAGGGCGCTCGCCGCCCCGCGCAGCCGGCCTGAGCCGGTCGGCTACGCCTCCGCGTCAGGGCGGTCGTCGCTGCTGATGGGCTCGGGGAGGGTGCCCGCGTTGTGTTCGAGCAGCCGCCAGCCCTGACGGCCCTCCTGCAGCACCGACCAGGAGCAGTTGCCCAGCCCGCCCAGCGCCGGCCACAACTCCTCGGGAAGGCCGAGCAGCTCGCAGATGCCGAGGCGCAGCGCGGCGCCGTGCGAGGCGACGACCAGGAGCCCGTCGTCGTCGAGCCGGGACGCCCACTTGCGCATGGAGGCGGCCACCCGGGTCGCGACCTCCGAGACGGGCTCGCCGTCGGGGGCCTCCCAGGCGATGTACTCCTCGGGCCAGCGCGCGGCGATCTCGTCGCGCGTCAGCCCCTCCCACTGGCCGCCGCCGCGTTCGCGGAAGTCCTTGTCGACGGTCACGTCGAGCCCCACGAGCCTGCCGAGCGCCAGGGCCGTGTCATGGGCGCGCTGGAGGTCGGAGGAGACGATGAGGGTGGGCCGCAGCGAGGCCAGCAGCGAGGCGGCCCTGGCCGCCTGCGCGACGCCGGTCTCGTCGAGCGGGATGTCGGAGTGGCCCTGGAAGCGGTGCTCCACGTTCCACAGGGTCTGTCCGTGGCGGAGGCAGACGATCCGCCTGCTCAACTGCGGGCCCGCTGCATGTTGGCGAGCATGACGCTCTCCGGCAGCCCGATGGCCGGGCAGTCCTTCCACAGGCGCTCGAGCGCGTAGAACGTGCGGTCTTCCTCATGCTGGACGTGCACGACGATGTCGATGTAGTCGAGCAGCACCCAGCGGCCCTCGCGCTCGCCCTCGCGGCGCACGGGCTTGGCGTCGGCCTCGGTGCGCAGCCGGTCTTCGATCTCGTCGACGATGGCGCGGACCTGGCGGTCGTTCGTGGCGGAGCAGAGCAGGAAGGCGTCGGTGATGACGAGCTGCTCGCTCACGTCATAGGCGAGGATGTCATCGGCCAGCTTGTCGGCCGCGGCCTCGGCGGCGATCTGGACGAGCTGAACGGATCTGTCGGATGCGGTCACGATGCGGGTCTGTCCTCCTGTGTCGGCAGCATGCCCATATACCGAGGGTACCCTTCCAGGCCGAAACCCCTCACCCACGGCGCGGAGAGCTTCAGCCTTCCCCGTGATACAACCCTCGTTTGTTGATGTACTGCACGATTCCGTCCGGCACCAGATACCAGATCGGCTCCCCCTTGGCCACCCGCTGACGGCACTCCGACGACGAGATGGCCAGCGCGGGGATCTCCAGCAGGGTCACCCTGCCCTCGGGCAGCCCGGGGTCGTGCAACGTGTGCCCGGGGCGGGTGCAGCCCACGAAGTGCGCCAGCTCGAACAGCTCGTCGGCGTTCTGCCAGCCGAGGATCGCGCCGAGCGCGTCGGCGCCGGTGATGAAGTACAGGTCCGTCTGCGGGCCGTAGACGTTGGAGATGTCCCGCAGCGTGTCGATGGTGAAGGTGGGGCCGGGGCGGTCCACATCCACCCTGCTCACGGAGAAGCGGGGGTTGGAGGCCGTGGCGATGACCGTCATCAGGTAGCGGTCCTCGGGCGCCGACACCTCGCGTCCGGACTTCTGGTACGGCCGCCCGGTCGGCACGAACACGACCTCGTCGAGGTCGAAGTGATGGGCGACCTCGCTTGCTGCGACCAGGTGGCCGTGGTGGATGGGATCGAAGGTCCCGCCCATCACACCCACCCGCCGCTTCCCCTGGACACCAGGCGCGTTCATCATGAGTCGGACCCTACGCGGACGCGGTACCCGAACATGACGGCACCCCCCTTGGTGATGTCCGCGCATCACATCCGTTGCGGACGTAGCATGCCGGGCATGACGACCACCCCGGACCGCAACCGCGTCCAACTGCCCGGCATCTCGTCCCGAGCCTACGAACACCCCGCAGACCGGTCCGCCCTGGTCGCTCTGCGGAAGTTGAGTGGGTTCGACACGGTTCTTAAGCAGATGTCCGGTCTTGTGAGTGAGCGCCGCCTTCGCCTGATGTACCTGGCGTCGTCCGTGCGCGTCAGCGAGACCCAGTTCCGCTCCCTGTACGACATGGGGCGCGACGCGGCCTACATCCTCGACCTGCACCGCATCCCGGAGATCTACGTCCAGCAGGACCCGAACGTCCAGGCCAAGGCCATCGGCTTCGACGACCCGTTCATCGTCGTCACCACCGGCCTGCTCAACCTCATGGACGAGGAGGAGCAGCGCTTCGTCATCGGCCACGAGACCTCGCACATCCTGTCCGGTCACGCGGTCTACCGGACGATGCTCGACATCCTCACCCGCCTGGCCACGCGCGTCGCCTGGATCCCGCTCGGCTACATCGGGCTGCGCGCGATCGTCGCGGGCCTGGAGGAGTGGTACCGCAAGTCGGAGCTCTCCTCCGACCGCGGCGGCCTGCTGACCGCCCAGAACCCCGACTCGGCCAAGCGCGCGCTGATGAAGCTCGCCGGCGGCGCCTACACCCACGAGATGAACATCGAGGCGTTCCTGGCCCAGTACCAGGAGTACGACACCGCGGGCGACCTGCGCGACGGCTTCCTCAAGGTGCTCAACCTGCTCGGCACCACCCACCCGTTCGCCGTGGTGCGCGTCGCCGAGCTCGACAAGTGGCAGCGCAGCGGCGAGTACGACCGCATCATCGGCGGCGACTACCCGCGCAGGGAGGACGACGCCAACGCCCGCGTCACCGACGAGATCAAGGCGGCGGCCGAGTCCTACCGCGCCTCCTGGTCCCAGTCGCAGGACCCGTTCATCGGCGTGCTGCGCGACGTGGCCGAAGGTGCGGTGAACGCGGGCGAGCGCATCTTCAACCGCTTCTCGCGCCGCGACGGCGGCCAGGGCTGACCGGCCGGCCGTCCTCGCCGCCTACAGCAGGAGGGCGATCGCGCGCACGGCGGCCGCGCACAGGGCGACGAACCCGCCCAGCACGGCCAGTGCGCGCAGCCCTTCCCTGCGCAACTCCGGCAGCTTGCCGCCGATCCGCTCGATCTCGCGCCCGGTGATACCGCCGCACAACATGCCGAACACCACCGCCGCGACCGTCACGGGCGCCGGCTGCTGCCACCAGTCGGAGTCGATCTGACCGCCACCGGTCACCCAGAGCGCACCGCCCGACGCCACCGCGACGGGCACTCCCGGCCACACCACGGCGGTCGCCGCCGCCCCGGTCAGCGCGAACGGGAACAGCAACACGCGCAGCGCGATCCGCATGCGACGCGCGCTGCGCTTCCTGACCAGCCAATGACTCATCCAGAGCGTCCTGGTCAGCACCACGAACGCCGTCGTGATGGCGATCGAGGCGATCGGCCAGATCACCGACGTCACCACGCACGGCACCGCCAGCACCGCGAGCAGCAGCAGAGCCGTATTGCCCGCGGGCAGCGTGGTCGGCGCCTCGCCCCTCAGCCTGGCCCGCCGGCCGTCCTGTGACCTGCCCCGCACGGCCGCGGTCGCCCGCGCGCGCGGGCCCGTCTTGGGGTCGGCGCCAGTCCTGGTCCGGGGCGTGGCGGCCTTGCCGTCGGTGCTCGTCCTGGTCCGCGGCGGCGGAACCGCGCCGTCGGCCCTGACCCGCGTCCCGTCGGCGCCGGTCCTGGCGCGCGTGCCCTCCGTGCCGGTGCGGGTGCGGGCGCCCTCCGTGCCGGTCCTGGCGCGGACGCTCTCGGTTCCCGGCCTGGGGCGGGCGCTCTCCGTGCCCGGCCTCGGGCGGGGGCCGGAGGCCGGTCCGTCGGCGCCCGTCCTGGGGCGCGCTCCGGGGGTGGCGCCGTCCGTGCCGGGCCTGGGGCGCGCGGCCGAGGCGGCGCCGTCGGCCCGGTTCCGCGCCGCAGGCGGTTCCGTCCGGTTCCTGGGGACGGGCGTCTTCCCGTCCCCGCCGGTACGCGTGCGCGGCACGGGCGTCTTCCCGTCGGTGCCCGTACGGCCGCGCGGCACGGGCGTCTTGCCCTCCGTGCCGGCCCGGCCGCGGGGCGCGGGGACCTCGGCCGTCGAGCCGTTCGCCCGGCTTCGTGCGCTCTCGCTCCTGGACGCCTCCTCGGCGGCCGCCGGCGCGTCGCCGTCGGGATTGTTCGTGGCCTTGGCCAGCCGGGACAACCGGTCGGCCAGCAACGCCGCGGTGGGCCGCTTGCCGGGCTCCCGGTTGAGCGCCGCCCGCACCAGCGGCAGCAGCGCCACCGGGACGCCCTTGAGGTCGGCCTGCCCGTTCAGCACCGCGTACATCTGCGCCTCGGCCGTGCCGCGCCCGAACGTGGGCCGCCCGGTCGCCGCGAACGCCACCGTCGCGGCCCAGGCGTGCACGTCGGCGGGCGAGTCGACCTGCTCGTCGGCGAAGATCTCCGGCGCGGTGTAGCCCGGCGTGCCGAGGAACGTGCCCGTCATGGTGAGCCGGGTCGCGTCGAGCACCTGCGCGATGCCGAAGTCGATGAGCACCGGCCCCTCGGTGCCCATGATGATGTTGCCCGGCTTCAGGTCGCGGTGCACGACCCCGGCCGCGTGGATGATGGCCAGCGCCGCGGCGATGCCCTGCGCCATGTGCACGAGCTGGCCCAGGTCGAGCGGCCCGCTCTGGCGTACGCGCTCCAGCAGCGTGGCGCCCTCGATGTGCTCCATGACCAGGTAGGGCCGGGCACAGCTCAGGTCGGCGTCGAGCACCTTGGCCACGTAGGGGCTCTCGACCCTGCGCAGCGCGCGCACCTCGCGCTCCAGCCTGACCCGGGACATCTCGTCCTCGGCCAGGTCGTGGAGGACCTTGAGTGCGACCTGCTCGCCACGGCGGGTGGTGGCGAGGTAGACCTCGCCCATGCCGCCTCGGCCGAGCCGCTCGACCAGGCTGTACGGCCCGACCTTGCCGAGCTTGCTCACCGTCCCTCCCCGCCCGGCGCGCCCATAAGGGACACAACCCTAGCGCTGGGACGACAGTTGACGCCCGCGGCGCGCCGGAGCCGTTGAACCTTTATCGGGGTGAACGGTCGGAGAGCATGCTGTCGAGCTCGGCCGTGGGTTCCTCGGCCAGGGGCTTGCGGCCCTTCCTGCGCCAGTTGACGTGACCGCGGCTCTCCAGCCAGAGCAGCAGACGATCGGCGCCGAACAGCACCGCGGCCGAGAAGACAAGGGCGACGACAATTTCCATGACACCCAGTCAACCGAGGCCGCGGGCCGCCGGTCAGCCCGACACGCCGACTAACCGCAAGCCGGTCCGGGCACCACAGTGCCTTCTGACGTGCGCAGATGCCCTTCTCCCGTGTAGATCCACTTGGTGGAGGTCAGCTCCGGCAGGCCCATCGGGCCACGCGCGTGCAGCTTCTGCGTGGAGATGCCGATCTCCGCGCCGAACCCGAACTCGCCGCCGTCGGTGAACCTGGTCGAGGCGTTCACCGCCACGGCCGCGGAGTCCACGAGCGAGACGAAGCGGCGGGCGGCCGGCTGCGACCGGGTGACGATCGCGTCGGTGTGCCCGGAGCCGTAGCGCCGGATGTGGGCCACGGCCTCCTCCAGCGAGCCGACGACGGCGGCGGCGATGTCGAGCGACAGGTATTCGGTGCCGAAGTCGTCGTCGGTGACCGGCACGACCTCGCCGTAACCGGCGATGCGCTCGTCGCCGTGGACGGTCACCCCCGCCTCGGCCAGCGCCCGCAGCGCCCTCGGCACGAACGCGTCGGCCACCTTCTCGTGGACGAGGAACGTCTCGGCCGCGTTGCACACCGACGGCCGCTGCGCCTTGGAGTTGACCAGGATCTGCACGGCCAGGTCGAGATCGGCCTCCGCGTCGACGTAGACGTGGCAGTTGCCGACGCCGGTCTCGATCACCGGGACTGTCGACTCCTCGACCACCGAGTTGATCAGCGCCGCGCCGCCGCGCGGGATCAGCACGTCGACCAGCCCGCGGGCGCGCATCAGCTCCTTGACCGACTCCCGCGTCGTGCCGGGCACGAGCTGCACCGCCCCGGCGGGCACCTGCGTGCCCGCGAGCGCGTCCTGCATGATCCGCACCAGCGCCGTGTTGGACGAGTAGGCACTAGACGAGCCTCTGAGCAGCACCGCGTTGCCGCTCTTGAGGCAGAGCGCGGCGGCGTCGACCGTGACGTTGGGACGCCCCTCGTAGATGATGCCGATCACGCCCAGCGGCACCCTGAGCTGCCGCAGCTCCAGCCCGTTGGGCAGCGTGCTGCCCCGGACGACCTCGCCGACCGGGTCGGGCAGGTCGGCCACCTCCCGCACGGCCTCGGCGATGGCCCCGATCCTGGCCTCGTCGAGCCGCAGCCGGTCGATCATCGCCTCGGACGTGTCCTGGGCCCGCGCCCGCTCGACGTCTTCTGCGTTGGCCTCGACGATCTCGGCCGCGTGCGCGACCAGGGCGTCGGCGATCACCCGCAACGCCCGGTCCTTGGGCGCCCGCGGCAGCGGGGCCAGCTCGGCGGCGGCCTCTCGTGCCGCGCGGGCTACCTTCAGGAACTCCTCGGACATCGCGTGCTCCTCACTGGTGACGGGGTTCCAGTATGACGATGTCGTCGCGGTGGATCAGCTCGCGTTCATATTCCGGACCGAGCGCGCTGGCCAGCTCCTTCGTGGAGCGGCCGAGCAGCCCGGGGATCTCCACGGCGTCGAAGTTGACCAGGCCGCGCGCCACCACGCCGCCCTGCGGCCCGCACAGGTCGACCGGGTCGCCCGCGGCGAACTCGCCCTCCACGGACGTCACGCCGGCGGGCAGCAGCGACTTGCGCCGGCCCACGATCGCCTCGACCGCCCCCTGGTCGAGGTGGAGCCGGCCGCGCCCGGTGGTGGCGTGGGCGAGCCACAGCAGCCGCGTGCCGGGGTGCCGGCCGCCGGGATGGAAGTAGGTGCCGATGTCGGCGCCGGTGAGCGCCTGGGCGGCGTGGGCGGCGGCGGTGAGCACGACCGGCACTCCCGCGCCCGTGGCGATCCTGGCCGCCTGGACCTTGGTCACCATGCCGCCGGTGCCGACCGCCGCGCCGTTCCTGCCCAGCTCGACGCCGACCAGGTCCTCGGGGCCGCGCACCTCGGCCAGCCGGCGCGAGCCTGGGCGGCTCGGCGGGCCGTCGTAGAGGGCGTCGACGTCGGACAGCAGCACCAGCGCGTCGGCGTGGATCAGGTGGGAGACCAGCGCGGCGAGCCGGTCGTTGTCGCCGAACCTGATCTCGTCGGTCGCGACCGTGTCGTTCTCGTTGACGATCGGCACGATGCCCAGCTCCAGCAGCCGCGCCAGGGTGCGCTGGGCGTTGGCGTGGTGGGCGCGGCGCATCATGTCGTCGGCGGTCAGCAGCACCTGGCCGACGCGCAGGCCGTACCGGGCGAAGGAGGAGGTGTAGCGCGCGACCAGCACCCCCTGGCCCACGGAGGCCGCCGCCTGCTGGGTGGCCAGGTCGCGTGGCCGCGCCGACAACCCCAGCGGGCCGAGACCCGCCGCGATCGCTCCCGACGACACCAGCACGATCTGCGCCCCGGCACGCCGCCGCGCCGCCAGGACGTCCACCAGGGCGTCGACCCGGTCGACGTCGATCATGCCCTGGGGGGTGGTGAGCGAGGAGGAGCCGACCTTGACGACGACCCTCGACGCTGAGCTGATCTGTTCCCGCACGCCTGACAGCCTATCCGCGCCCCACCCCCACCCCCGTCCCCCTTCACCCTCCGCAGAACCGCAGGAGAACGGCGGCAGCCCCCGCACGCCCCCCGCCTTCAGAACCTCCACCCCGGGAAACCTCAGCGGCCCACCGCAGGGCAACCGCCCACTGCGCCCCCTGGGAAACCCCAGCGGGCCCGCCGGCTGCAGTCATCCCAGAGGACGGTCACCAGCCGACGAACACCTCAATGACGGTCACCTCAAACGACGGTCACCAGCCGACGAGCCACGGCCACGCCATGCGACGGCCACGCCAACACGACCGTCACCACCGGCAGCCGTCAGCCCAGGCGGTTGTCCGAGCCGCGTGGCCCCTGTCGCACCGACTCGGCGCTGAGCGTCGGCTGCCAGTCGAAGACGTATCCGCCCTCCATCGGCCCGATGACCACCTCGGCCCCCGCCTTGGCGCCCGCCTTGACCAGCTCGTCCTCCACGCCGAGCCGTTCGAGCCGGTCGGCCAGGTACCCGACGGCCTCGTCGTTGCTGAAGTCGGTCTGCCGGATCCACCGCTCCGGCTTCTCACCGGTGACCTGGAACAGGTTCTCGTTGACCCGCCGCACCTTGAACCCGGCCTCACCGAGCTGCTTGGGCCTGATCACCAGTCGGGTCGGCTCCTCGACCGGCTTGTTGGCCCTGGCCGCCGCCACCCACTCGCCCATCGCGTACGTGAGCTCCCGCAACCCGTCGTGCGTGGCCGCCGAGATGACGAAGACCTGCAGCCCCCGCTCCTCGAACTCGGCCCTGACCAGGTCGGCCAGCTCCCGCGCGTCGGGCACGTCGGCCTTGTTCAGCACGATCATCCGCGGCCGGTCCTCAAGCTTCCCGTACGCCCGCAGCTCGGCCTCGATCACCTCGTAGTCGGTGACGGGATCGCGCCCCGGCTCCATGGTCGCGCAGTCGATGACGTGCACGAGCATGTCGCAGCGCTCGACATGGCGCAGGAACTCGTGCCCGAGCCCCTTGCCCTGCGAGGCCCCCGGGATCAGCCCGGGCACGTCGGCGACCGTGAACACGTTCTCGCCGGCCGTCACGACCCCCAGGTTGGGGATGAGGGTGGTGAACGGGTAGTCCGCGATCTTCGGCTTGGCCGCGCTCAGCGCCGCGATCAGCGACGACTTGCCCGCGCTGGGGAACCCGACCAGCGCCACGTCGGCGACGCTCTTGAGCTCCAGCATGACGTCGAGCCCGTCGCCGGGCTCCCCCAGCAGCGCGAACCCGGGCGCCTTCCGCCGGGCATTGGCCAGGGCGGCGTTCCCCAGCCCGCCGTGACCGCCCTGCGCGATGACGTACCGGGTGCCGGCCCCCACGAGGTCCACCAGCACCTCACCGGTGTTGGCGTCCTTCACCACGGTCCCGTTCGGGACGGCGAGGATCACGTCGTCGCCGTTGGCGCCGTCGCGGTTGGAGCCCTGCCCCTGCTTGCCGTTGTCGGCCTTGCGATGGGGACGGCGGTGGTAGTCCAGCAAGGTCGCGGTGTTGGGATCGACCTCAAGGATCACGTCGCCGCCACGGCCGCCGTTCCCCCCGTCGGGGCCGCCGAGCGGCTTGAACTTCTCCCGGTGGATGGAGGCGCACCCGTTCCCTCCGTCACCGGCCTTGACGTGCAGGACCACCTGGTCCACGAAGTCCGGCATCCAGCTCTCCTCCATCAAGCCCACCAGGGCATACAAGATCAATCACAACCTGGCGCCCCCGCAGGGCCCCCAGAAAACGCCTAAGGGGTGGATCGACAGGCGATCCACCCCTTGAAGCAACACCGAAGCGAAGCTGATTACTCCGCGACGGGAACGATGCTGACGGCGCGACGACCGCGCTTGACGCCGAACTGCACGTGGCCGGCGGCCAGCGCGAACAGCGTGTCATCGCCACCGCGGCCGACGTTGTCGCCGGGGTGGAAGTGGGTGCCACGCTGACGAACGATGATCTCGCCCGCGTTCACCAGCTGGCCGCCGAAGCGCTTGACGCCCAGGCGCTGAGCGTTGGAGTCACGGCCGTTCCGGGTGGACGACGCGCCCTTCTTGTGTGCCATCTCTCAAACTCCCGATCAGGCCTGGTCGATACCGGTGATCTTCACCTGGGTGTACCGCTGGCGGTGACCCTGGCGCTTCTTGTAACCGGTCTTGTTCTTGTACTTGAGAATGCGGATCTTCGGGCCCTTGGTCTCACCGAGGATCTCGGCGCTGACCGTGAACTTGCCCGCCTCGGTGGTCACATCGCCGTCGTTGACGACGAGCACCGTCGGCAGCGTAACCGAAGAGCCGACCTCGCCGGCGACCTTGTCCACCTCGAGGACGTCACCGACGGAGACCTTCTGCTGCCTGCCGCCGCAACGAACGATCGCGTACACCGCGGAACCCTTCTACTGACTCGCTGTTGCCCTCAGCCGCCCCGCATCGAGGCGGCCGCCGAATGCTGCGCCTATCATTCGGCCTGTCTCAAACCGACGAACCGAGTAAGCGCGCCAACAGGGCACGTCACCTGACGCACCGATTCACCAGGGTACCGCTTAACGGTGCCCTAGGCGAACCGGACGGATCGTCGGAAGCCTGCCGAGGCTACTCGGCGGACTTGGCTCGGCGGGAGCGTCGCCGCCCTCTGCCGGAAGTCTGGCTGGCCTGGTCGTCCTCAGCCGGGACGTCATCAAGCGCACCGGTCACGGTATCACGGCTGCCGGAGTCCTTGGCCGCGGAAACCTTGTCCGAGACCGCCTTCTCGATCGCCATCTTGCCCTGCGTGCCGCGCGGCTCCGGCTTGGTCTCGACCGGCTCGGTCGAGACGATCAGCCCGCGCCCGTTGCAGCACTCACAGGCCGTCGAGAACGCCTCCAGCAGCCCCTGACCGACCCGCTTACGCGTCATCTGCACCAGGCCCAGAGAGGTCACCTCGGCGACCTGGTGCTTGGTCCTGTCGCGCGCCAGGCACTCCAGCAGCCGCCGCAGCACCAGATCGCGGTTGGACTCCAGCACCATGTCGATGAAGTCGATCACGATGATGCCGCCGATGTCCCGCAGCCGGAGCTGGCGCACGATCTCCTCGGCCGCCTCCAGGTTGTTCCTGGTGACGGTCTCCTCAAGATTGCCGCCCTGGCCGGTGAACTTGCCGGTGTTGACGTCGACGACGGTCATCGCCTCGGTACGGTCGATCACCAGCGAGCCGCCGCTCGGCAGCCACACCTTGCGCTCCAGCGCCTTGCCCAGCTGCTCGTCGATCCGGTACGACTCGAACACGTCGCCCTGCCCGGTGTCCCAGCGCGACAGGCGCTCGGCCAGGTGCGGCGCGACGTACTTGACGTAGTCGTCGACGGTGTCCCAGGCGTCGTCGCCCTGCACGACCAGCGAGGTGAAGTCCTCGTTGAACACGTCGCGCACGACCCGGATCGTCAGATCGGGCTCGGCCGACAGCAGCTCGGGCGGGCTGGCCGACTTGGCCTTCTTCTGGATGCTCTCCCACTGGGCCGACAGCCGGGCCACGTCGCGGGCCAGCTCGTCCTCGGAGGCGCCCTCGGCCGCGGTGCGGACGATCACACCGGCGTTCTCCGGCATGACCTTCTTCAGGATGCTCTTGAGCCGGGTGCGTTCCTTGTCGGGCAGCTTGCGGCTGATGCCGGTCATCGACCCGTCCGGCACGTACACCAGGTAACGGCCGGGCAGGCTGATCTGCGAGGTGAGCCGGGCGCCCTTGTGGCCGATCGGGTCCTTGGTGACCTGCACCAGCACCGACTGGCCGGACTTCAGCGCCGACTCGATGCGCTTGGGCTGGCCCTCCAGCCCGGCGGTGTCGAAGTTCACCTCACCGGCGTACAGGACGGCGTTGCGCCCCTTGCCGATGTCCACGAACGCGGCCTCCATCGACGGCAGCACGTTCTGGACCTTGCCCAGGTAGACGTTGCCGACGTAGGACTGGCTGGCCTCGCGGTTGACGTAGTGCTCGACGAGCACGCCGTCCTCAAGGACCGCGATCTGCGTACGGTCGCCCTGGCGGCGCACCACCATCATGCGGTCGACGGACTCGCGGCGGGCCAGGAACTCCGACTCCGTGATGATCGGCGGACGCCTGCGGCCGAGCTCGCGCCCCTCGCGGCGGCGCTGCTTCTTGGCCTCCAGGCGGGTCGAGCCGCGCACGCTCTGCACGCCGTCGGTGGCGGTCTCCAGGGAGGCGGCACGGCCGGAGCGCGGCGCGCGGATGCGCACCACCGTGTTCGGCGGGTCGTCGCTGGAGGGCTCCAGCGTCTCCTCGGTGCCACGGCGGCGACGACGGCGACGGCGGCGCGAGCCGGCGGCCTCTTCCTCCTGGGCCTCCTCGCCCTGCTCCTCGCCTTCGTCCTCGTCGCCTTCCTCGCCGTCCTCGGCCTCGTCACGCTCGCGCGACTTGCCGCGGCCCCTGCCGCCGCGACGGCGACGCCGACGACGGCCGCCGCCCTCTTCCTCTTCCTGCTCCTCGGAGGTGTCGACGTCGCCCTCGTCCTCGACGAGGGTCTCGTCGACCAGCTCCTCGATCTCCTCGGGCTCCGGCTCCGGCTCGGGCCGCCGGATCACGGCGGGCTTGCCCTGACTGGGGTCGGGGGCCTGGAACAGCGGCGCGAAGATGGCCGCAGGACGCTGGAACGCCGTGCCCGGCTCGTCGTGCCTGCGCGCGTTCAGCCCGAAGGGGTCGGCGAGCAGGCTCGGCCGGTCGACGTCCTCGTCGAGGTCCTCGCCGGCGGGCTCGTCGTCGAGCGGCTCGTCCTCGGGCAGGATCTCCAGGATGTCCTCGTCGGCCGCCTCGGCGGCCTCGGGCACGGTGACGGCCACCTCGACGTCGGAGGGCGTCGCGACGACCTCGACGTCGGCGCCCGCCGGCGCCTCCACGACGACCTCTTCGGCCTTCTTCCGCGTACGCCGCCGCTTGGGCGCCTCGGCTTCCTCCTCCGGGAGCGCTCCCGCGACCTCCGGCTCGGCCTTCTTCGTCGTACGGCGGCGCGTCGTGGTCGCGGTGGACCGCGTGCGCGTGGCCCTCTTGGGCTTCTCCTCGGGAACGTCGGCGGCCTCCACCGCGGCCTCGGCCACGGCGGCCTCGACCACACTGGCCACCTCACCGGCACCGGCCGGGCCACCCGCGTACGCGGGGCTCTCGGCCTCCGGCGCGCCCGGACTCCGCACCACCGGCGCCACGACGGGCTCAGCCGCACCGGCCACCCGCCCGGCAGCCTCCCGCCGTTCGACGACCGGCGCCACGACGGGCTCCACGGCGGACTCCACAGCGGGCTCCACAGCGGGCTCTGTCGACGTGCCGGCATGCGAGGCGGCAGGGCTCTCGGCCTGCTGCGGCACCGGCCCCTCAGGCACGACGGCCCCGGCCGCGGCCCCACGAGGCGCGCCGACGCCGGTCACGGCACCTTCAGGCGCGCCGACGCCGGTCGCGACACCCTGGGGCGCGCCGACGCCGGTTGCGGCACCTTCGGGCGCGCCGCCCACGGCGGAGGCGCCCTGCGGCGCAGCGGCTCCAGCCACGGCGCTCTCGGGCGCGCCGGCCTGTGCCTGAACGCCCGCCGGGCCGCCCTCGGCGGCTCCGGCCTGGCCTGTCGGCGCTTCGGGCGCCGCCGCGCGGGCCCGGGTTCTGCGGCCGCGCCCGGCATCGGGCGCGGGCTCTCCGGCGGCACGCTGCACGGCGTTGGTCTGCACCGGTTGCACGTCGGCAACCGACGGCGCGGCCTGGGCGGCCGCGACGGTGATCGGGGCGGTGGCGGCCGGCTCCTCCGGCAGCTCCGGCGGAGGACCCGCCGGGCGGCTCGCGGAACGGCGGCGCCTGGTCACCTTGGGCTGTTCAGTTGTCTCCCCGTCAGGGCCAGTGGCCCCGGCGTTGGGCTCGTTGTCGAGCATGCGGGCGCTCTCCCGTCAGCTCCCGGGCGCGTCGCCGCGCCGCGCAGGAGCCCTCGTGTCTCGTTGTCCGCCCCCGCCTCCGGAAAGGAGACGCGGGCGCCAAGTCCTGTCAGCGGTGGCGCCCCGCTCGCGCAGGGCACCTCCTTAGCCGACGACGTGCTCACCCGCCGGTCCCGCCTCGCCGCCGCGCGTCATATCGCGGTCAAGGCCGAGCGGGTCGGCAAGCGCACCGGTACCGGCGTCGAGCGGCCCCTGCGCCAGCCTGGTCACCTCGGGGGGAACCGGCGGCGCGAAGTCGGCCACAAGGCGCAGCCCTGTGAGCACATCATCTGGTCGAACGGCAGGCGTCATGTGCCGAACAACCATGCGCAGTATGACACACGTCTGTCCTGGCACCTGAGCTGCGGTTCTGTCTGTTCCCTCGGACACCACGAGCCCCAGGACGGCCTCCCGCGCGTCGAAGCGCCGTGGGCCCTTCTTGGTGAGGCGCTCGACCTCCACGGTGCCCGCCGCGAGGAACTTCTCCACCGCCGTCTCGGCGAGTTCGCGGTCGGCCCCGGGCAGGCGTACCTCCCAGTCGGAGACCTCCAGGCGGTCGGCCAGCCCCCCCGGGCCCGCCTGCACGACGTCGAGCACGTCGAGACCGGGCGGCAGTGACGCATCCAGGCTGGACTTGACCTGCTCGGGGTCGCACAGCGTGGTGACACCGATCTCGAGGTATTCGGCCTCGCTGGCGACGCCGGTCGGCGCTGCGCCCGCGTAGGAGATCTTCGGATGGGGCGAGAAGCCCGCGCTGAAGGCCACCGGAATGCCGGCACGGCGGACCGCCCTCTCGACGGCCCGCGAGATGTCGCGGTGACTGGTGAAGCGCAGACGTCCGCGCTTGGCGTAACGCACACGAAGGCGCTGCACCGTAGGCGCGGGCGGAGGCCCGTCGGGAACAGGTTTCAGAGCTTTGCGTCCTTCCCTTGTAAGAGTTCCTTCTCCCAGGATAAGCCGCCGCGACACGTGTACGTGTACGCCGTGACACGGCTCGCCCACTGAGCGCGCTAGACCACTGTGAGAGGAAGGAGCTTGCGCCCTGTCGGGCCTATCTGGATCTCGGTGCCCATGGTCGGGCAGACCCCGCAGTCGTAGCACGGGGTCCAGCGGCAGTCTTCGACCTCGCCGCCGGACACGGCCTCCTGCCAGTCCTGCCAGAGCCATTCACGGTCGAGCCCGGCGTCGAGGTGGTCCCACGGAAGGACCTCGTTCTCGGCCCGCTCACGCGTGGTGTACCAGTCGACGTCGACGCCCGCCTTCTCGGCGGCCTGCATCCATCTGTCGTAGGAGAAGTGCTCGCTCCACCCGTCGAACCTGCCGCCGGCCTCCCAGACGGCCCTGATCACCGCGCCGACCCTGCGGTCGCCGCGCGAGAGCAGGCCCTCCACGATGGACGGTTTGCCGTCGTGGTAGCGGAAGCCGATGGCCCGGCCGTACTGCTTGTCGCCGCGCAGTGAGTCGCGCAGCGCCTTGAGCCGCCGGTCGACGGTCTCGTGGTCGGCCTGCCCGGCCCACTGGAACGGGGTGTGCGGCTTGGGCACGAACCCGCCGATGGAGACGGTGCAGCGGATGTCGCGGCTGCCGGTCGCCTCACGGCCCGCCTGGATGACCTTCTTGGCCAGGTCGGCGATGCCGAGCACGTCTTCGTCCTGCTCGGTGGGCAGGCCGCACATGAAGTAGAGCTTCACCTGCCGCCAGCCCTGCGAGTAGGCGGTGGTGACCGTGCGGATGAGGTCTTCCTCGGTGACCATCTTGTTGATCACCTTGCGCATGCGCTCGGAGCCGCCCTCGGGGGCGAACGTGAGACCCGAGCGCCTGCCGTTCCTGGAGAACTCGTTGGCCAGGTCGATGTTGAACGCGTCGACCCGGGTCGAGGGCAGGGACAGCGAGGTGTTGGTGCCCTCGTAGCGGTCGGCCAGGCCCTTGGCGACCTCGCCAATCTCGGAGTGGTCGGCCGAGGACAACGACAGCAGGCCGACCTCGTTGAAGCCGGACTCCTTGATGCCGTTGTCGACCATGGCGCCGATCGTGGTGATCGAACGCTCCCGCACCGGACGGGTGATCATGCCCGCCTGGCAGAAGCGGCAGCCGCGCGTGCAGCCGCGGAAGATCTCCACGCTGAACCGCTCGTGCACCGTCTCGGCCAGCGGCACCAGCGGCTTCTTCGGGTAGGGCCACTCGTCGAGGTCCATCACGGTGTGCTTGTGCACCCGCCATGGCACCTCGGACCTGTTGGGCGCGACCCGCTTGATGCGCCCGTCGGGGTGGTAGTCGACGTCGTAGAACTTCGGCACGTAGACGCCGCCGGACTCGGCGAGCCGCATCAGCAGCTCGTCGCGCCCGCCGGGACGCCCCTCGGCCTTCCACTCGCGGATGACCTCGGAGATGGCGATCGAGATCTGCTCGCCGTCGCCGAGCACGGCCGCGTCGAGGAAGTCGGCGATCGGCTCGGGGTTGAAGGCCGCGTGACCGCCGGCGAGCACGATCGGGTCGTCCTCGCCCCGGTCCACCGCGTTGAGCGGGATCCCGGCCAGGTTGAGCGCGGTCAGCATGTTGGTGTAGCCCAGCTCCGTCGAGAACGACAGGCCGAGCACGTCGAAGGCGCGCACCGGCCGGTGGGCGTCGACGGTGAACTGCGGCACGCCCTCGGCCCGCATGAGGGCCTCCAGGTCGGGCCAGACCGCGTAGGTGCGCTCGGCCAGGGTGCGGGGCAGCTCGTTGAGGATCTCGTAGAGGATCGCCACACCCTGGTTGGGCAGCCCGACCTCGTAGGCATCCGGGTACATCAGCGCCCACCGCACGTCGGCGGAGTCCCAGTCCTTGACGGTCGAGTTGAGCTCACCCCCGACGTACTGGATGGGCTTCTGCACCTTGGGCAGCAGCGCTTCCAGGCGGTGGAATATCGACTCGACAGGCATACCGTCCAGGGTAGCGGCGCGCGGACGGTGACAAATCCGGCCCACCCGCGGACGGCCCCCGTTACGCGCTCAGTTGAACGACTGCCGCCGCACTCTGATGGCCAGGAGCAGCCCTACCGCCATGAGGTTCGCGAACGTGGCAGTGCCGCCATAGGACACGAAAGGCAGCGGCAGACCGGTGATCGGCATGATCCCGATCGTCATCCCGACATTGATGAACGTCTGGAACGCGAACCAGCACACGATCATGCCCGCGACCAGCGTGCCGAACCGGTCGTCGCAGTGTCTGGCGACCTTCAGCCCGCGCAGCAGCACCACGCCGAGCAGCAGCACCACGGTGACCGACCCGATGAACCCGAACTCCTCCCCCGCCACCGTGAAGATGAAGTCGGTGTGCTGCTCGGGCACGAACCGCCCGGTCGTCTGCCCGCCGCCGAAGAGCCCCTTGCCCAGCAGTTGCCCGGAACCGATCGCGATCAGCGACTGCGTGCTGTTGTAGCCCACCCCGCGCGGATCGACCTTCGGATCGACGAACGCGGTGAACCGCGCCACCTGGTACGGCTCCAGCAGGTTGAACCAGAACACGCAGAACACCCCAGCCGCCGCCACGAGCACCAGCCCGACGATCCACCGCTTGCGCACGCCCCCGATCACCAGCCCCGCGGCCGTGATCACGGCGAGCACGAGCGCCGTGCCGAGGTCGGGCTGCAGCATCACCAGCCCCATCGTGAGGCCCGCCGCGACCAGAGCCAGCGTGATGTCCAGGCCGCGCGGCCGGTCGCTGCCCTCGGCGGGCTGGGCCAGCAGCATCGCGATGATCAGCAGCAGCCCGACCTTGGCGAACTCCGACGGCTGCACCGCGAACCCGCCTCCGAGCAGGATCCACGAGTGCGATCCGTTGATCGTCGCGCCCAGCGGCGTGATCACCAGCGCCAGCCCCACCAGCGACACCAGGAACACCAGCGGCGCGTAGGCCCGCATCGCCCGATGGTCGACCATCGCCACCACGGCGCACAGCGTCACGCCGATGACCTCGTTGAGCAGGTGTTTCTTGACCAGCCCGGTGGCGCCGGGCGCCCACGTGCGGGTCGAGGACCACACCAGCAGGGTGCCGATCAGGCACAGCCCGGCCACCGCGACCAGCATCAGGCCGTCCATGCGGCGCACCACCGAGTGCTCGCCGATCGCCCGCTGGATGAGCGAGGGCCGCCGCGCGGCCACGGCGCGGTTCATTGGTGGATCACCGTCCCGTCGGGGGCGAACTTCGGCAGCTTGGTCGGAAGCCTTCCGCCGGGCACGGCGGCCGGCTCCCCCTTGAAGCCGTAGATGCCCTCGTAGATCTCGCGTGCGGCCGGCGCCGCGGTCGAGGCGCCCATGCCGCCCTGCGACACCATGACGACCACCACGAACTGCGGATTGTTGGTGGGCGCGAACGACGCGAACCACGAGGTGTCCTTCTTGCCCCACACCTCCGCGGTACCGGTCTTGCCGCCGATGCGTACCTTGTCCATCGGGAAGCCGGTGAACGCCCCCGCCGCGGTGCCGTCGGAGGGCACCTGGCTCAGCGCGTTCTTGATGTAGAGGCGTTCCTTGTCGCTGATCGGCAGCTTGCCGACCACCGGCACGTCGATGGTCTTGACCACCTTGCCGTCGGGCCTCACCTGCGCCCACCCGATGCGCGGGCTGCGCACCTTGCCGTCGCTCACCAGGGCCATGTACGCCCGCGCGAGCTGCATCGGCGTCACCAGGACGTCGCCCTGCCCGATGGCGAAGTTGGCCGAGTCACCGGGCCGCAGCAGGAAGCCCTCGGTGCAGTTCTCCAGGGCCAGGCGTTTGAGGAAGTCGGCCCGCGCCCGGTCCTTCTCCTCCGGATATCCCTTGCGCGACCGCTCGCAGCTCGTGGCGCTGGTGCGGTTCCACAGGTCCTTCTTCCAGGCCCGGTCGGGGATGCGCCCGGAGGACTCGCCCGGCAGGTCGACCCCGGTGGGCCGGCCGAAGCCGAAGGCCCTGGCCGTGTTGGCGAACACCTCCTTCGTGCGCTTCTTCGGGTTGCGGCCGCCGTCCTTCAGGTACTGCTCGTACGCCGCCCGGTAGAAGATCGTGTCGCACGACTTGACCAGCGCCGTGTGCAGGTTCATCTGCCCGAGGCCGATGCCCCGGAAGTTGCTGAAGGACCGGTCGCCCACCATGTACGCCCCGGGGCAGTCGTACGTGCCGTTGAGCGGGTACCCCGCCCGCAACATCGCCGACACCGACGACACCTTGAACGTCGAACCGGGAGCGAACTGCCCGTTGATCGCCCGCGACACCAGCGGCTTACCCGACTTGTCCGACAACAGCCACTGGTACCCCTTGGCCGAGATGCCACCGGCCCAGATCTCCGGGTCGTACCCCGGCGCGCTGGCCACCGACACCACCCGCCCGGAACGCGCGTCGAGCACCACCGCGGCGCCGCCGTCGGCCCCGGGCGCGTTCTTCATCGCGTGGGCCAGCGCCTTCTCCGTCACCGCCTGCACCCGCGCGTCGATGCTGGTCACCAGATGGTCGCCGGCGACCGGTGGCACCTGCTCCTCGACCCCGAGGGCCTTGCCCATCCGGTCGACCTGCACCCTGCGCAGCCCCGACTTGCCGCGCAGCGCGTCGTCGTAGACGTACTCGATGCCGTCGCGCCCCGCCAGGTCGACACCGGAGAAGCTGGCCTTGAGCCCCTCGCGCTTCTCCAGCTCCGCCTCGGTCACCGGCTGCAGGTAGCCCAGCATCTGCGCCCCGGCCCGTCCGCCCGGGTACTGCCGTACGGAGTGGATCTCCGCGGTCACCCCCGGGAACTCCTCCTGCCGCTCCAGGATCTGCAACGCCTCGCGCGTGTCCACCTTCTCGTCCAGCGGAACCGGCTGGTACGGCGACCCCGTCCAGCACGGCTTGCCCACCCCCGGCCCGCAGGGCGTGATGCGCTGCCGCAGGTCCTTGACCGGCCGGTCGAGCACCGAGGAGAGCCTGCGCAGCACGCTCATCCCCCCGCCCGGCATCCTGTTCAGCTTCGTCCGGTCGACGGACACGACCAGCGCCGTCCTGTTGCGCACCAGCGGACGCCCCGACGAGTCGAGGATCTGCCCCCGCACCGCGGGCACGATCACCGTGCGCGTCCTGGTCTCCATCGCCCTGGTCACGAACTCCTGGCCGCGCACGACCTGCACCTGCCACAGCCGTACGGCCAGCACGACGAGCAGCAGCACCACCAGGACGTGCAGCACCAGCAACCTGGTACGCATGCGGATCATGTCGAGTACCTCGGCTGTCTCCCCCGGGTGGCCAGCCAGATCACCACCGGCGCCACGATGAGCGTGTAGAGAACGGTGACCGGCACCTGCTGGGTCAGCGTCGCCAGCGACACCCGCGGATCGGACAGCAGCCCGGCCACCCCCACGGCCACCAGCGGCGCGATCAGCACGCACAGCACGACGGTCGTCGCCGGCCCGCCCGCGCCACGCCCCGCCACATAACCGACCACGGCCAGCACGAACGCGTACTGGCCCATCAGGTGCGCCGTCGGCGGCACCAGGTCCACCAGCAGCCCCGAGAAGAACCCGACCATCGCCCCCGCCACCGGCCCGCGCTCGAGGGCCATGCCCACCACCGCCAGCAGCACCAGGTCAGGCGCGCCGCCCGCCGGCAACGGCAGCCGGTTGACCAGCATGACCTGTGCCAGCAACGCCAGCACCACGACCATCGCCCCGATCACCGCGCCTCCGTCCCCGCCGAAAGCAGCACGCTTCTCATCCCCCGATCACCACACCAGCAGCGGCCTCGCCGGAGGCCGTGCCGTCGCCGGTCACCGCGCCCCCTCCTTGACCGGCAGCACCGCGTCACGCGGATCCCGCTTGGGCCCTTCGACCACCACCCCGACCACGTCGAGCGCCGTCAGGTCGGCGAACGGCCTGGCGTAGGCGATCCGGGTCAGCTCCCCCGGCGTCGACTCCACGCGCTCGATCACCCCGATCGGCACCCCCGGCACGTACGGCCGCCCGTTCTTGGAGCCGAAGCTGACGATGCGACCGCCCCGCTCCATCGGCGCCGTCGAGTCGAGCAGCCGGAACTGCACGAGCCGCCCGTTCTCGCCCACCCCGTGCACCACGCCGATCTCCTGGCCGCCCTCCAGCCGCCCCCCGGCGGCCGAGGCGGGGTCGCTGAGCAGCAGCACCGTGGAGGTGGCGGCCGAGGCGTGGATGACCCGGCCGACCAGCCCGTCACCGTTGAGCACCGTCATGTCGGGACGCACCCCGTCACCGGCGCCCACGTCGATCTGCACGCTGTCCTCGAACCCCGGCTGCCCGCGCCTGGCCACCACATTGGCCGTGACCACCTTGTAGCCGCCGGTGCCGGAGAGGCCGAGCAGCTTCTTCAGCTCCGCCGAGCGGGTGGCGTCGAGCGTGCTGGAGGACAGCCCGGCCCGCAGCCTGGCGTTCTCCTCCTGCAGCTGCTCGATGTGCCGCTGCGCGCTGGGCGCGCTGGCCAGGGCGTGCAGGAAGCCGCCGACGGGCCGCACCACGCCCCCGCCGAACCGCTCGGCCGCGCCGAACACCCAGGACCCCGCCGAGCGCAGCGGACGCAGCGGTGAGCTGTCGCCCGCACGATGGTCGATGGTCAGGACGACCAGCGCCGCCATCAGCAGCACTCCCAGGATCAGCCGGGCCCGGCGCGAATCTCTCATCAGTGCCGCGACTCCGGAACGAGCACCTGCTGCAGGGCCTCGAACTCCTCGGCGCACTTGCCCGAGCCGATGGCGACCGAGTCGAGGGCGTTCTCCACCAGGTGGACGGGCATGCCGGTCTCGGCCTTGACCCGCTCGTCGAGGCCCTTGAGGAGGGCGCCGCCGCCGGTCAGGGCGATGCCGCGGTCCATGATGTCGCCCGACAGCTCGGGCGGGCACTTGTCGAGAGTGGTCTTCACCGCGTCGACGATCGCGTTGACCGGCTCCTCGGTGGCCTTGCGGATCTCCTCGCTCGACACGATGATCGTCTTGGGCAGCCCGCTGACCAGGTCACGCCCCCGCACCTCGGCGTGGGACTCCTCGCCGTTGGGGCAGGCCGACCCGATCGCCATCTTGATCTCCTCGGCGGTGCGCTCGCCGAGCATCAGCGAGAACTCCTTCTTGGCGAACGTGATCACCGCCTGGTCGAGCTCGTCGCCGCCGATCCTGATCGACTGGCTGGTGACCACGCCGCCCATCGAGATGATGGCCACCTCGGTGGTGCCGCCGCCGATGTCGACCACCATGTTCCCGGTGGGCTCGTGCACCGGCAGCCCGGCCCCGATGGCGGCGGCCATCGGCTCCTCGACGATGTAGACCTTCCTGGCGCCGGCCTGGTATCCGGCTTCCTTCACCGCGCGCTGCTCCACGCTGGTGATGCCGCTCGGTACGGCGATGATGATGCGCGGCTTGGCGAAATGGCGTCGTCTGTGCACTCGTTGGATGAAGTAGCGCAACATCCGTTCGGTGACGTCGAAGTCGGCGATCACGCCGTCCTTCAGCGGGCGGACCGCGACGATGTTGCCGGGCGTACGACCGATCATTCGCTTTGCCTCGATGCCCACCGCCACGATCTTGCCTGTGGTGGTGTTGATCGCTACGACTGACGGCTCATTGAGCACGATGCCCCGGCCACGCACGTATACCAACGTGTTGGCGGTGCCCAGATCGACCGCCATGTCACGGCCGAGAAACGCGAGCTTGCTGCCCATGGGGAACGGAGCCCTCCGTATCGTCGTTCGCGAATGACTACGGATCGAATTCGAATCGTAACGTGACGTACCCACCAGTGAGCGCAATGAGCCCTCGCGCTCCACAAAAATCTCCAGCCCCTACCTCAACCTGGATTTTGCCCGAATTGCACCCACACGACCGGATCAACTGCGCCCGCGCCTGTCAGACTCGGTGAACGCTACAACGCGCCGCCGACAAAAAGACGCGCCCGCACGGCGTGAAGCCGGCGGGCGCGCGGGTGAAGCTGACTGCTAGAAGCGGTCGGGGAAGAAGATCTTGATCTCCCTGGCCGCGGACTCGGGCGAGTCGGAGCCGTGGACGACGTTCTCGCCGATCTCCAGGGCGTGGTCGCCGCGGATGGTGCCGGGGGCGGACTTGACCGGGTCGGTGGCGCCGGCCAGCGCGCGGAAGGCCTCGATGGCGCGCGGGCCCTCAAGGACCATGGCCACGAGCGGCGCCGACGTGATGAAGTCGACCAGCTCGCCGAAGAACGGCTTCTCGGCGTGCTCGGCGTAGTGCGCCTTGGCGGTGTCGGCGTCGAGGGTGCGCAGGTCCATCGCCACGACCTTGAGGCCCTTGCGCTCCACGCGGGCGATCACGTCACCGATGAGGCCACGCTTCACCCCGTCGGGCTTGATCAGGACAAGAGTGCGCTCGGACACGTGTGGTTCTCCTTTGAACAGATTCGGGTCGCGGCTACGGGCGCCTGGCCTGACCACGAGGGCGCTCCGCGGGACACGGGCCCTCGCGTCGCCATAGCCGTCGCTCAGCTTACCGTCCGCGTCCACACCCTCGGCGCCACAGGCATGACGCGCGTGGGCGAGGACTTCAGGACCGCTCGCCGTCCTCCGGCGAGGGCGCCTGCGGCGGCACCGCGGGCACGGGCTCGCCGGGCTCGACGCTCTCGTCCTCCTCCGGCGCGGGAGAGCCTTCGGGAACGACCGAGCCCCACGTCGTGACCGGCTCCTGCGCCGCGGCGCCGAGCTCGCGGCCGGCCCCGACCGCCACCGCGACCTCCGCCGGCTCGCCACCCGACGGCGGCTCATCCTCCCGGGACGCCCGCCGCCCCATCACCGCCGCCAGCACGATCACGCCCACCAGCAGGAACCCGCCGATCAACGCCCACCAGTGCAACGCGCCCACGAAACTGTCCACCAGTTCCTGGCGCGACCCGACGCCCTCCAGCATCCACATCTGCACGCCGGTGCCCAGCAGGTAGCCCGCCAGCACCCCGGCGACGCCCAAGGACAGCCCGAACGCCGCCGCCCCGATCCCGACCTCGCCGAGCGTGGCCGTGACCGCCACGGTCGCGCCCACCGCGAGCAGCGTGAACGGCACCGCCAGCACCAGCCCGTCGGCCGACGGGACGACCAGCCGCACCGAGCACAGACCGACCACCATCGCCAGCAGCCCGAGCGGCGCCGCGAGCCGCCCCCCGCCCTTGGCGAACAACCGCACGCCCACCCCGGCGACGACCGCGAGCACCGCCGCCACCCCGAACGGCGTCCACAGGCCGCGCAGCCCCGGCCCGCCCAGACCGCCCATCTCCACCAGCGTGACCTGCGCCGTGCTCGGCAGCAGCACCACCCCGACGGCCACCATCGTGTACGCGTGCGTGCGGCCCTCCGCCCGGCCGATCGAGCCGAGCGCCAGCAGCCCGGCGATCGCCACCCCCGCCAGCAGGATCACCGGGACGACACCCCACCCGGCGCTCGCCGTGCTGATCGCCACGACCGCGATGCCCGCTGCGGGCACGGCCGCGAGCAGCAGCCGGCTGCGCTCCCTGGCGTCCGGCGCGGGCGCGGGCGGCTGCCCGGCGATCCTCCAGACCACCAGGTACGCCGCCGCCAGCGCCAGCCCCACCCCGGTGGCCATCGGGTACGGCTGCAGCGTGACCTTCCAGCTCGTCACGTCGACCAGCGGCCAGAGCGCGAACGCCTGGGCCTCCAGCAGGCTGACGCACAACACCCCGGCCCACAGGCCGCGCAGCGCGGGCGTACGGTCCCAGACCGCCACCAGCGTGGCCGGCACGATCAGGCCGCCGCCCACGCCGCGCAGCACGCGTACGACGCCGACGACCAGCTCGGAGGCCGCGTATCCGCCCGCCGCGTCGGCCACCGCCACCAGCGCGAGCCCCGCGACCAGCACGTGGGCCACCTTCATCCGCCGCAACGCGACGGCAGCGAGCGGCACCGTCAGCATCAGGGCCGGCAGCGCCAGCCCGTGCGTACGGCTCAACCCGATCTGGTCGAAGTCGCCCGGCAGCAGATCGGCGACCACGGACAACGTGTTTGGTATCGCGACGATCGCCAGCGGCAACGCCACGAGGACGAGCAGCCCGAGCACCACGTCGAGCAGCCAGGAATGTCTGAGGCCAGCCGGATGCGGCGACCGTTGAATCGGGGGGACGGCCATGTAGGCCGACTTTAGCGGGAAGTCACGCCCTCGACACGGCGAGCTACGATAATCGCGGTGATCCACAGCGCCGCGAAGATCGCGCCGAGGAAGAACATGGTCGGCACGAGGAAGCCCGTGGCGATGGCCAGCACCTGGATGACGCTGCCCATGACGTACCCGAAGGGCCGTTTGAGCAGGCCCGCGGCGACCACGCACAACACCAGGAGCCCGATGCCCACCGCGACGGCGAGCGCGGGGGCCACGCCGCCCACCGCGATCGCCACCGGCGTGATGAGCCCGGCCACGATGGCCTCCATGCCGAGCACGCTCGCGCCGAGCCTGCGCATGCCCGGTGTGACCTCGAAATTCATCTCACACCATCCGCTTTGAGCAGATGCCGGGCATCGCCGGCCGTCACCACCGAACCGGTGATGAACACCCCGGTCCCGCTGAACTCACCCTCCGCGTCGGCGATGCCGATGCCCCGGTCGATGGCCTCGTCGAGCCGCTCGATGACGTGCACGCGGTCCTCGCCGAACAGCGGCACGGCCAGCGCGGCGAGCTCCTGCGCCGACAACGACCTGGGCGAGGAGTTACGCGTCACCACGATCTCGTCGAGCATCGGCTCCAGGAGCTCCAGCAGGGTCTCGACGTCCTTGTCGCGCATAACGGCGACCACGCCGACCACCTTGGCGAAGTCGAACGCCTCGTGCAGCGCCTCCAGGCTCGCCTCCAGCCCGCCGGGATTGTGCGCCGCGTCGATCACCACCGTGGGCGTGCGTCGTACGACCTCCATCCGGCCGGGCGAGGCCGCCTGGGCGAACGCCTGGCGCACCAGGTCTGCGTCGAGCGGATCGTCGCCGCCGGTCAGCGCCTCGACGGCGGCCAGCGCGCACACCGCGTTGCTGGCCTGGTAGCTGCCGTAGAGCGGCAGGTAGATCTCGTCATAGACGCCCTTGAGCCCGCGCAGGGTGAGCAATTGCCCGCCCATGGCCATCTCCCGGCCCAGCACGCCGAACTCCAGCCCTTCGCGCGCCACCACCGCGCCGACCTCGGCCGCGCGGCGCATCAGCACCTCGGCCGCGGCCAGCTCCTGCTGAGCGAGCACGGTCGTGGCGCCCGGCTTGATGATTCCGGCCTTCTCCCCGGCGATGCTCGGGATGTCAGGACCCAGACGATCCATGTGATCGAGGGAGATGGGCGTGATGACCGACACCAGGCCGTCGGCGACGTTCGTCGCGTCCCACGACCCGCCCATGCCAGCCTCGATGACCGCGACGTCGACCGGCGTGTCGGCGAAGGCCGCGAAGGCCATGGCCGTCAGCAGCTCGAAGAACTGGATGCGCCGGTGTCCCTGCGCGTCGGCCAGCTCGACATAAGGGGCGATCTCCTCGTAGACCTCGGCGAAGCGCTCCTCGCTCAACGGCTCGCCGTCGACCGTGATGCGCTCGCGCACGGTGACCAGGTGCGGGCTGGTGAACCGGCCCACCCTGAGATTGCGCTCGCGAAGCAGCGCCTCGGTCAGCCGCGCCGTGGTCGTCTTGCCGTTGGTGCCGGCGATGTGTATGACCGGGTACGCCCGCTGAGGCGAGCCGAGCAAATCCATGAGCGCAGCGATCCTGTCGAGCGTCGGCTCGAAGTCCCACTCGACGCCCCGCTCCAGGATGGCACGTTCAACCGCACGATAATCCACCCCTCAACCCTACTGACCACGCGTAGCGGTCTGGACGCGGGGCAAACATATCGTGAATCGTATAGAAAATTAGAGGGTACTCACCTCCGCCGCAGGGTGCCACCTTGGAGAACAGCCTGCTCTACCCCCCAGCAGGCGCTTTCAAGGAGGCCATCGTGGAAGGCGAGAACACTCGCGAGGAAAGGCAGCGCGGAATCACCAGAAAGGCGCTGTTCAAGGCGGCTCTCATAGCGACACCGGTCCCGTTCCTGATCGGCGAGGTGCCGGCCCTGGCCCGCACCATGGCCGGGACCGGCCAACAGCTTGAGCCCACCCCGTTCTGCGACGACGGTGACGATCTCACGATCTCGCAGACCGAGGGCCCCTACTTCAAGCCCAACTCTCCCCAGCGCTCGACCCTCCCCGGCTCGGGCACCCCGCTGACGGTGAGCGGATACGTGTTCGGACTGTCCTGTCAGCCACTGGCGAACGTCCTGCTCGACTTCTGGCAGGCCGACACCAACGGCAACTACGACAACGTCACGTACAACTTCCGTGGGCACCAGTACACGAACGCCCAGGGGGCCTTCAAGCTCACCACCATCGTGCCCGGCCTCTACCCCGGCCGTACCCGGCACATCCACGTCAAGGCGCAGGCTCCGGGCCGCGGGATCCTCACCACGCAGCTCTACTTCCCGGGCGAGCCGCGCAACAACACCGACAGCATCTACGACCCGAGACTGCTCATGAACGTCCGCCCGGTCGGGTCCGGGAAGGAAGCGACGTTCGACTTCGTCCTCAACGTCCAGGGCGTGCCCCCCACTCAGACTCCTACTCCCACGCCCACGACGAGCCCGCCTCCGGGCGGCGGAACCTGGAAGGTTGGGGTGACCTACCAGGCGGGTGACCAGGTGACCTACGGCGGATCGACGTACCGGTGCCTGCAGGGGCACACCTCAATGGCCGGTTGGGAGCCACCCAACGTGCCGGCCTTGTGGCAGCGCGTCTGATCCACTGGTCCCCGAACGCAAAAAAGGGCCACCCCGGCTGCTGGGGGTGGCCCTCGTTCGTGTTGTCATGCCGGATGAGCCTGTCATGCCGATAAACGCGAAGAGGCCCCACACAAACCGTGTGGGGCCTCTTCGAAAGATTGTCCGGCGGTGACCTACTCTCCCACACCCTCCCGAGTGCAGTACCATCGGCGCAGAGAAGCTTAACTTCCGGGTTCGGAATGTAACC
>NZ_JBITLU010000015.1:0-274609 GCF_044465525.1 Nonomuraea sp. NPDC049646 | reverse complement strand
CGCTCGGTGCCGTTGATGATGAACGTGCCCTTCGGCGTCATGAGCGGGAAATCGCCCATGAACACCGTCTGGCTCTTGATCTCACCGGTGGTGTTATTGATGAACTCCGCCGTCACGAACATCGGGGCGGAGAAGGTCATGTCCTTGTCTTTGCACTCATCGACTGAGTACTTGGGCGGCTCGAACCGGTGGTCGCGGAACGACAAGGACATGGTCCCCGAGAAGTCCTCGATGGGACTGATCTCTTCGAAGATCTCTTCGAGGCCCGACTGGGTCGGGACGTCCCTGCGCCCGGCCTGACGAGCCGCCTCTACCCGGCCCTTCCACTTCTCGTTGCCCAGCAACCAGTCGAACGACTCGGTCTGCAGAGCGAGAAGATCAGGAACTTCGAGGGGCTCCTGGATGCGCGCGAAAGAGACGCGACGGGGACCAGCGGGTACGGCGGAGGCGTTGCGCGAGGCTGCCAACAGATGTCCTTCCGAGGGCTCGCGGCGGACTGACTACACGCACGCCAGACAACCTCGCAACGTGAGCAAGCATCACGGGTCGTCAAAGGGCAGCGCAAAGGGGCAGTGTAGCCGAACGGCACACGCCTGTCCACTTCGCTCTCGCTGCATGCTCCACGTTGGTCGCAGCATCGCCCGTTCAGCCGCAAACGTCAAGCCCGCGAGCCCGACTTTTAGCCGCCTAGAGGCCCGGACGCTGGGTTTTCTCCCCAGTGTGATCGGGCGCCTACCGCCAGGCCCAAGACGATACCCGCGATCGTGGGCGGTTAACGCTCCGTCACCCCGGGGGTCGAACCCATGCCGACCACCGATGTAGCTGTGACTGGAGTACCCCTATCAAGGGCTTCGCCAAACCTGATTTTTGGTAACAATTGAAGGTAGCGGCACGCCCGGCGGCTCAGGCCGTTCCCAGCAGCGTGGACAGCCCCTCGACCAGCCATCGCCCGCCTTGCCTGACCATGACGAACCGGGCGCGGTTCTGGGTCACCTGTTGCTGGGGCCTGTCCTGGTTCGGCACTACTTTTACCGTAACCATGTTCACGAACAACAGGACCTCGACCCTGTCGGGCGTGGCGCGCTCGACGCCGGCGTCCACGACGGCCGCGGTGCGGACGGTCTTCTCGGCCTTGGCCTTGGACACCAGCGACGTGGTGAGCTCCTTGTAATGCCTGGTCAGCTCGCCCGTCGTGTACGCCCCGGCCCTGGCCAGGTCGGCCTCCACCGAGCGGTAGTCGTAGGAGAACATGTCGGGGGCGACCTGCCGGGCCGTCGCCATCGCCTCGGCCCCGGCCCCTTCGGCCCCCCGCAGGTCGCGCAGGTCGAACCACATCCTGGGCACCAGCACGCCCGCGACGATCACCAGGACGCCGAGCAGCACCACAGTGACGGTTCTCACACCACCTGCACCACCTTCGACACCAGCCACACGCCGCCGACCTCGGTGACGTCCATCGTCCAGCGGTAGAAGCGCTCCTGGGGCGGGCTCTTGGAGCCGTCCCAGCGGATCTCGGCGTCGGCCACCACCAGCACCTTCGCCGTGCCGCCGGACATCGACACCAGGCCGGTCGCGCGCAGGACGCCGTGCTGGACGACCTTGTTGGCGACCGTGGTGCTCTTGAGCTTGCCCGCGATGGCCTGGTAGCCGGTTCTGGCCCCGCCGGTGCAGGTGTCGAGGATGCGCTGCACGTCGGCGTCGACGGTCTTGTAGTCGAGCGAGACCAGGTTCTTGGCGTGGGTGCCGGCCGCCAGCAGCGCGGCCTGCCGGTCGTCGGCCAGGGCCTGCGCGTCACGCGCCTGGAGGGAGATCCACACGCCGGCGGCGACGAGCGCCGCCAGCGTCACGCTGAGGGCGGCCACGAGGATGCGTGCCGGGCGCGCGGGAAGTGCTCCCACCTGTGCTCACCCCTTCCGGCCGGTCGCCGGATCATAACCCGCGAGCCAGTCCTGAAGCCCTGGAATCGACGGAGGCGGTTGGGGTGCGGGGGCGTTGCGGGCGCCGCGCACGCCGGTCGCGCTGCCGCGCGGCTCCCGGCAGAACGCCTCCGGGTCGGGCGGCCGGGCGCTGACGTCGTGGGGCTGCCGCCTGCGTACGCCCTCGTAGCCGCGGGTACAGGGCCTGGGGACGTTGAGGTCGAGGTCGAGGCCGAAGTGCAGGCCGTCCCGGTCGACCACGGAGAAGGCGCCCGCGACGGCGGCCGGGTAGCCGATCAGGAGCTGCCGGAGGGCGGTGACCCGGGCGGAGACCGTCCGGCCGCCGATCACCAGGTGGGTCAGCAGCGGGCGCAGGTGAGGCGCGACGCCGTCGGTCAGGCGTTCCAGCGACTCGGCCGCGCGCGGGGTGCGGCCGATCACGCCGGCGAGGTCGCCGCGACCGTCGCGGAGCGAATCCGTCAAGCTCGCCAGATTCCCGGCGAATGCCTTCAGATGGCCCCCAGAGGCCCGCTGAGCGTCGAGCACGGTCTCCCCGGTGTGCAGGACCGCCACCGTCTCGGGAAGCACGCTCTCGGCCTGTCCGAGCAGCTTCTCGCCCGCGTCGGCCAGCCGTCGCAGGGCCGGCCCGTTGCCGCCGAGCCCCTTGTCCAGCTCGGTGACCACCGTCTCCAGGTCGCGCGGGTCGATCGAGGCCAGCAGGCGGTCGGTGTCGCCGAGCAGCTTGGACGTGGGGACCGGCAGCCGCGTGTGCGCCCGGTCGATCACGTCCCCCTCCCTCAGGTACGGCCCCGCGCCCCCGGCGGGCCGCAGGTCCAGGTACTGCTCCCCCACCCCCGACCGGTTGGCCACCACCGCCAGCAGGCCGCGGGCCGGGACAGGATCGCCGGACCCGAGCCTGACCACGGCCCGCGCGCCGTCGCCCGCCACCGCCAGCGACTCCACCCGGCCGATCGGCACCCCTCGGTAGGTCACCTCCGAGCCGTCGAACAGCCCGCCCGCGTCGGCCAGCTCGACCGTGACCCGGTAGGCGGGGTCGAACAGGTCGGCGCCGACCCGGGCGTACCTGACCAGCGTGTACGCCACCGCCACCACCCCGATCAGCGCGAACGCCACCAGCCTGACGGTCATCGCGCACCGCCGAGCAGGTTGCGCAGCGTGGCGCCGGGCGAGGCGTCGACGGTCAGGTCGGTGTTGGCGTAGTCGCCGCGCAGCATGGACGAGGCCGACCCGGGGAACGGGAACGTGATCGCGGTCGCCAGCCCCGACGCGACGCTGTCGCGCGCCCGGTCGAGGTTGAGCAGGAGCTCGCGCAGGCGGCCGAGGTCGGCGAGGGCGTCGGCCTGGGAACGCTCGACGACGCGGGTGGCGGTGCGGCCGAGCCGGTCGAGGGCGGCGAGCATGGCGGTCAGGCCGGCGCGCTGGTCCTTGAGCAGGGTGACGGCCGGGCCGATCTCGGTGGCGGTGGCCCTGATCGTGGCGCGCTGGGCGGCCAGGGTGCCGGTGAGGCCGTCGAGGGCGTCGATCAGCCGGACGATCTGCTTCTTGGAGCCGTCGAGCCCCGCGGCGAACGTGCCGAGCCTGCGCAGCAGGTCCTTCAGCCGGGCCGAGCGGCCGTCGAGCACGTCGGCCAGCTCGCGGTTGACGGTCGCGAGCTGGTCGAGGCCGCCGCCGTCCACCAGCAGGGAGGCGGCCGACAGCACCTCCTCGACCTCGGCCGTCGTGCTCGTACGGGCCACCGGGATCGGACCGCTCAGCCGGCCGCGCCCGGCGGGCAGCAGCCTGACGAACTTCTCCCCCAGCAGGCTCGTCTGCGAGATCGCCGCCGACGTGCGGTCGGGCAGGGCGACGTCGCCGCGTACCGCGCAGACCACGTCGGCCCGCCAGTCGCCGCCCAGCTCCACGCCGGTGACCTCGCCCACGGTGACGTCGTCGACCTTGCACGGCGAGCGCGGCACCAGGTCGAGCGCGTCGGCGAAGCGGATGGTCACCGCGTACGGCCGCGCGCCCAGGTCGGCGCCGCCGGGCAGCGGCAGCGAGGCCACCCCCTCGAAACCGCAGCCGGCCAGGGTGAGGAGCAGCAGCGCCAGGACGAGCGGGCCTCTCATCGCACGGGTCCTTCCGGCAGGGGGTCGGGCGGCCGGATCGAGGCGGGCAGCGGGACCAGGTTCTGGATGATCGTGTCGAACCAGCGCCCGTTGCCGGTCGCGTCGGCGAGCTGCCGGGCGAACGGCCCGAGCAGGGCCAGCGACCGGTCGAGGCTCTCCTCCTGGCGGCGAAGCACGGCGACGAACGAGCGCAGCCGTTCGAGTGCCGGTCGCAACGTGGTCCTGTTGTCGGCGACCAGCCCGTCGATCTGCCCGGCCAGCACCACCGTGTTGACCAGCAGCCCGTGCACGACGGCCCGCCGCGCGGAGACCTCGCGCAGCAGCAGGTCGCCGTCGGTGACCAGGCCGTGCAGGTCGGCGTTGCGGCGGGCCAGCAGGCCGGTGACGGTACGGGCGTGGCTCACCAGGTCGTGCAGGCGGGCGTCGCGGGCGGCGACGGTACGCGAGAGCCTGCCGAGCCCCCGGAGTGAGGCCCTGATCTCCGTCGAGGAGCCCTCCATGGTCTGCGACAGCGCGGTCATGGCCGCGGCCAGGGCCCGCTCGTCGACGCGTCCCGCGGCCGCGCCCAGGTCGGCGACGGCGGGCGCGACCTCGTAGGGGACGCTCGTGCGCGCCAGCGGGATCTGGCCCTGGAGCCGGCCGCCGCCCTCGGGCACGAGCATGACGAAATGTGCGCCGAGCAGGGTCTTGATCCGGATGTCCGCCCTGGTCAGCGAGCCGAGCCGGACGTCGTCGCCCACCCGCAGGTCGACGCGGACGTGGTCGCCTTCGAGATCGACGCCGGCGACCTCCCCGACCTTGACCCCGGCGATCATCACGTCGTCGTGCTCGCGCAGGCCCGCCGAGTCGGCGAACGCGGCCGAGTACGTGCTGCCGCGCGGCAGGCCGCCGACCGCCAGGGCCGCCACGACCAGCGCGACGGCCACGACGATGCCGCCGACGCCCAGCGGCACGGGGTCGCGTCTCCTGAAGGGGGTCAGTGGCATCGCGGGCTCCCGTTGACGATCTTCGGAGTGCGCACGCCGCCGCTCCTGACCGTGAGCGAGCAGAGGTAGAAGTTGAACCAGGACCCGTAGGAGGAGGCCCGGACGAGCCGGCCGAGACGGTCGGGCGCGCGGGCGAGGGTGTCCTCGACCAGGGCGCTCCTGGCGTTGAGCGCCTTGAGCAGCCCGTCGGCGTGCCGGACGCTCGCCCGCAGGTCGGGCCGCGCCCTGCGGACGAGATCGCCGGTGACGGCGGTGAGACGGTCGAGGGTGGCCAGCGAGTCGCCGATGGCCTCGCGGTCGCCGGCCAGGCCGCCGATCAGGGCGCGCAGGTCGATCAGCAGGCGGTCGTAGTCGTGCTCGCGGCCGGCGATCTCGCCGAGCACCGCGCCGAGGTTGGTGATCACGCGGCCGATGACGGCGTCGCGGTCGGCGAGCGTGCCGGTGAGGGAGGCGATGTGGCCGAGCAGGGCCTCGACCGTGCCGCCCTCGCCCTGGAGCACCTGGACGATCTGCCAGCTCAGCTTGTTGACGTCCTGGGGGCGGATGGCGTTGAGCAGCGGCCTGAAACCGTTGAACAGGGCCGTGACGTCGAGGGCCGGGCGGGTGTCGGTGACGCGGGCGCCCGGCGGCAGCAGGCCGGGGCCGCCGGGGCCGGTGGACAGCGTCAGGTAGCGGTCGCCGACGAGGTTGCGCCAGCGGACGGCGGCCACGACCCCGCGGGGCAGCGCGGTGGTGCGCCGTACGGAGAAGGCGACCTCGGCCTGGACGCCCGCCAGCGTGACGCTCTCGACCCGGCCGACCCGCACGCCCGCGATGCGCACCTCGTCGCCCTCGCGCAGCCCCGAGGCGTCGGTGAACAGGGCGTGGTAGACGACCGCCGCGGTGAAGCGGGCGCCGGAGATCGTGATCGCGAGGGTGGCCACGCACAGGGCGGTGACGAGGGCGAAGACGGCCAGCTTGAGCGCCGGCCCGAGCGTGCTCATCGCAGCATCAGCCTCGCCAGGTCGGCCGTGCCGTCGTCGAAGCGCACCCCCGGGAAGGGCACGGGCGCGTGGTCGGGCAGGCCGTAGCAGGCCGGGCCCCTGCGGTCGGCGTAACGCGGGGTGTCCTTGCCCGGTTCGTACGGGTGCGCCGGCCGGACGATCTCCAGCACCGCCTTGGCGCTGCCGTGGCCGAAGGCGTTGTCCAGCAGTGGCCGGAGGCGGTCGAGGCCGCGCAGGACGCACGGGATGACGGGCGCGTGGTGGGCGGCCACGTCGAGGGCCGGGCGGACGACGTGCGGCAGGCCGACGATGCCCGGCTCGTCCGTGCTCAGCAGGCGGTCGGTGGCGGTGGCGGCCCGGGTGACGGCCGCGGTGGCCGGGCCGAGGGGGGCGGCGGTGAGGGTGCGGCCGATCGCGGCGCTGTTGGCGAGGGTGCGCAGCAGGTCGGGGGCGGCCTGGCCGTAGCGGGCTGTGACGTCGGCGAGCTTGGCGATGTCCCGCTTCAGCGCCGGCAGGTGGGGCTGGAGGCGGCGCAGGTAGGCGTCGGTTCTGTCCAGGGTCGTGCCGAGCCGGGCGCCGCGGCCGTCGAGGGCGGTGGCCAGGGCGTTCAGGACGGTGTTCAGGCGTTCTGGATGGACGGCGCGCAGGTGGGCCAGCAGACGGTCGAGGATCTCGGTGATCTCGACGGCGGCGGCCGACGACCTGATCACGTCGCCGTCGCGCAATGGGCCGCGCGGCGAGCTGGGCGGGATCAGGGCGACGTACTTCTCGCCGAACAGGGTCTTGGCGCGCAGCTCGGCGGTGGAGCCGCGGTCGACGTCGTGGTCGAGGGCCAGGGTGAGGCGGGCGCCGTGGTCGGCGGGCGCGAGGTCGGCCACCTCGCCGACCACGACCCCGTTGACCTTGACGTCGGCCCGGCGGTCGAGTTGCAGCCCGGCTGCGGGCAGCAGCAGCGTGACGTGCCGGGCGGTGGAGAACGCCTTCGTGTAGACGGCCAGCGTCAGGGCCGTGAAGGCGGCGATGATCGCCAGGAGCGCGACGCCGTGTCTCATCCGGCCAGCCTCACCGTCGTGGTCGTGCCCCAGATGGCCAGGCCGAGCAGGAGGTTGGCGACGTTGACCGTCACCAGCACCGCGCGCACGGCCCGCCCGACCGCCACCCCGACCCCGGCCGGCCCGCCGGTGGCGTGGAAGCCGTGGTAGCAGTGGATGAGGATCACCAGGACGGCGAAGACCATCGCCTTGCCGAAGGACCACAACACGTCGTAGGGCGACAGGAACAGCTCGAAGTAGTGGTCGTAGGTGCCCGTGGACTGGTCGTGCAGCACGGTCACGATCAGGCGGGTGGCGACGTAGGAGGCGAGCAGGCCGAGCACGTACAGGGGCATGACGGCGGCGAAGCCGGCGATCAGCCGCGTGGTGACCAGGAACGGCACCGGCGGGACCGCCATGACCTCCAGCGCGTCGACCTCCTCGCCGACCCGCATCGCGCCGAGCTGGGCGGTGAACCCGCAGCCCACGGTGGCCGACAGGCCGATGGCGGCCACCAGCGGAGCGATCTCGCGGGTGTTGACGTAGCTGGACAGGAAGCCGGTGAAGGCCGAGCCGCCGATGCGGTCGAGGCCGGTGTAGCCCTGCAGGCCGACCTCGGTGCCGGTGAAGAAGGTCATGAAGGCGACGATCGTCATCGTGCCGCCGATCACCGCCAGGCCGCCGCTGCCCAGCGCGACCTCGGCCAGCAGCCTGAGCACCTCGCGCCGGTAGCGCGCGCCGGCCGGCAGGGCCCTGATCGCCCTGGCGTAGAACTCGCCCTGCCGGTCGAGCGCCCTCATGACCGCACCAGCTCGTTGTAGACCGCGCTGATCAGGAAGTTCTCGGCGAACAGCAGCAGGGCGGCGAACACCACGGCCTGGTTGACCGCCTCCCCGACGCCCTTCGGCCCGCCCGCCGCGCCCAGCCCCTTGTACGCGGCCACGAGCCCCGTCGTGACGCCGAAGACCACCGCCTTGCCCTCCGACACCCACAGGTCGGAGACCTCGGCCAGGGCGTTGAACGACTGCAGGTACGCACCGGGCGAACCGCCCTGGACGACCACGTTGAACAGGTAGCCGGCGACCAGCCCGACCGTGACGACCAGGCCGTTGAGCAGCGGCGCGACCAGCGCGCAGGCGGCGATCCTGGGCACGACGAGCCGGTGCAGCGGGTCGACCGCGAGCACCTCCATGGCGTCGATCTCGTCCCTGATCCGGCGGGCGCCGAGGTCGGCGCAGATCGCGCTGCCGGCCGCGCCCGCGATCATCAGCGCGGTCACCACCGGGCCCGCCTCGCGGACGATGCCGAGCACGGCGGTGGCCCCGGTGAAGGACTGGGCGCCGAACTGGCGGATGAGGTTGCCGGTCTGCATCGCGAGCACGGCTCCGAAGGGGATGGCGACCAGGGCGGTGGGCAGGGCGCTCACGCTGACGATGAACCACGCCTGCCGGACGAGCTCGCGCACCTGGAACGGCCGTCGCGCGGCGGCCCTGGCGGTGTCGAGCGACATGGCGACGAACCGCCCGACCTCCGCCGTCACCATGCGCTTCCCGCCGAATGCGTACGGTGACTCACATGGGCCGCGAGGAGGCACTTCCGGGTCGGATTCATGATCTAGGCGACGCCGTCGGCGTGGGCGTCGATCAGCCGGGGGTACTCCTCCAGCCAGTTGCGGCCGCGTTCGTCCACGAACGAGCCCTGTGGCGGGATCACGCCGTGGGCCGCCAGCCACCGGCCGGGCGGCCGCTGCGAACGGCGCAGCACGTTGCCGCTCGGCATGAGCTGCGGCGGGATCGGCGGCAGCCCGCCGGGGTCGTCGCCCATCCGGGCCTCGGCCTCCAGTTCGGAGACGTCCTTCTCCTCCGACATGCCGATCGGGCCGTGCCTTCGGGCGTTGAGGAACTGCCGCACCACCGGCTCGTCGCTGGACAGCAGCATCTCGCGCGGCCCGAACATGACCAGCTCGCGGCGGAACAGCAGGCCGATGTTGTCGGGGACCGTGCGGGCGGTGTTGATGTCGTGGGTGACGATCAGGAACGTGGCCTCGATGTCGGCGTTGAGGTCGACGATCGTCTGGTTGAGGTAGGCGGTGCGGACCGGGTCGAGGCCGGAGTCGGGCTCGTCGAACAGGATGATCTCGGGGTCGAGCACCAGCGCCCTGGCCAGGCCGGCGCGTTTGCGCATGCCGCCGGAGATCTCGCCGGGCAGCTTGCCCTCGGCGCCGGCCAGCCCGACCAGGTCGATCTTGTCCATCACGATCCGGCGGATCTCGGCCTCGGTCTTCTGAGTGTGCTCGCGCAGCGGGAAGGCGATGTTGTCGTAGAGGCCGAGCGAGCCGAACAGGGCGCCGTCCTGGAACAGCACGCCGAACAGCCGGCGCAGCTCGTAGAGCTTGCGCTCGGGGCAGTTCGCCAGGTCGTGGCCGTCGATCCAGATGTGGCCGCGGTCGGGACGCAGCAGGCCGACCAGCGTCTTGAGGAAGACGGACTTGCCGGTGCCCGACGGGCCGAGCAGCACCGAGATCTCACCCGCGGGCAGCGTGAGCGAGACATCCTCCCAGATGACCTGCCGACCGAACGACTTGGTCAACCCCTCGACCACGACCTCGACGCCCACTGGCCACCTTCCCGATCACAGGGAGCACTCAGGGGATTACGTGCCGCACACTTTACTTCCAGATTGGACTGGCGGTGGCGGCGTTCCGAGGAATTGGAACTCGTTCCCGCCCGCCGTCATGAGCCGTCGGGGCCGGTGAGGGCGCGCAGGCTCGGGCGCAGCAGCCGGGCGATGCGCTCCGGCGGGGCGTCGCGCAGCTCGGGCAGTTCGAGAAGCTGGTGGCCAACGGTGACGCCGAGCAGGATCGTGGTCATCAGGGCCGCGCGCAGGCGGGCGTCCTCGCCGGGGATCGACGCGGCGAGCCTGTCGACCTGCCGGGCGAGCGCCTCGCGGGCCGCCGTGCCCGCCTCGGGGTGGGTGAGCATCGAACGCATCATCGCCAGTGAGCCCTGGGGCAGCTCGCCCATCTTCACGTCGAGGGTGCCGAGCAGGTGCTCGACCAGTTCCTCGGGGGTGGCGGCGGCCTCGGGGGCGGGCGTGGCGCGCACGGCGGCCCTGAAGAGCTCCTGCTTGTTGCCGAAGTACTGCATGACCAGGGCCGGGTCGACCTCGGCGGACTTCGCGACCGCCCTGATGGTGGCGCGCTCGTAGCCGACTTCGGCGAACAGCGCCCTGGCCGCGTCGAGGATCCTTCCCTCGGTCCTGCGCCGCCGTTCGGCACGGGGAAGCACTCGCTCGCTCACGGTCCGACTCTACCCGTGTTGACCGTTCGGCCGAATTCGCTCTACGCTCGTTGAGTCAACGCCTGTTGAGCGAAATGCGAGAGGTCGTGGTCATGACCGTCGAGGAGATCGTCGGCGCCTTCCATGGGGCGATGCTGCACAAGTCGGCCGACGAGCTGGCAGACCTGTACGCCGAGGATGGGAGGCACGAGTTCCCGTTCGGGGGGCTGCCGCCGTACGAGGGGCGGGAGGCGGTGCGGGCGGGGTACCGGGCGTCCTGGGGCGTCTCCCCCGCCGTGCCGCAGGAGGTGGAGCGGGTCGCGTTGCACCGTACGGAGGATCCCGAGGTGGTGATCGTCGAGCAGAACGCGCACGTCAAGGTGGGCCAGCGGGCCATCACCGTCCCGGGGCTGCTGATACTGCGGATCAGGGACGGGCGGATCGTCCACTGCAAGGACTTCATGGACGCCGGCGCCATCGCCGAGATCCGCGAGGCGGCCCAGGAAACCGGGCCCGCCTCCGGGTGACCGCACGCTGGGCAGGCGCGTTGGCCGGGCGATGAGACCAGCCTGAGCCGTTACATGCGAAAAGAGGCGGTCACACCCGGCACCAGGGTGTGTCCGCCTCTTTCGAAGAGCTGTGTGAAGTGGGAAGTTACTTCACGGTCACGGTGGCGCCGGCGCCCTCAAGGGCAGCCTTGGCCTTCTCCGCCTGCTCCTTGTTGACCTTGCCGTCGAAGACCGGCTTGGGAGCGCCGTCCACCAGGTCCTTGGCCTCCTTGAGGCCCAGGGACGTGAGGGCGCGGATCTCCTTGATGACCTGGATCTTCTTGTCGCCGGCGGCCTCGAGGATGACGTCGAACTCGTCCTGCTCCTCAACGGCGGCGGCCTCGCCACCACCGGCGGCGGCGGGGGCGGCGGCGACCGCGACGGGGGCGGCGGCCTTGACGTCGAAGACCTCTTCGAACTGCTTCACGAACTCGGACAGCTCGAGGAGGGTCATCTCCTTGAACGCGTCGAGCAGCTCGTCGGTGCTGAGCTTCGCCATGATGCTTTTCCTTACGTTTAGGACTTGCAGAAAACTAGGAACGGGACCGCGGAAGTTGCGGCAACCCCCGTGTTACTCGCCCGCTTCTTCGCGCTTGGCACGAAGGGCGTCGGCCAGCTGAGCCATCTGCGTGGGCAGCGCGGCGAAAACCGCGGCGGCAGCGCTCTGCTTCGCCTTGAGAGCACCGGCGAGCTTAGCGAGGAGGACCTCGCGGGACTCGAGGTCGGCGAGCTTGGTGATCTCGGTGGCGTCGAGCGTCTTACCGTCGAGGACACCACCCTTGATCACCAGAAGGGGATTGGCCTTGGCGAAGTCACGCAGACCCTTGGCCGCCTCGACAACGTCGCCGTTGACGAAGGCGATCGCGGTCGGGCCCGTGAGCAGGTCGTCGGGGAACGACAGACCGGCCTCGTTAGCCGCGATCTTGGTCAGGGTGTTCTTCGCCACGGCGAACTTCGCATTCTCACCAAGAGCAACGCGCAGCTGCTTGAGCTGAGCGACGGTGAGACCGCGGTACTCGGTCAGAACGGCGGCGCTGCTGCCTTCGAACTCGCTCTTGAGCTCGGCAACGGCTGTCGCCTTATCCGCCCTCGCCATGGGCCTCCTTCCAGGTGTGCCGCCGGCGAAGGCCCCTGGAAATGAGAACAGCCCCGGGCGCAGGGGCGCACGGGGCTCACATATGGAACTGCACCATATGGGAAACTCGCATCACACCTGCGCGGGCCGTCCACAGAACGTGGATCCTTCGGTCGCCAGGACTGATGCACCTGACGACGACCGGCGGTCTTCGGCAACGACCAGAGTACGTGCTGGTCGCCGAGTTTCCAAATCGGTTCTCAGTTGACGGTCGTCTTCGGCAGCTCACCGACCTGGTCCGCGGGCGGGGCCTCGACCTTCACGGGCTCGTTGAAGCCCTTGAACAGCAGGGTGGCGTCCAGCGTCGCGCCCTCCTTGGAGCCGTTCAGGGTGAGCTTGCGGGGCAGGCCGTCGCCGGCCACCCAGATGTCGAACTTGACGTCCTTGAGCTCGGCGAGGTTCGTCCTGGCCTGCTGCTGCTTGTCGGCGGGCAGCTGGCCGACGGCGGCGTCCACGGGGAACGTGCCGCTGTAGTGGGTGGTGTCCGCGCCGTTGACGCTCTCGGTGCCGACCTGCTTCACGTCCTTGGACACGGTGACCAGCTTGGTCACGTTGGCGAGGTCGAACTGCTGGATCTGGCTGAGGTACTGGTTGACCTGGTTCTGGTCGCCCACTTCGTTGAGCGCGACCTTGATCCACGGCTTGGTGGCGCCGACGAGCTGCTTGAGCGCCTCGACCTTCACATAGACGGTGTCACCCTGGAGGACGGCGCGCACGCCGCCCGGCAGGTTCCGGCCGCCCATGTCGACGGTGTCGAGGGTCAGGTCGACGGCGAGCTGGGGCTTGCTCTGGTAGAGCATGCGTCCCTGCACCTTGCCGTTGCCTTCTTGGGGGTGCGTCACGTTCGCGACGGCGTCCACCGTGTAGCTGGTGACCTCTGCGGTCTTCTGCGCGGCCTGCGCGAGCACCTCTGAGGCGGCCAGGTTGACCTGGATGGGCTGCACGTTCGTACCGCACCCGGCGACCGAGGCCGCGATGAGAGCAGCTCCGGCCACGGCGGTGGCGAGACTTATCCTGCGCTTCAGCATGTTTTGACCCTACGGTTGGCTTGTCCCATCGTGGCGACTTCCCCGCATAATTCGGGGAAAACCCAGGGTTCTCCCCCACACGCTGTGCACGATTTCTGCACAACCCCGCTCACCTGGAGAGATCATCCGCGCCGGAGAACCCCGGCCAGACGGGTCCGTCCCGGCGCCCGGAGGTGCCCGGCGGCGCCCGGACAAGCCGAAAGGCCCCCGCCTGGGACAGGCGGGGGCCTTTCGAAGAACGTGCGGCCGTTACGCGTCGAGCTCGGCGGTCAGGCCACGGGTGAGGTTGGGGTCGACGGGGACGCCGGGGCCCATGGTGGTGGAGAAGGTGACCTTCTTCAGGTAACGCCCCTTGGCCGCCGACGGCTTGAGACGCAGCACCTCGTCAAGGGCGGCGGCGTAGTTCTCGATGAGCTGACGCTCGGGGAACGACGTCTTGCCGATGATGAAGTGCAGGTTGGCCTGCCGGTCGGTGCGGAACTCGATCTTGCCGCCCTTGATCTCCGTCACGGCCTTGGCGACGTCGGGCGTCACGGTGCCGGTCTTGGGGTTGGGCATGAGACCGCGCGGGCCGAGCACGCGGCCCAGACGGCCGACCTTGCCCATGAGGTCGGGCGTGGCGACCACGGCGTCGAACTCGTTGAGCCGGTTGCCCTTGGCGATCTCGTCGATCAGCTCGTCGGCGCCGACGATGTCGGCGCCCGCCTCGCGGGCTGCCTCGGCACGGTCACCGGTCGCGAAGACCAGGACCCGGGCGGTCTTACCGGTGCCGTGCGGGAGGTTGACCGTGCCGCGCACGATCTGGTCGGCCTTGCGAGGGTCGACACCCAGCCGCAGCGCCACTTCCACGGTGGCGTCGAACTTGGTGGTCGACGTCTCCTTGGCCAGCTTCGCGGCGTCGGCGGGCGTGTAGAGCTTGTCGCGGTCGACCTTGGCCGCCGCGTCCTTGTGCGCCTTGCTGCGCTTCATGTCTGTCTCCTTGTGGTACGCGGGCCGGGACCCGGCCCTCCCACGGATCTGGGAAAGGTCTTAGTCGGCGATCGTGATGCCCATCGACCGGGCGGTGCCGGCGATGATCTTCTCTGCAGCCTCGACGTCGTTGGCGTTGAGGTCGGGCATCTTGGTCTCGGCGATGCTGCGCAGCTGCTCGCGCGTCAGCCGGCCGACCTTGTCCTTGTGGGGGACGGCGCTGCCCTTGTCGAGACCCAGGGCCTTCTTGATCAGCTCAGGCGCCGGGGGCGTCTTCGTGATGAAGGTGAAGCTGCGGTCCTCGAAAATGGTGATCTCAACGGGGATGATGTTGCCCCGCTGGGACTCCGTGGCAGCGTTGTACTGCTTGACGAAGTCCATGATGTTGACGCCGTGGGGACCGAGGGCGGTACCGACCGGCGGAGCGGGCGTGGCCTGGCCAGCGGGGAGCTGGACCTTGACGAGCGCCGCGATCTTCTTCTTCGGAGGCATGAGTCCTTCTCCGGGTCCTGATCGTGATGCCGTCCGGACGCGGATGCGCCCGGACATGTCGGAAGGCCACCCTTCGCGAAAGGCGGCCGACCGAACGTCTAAGTGTAGGTGATCGTCTTAGATCTTCGAGACCTGGTTGAACGAGAGCTCGACCGGGGTCTCACGACCGAAGATCGAGACGAGCACCTTGAGCTTCTGCGACTCGGGGCTGATCTCGCTGACCGAGGCGGGCAGGGTGGCGAAGGGGCCGTCCATGACCGTGACGGACTCGCCGATCTCGAACTCGACCGTGGGGCCGCTGGCCGCCTTGGCGGTGGCCTTCTTGCTCTCCTCGGTCGGCTCGGGCGCCAGCAGCTTGGCGACCTCGTCGAGGCTGAGCGGGCTCGGCTTGTTGGACAGGCCGACGAAACCGGTCACGCCGGGCGTGTTGCGCACGGCGGCCCAGGACTCGTCGGTCAGCTCCATGCGCACCAGGACGTAGCCGGGCAGCACGCGCTCCTTGACCGGGACCTTCTTGCCGCTCTTGAACTCCTGGACGGTGTGCGTGGGCACCTCGACCTGGTAGATGTAGTCCTCCATGTTGAGCGACACGTTGCGGCTCTCGATGTTGGACTTCACGCGGTTCTCGTAGCCGGCGTAGGAGTGGATCACGTACCACTCGCCGGGGAGCCCGCGCAGGGAGCTCTTGAACTCCTCGACCGGGTCGACGTCGGGCAGGATCTCGGCCTCCGCGTCGGCGGGGGCCTCCTCCGACTCCTCGACCTCGTCGGTCTCGTCGGCCTCCTGGAGAGCCGCCTCGACGCCTTCGTCGCGAGCCTCACCCAGCTCGTCGCCCCATTCGTCGGTGGCCTCTCCCAGCTCGTCGTCGCCCCGCTCGTCGCGGGGTTCCTCGGCCGGAACAGAAGACTCGGACACGTGACCTTTCCTCATTTCCTCGAATCGAATGGTGTCGCCGTCAGCCGACACCACACGGTGTCGAGCTAGGCGGGATCACTCCCCGCCGAAGACGCGGAGGACGGCCCAGCCCAGAGCGGCGTCGAGCCCATAAACGATCGCCACCATGATCAGAACGAATACCAGAACGACCGTGGTGTAGGTGATGAGATCCTTGCGTGTCGGCCAGATGACCTTGCGGAGCTCGTTGACGACCTGCCGGTAGAAAAGGGCAGGTGAAGTGCGTGTCTTCTTCTCGCCACTGGGCTTGCCTGCGGTCTCGCCGCGCGTGTCGATCGCCACAGTCCTCACCTGAATCTGTCGTATCCAACGCAGTTTTGCGGCGCGCTTACACGCCATTATTGCGCGGACCGCACTCGCAGGGCACGAGGGACTCGAACCCCCAACCGCCGGTTTTGGAGACCGGTGCGCTACCAATTGCGCCAGTGCCCTATGTCGTCAACCACACTACCCTGATTGACTCACTGCCTGGACCGAACCGCTCGCCGACATGCGGCGGAAGGACCAGGCGAAAGCATACGGGGGATTGCCCGGTACGTCGAACCCAAACCTGATCGCCCAGGTCACGCCCGCGTGGGAGCATGGGAGGCATGTCCACGCGACCCCGTATCTCCGCAAGAATCTCCGCGATTTCCGAGTCCGCCACGCTCGCGGTGGACGCCAAGGCGAAGGCGATGAAGGCCGCCGGCCGCCCGGTCATCGGCTTCGGCGCCGGCGAGCCCGACTTCCCGACGCCCGGCTACATCGTCGAGGCGGCGGTCGAGGCGGCCCGCGACCCGCGCAACCACAAGTACACGCCGGCGGGCGGCCTTCCCGAGCTCAAGCAGGCCATCGCCGACAAGACGCGGCGCGACTCCGGCTACTCCGTCGAGCCGTCCCAGGTGCTGGTCACCAACGGCGGCAAGCAGGCCGTCTACGAGGCGTTCGCCACGCTGCTCGACCCGGGCGACGAGGTCATCGTCGTCGCCCCCTACTGGACGACCTACCCCGAGGCGATCAAGCTGGCCGGGGGCGTGCAGGTCGACGTGGTGACCGACGAGTCCACGGGCTACCTGGCGAGCGTCGAGCAGCTCGAAGCGGCCCGCACCGAGCGCACGAAGGTGCTGCTGTTCGTCTCGCCGTCCAACCCGACGGGCGCGGTCTACTCGCGCGAGGAGACCGTGGCGATCGGCCGGTGGGCGGCCGAGCACGGGCTGTGGGTGGTCACCGACGAGATCTACGAGCACCTGGTCTACGGCGGCGCCGAGTTCACCAGCATCGCCACGGCCGTGCCCGAGCTGGGCGACCGGGTCGTGATCCTCAACGGCGTGGCCAAGACGTACGCGATGACCGGCTGGCGGGTGGGCTGGCTGATCGGCCCGGCCGACGTGGTCAAGGCCGCCGCCAACCTGCAGTCGCACGCCACCTCCAACGTGGCCAACGTGTCGCAGAGGGCCGCGCTGGCCGCGGTCTCCGGCGACCTGTCGGCCGTGGCCGAGATGCGGTCGGCCTTCGACCGGCGGCGCCAGACCATGGTGCGGATGCTCAACGAGATCCCGGGCGTGTTCTGCCCGGAGCCGAAGGGGGCGTTCTACGCGTACCCGTCGGTCAAGGAGCTGCTGGGCAAGGAGCTGCGCGGCCGGCGGCCCGGGTCGTCGGCGGAGCTGGCCGAGCTGATCCTGGAGGAGGCCGAGGTCGCGGTCGTGCCGGGCGAGGCGTTCGGCACCCCCGGCTACTTCCGGCTGTCCTACGCCCTCGGTGACGACGATCTGGTCGAGGGCGTCAGCCGGATGGCCAAGCTGCTGTCCGAGGCCCGCTGAGCGGCTCACGAGGCGCCCTGCCGGCCTTCCATGGCCGCCGCGGGGCGCCATCGCCGCTTCAGGAGCTCAGGAGGCGGCGGGCCTGACGGCGGCGGCGGTCTGGCGGAGCTGGGCGGTCATGCCGGGCGTGGCGGCGAGGTAGACGGCCGTGCCGGGGCTCTCCAGCCACATGAAGTTGCGCAGGCCGTCGCGGCTCGTCCAGCGCAGCGCGGGTTTGCCGCGGTAGGCGGTCAGGGTCGAGCGGGCCACCAGCGTGGCGAACTGCTCGGCCGTCCGCACGCCGCACACCACGCCCACCCGCAGTTGCTCGTCCTCGTCGTCGCGCCAGGTCACGCCCTTGACCGTGAGCCGCCTGGCGAGCGCGCCCAGGCGGCCGAAGGTGCCGGCGCGGGCCAGGGGCGGTGGCGCGCCGGGGATCTCCAGCCTGGTCGATCCGCAGGCCAGCGTGACGGGCTTCCCGGTCGCCGGCTCGCTCGCCGACGGCGGCGGAGGGGTGGCGCTGGGCGGTCGCGGCGTGTCGCCGCCGCACCCGCCCGTGCCCGCGGCCAGCGCGAACGTGATGAACACCGCTGCCGGGCGCCGCATCGTCCCCCCATGACTCGTGGGATCAACCAGGGAAAAGGCTCCTAGTCTCCTACAGGAGCGCGGGCCGAGGCGGCAATAGGCAGCAGCTCGTCGCCGAGGGAGTCGCTCACCCGGATCCAGGCGCCCGTGCCGGGGCGTTCCAGCCAGGCGATCACCCTGCCGCCGCGCGGATGCGCGCCGACGACCGCGGGCCGGCCCCTGATCGTGGTCTCGCGGGGGTCCAGCACGCCGGCGTGCGCGCGGTAGGCGTCCCAGTCGGCGGCCACCGTGCCGTGCTCGACCTGGGCCTCCACGTAGCGCTTCGCGGTGCCGTACCTGGCCCGGACGCCGTCGGGGGCGATCGGGCCGCCGCCGCTGCGGCGCAGGCCGCGGGGCAGGTAGGTGAGCCAGAGGTCGTCGGAGACGACCGCGAGCGGCGGCTCGGGCCGCGCCGCCGCCGCGCCGGAGCCGGACGGCGCCTTCAGCGGCGGCGGCGGCACGTACGACGAGCCCCCCGAAGGCGGGTGCGGACGGCCGAAACCCGAGTGGAACAGGGCGTAGATGGCGAGAGCGGTCACCGCGAACGCCAGGCCGGCGAGCAGCGCGCGCCGGCCCTGCCCCGCGACGCCCGCACTCTCAGGGATCATGGACGGTTGATCCCCCGATCCGGGCGATCTCTACCGTGCCGATGCCGGGCCGGCAGCCTTGGGCGACATGCGAACCCGCACCTGAGGCCAGTGGCAAAATATGGAAATGCACCGGCCCCTGCACACGCTGCCCAAAGCCCATCTCCACCTGCACTTCACCGGCTCCATGCGGCACTCGACGCTGATCGAGCTGGCCAGGGAGCAGGGGCTGCACCTGCCCGACGCGCTGGAGCAGGACTGGCCGCCGCGGCTGCGGGCCACCGACGAGCGCGGCTGGTTCAGGTTCCAGCGGCTGTACGACATCGCCAGGTCCGTGCTGAGCCGTCCCGAGCACGTCTACCGGCTGCTGCGCGAGACGGCCGAGGACGAGGCGGCGGCCGGTTCCCGGTGGCTGGAGATCCAGGTGGACCCGTCCGGGTTCGCCGCGCGGTTCGGCGGGCTCACGGCCACGCTGGAGCTGATGCTCGACGCGGCGCGGCAGGCCGCCGAGCACGCCGGGGTGCACATGCCGGTGATCGTGGCGGCCAACAGGACCCGGCATCCGCTCGACGCGAACACCCTGGCCAGGCTCGCCACCCAGTACGCCGACCGGGGCGTGGTGGGCTTCGGCCTGTCCAACGACGAGCGGCGCGGCGCGGCGCGCGACTTCGAGCGGGCCTTCCGCATCGCCAAGCGCGGCGGGCTGCTGGCCGTGCCGCACGGCGGCGAGCTGCTCGGGCCGCGCAGCGTGAGCCAGTGCATCGACGACCTGGGCGCCGACCGGGTCGGGCACGGCGTGCGGGCGGCCGAGGACCCGTGGCTGATGCAGCGGCTGGCCGACCGGCAGATCTGCTGCGAGGTGTGCCCGACGTCCAATGTGGGGCTGGGCGTGGCCGAGCGGGCGGCGGACGTGCCGCTGCGGCGGCTGTTCGACGCCGGGGTGCCGATCGCGCTGGGCGCCGACGACCCGCTGCTGTTCGGCACCCGGCTGCTGCGCCAGTACGAGCTGGCCAGGGAGGTCTACGAGTTCTCCGACGCCGAGATCGCCGAGCTGGCCCGGCAGTCGATCCGGTCCTCGACCGCGCCGGAGACCGTGCGCAAGGAGCTGCTCCAGGGCGTGGACGACTGGCTGACCGGCTCACCGGAGTGACTCGGCGATCCGCACCGCCCGTTCCTTGGCGCCGGCGCCCTCCAGGCGGTAGGTGAGCGCGTCCCGCTGCCAGACGAGGGTGGGGGCGGCCTGGCGCAGGGGGATCTCGGTGCCGTCCTGGCGGCGAATGTAGCCGAGCGGGTGCTCGCCGGGGATCCACCAGGCCGTGGTCCCGGCCAGCTCGACGTAGTCGGGCCAGGGCGGGCCGAGCTTCTTGAAGAAGAACGGGTCCACACCGCCCTGGAACTGGTCGAGCCGGACGCCGTCCGGCCAGAACATCGACACGAGCCGGCCCTGGTCGGCGACGGTGGCGCGGGCGGGCGGCCCGAGCTCGGCCGGGGTTCTGACCTGGAACCTCACCAGTCCGGGCAGGTCGTCCGGGGCCACCGGGTGCTCGCCGGGGAGGTTCGCGGTGGTCCGTACCGGCGGGGGCGGCGTGTCGCCGAGCTGGAGTTCGACGCCGGCGAGGCGGAGGATCCGGGCCACGGCGGCACGGCCCTGGGGGGTGGCGGCCGTGACGGCGACGACGGCCAGCACGACGGCCGCCACGATCCGCCACCGAGCCCGCCGCCGCCCGTGCCTCTTGGGCGGGCGCTCCGGACGGGCGCTCCGCCGCGCGTGCTTCTCGGGCGGGAGCTCCAGGCGGGCGCGCACGGCGGCGGCCACGTCGGCCGGGGGCGGGGACGGGGTGTCGAGGAGGGGGCCGAGGGCGGTCAGTTCGGCTTCCAGGTCGTCGAAGGGGTCATGCGAGCTCACCGCCCACCTCCTCCCTCAGCCGGGCCAGCCCCCGATGGGTGCTGGACTTGACGGTACCGACCGGCCAGCCGAGCACCTGGGCCGTCTCCGCCTCCGACAGTTGCAGGAAGTACCGGCACACGACCGCCTGGCGTTCCCGTTCGGGCAGGCCGCGTACGGCCGCCAGCAGCCGGGCCCGCCGGTCGGTGGCGACGGCCGCGCCCGCCGGGTCGTCGGGGGCCACCGCACCGGCGGGGTCGGCGGCGGTGAGCCGTACGGCGAGGTCGGAGCGGCGCCCGCGGGCCCGGGTCAGGTTGTGCGTCTCGTTGGCCACGATCCGCAGCAACCAGGGACGGAAGGGCGCGTCCCGCCGGAACGTGGGCAGATGGCGGAAAGCCTTGACGAACGCCTCCTGCACGACGTCCTCGGCCTCGTCGCCCGCGCCGAGCATGGCGGCGGTGCGATGGGCGAGCGCGCTGTACCTGGCGACCAGGGCCTCGTAGGCCCCCAGGTCACCGTCGAGCGAGCGGGCGATCGCCTCGTCGTCGTCCATGGCGTGTCAGATTCCATCGCATCCGCCCGCGCCCGGGGAAGGGTGTTTCACGCATCAGGTCATCCTCGGGGGCATTAGACTCGTGCAATCCGTCTGCCCCTCAAAGGAACGGGACTATGTCTTCTGGGTATGACCGTGTAGTGCAACCGGCGGCCGGTGACGAGGCCCTGGAGAACCACCTGGGTGGGGACGAGGCCAAGAACTATCGGCAGTACGAGTTCGACATGGTCGCCCCGCACGTCGGCCGTTCGATGCTGGAGATCGGCTCCGGGCTGGGCCACTTCGCCGAGCAGTTCCTGCCGCGGCTCGACCGCCTGGTCGTCAGCGACTTCGACCCCTACTGCGTCGAGCAGCTGGAGAAGCGCTTCGAGGGCCGCGACGACATCGACGTGCTGCAGTTCGGCCTGCCGACCGAGATCCCGCTGAAGGACAAGGTCGACACCGTCGTCATGATGAACGTGCTGGAGCACATCGAGGACGACGCCGAGGCGCTGCGCTCGCTGGCCCGCGTCACGCTGCCCGGCGGCCGGATCATCATCTGGGTGCCCGGCTACATGCAGCTTTATGGGGACTTCGACCGCAAGGTCGGGCACGTCCAGCGCTACACGCCGAAGACCCTGCGCGCCACGGTGGCCAAGGCGGGGCTCGACATCGACGTGCTCAAGCCGATCAACTTCCTGGGCGGCATCGCCTGGTGGGCGGCGGTCCGGCGGGGCGGCGTGGGCTACCCCGACCCGCGGCTGGTCAAGATCTACGACCGCACGGTGGTCCCGGCCACGCGGCTGATCGAGCGGTTCATCACCCCGCCGTTCGGCCAGACGGTGTTCTGCGTGGCCCGCGTCCCGCAGAAGTGAGCCCTCAGAAGTGAGCCCGGCCGCCACCCGGTGGGTTGGTGGCGGCCGGACGTTTTCTACTTGATCGAGCCGGCGGTCAGTCCGCCGACGACCTTCCGCTCGATCAGCGCGAACAGGATGATCACCGGGATGGTGGCGATCACCGAGCCCGCGAAGAGGTTCTGCCAGTCCACCTGGTACTGGCCGATGAACGAGTTGAGCGCGACCGTCAGCGGCTGGTTGGCCGGGGTCGTGGTCAGGGTCAGGGCGACCACGAACTCGTTCCACGCCGCGATGAACGTGAAGATCAGCGCGGTGATCACGCCCGGCATGGCCAGCGGCAGCGTGATCCGGAACAGCGCGCCGAAGCGGCCGTTGCCGTCGATGAAGGCGGCCTCCTCCAGCTCGCGCGGGATCGAGGCGAAGTAGGCGTTCAGGATCCACACCGCGAACGCCAGGTTGAACCCGCCGTTGACCAGGATCAGCGACCAGATCGAGTCCACCAGGCCGAACTGGTAGAACTCGCGGTAGATGCCGACGAGCATGGCCGTGGGCTGGAACATCTGGGTGATGAGCACCAGGATCAGGAACGCCGTGCGTCCCCGGAACTTGTGCCGGGCCGAGTAGTACGCGGCCGGCAGCGCCACGAGCAGCACCAGGATCGTCGAGCCGCCGGCGACCTTGAGCGTCACCCACAGGTTCCCGGCCAGGCCGCTGGTCCAGAAGTTGGCGAGGTTCGACCACACCCACTCGTCGGGCCAGAACGTCACCTCGCGCAGCGAGTCCTGCGACCGCAGCGAGGTCAGCAGCATGACGAGGTACGGGAACAGGAAGACGAACGCGACGAGGTAGGCCGCGCCCGCCACGATCACGGTCTTGAGCCTGGGCATGCGGCGCTGGGCCCGTCCGCGGTGGCCGGGCTGGTGGCGCGTACCGGCCTTGGGCATGGTCTGCACGGCCATCACGCCACCTCCTTGTTCCAGCGCGACACCTTCAGGAAGATCGCGGTCAGCACGATGACCATGCCGAAGTTCACCACGGACATCGCGGCCGACTCGCCGATGTTCGAGCCCTTGAGGATGAACATGAGGATGGTCGAGGTGGCCGTCGAGTAGCCCGGCTGGCCGTGGGTCATCGCCCAGATGATCGGGAAGCTGTTAAAGACGTTCATCACGTTGATCAGCGCGGCGACGGTGAGCGCGGGGCGCAGCAGCGGCAGCGTGATCGACCAGTACGTCCGGAGCTTGGTGGCGCCGTCCATCTTGGCCGCCTCGTAGACGTCGGCGGGGATGGTCGCGAGCCCGGCCAGCAGCGCGTACGTCGTGAACGGCACCGAGACGAAGACCGCCACGAACACCAGCCACGGCATCGCGCTGGAGGCGTCGCCGAGCTGGTCGGCGGAGGCGCCGCCCATCGCGTCGATGAGCCCCAGCTTGACCCTGATCTGGTTGATCACGCCGACCTCGGGGTCGAGCATCCACTTGAAGATGATCGCCGTCATCAGCACCGAGGCCGCCCAGGGCGCGATGAGCGCCCAGCGGGCGATCTTGCGACCGGGGAAGCGCTGGTTGAACAGCTGGGCCAGGGCGAGCGAGATCAGCACGGTGAGCGCGACGACCGCGACCACCCAGATCACGCTGCGGATCATGATGTCGGCGAAGTCCTTCTCGCCGAACAGCTTCGTGTAGTTGTCCGGGAAGTTGTTGCCCTGGACCACTCCGAACCGGCTGATCTTGAGGAACGACGACCGGATCATCTCGATCACGGGCCAGAGGACGACCAGCGCGATCAGCACCACGGCCGGCCCGATCCAGGCCAGGGGTTCGAGGGCGCGCAACCTTCTCATGAGGAACCTTCCATGACGGTGGAGCCGGCGCGGGGACGCGACCCGCGCGCCGGCTCCACAGACCCCCGCTTGATCAGCTGGCTTCGGCGGTCTTCTGCAGCTCGCCGAGGACCTTGGCCGGGTCGTCCTTGACGGCGCCGCCGATGGTCTGCTTGATCGCCGGGTTCACCTCGGCCCACTTCGGGTCCTGGAACGGGTAGAAGCTGGCGTTGGGCAGCGCGTCGAGGAACGGCTTGAGCTTCTCGTCGCCCGACAGCTTCTGGATGCCGCCGTTGGTGACGGGCAGCAGCTTGTAGGTGTCGGAGATCTTCTGCGCCGCGTTGCCGGTGTAGAAGAAGTCGAAGAACTTCTTGATCTCGGCGGCGTGGCCGTTCTTGTTGAACGCCATGATCCAGTCCATGACGCCGAGGGTGGTGTCGAGCGGGCCGGACTTGCCGGGGATCGCCGTGACGCCGTAGTTCTTCAGGCCGGCCGCGTCGAAGATCGGGATGGACATGGGTCCGCCGTTGACCATGCCGACCTTGCCCGCGCCGAAGTCCTCCCAGACCGTCTTGCGGTCCTTGGTGCCCGGGTTCGGGGTGGTGAGGCCGGCGTCGACCAGGCCCTTCATGTAGGTGAAGGTCTCGACGTTCTGCGGGGAGTTGATGGCCCACTTGCCGGAGGCGTCCTTGTAGCCGCCGCCGTTGCCCAGCATCCACAGGAACGACTCGCCCTGGGCCTCCTCCTGGCCCAGCGGGAGGCCGAACGGCTGGCTCACGCCGGCCTTCTTCAGCTTCTCGGCGGCGGCCTTGAGCTCGTCCCAGGTCTTGGGCGGCTCGGCGATGCCGGCCTTGGTGAACAGGTCCTTGTTGTAGAACAGCGCGCGGGCGGAGGAGACGAACGGGATGCCGTAGCCGGTGCCGTCCACCTTGCCGAAGTCGGCGAACTTCTGCAGCATGTCGCCGGAGACGTTCGGGGACAGGACCTCGTCGACCTTGTAGAGCAGGCCGTCCTTGACGAAGCCGGAGTAGTCGCCGGTCTGCAGGATGTCGGGCACCTGGCCGTTCTGGACCATGGTGGCGACCTGCTTGTCGATGTCGTTCCAGTTGATGACCTGGACGTCGACCTTGATGTTGGGGTTGGCGGCCTGGAACTCGTCCACGACGCCCTTCCAGAACGTCTCGCCCGAGTTCGGCTTGCCGGGGCCGTCGCCGTAGTCGGCGGCGACCATCTTGAGGGTGACCTGGCCGCCGCCCGAGGCCTGGGTGTTGTTACCGCCGCCACCCGAACCGCCGTCGGAGCCGCAGCTGGACAGGACCAGCATCGTGGCAAGGCCGAGAGCGGCGCCGCCCACAAGCTTCATGTTCACTGGTGATACCGCCTTCTCGTCGGACGGGTCGCTGGTCCGTACCAGCCACCTGACCCCGTCCAAAGGGATGAGGGGTGCGAGAGCCACAGCTCAACGCGTTTGCGCCAGAGTAAGCCTGTGTTCAGCAGCCGGTCTATACCGGCTGGTATCGGTTTGAAAACACTCAGAGCAGAAAAAGCTCACAACCGGTCTAGACCGGGCGTCACAGGATCTTTCTCCGCACGTTCTCGCCGCCGTCCGGCGTCCCGATCCACGGGCCCTCGATGGACGGGTCGAGAATGCCCTCCTCCAGGAACTCGTAGCGCCCGTCGAGCACGTACCGGGCCAGGCGCACGTCCTGCTCGTCGCTGTTGTCCCAGAGCTCGTCGAACAGCGTGCGGACGCGGCGCCGGGCCTGGCGGCAGAAGGTGTCGGCCAGCTCGTACGGCCTGCGCCCGAGGTCGTCGGCGTCCTCCTCGGCCTTCAGGCAGACGGCCGTCATGGCGAACAGCTCGGCCCCGATGTCGACGATCCGCCCGAGGAAGGACTGCTTGTGCTCCAGCCTCCCCTGCCACCGGGACATGCCGTAGAAGGTGGACCGGGCCAGCTTCCTGCTGGTCCGCTCCACGAACCGCAGGTGCTGGGCCAGCGGGCCGAAGGCGGTGTAGCCCGTGGGCAGGTTGCCCGAGCCGGCCACCAGGGTCGGCAGCCATCCGGCGTAGAAGCGGCTCGCCCGGCCGAGCGCGCGGGCGCGTTCCTGGGGGGACGCCTCGGGGTTGATCAGCTCGCCGGCCGCGGTCAGGTGCGCGTCCACGGCCTCGCGGGTGATCATCAGGTGCATGATCTCGGAGGAGCCCTCGAAGATGCGGTTGATGCGGGCGTCGCGCAGCATCTGCTCGGCGGGCACGCCGCGCTCGCCGCGGGCGGCCAGCGACTCGGCGGTCTCGTAACCGCGGCCGCCCCTGATCTGGACCAGTTCGTCCAGCGCCCGGTACGACAGCTCGGTGGCGTACAGCTTGGCGAGGGCGGCCTCGATCCTGATGTCGTTGCGCCGGTCGTCGGCCAGGCGGGCGGTGAGCTCGCTGACGGCCTCCAGCGCGTACGCGGTGGCCGCGATGAAGGCGATCTTGGTCGCCACGGCCTCGTGGCGGCCCACCTTGCGCCCCCACTGCTCGCGGGCGTTGCCCCACTCGCGGGCGATCTTCACGGCCCACTTGACGCTGCCCGCGCAGGTCGCCGGGAGGGACAGGCGGCCGGTGTTGAGGGTGGTGAGCGCGATCCGCAGCCCTTGGCCCTCCTTGCCGATCAGGTTCTTGGCGGGCACCCTGACCTGGGAGAACTCGGTGACGCCGTTCTCGATGCCGCGCAGGCCCATGAAGCTGTTGCGACGCCTGACCGTGATGCCCGGACTGTTCCCCTCGACCACGAACGCGCTGATCTTCTCGCCGGTCCTGGCCATGACCACCAGCAGGTCGGCGACGACGCCGTTGGTCGTCCAGAGCTTGACGCCGTCCAGCACGTAGTCGTCGCCGTCGCGCACGGCGGTGGTGGACAGGCGGGCGGGGTCGGAGCCCACGTCCGGCTCGGTGAGCAGGAAGGCCGAGATCTCGCCGGCCGCGCACCGGGGCAGGAACTCCCGCTTCTGCTCCTCGGTGCCGAACTGCTTGAGCGGCTGCGGCACGCCGATCGACTGGTGCGCCGACAGCAGCGTGGCCAGGGCGGGGCAGTAGGAGCCGACCAGCGTGAGGGTGCGGCAGTAGTACAGGTAGGGCAGGCCGAGGCCGCCGTACTCGGTGCCGATCGTGATGCCGAACGCCCCGAGAGCGGCCAGGCCCTTGACCACCTCGTCGGGCACCTGCGCGGTGCGCTCGATGAGGGCCGGGTCGACGTGGTCCTCCAGGAAGCGCCGCACCGCGTGGACGAACTCCTCGCCCCGCTCGGCGGCCTCGGCCGGCAGCCTGGGCGCCGGATGCACCAGGTCCAGCCGGAGATCGCCGAGGAACAGCTGCTTGGCGAAGCTGGGCAGCGTCCATTCGCGCTCCCTGGCCTGCTCGCCGACCTGCCTGCTCTCCGCGTACGTGGTCTGCTCACTCATGGCACCCTCCCGACGGTGCGCCGTCATGTGCTGGGAGTACTGCCCGCCTGAGGGCTTTAAGCACGCCCAGCGCGACGACGGCCAGCGCGGCGGGCACCGCCAGGAAGGCTCCGCAGCACGCCAGCGCGACCGCCGACATGCCGGTCGCCACGACGGCGGTGACCCGCAGCCGTCCGGCGGGCAGCACCCGCACCGCCGCCGCCACGCCCGCCGCCGTGACGGCCGCCAGGCACGCCGAGGTGGCCCGCATCAGCAGGTCCAGGTCCACCGCCCACACCACGACCGGCACGGTCAGCACAGCCAGCGCCCCGAGGCTCCGGTACGGCCCCCGTCCCCCGGCGAGCCAGGCGGGCATGGCCCCGTCCCGGGCCAGCGCCACCCCCAGCCGCGCCGCCCCCGCCAGGTACGTGTTGACCGCCCCGAACGTCAGCAGCACGGCCAGCACCCCGGTCACCGGCCGCGCCGCTCCCCCGAGGCCGATCTCCAGCAGCGCGCTCAGCGGCACGCCCGGCATGTCCGCGCCGAGCACGCCGACCGAGGTGATGCCGACGCCCAGGTACAGCACGCCGACCACGACGAGGGTGACCGCGGTGGCCCTGATCAGCCCGCGCCGACCGGCGAACTCGGCCGACAGGTGGCTGGCCGCCTCCCAGCCCACGAAGGCGAACATGAGCACCCCGGCCGCGCCGGCCACCCCGGCGAGCCCGTACGGCGCGAAGGGGGTGAAACGGTCGAGGTCGGCCCGCGGGACGGCGGTGACCACGGCGACGGCCAGCAGGACGACGAGCAGCCCGACGGAGACGAGCTGCAACCGCCCCGAGGCACGCAGCCCGGCGGCGTTGGCGGCGAAGGCCGCGGCCAGGATCAGCACGCCCGCCAGGGTGCCGTCCACGCCCAGGCACGCCTCGACGTACCGGCCGCCCACGAGCGCGCCCGCCACGGTCCCCACCGGCACGGCCCCGTAGAACCACCAGCCGACCACGGCGGCGGCCCGCGGCCCGAAGGCCAGCCCCGCGAAGCTCGCCACCCCGCCCCCGCCGGGATGCCGGACGCCGAGCGCCGCGAACGTCAGCGCCACCGGCACGCTCAGCGCGAGCAGCCCCGCCCAGGCCAGCACGGAGGCCGGCCCCGCCGCCGCGGCGGCGAGCTGCGGCAGCACCAGCATCCCCGGCCCCAGCACCGCGCCCACCAGCAACGCCGCGCCCTGCCCCGCACCCATCCGGCCCTGTTCAGTCATGTCCGCGAAAGTAGCCCGATCGTTCGGCCCCAACCGGGCTCCACCGAACGTTCGATCGGAGAAAGGAGCAGAATCGCGTCATGGATGAACTTGATTCGGCGATCATCCGCCTCCTCCAAACGGATGCGCGGCAGTCCAACCGGGAGCTGGCCCGCCGGCTGGGCATCGCCCCCTCGACCTGCCTGGAACGGGTCAGGGCGCTCACCCGGCGCGGCGTGATCCGCGGCTACCACGCCGACATCGACCCCGCCGCGCTCAACCGGAGCACGCAGGCGATGGTCTCGGTCCAGGTCCGCCCGCTGAGCCGGGCCGTGATCAACGCCTTCAAGCAGTCGGCCGCCGAGCTGCCCGAGGTGCTGAGCGTGTTCGTGCTGGCCGGCGGCGACGACTTCCTGCTGCACGTCGCGGTCCAGGATCTCGACCACCTCCACTCCTTCCTGCTCGACCGGCTCAGCAAGCGCAAGGAGATCGTCGGCTTCCGCACTTCGGTGATCTTCCAGCAGGTGCACGACGCGGTGCCGGAGCGGCTGCCGTCCCCCGCGGAGACCTGACTTTCGTCAGGGGTGCCGCTGGACGGTCGGCAGATCCGGCGGTGGGGGCGTTCTCCGTACGTTTGCCTGCATGAGCTTGAAGATCGCCCTCGCCGGGCTTGCCGCGGCCCTGACCCTCACCCCCGCCCCGGCCCTCGCCTCGGCCCCCGTCGAGCCGACCCCCGCCGCCGTGGACGCCTACCTGCGCGAGGCGCTGGAGGCCACCGGCGTGCCGGGTCTGTCCGTCGTGGTGACCCGCGGCGACAAGGTCGTGCACGCCGCCGGCTACGGCGAGGACTCCGAGGGGCGTCCGGTCACCGCGGCCACGCCGATGCGGGTGGCCTCGGTGAGCAAGTCGTTCACCGCGATGGCCGTGCTGACCCTGGTGGAGCAGGGGAAGATCGCGCTGGACGAGCCGGTGGCCGGGCAGCTTCCCGGTTTCCGGATGGCCGACCCGCGCCACACCAGGATCACCGTGCGCCAGTTGCTGAACCAGACCTCCGGGCTGTCCGACAGCTCGCTGGACATCGGCGACCTGGAGTCCGCGAGCTCGCTGGCCGACTACACCGCCCGCCTGGCCGAGGGCCGCCTGGCCGCCGACCCGGGCAGCCGGTACGCCTACTGCAACGTCAACTACGACCTGGCCGCCCGCCTGGTCGAGACCGCGAGCGGCCGCCCCTTCGACGCCTACATGAAGGACCGCGTCTTCGGCCCGCTGGGCATGACCGGCAGCGCCGTGAGCGCCCAGGCCGTCCGGCCGGCGGACGGTTTCGTCTCGGTCTACGGCATGTGGCTGCCCCGGCCGGAGGCGTCCGGGTTCCTCGACGGCAGCGGCTCGGGCGCGGTGATCACGACGGCCGCGGACATGGGCAGGTGGCTGATCGCCCAGAACGGCGCCGGCCGCCCGCTGGTCAAGAAGCAGAGCCTGGAGACCATGCACAAGCCCGGCGTGCACGGTTACGGCATGGGCTGGAGCCTGGAGGAGGAGTCCGGCCTGCTCGTGCACTCGGGCAACCTGTTCACCTACAACGCCGTGGAGGCCGTCTCGCCGAAGACCGGCTACGGCTTCGCCGTCATGACCAACGGCGCCTCGCTCTACGACCCGACCTACGACATCATGCGGGGCCTGGCCGCGATGAGCGAGGGCCGCGCGCCGGCGGCCCTGGGCGGCGACCGGCAGCTCTACGACCTGGTGCTGGGGCTGCTCGCCGTCGTGGCGGCCGGCCTCGGGGTCATGGGCGTGCTGCGGGCGCGGCGGTGGGCGTCCCGGCGGTCGGGACGGCCGTGGTGGCGGATCGCCCTGCGGCTGGCGCCGGTGCTGCTGCCGGTCCTGCTGTTCGCCTTCTACCCGGACTGGGTGTCCGTGCTGCTCAACGGTCGTTACGTGACGTGGGAGCAGCTCACCTACTTCCCGGCGTCGTTGTCGATCACCCTGCTCGCCGCCGCTCTCGCGGGCCTCTTGACGGCCGTCGCCCGAATTTGTGTACTGTGTAAGCTTACGAGGTACGCAAATTCGAGGAGATCCCGATGACCACGGTCGCCGTCACCGTCCCGCTCGTATGGCTCGCCTGGCTCGTCGTCACCGACTGGGTGCCCATGTTCCCGCTCAACGACCTCAACGGCGCCAACGTCAGGGGCCGGGCCCTGGCCGCCGCGATCAACTACCCGTTCCCGCTGCTCATCGCGGCCGGCGTCGCGCTGCACCGCACGTGGTCGCTCACCGCCGCGACCGTCCTGTGCCTGCTGGTCGTGGCCGGGCACGTGCGGAGCTGGTGGCTGCCCTACTTCGGCACCGCCACGGCCGAGCAGCGCGAGCTCTACCTGCGCGAGTACAGCCGCACCTGGAAGATCCTGCCGACCGCGGGCCACGCCGTGGTCATCGACGTCCAGCACATGGTGGTGGGCCTGCTGTCCCTGCTCATGCTGGCGGCCACGGTCGTCGTTACGCTGACCGCATGACTCAGGCACCCAGGCGGGCGGGGCGACCGGCCGTGCTCACCGTCGAGCGCATCGTGGCCGCGGCCGTCGGCATCCTCGACGCCGAGGGCCCCGACGCGCTGACCATGCGCCGCCTGGGCGCCGACCTCGGGGTGGCCGCCATGTCGCTCTACCGCCACGTGCCCAACCGGGACGCGCTGGTGTCCCTGGTCGTCGACCGGCTGTTCACCGAGGCCATGGCCGGATACACGCCGGTCCCCGACTGGCCGCGGGCGCTGACCGGGTTCGCCGTGGCCTACCGCCGCTTCCTGCTCGCCCACCCGCGCGCCGTTCCCCTGCTGGCCACCCACCCCGTGGACGTACGGCTCGGCACCGAGCTGATCTCCGGCCTGCTGGCCCGCTTCGAGGCGGCCGGCGTGCCCTCCGGCGACACCGTCAACGCGGTGCAGTCGGTGGCCGTCTACGTGCTCGGCCACGCCCTGGCCCAGGTCGGCTCGACCGCCGAGACCCACGACCCGGACGCGCTGCGCTTCTACGACCAGTGGTTCGACGCGGGCCTGCGGGCCATGGTGTCGGGCTTCGAGCAGCAGCTCGCGGCGCCGCGTTAATTCAGTTGCCCGGCGTTCCGGACAGGCCGTAGCTTGTCCGTCATGCGCCTTTACCTGTGACAGCAGCCACCTCAGTCCATCGTCCGACAGACGCGGCCACGCTGTGCTCGTCGACGCCCGGCCTCACCGAGCCGCGTCCTGAGTTCGCGTAAAGGAGCTTCGCATGCGAGTTCGCTCAGCCAAGAAGAAGACCGCCACGCCCGCGCCGCCCCGGCAACTGCCCAAGACGCCGCAGCGCCCGGTCGTGCCGCCCCGGCGGATCATCCCGCCCAAGGGCCGCTAGACAACTACCGGGATGGTAGTCAGCGAGCGCCGCCTCCCCTCTTACGCCCGGGAGGCGGCGCTCACCCTTGTCTTGACCGGTTCCGTTAGAGCCGCTCGATGATGGTGACGTTGGCCTGGCCGCCGCCCTCGCACATCGTCTGCAGGCCGTAGCGGCCGCCCGTGCGCTCCAGCTCGTGCAGCAGCTTGGTCATCAGGATCGCTCCCGTGCCGCCCAGCGGGTGGCCGAGCGCGATGGCGCCGCCGTTGGGGTTGACCTTGGCCGGGTCGGCGTCCAGCTCCTTGATCCAGGCCAGCGGCACCGGCGCGAACGCCTCGTTGATCTCCACGACGTCGATCTCGTCGATCGACATGCCCGCCTTCCGCAGCGCCCGCCGCGTGGCCGGGATCGGCGCGGTCAGCATGTAGACCGGGTCGTCGCCCATGAGCGCGAGCTGGTGGATGCGGGCCCGCGGGGTCAGGTTGTGCTCGCGCACGGCCTGCTCGGAGGCGATCAGCACGGCCCCGGAGCCGTCGGAGATCTGCGAGGAGGTGGCCGCGGTGATCTGGCCGCCCTCCTTGAGGGTCTTGAGGCCGGCCATCTTCTCCAGCGTCGTGTCGGGCCGCGGGCCCTCGTCGTCCTCGACGCCGTTGATCGGGGCGATCTGGTCCTTGAAGTAGCCGTTGGCGACGGCCTTGGCGGCCCGCTGGTGGGACTCGTAGGCGAACTGCTCCAGCACGTCACGCTGGAGGCCCCACTTCTCGCACATCAGCTCGGCGCCGCGGAACTGCGAGATCTCCTGCTTGCCGTAGCGCTCGACCCACTTGTCGCCGAACGGGAACGGCATGCCCTTCTCCAGGGCGGCGGTGATCGACGCGCCCATCGGGACGATGCTCATCGACTCCACGCCCGCGGCCACCACCAGGTCCTGGGTGCCCGACAGGACACCCTGGGCGGCGAAGTGGATCGACTGCTGGGACGACCCGCACTGCCGGTCGATCGTGACGCCGGCCGTCGTCTCGGGCAGCCCCGCCGACAGCCAGGCGTTTCGCGCGATGTCCATGCTCTGGGGGCCGAACTGCATGACGCACCCCATGATGACGTCCTCGACCGCCGCCGGATCGACGCCGGTGCGGTCGATGAGCGCCTTCAGCGTGTGGGCGGCCAGGTCGGTGGGATGGACGGCGGACAGCCCGCCCTTCTTCTTGCCGACCGGGGTACGGACCGCTCCGACGATGTACGCCTCTGCCACAGTGCCTCCTGGAAACCGAGCATTATTCGGTTATTGAGGAGAGACTACAACAGAACGACGTTCTGTGGCTCGTCACTCCGGGGGCACAAGGTCCTCCGCGGCGTCGATCCTGAACCGCCACCGGTCCACGACCAGGCCGTTCAGCGATTCTGCCAGCTCCAGCGCCAGGCTTCCGAGCTTGACGGGCTCCTCGCCGCGCAACTCGATCGCGGTCAGCTCGGTGGCGAACGGCAGCAGCTCCCGCACCGCCGGCGGCTGCCCCTTCTGCGGCACCAGCGCGGCCCGGATGTCGCCCGACGTGTACGTGAACTCGTCCTCCCCCTGCTCCAGCAGCGGCGCCAGGTCGTCGGCGGACGGGCGTACCGGCAAAATGACGGCGGGACCGCCCTCCTCGCCGTCGGCCGGATCGCTCACCTCGCCCCGGCACACCGCGAGCCCCTTGAGCCGGAAGGCCAGCCCCTCGGCCAGGTAACGGTCGAAGAAGTCGAACGGCAGCGGCCCCTCGGCGGTGACCCGGCAGGCCCACGCCTTCTCCAGCACCCCGCCGGTCAGCTCGGCCTCGGCCTCGACCGGCGCGAACACCCGCACGTCGGCCGCCAGGATGTCGTCGCCCTCGCGCCGGGCTTCCGGGTCGGCCAGCCGGACGATCCGCAACAACTCGGCGGGGTCCGGCCTGGCGGGCAGGGCCGCCGTCGGGCCAGTACGCAGTTTCCGCTTCGCCAGCCAGCCCATGCCCGCCTCCGCCAATCAGCTTCGATAGGAGCTCGTCATCGTCGCGTAGACGATGATGTTGTCGTTGTAGTGGCCGATGGTGCGATCGTAGGCACCACCGCAGGTGATGAGGTGGAGCTGGGCGTTCTCCCGGCTCCCGTAGACGCGCTCGGTCGGGAACGTCTTCTTGCTCGCCTGCTCCACGCCGCCCACCGTGAACACGGCGGTCGTCTTGTCCTGGCGCCTGACCTCGATGGTGTCGCCGTTCGTGAGCTCGCCGAGGCGGCTGAACACGGCGCTGCGCGTGCGGGTGTCCTTGTGCCCGAGCAGCACCGCGGGGCCCTCCTGGCCCGGCGTGGACATGTTCCGGTACCACCCGACCAGGTTGGGATTGTCGGACGGCGGCACCTCGATCGACCCGTCCTTGGCCAGCCCCACGGACTTGATCGGCGCGTTGATGCCGAGCCGCTTGATCACGATCCGGATCGGCGTCGAGGGCAGCATCGGCGGCGCCGGAACGATCTTCGGCAGCGGCGGCGGCTGGTCGGGCGGCGCCTGGAACAACGCCTGCTGCGGCTGCCCCGACGCCTGCGTCTGCACGGCCACGGGCAGGGCGTCCCTGTCCATGCCGTACTCCTCGGGCGACTGCAGCACGATCAGCATGCCCGCCACGACCGTGACGACCCCGGCGATGGCCGCGCCGATCAGCACGGTCCTGAGCGCGGTGCTCCCCCGGTCCCGCGGTGGCGGGCCGCCGTACGGATACTGCCCGGCCACGCCGCTCAGCCCCTGCCTGCCGTACGCCGGCGCAGCACCAGCCCGCCGGCCGCCGCGGCCGCGATCAGGACGGTCCCGGTCAGCACGAACAACCGCCCGTCAGGCCCCGCCATACCCCCGGCCCCGGTGTCGGCCCCCGCCTTGGGCGTCTTGGACTTGTCGGGCGGGGTGACGGTCACGGTGGCGGTGCTGGTCTTGGTCGGCTTGGGGGTGGGGGTCGGCGTGGGCGTGGGAGTGGGGGTCGGCGTGGGCGTCGGAGTCGTCCCCGTCCCGGCCGCCACCTGGAAGCTGAAGTTCTTGAGGCCGGTCGTGGGGGCCTCGCACTTGATCGCAGGGGCGGTCGAGGAGGTGCCCAGAGCCAGATCCCCCGCCGTCAGTTGCACAGTGCCGGTGGTCGTGGGCTTGATCTTGACGGTGACGCTGGGAAGCGTCGTGATGTCCTGACCGGCTACGGCGCCGGTGAGGGTCCCTTCGCCCGTCGCCGTGGCGGGCGCGCCTGCGCCGGTCGCCTTGACGGTGACGAAGAGCTTGCTGCTCACCGGGAACCCAGTGGGCGCGGTGAGCGGGTCATTCGTGTTCTCGATGGTGCCTGTCCAGGTGATGGAGGCATCCTCGTTGGCCTTGGCATTGGTGGGCGTCGTCATCGCGACCTTGATGTCGACAGTGGCGGGGTACAGGGCGTCTGTCCCGGTGGGGAGCTTGCAGGTGTAGGCGACCACGTCGGTCCCGGCACCTCCGCCGCCGGTCTGGACCGGGATCGAGATGCTGGCGGGAGCGGTCGACCCGTAGGTGCAGGTGGTCGTGTCCTGGCCGATCTTGATGCTCAGCAGCGGCGTCGTCCCGGTCGCCGTCGCGAGCGGCGTGAGGACGAGGTTTCCGCCCGTCGTCGCGGTCACACTGACCGACGCCGACATCTTCGGCGGCGTGTAGGACCCGCCCATCGCGACCGCCGTGGTCGTGCCCGTGCCGGTGCCCTTCAGGGCGGTGGGCGTCCCGCCGGTCACCGTGAGGTCGCCGCCGCTGGTGGTGACGGTCTCGTTGGCCGTCAGGGCCTTCGCCACCGGGATCGCCGGGAACGTCCAGTCGATCGTCGTCGACTTGGCCGGTTCCACCGACGCCGGAGGCGTGATCGTCACGATCACGGCACCGGTCTGGAGAGCGCCGCCTGTGCAGTTGTAGGTGATCTTCAGGGGTTCTGCCACCGCGGCCTGGGCCGGTGAGGACAGGCCGACCAGCGAGCCGGAGAAGGCGGCGAGTGTGCCCATCAATCCCAAGGCGGAGGTCTTGTGGGCGAGGCGGCGCCACGCCTGGGACGTAAGCACGGGTCCATCTCCGTTTCAGCGCAGTGTCAACAGTCGTGCCAGAATTCCAGCCGATGGTCACGGTTCGGTTGAGATCCTACGAACTGTCCCTGTCAACTTCCCGTAAAACCCAAAATTCGCCCCAAAAACCCCATCAGCCCTTCTTCTTCGACAACGTCGCGTACACCACGATGTTGTCCGTGTAGCTGTGCGCCTCCTTGTTGAAGACGCCGCCACACGTGATCAGCCGGAGCTGCGAGTCCTTGGTGTTCCCGTACACGCGGGACGTCGGGAACGCCGACTTGCTGACCTGCTCGATCCCGCTCACCGTGAACCGGGTGACCTTGCCGTCCGACCGGTACACGTAGATCTGGTCGCCCTTGGCCAGCTCGCGCAGGCGGTCGAAGACGGCGGGGCCCTTGCGGGTGCTGACGTGGCCGTTGATGATCGCGGGCCCGAGCTCGCCGGGCACCGGCGAGAAGCGGTACCAGCCGGTCTGGTTCGGCCGGGTCAGCGGCGGGGTGCCCAGGTTGCCCTTGATGTCCACGGTGACGCCGCCGATGGGGGCGTTCACCTTGATCTTGGGGATCTTGATCCGGCTGGGCCTCGCCTTGGCCTTGGCGGCCTTCGTCCTCGCCTTGGGGATCGGCGGCACGGTCGGGGCCGCGGCCAGCGGCGGCGGCGCGTCCGGCCGGGCCGGGGTCAGCGTCGCGCCCTTGCCGCCCGGTCCCACGGTCGCGGGCAGCACGAACGCGCCCGCGTTCTCGATCTGCACGGCGGTCGGCCGGTCGGCGGCGGCCAGCGTGCCGGAGCCGTCGTCCACCTTGGGCGCCACGGAGAGCAGGCCCACCATGATCGCGCCGACGCCGGCCAGCGAACCGGCGATCAGCAGTCCGGGCATCGCCCGCTGCATCGGAGTCTTCTGCTCGGCCATCACTTCGTTCCTCCCGCGTGCGCGGCCCTGCGGCGGCGCAGGACGAGCCCGCCGCCCGCGCTGCCCATGAGCAACATCGCCCCACTGGCCATCAGCCCGTACGGCCGGTCCGGCTCGTCGGGCGCCTCACCGGTGTCCACCCCGCCCTTGGGGACCTTGGCCACCTGCGCCCTGACGTACGTGGTCGCCGTGGGGCCGGTCGCGGTGGGCGTGGCCGTGCTCGTGCTCGTCCCCGTGACCGCCGGCACCACGACCACGTGCCCGAGCCCGTTGGTCGGGGTGGGCTGGGAATGGCGCCGCGTGGGGGTGCTGGTCGCCGTGGACGTGCCCGTGTTGGTGGGAGTGTTCGTCGGCGTGTTGGTAGGGGTGTTCGTCGGCGTGTTGGTGGGGGTCTGACTGTTCGTCGGTCCCGACTTGTCCCGTACGGTCACCGTCACCGACACCGGCCCGCCCACGAGCTTGCACTTCGCGCCGTGGTAGCCCGTCGGGATCTTGGCGGTGTTGGTGGACACCTTGAACGCGTCGAGCCAGGCGGGCTTGCTGGAGGCGTTCACGATCCTGATGGTGTGCTTGCCGTACTTCAGCTCCGGCGACTTCCAGATCGTGTAGCCGCCGTCGAGGTCGTCGTTGACGGGCAGGTCGTCGTCGGAGCGCGAGGGGTCCTCGGTGGCCACCTTGCCGCCGTCGATGTAGATGTCCACCGGGCCGGCGTCCTTGTCGTGCGGCCCGATGTACTCCACGCCGGTGCCGGTGAAGCTCAGCTCGGCCCAGGCGCCGAGGTCGTTGGTCTCGTGCAGGTCGTTGTGCACGTGGTTCTCCGAGCCCGGACGGTCGTCGATCGAGCTCCAGCCGGGGCCGTAGTTGATCTTCATGTCGGTCGGGTTGTCGGTCTCGTTGCCGTCGTTGGCGACGACCGTGCCGTCCGGCGGGGTGAAGTCGAGCTCGATGTCCTTCGGCGTGACCTTGATGGTCCCGACCTTGTCGATCAGACCGGGGTCGTTCAGGGACTCGGGCAGCGACAGCTCGCCGTCGGGGCGCAGCTTGCCCTTCTGCTCGACAGAGCCCTTCGGCTGCAGGATGCCCTGCCAGCTGCTGGCCAGCTCGACGTTGCCGGTGGCGTGCACGTTGGCGCCCGGGGCGAAGTAGCCGGGCGACTGGAGCCGTCCGTGGTCGGCGTAGTCGAGCTTCCAGGTGAAGTTGAGCGGGTCGCCGACCACCAGGTCGGTGGCGAAGGTGAGATGGGTGTCCAGACGCACCGGGCCGTGCCGCACGATGCTGTCGGCCCCGGAGGGAACGCATTCGTACTGCACGTCCAGGTCGGCCGGTGCGGCCGAGGCCGGGACGCCGGGCAACGCGACGACCCCGACGGCCGCCACCGATGCGATCGACGCGGCGAGCAACGACTTGCGCCACCGACTCACGGGACACTCCGATCATCACAAATAGACCGAGGGTAGATCTTAGAGTCGAAAACACCCGCAACGCAGGCGGTTTCCCCCAAGTTCCAGCACTTGTGATGAAGCCGTGTCCCCTGCCGTGTCCCCCGCCGCCTCCCTCGCCGCGAAAGCGGGTATACCTCCGGGTAACAGAATCGTATTCTGTCGTGCACCACACCTGCTTGGAGGCGAATCGATGCAGCGAGACCTCTTCGACGAGGAGCACCTGCTCTTCAGGGAGACCGTGCGCGAGTTCATGGCCCGCGAGGTCGTGCCGCACCACGGGCAGTGGGAGAAGGACGGCATCGTGCCCCGCGAGGTCTGGAAGAAGGCCGGCGAGATCGGCATGTTCGGCTTCGGCGTCCCCGAGGAGTACGGCGGATCCGGCATCACCGACTTCCGCTACAACGCGGTGATCGTCGAGGAGATCATCAGGACCGGCGCCTCCGGCCTGGGCTTCTCGCTGCACAACGACGTCATGGCCCCGTACGTCGTCGAGCTCACCGACGACGAGCAGAAGCAGCGCTGGCTGCCCGGCTTCGCCTCCGGCGAGCTCATCACCGCGATCGCGATGACCGAGCCGGGCGCCGGCAGCGACCTGCAGGGCATCAGGACCACCGCCGTCCGCGAGGGCGACCACTACGTGGTCAACGGCCAGAAGACGTTCATCACGAACGGCGTCAACGCCGACCTGGTGGTCGTGGTCGCCAAGACCGACCCCGAGGCGGGGGCCAGGGGAACGACGCTGATCGTGGTCGAGCGCGGCATGGAGGGCTTCAACCGCGGCCGGAACCTGGACAAGGTCGGCATGAAGGCCCAGGACACCGCCGAGCTGTTCTTCGAGAACGTGCGCGTGCCCGTCGCCAACCGCCTCGGCCCGAAGGAGGGCGAGGGCTTCTTCCACCTGATGAACAACCTGCCCCAGGAACGCCTGTCGATCGCCGTGGCGGCGGTGGCCGCGGCGGAGACGGTGCTGGAGCAGACGATCGAGTACTGCAAGACCCGCCAGGCGTTCGGCCGCAACATCGGTTCGTTCCAGAACACCCGCTTCGTCCTGGCCGAGCTGGCGACCGAGACGGACATCGCCCGCCACTACGTGGACAAGTGCATCCTGGCGCTCAACGCCCGGCAGCTCACCGCCGTGGACGCCGCCAAGGCCAAATGGTGGACGACCGAGCTGCAGAACAAGGTCATCGACCGCTGCCTCCAGCTCCACGGCGGCTACGGCTACATGATGGAGTACCCGGTCGCCAAGGCGTGGCTGGACAGCCGCGTCCAGACCATCTACGGCGGCACCACCGAGATCATGAAGGAGATCATCGGCCGGTCCTTCGGATTCTGACGGCCGGCGCGCGCCCGGCCGGGCCGCGCCGCATACTGTCAGCATGGACGGCGGCCTGATCCTCCTCGTTTTCCTGGCGTTACTGTTCGCCTGGGGGCTCAACCGCGTGCGCAGGGCGTTCCGGCTCGGCCCTGTCGGCTACGCGGGCGTGATGATCGTCTTCGTCATCGCCATGCTGCTCGTCTGGGGCCAGACGATGCGCTGAGGCCGGCGCAGCTCATCCCGGCATCGCCTGCACGAACCGCGTCAGCAGCCGGGCGAACTCGGCCCGCTCGGCCGCCGACCACCCGGCGGTGGCCGAGGCGAAGGCCGCCTGCCGGGCCTGCCTGGCCTGCGCGAGCGCGGCGGCGCCCGCGTCGGTCAGCACGAGCCAGGCCCGCCGTCCGTCGGCCTGGTCGGCCTCCCGCCGCACCAGCCCCGCCGTCACAGCGGCCGTCACGAGCCGGCTGGCCCGCGGCTGGTCGACGTTGAGCGCCTCGGCGACCGCCGACACGGTGAGCCGCCCACCGGCGGCCTCGATCACGTCGAGCACCTCGAACTCAGGGCCCGCCGCGCCGTGCTGCCGGGCCAGCGCCCGCCTGCTCTGCCTGCGCCTGATCGCCACCATCGCCTGCTCGATCGCGGCAATTTCCTTGTCTTCATACATATAGTTGCTATTGTACATGCATGGACAGACCTATCGGATATTGGGTGAAGCACCTCGACAACCTGCTGGAGAGCGCGATGGGGCAGGCCCTGGCCGCCCACGGTGCCTCGCGCAGGGAATGGCAGCTGCTCCACGCCACCGCCCAAGGGGAGAACGCCACCGCGCTGGCGCCGTTCGAGGGGGTGGAGGCGGCCGTACAGGGCCTGACGTCGAAGGGATGGCTGGCGGACGGGCGGCTGACCGACGAGGGCCGGGCCGTGCACACGGCCGTCTCCGAGCGCGTCACCCGCTTCCGGCAGCAGGTCACCCACGGCGTGAGCCCGCAGGAGTACCGGACCGCCGTCGAGGTGCTGCGCCGCATGGCGGCCAACGCCGAACGTTAGGAGGCCGCTCGGTCGGCCTCCAGCACCACCCGGGCCACCAGCTCCGGATCGTCGCTCATCGGCACGTGCCCGCAGCCCTTGAGCAGCCTGACCCGCTGCCCCGACCAGCGCGCCGCGCGCACGGCCTGGCGGCGCGGCAGCAACCGGTCGCGCTCGCCCCAGGCGATCGTGATGGGCGTCTTCGGCGGGGCGGGCGGCATCAGGCCGCCGAACGACTCCAGCGTCTCGTCGAAGCCCGCCGCCCCGGCCAGCGCCTGCGTGGCCGCGACCAGCCCGGCGGGGTCGAGCCGGCTCGGACGGGCCACCAGCACCCCGCTGGACACCGCCCGCATGAACGGGTTGCCGGCCGCCCTGGCCGCCTGCTCCGGCGACATCGCGCGCGCCGAGTTCCGCAGGGCCTTCAGCGTCGTCTGGCAGTAGAGCAGCTCGGAGCGCGACCAGAAGCCGGCCGGCGACAGCGCGGTCGCCGCGCGCACGACGCCGCGCGAGGCCAGTTCGAGGGCGATGTAGCCGCCGAGCGAGTTGCCCACCACGTGCGGCTCCCGGACGCCGAGCAGCGCGCAGAACGACTCGACCGCGTCCGCCAGCGACTCCGCGGTGTACGGGATGCCCGCGGGCAGCCGCGGCGACACCCCGAAACCGGGCAGGTCGACGGCGATCACCGTGTGGTCGGCGGCCAGCCGGTCCATCACCGGCAACCACGCCTGCCAGTGATGCCCGATGCCGTGGACGAGGATCAGCGGCTCGCCGGTGCCCCGGCGTTCGAAGGCCAGCTCCATGCGGCCCAGTGAACCACTCACCTGCTCCGGGTGGGAATCTCGAACCAGACCGCTTTGCCTTCCCTGGTGGGACGGGATCCCCAGCGCTTGGCGAGCTGGTCGACCAGGTAGAGGCCGCGGCCGCCCTCGTCGTTCTCCCCGGCGCTGCGGATGCGGGGCAGGCGCAGGTCCTGGTCGAACACCTCGACCCAGACCGACTCCTCGCCCCTGCGCAGCCGCAGCGTGAACTCCTTGTCGCCGATCGGCTCCTCCTCGAAGCCCGGCATGTCCCAGGACTCCTCGAACGGCAGCGGCGGCCCCTCGACGACCAGCTCCCGGCGCGGGGAGTTGGCGGTGGAGGCGTGCAGCACCACGTTCGTGACGACCTCGGAGACCAGCAGGCAGGCCAGCTCGGCGCGTTCCTCGGGCACGTTCCAGCCGGAGAACGCCTCGGAGGCCATCCGGCGCGCCTCGCCGACCATGATCGGCTGGGCCGGGAAGGTGCGCTCCTCGACGTCGAGGTCGACGTCGCTGGAGCGGACGACCAGGATCGCCATGTCGTCGTCGATCTCGCCGGGCACCGCGATCGTGGCGGCGTCGGCGATGCGCTCGACGTCGGCGTCGGCCATCTTGGCGAGCTTCTCGCACAGCACGCCGAGCGTCTCCTCCTCGCTCGGCATCCGGCCGTCGCGGCCCGGACGCCGGTCGACCAGGCCGTCGGTGTAGAGCAGCAGCGCCGCGCCCGGCGGGAGGGTGCGGGTCTCCTCCTTGTAGACGAGGTCGGCGTGCAGGCCCTTGGCCCGGACGCCGAGCGGCTGGCCGACCTCCTCGATGTCCATCTCCAGGCACTGGCCGTCGACCACCAGCAGCGGCGGCGCGTGCCCGGCGTTGGCGAAGGAGAGCTGCCGGGACCAGGCGTCGTAGACGAGGTACTGGCAGGTGACGATGGGCGGGATGCTGACGTCGGCGCCGTTGTCGTCCTGCTCGGGGGTGGCGATGATGCGGGTCCACTCGTCGAGCCTGGCGAGGATGTCGGCGGGCGACTTGTCGTCCTGTGCGAAGGCGCGCAGCGCCGCCCTGAGCTGGCCCATGATGGCCGCGGCCTTGGCGCCTCTGCCCTCGACGTCGCCGATCACGATGCCGACGCGGCCGGCCGAGAGCGGGATCACGTCGTACCAGTCGCCGCCGACCTGGGTCTGGATGCCCTGGCCGTGGGAGGCGAGGGGGGCCGCCGGGTAGTAGCGCACCGCGATGTCGAGGCCGTCGAGCTGGGGCAGCGCCCTGGGCAGCAGGTGCTTCTGGAACGACTCGGCGGTGTGGCGCTCCTCCTCGAACAGCAGCGCGTTGTCGATCGCGAGGGCCACGCGGGTGGCGATGGCGCCCACGAAGTCGCGGTCGAAGGCGTCGTAGTGGGGGCTGCGCCGGTCGGTCAGGTTGGACAGGCCGAGGTACATCAGGCCCAGCGTCTCGCCGCGCACCAGCAGGGGGGCGACGATGGCCGAGGTCATGCCGATCTCGCTGGCCAGGCGCGCGCTGCCCTCGTGGGGCATCGGGTAGCTGGTGGTGGAGAAGTCCTCGACGAGGATGGTCTCCTGGCGGCGCAGCGCGGTGTCGGCGTAGTGGCCAGAGGGGTAGCGGATCTCCGCGCCCACCGGCTTCCACGTGCCCGCGGGCGGGGTCCAGCCCTGGACGTGCTCGGAGACCCGGCGGACCAGCCGGTCGCCCTCCATGAGCTCGATGAAGCAGTGGTCGGCGAACTGCGGCACGAGCATCTCGGCCACCCGCTTGAGCGTCTCCTCGACGTAGAGAGAGCCGGCCAGCCGCTCGCCGATGCGTTCGAGGAGCCCGAAACGGTCTTTCTCGCGTTCGTTGCTGCGCAGGGCCTCGCGGGCCAGGATGACGATGCCGGTGACCGCCCCGGACGGGTGGCGCAGCGGCACGGCCTGGGCGCGGACGTAGACGATCGTGCCGTCGCCGCGCCTGACGTCGAACGTGCCCTCCCACACGCCGCCCTTGAGCACGTGCTTGGCCAGCTCGATCGCCAGCGGGTGGTCCTTCTCCATGATCCCGAGGGACAGGACGGACGCGTCACGCGCCGGCGCGTTGCCGGGACGGCCGAACAGCTGCTCGGCGAAGGGATTCCAGTAGAGGAGATTGCTGAAGCGGTCTGTCACGACCACTGCCATTTCGGCATGGTCCAAAACGGACCCGGCACCAAGGTGATCAGCCGTTTCTTGTGACAGATCCCCCCATCGCTTCATCCGGAGACCACTCCTTGGGGTGGCTTGTGCGCACAGCGGACCACGGGTGCTCCTGCAACTGTCTTGGCCAGGGGAGAGTGGAGGGCCTCCCAAGAGGGATTCAACCAAGTGGCTGCGCGCGCGTCAGCGCTTGGAGACAAAAACGTGCGCGGCAACGTCACGCGGAAGCTCCGCGGGAGTGTCGTTCGCGTCACCGTCACCTGTCACCCGCACACCGTCGTCGCTCGCCGCGAGCGTCACCTCGCGTCCGGGTTGTATCCCAACTTGCTTGAGTTTAAGCATCACAGCAGGATCGCTTTGCACTTGTTCGCTGATCCGGCGCACCACGACCGGAATGTCACGCGGCCCGGCGGCCTCGGACATCGAGGTCAGGACGTTGGCCGCGCCGTCGGTCACCTCCGGCGCCCCCAGCTCGGCCAGCCCCGGGATGGGGTTGCCGTGCGGGCAGACCGTGGGGTTGTCGAGCAGCGTCACCAGCCGCGCCTCGACCGACTCGGACATGACGTGCTCCCATCGGCACGCCTCGATGTGCACCTCTTCCCAGGGAAGGCCGATGACCTGGGTGAGCAGGCATTCGGCCAGGCGGTGCTTGCGCATCACGCGCGTGGCCAGCGTGCGGCCCAGGTCGGTCATCGACAGGTGCCGGTCGCCCTCGACGCGGACGAGGCCGTCGCGCTCCATGCGGGCGACGGTCTGGCTCACGGTGGGTCCGCTCTGCTGGAGGCGCTCCGCGATGCGGGCGCGAAGGGGGACGATGCCCTCCTCTTCGAGCTCGTAAATCGTGCGGAGATACATCTCCGTCGTGTCGATCAGGCCGTGTGCGGTCAAGGCTCCTCCCAACTGAAATGCTACGCCGGTCGTGGCGGGGACTGAGCCCGTCCGCTACGGGCACAGAAGTCATCAGGAACCCTATTGGGAGAACGACCGACGATGGTTAAGGACGGCAACAACGGAGCGGCCGAGTTCCTTCCCGCCCGGCGCGACCTCGGCTCCCTGCGGACGGCGGCGGCCCGCTGCGAGGGCTGCGACCTGTATGCGAAGGCCACCCAGACGGTGTTCGGCGAGGGCCCCGAGCAGGCCCGTTTCATGCTGGTGGGCGAGCAGCCGGGAGATCGCGAGGACCGCGAGGGGCATCCGTTCGTGGGGCCGTCGGGGCGCGTGCTGGATCGGGGGCTGGAGGAAGCGGGAATCGAACGGGACGCGGTTTATCTGACGAACGCTGTCAAGCATTTCTCCTTCACTCCCAGGGGGAAGAGAAGAATTCATCAGAAACCGACGGTCGCCGAGATCGAGGCGTGCCGGCCGTGGCTCGGCGCGGAGCTGGAGCTGGTGCGTCCGGACGTGGTGGTGGTGCTCGGCGCGACGGCGGCCAGGTCGCTGCTGGGCCGGGCGTTCCGGCTGACCGAGCACAGGGGCGAGCCGGTGCCGCTCGGCGACGCGCTGGCGGTGGCCACGATCCACCCCTCGGCGGTGCTGCGCGCGCCCGACAGGGACGCGGCCTACGCGGGCTTCGTCTCCGACCTCAAGGCCGCGGCGCGGGTGTCGGAGCGGTAGTCGCGGAACCCGGCCACCGACAGGCCGACGACGAGCACGGTGACCGCGCACGCCAGTCCCCCGCCCACCCAGGCGCCGGTGAGCCCGAAGGCGGTCGCGGTCGCGCCGGCGCGCAGGTCGCCGAGGCGTGGGCCGCCCGCCACGACCACCATGAACACGCCCTGCATCCGCCCGCGCATCTCGTCGGGGGCGTAGAGCTGCAGGATCGACTGCCGCCACACCGACGAGATCACGTCGGCCACGCCGCCGACCGCCATGAACGCCACGACCAGCCACAGCTCGCGCACCAGCCCCGCGGCCGCGACGGCGAGCCCCCACATGGCGATGGCCAGCACGAGCGCGACGCCCTGCCGCGAGATCCGGCCCACCCAGCCGGAGAACAGCGCGCCGGCGACCGAGCCGATCGCCATGGCGGAGGTCACCCAGCCGAGCGCGGTCATCGAGCCGCCGAAACGATCGGCGGCCAGCTCGGGGTAGAGGGCGCGCGGCATGGCGAACACCATCGCGATGATGTCCACGACGAACGACATCAGCAGCACCGGGCTCCTGGCGATGAAGCTGAGGCCCTCCCAGACCGCCCGGGCTCCCGGACGTGTCACCTCGCCCAGCGGGGGCAGGGCGGGCAGCCTGAGGGCCGCGTAGAGGCCGGCGCTGAACAGCAGGGCGTCCGCCGCGTAGGCGGCGGCGTAGTTGGGGTGGTCGCCGCCGGTGGCCAGCAGCACGCCGCCGAGCATCGGGCCGGCGACCGCGCCGAGACTGTAGACCAGCGAGTTGAGCGCGTTGGCGGCCGGTACCAGCTCGGGGTCGAGGACGCGCGGGATCACCGAGCCCCTGGTCGGGCCGGTGATCGCGAACCCGGTGGCGTTGACCGCCGTCGCCGCGAAGATCAGGTACACGTTGTCCAGCCCGAGCAGGGCCTGCGCCAGGATGACCAGGGTGGCCGCCCAGGTGATGAGCGAGCCGATGACGAGCAGTCTGCGCCGGTCGAAGGCGTCGGCGACGGCCCCGCCCCACAGCCCGAAGACCAGCAGCGGGACGAGGTTGGCCATGCCGAGCAGGCCCACCCAGAGCGAGGACCGGGTCAGCTCGTAGACCTGCTGGCCGACCGCCACGACGGTGACGGCGACGCCCACGTTCGAGACGGCCTGGCCGGACCAGATCCGCCGGTACGCGGGCACGGCCAGCGGCCTTGTGTCCACAAGATGACGTTTGACCAGTTCCCCGAATGCCACCTAAGGCAATTTATGGTGCAAGTCTCTCCAAGGCCCAACCGGGTCGGGTGCGCCGGTAGCGCAGCCTGTCGTGCATCCGGTCGAGCTGTCCCTGCCAGAACTCCACCTCGGTCGGCGTCACCCGGAAGCCGCCCCAGAAGTCGGGCACCGGCGGATCCTCCGGCCAGCGGGCGGCCAGTTCCTCGTAGCGCTCGTCGAGCTCCTCGCGCGAGCGCACGACCGCCGACTGCCGCGAGGCCCAGGCCCCGATGCGGGAGCCGTACGGGCGGGAGTTGTAGTAGTCGGCCGACTCCTGGTGGGAGATGCGGGCGACGGTGCCCTCGATGCGGATCTGGCGGCGGATGGCGTGCCAGGGGAACAGCAGCGAGGCGCGTCCGTTCTCGGCCAGGTCGCGGCCTTTGCGGGACTCGTAGTTGGTGTAGAAGACGAAGCCGTTCTCGTCGTAGCCCTTGAGCAGGACCGTCCTGGCGCTCGGCCGGCCGCCCGCGGAGGCGGTGGCGAGGACCATGGCGTTGGGTTCGGGCAGGCCGGCTTCGAGCGCGTCCTGGAACCAGACGGTGAACTGCGCGACGGGGTCGGACGCGAGGTCGGTCTCGAGCAACGGCTCGCCCTCGTACGTTCGGCGTAGCGCCGCCAGCAGGGGCGGGCGCGGGGTGGCATCCACGAGACGGTATTCTTGCGCGCTCATGTGGCAGATCCCACGCTAGGGCGCGTTCGGCGGCCTGACGCAGGTCGCGGGACACGTGCCCACAGCAGGCTCCCTACCAGCGGGTTTGACGTTTCGGCGGGTCCCGAGACCGACCATGACCTGGGAGGGGGTTAAATTGACCCGCCGGTATCTCGACATCAAGGCATTGCCGTTACATGGCAAGAAAGGGAGGCGGCCGAGCATGTCCGACTTCAAACCCGGCCTCGAAGGCGTCGTAGCTTTCGAGACCGAGATCGCGGAACCGGACAAAGAAGGGGGCGCCCTTCGATACCGGGGCGTCGACATCGAGGAGCTGGTCGGCCGTGTCCCGTTCGGGCACGTTTGGGGCCTGCTGGTCGACAACAAGTTCCAGCCGGGCCTGCCCCCGGCGGAGCCGTACCCCATCCCTGTCCACTCCGGTGACATCCGCGTAGACGTGCAGAGTGCGCTGGCCATGCTGGCTCCGGCCTATGGCTTCAAGCCCCTGCTCGACATCAGTGACGAGGAGGCCCGCGACCAGCTCGCGCGCGCCTCCGTGATGGCACTCTCCTTCGTCGCGCAGTCCGCGCGCGGCCTCGGCCTGCCGATGGTGCCGCAGAGCCGGGTCGACGAGGCGAAGACCATCGTCGAACGCTTCATGATCCGCTGGCGCGGTGAGCCTGATCCCAAGCACGTCAAGGCCATCGACGCCTACTGGACCTCGGCCGCCGAGCACGGCATGAACGCGTCCACGTTCACCGCCCGCGTCATCGCCTCCACCGGCGCCGACGTGGCCGCGGCGCTCTCCGGCGCCGTGGGCGCGATGTCGGGCCCGCTGCACGGCGGCGCCCCTGCCCGCGTGCTCCACATGATCGAGGGCGTGGAGCAGCTGGGCGACGCCAAGAAGTACGTCCAGAGCGAGCTCGACAAGGGCAACCGGCTCATGGGCTTCGGCCACCGCGTCTACCGCGCGGAGGACCCGCGCGCCCGCGTGCTGCGCCGTACCGCCAAGGAGCTCGACGCGCCCCGCTACGAGGTCGCGGCGGCGCTGGAGCAGGCCGCCCTGGAGGAGCTGCACGCCCGCAAGCCCGACCGGGTGCTCGCCACGAACGTCGAGTACTGGGCGGCCGTGGTGCTGGACTTCGCCGAGGTGCCCTCGCACATGTTCACCTCGATGTTCACCTGCGCCCGCACGGCCGGCTGGGCCGCGCACATCCTGGAGCAGAAGCTCACGGGCCGGCTGGTGCGTCCGAGCGCCAACTACATCGGCCCGGCCTCGCGTCCGCTGAGCGACGTCCCCGGCGCCTCCGAGGTTGTCGGCACGATCTGACACGTTCTCGCCCGTGTCATGAACGGCCCGCCCGCTCAAGGGCGGGCCGTTCCGCGTCTCATTCGGCGGACCCGTGCGACGTCACCCGGACGGCCTCAGTACGCTTGGCACGTGGCTGACATCGTGATTCCCGCTGACATCAAGCCCGCCGACGGCCGCTTCGGCTGCGGGCCCTCGAAGGTTCGCACCGAGCAACTGGCCGCGCTCGCCGCCTCCGGCGCGAGCCTCATGGGCACCTCCCACCGCCAGAAGCCGGTCAAGAACCTGGTCGGCCGCGTGCGCTCCGGGCTCGCCGACCTGTTCTCGCTGCCCGAGGGCTACCAGGTCGTGCTGGGCAACGGCGGCACCACCGCGTTCTGGGACATCGCGGCCTTCGGGCTGATCAGGGAGAAGTCCCAGCACCTGTCGTTCGGCGAGTTCTCCTCGAAGTTCGCCGCCGTCGCCAAGAAGGCGCCCTGGCTGGCCGACCCGAGCGTGATCAAGTCCGACGTCGGCACCCACCCCACCGCGGCCGACGAGGACGGCGTCGACGTCTACGCCCTCACCCACAACGAGACCTCGACCGGCGTCGCCATGCCGATCTCCCGCGTGGGCGGCGACGACTCCCTGGTGCTGGTCGACGCCACCTCCGGCGCGGGCGGCCTGCCGGTCGACATCGCCGAGACCGACGTCTACTACTTCGCGCCGCAGAAGAGCTTCGCCTCCGACGGCGGCCTGTGGATCGCGATCATGTCGCCGCGCGCCCTGGCCAGGGTCGAGGAGATCGCCGCCTCCGGCCGGTACGTCCCCGAGTTCTTCAGCCTGCCGATCGCGATCGACAACTCCGGCAAGGACCAGACCTACAACACGCCGGCCGTGGCCACGCTGTTCCTGCTGGCCGACCAGCTCGACTGGATGAACGGCAACGGCGGCCTGGCCTGGACCACCGCCCGCACCGCCGAGTCCAGCCAGCGGCTGTACACCTGGGCCGAGAAGTCGTCCTACGCCACGCCGTTCGCCGCCCCGCAGTTCCGCTCGCAGGTGGTCGGCACGATCGACTTCAACGACGACGTCGACGCCGCCGAGGTGGCCAAGGTGCTGCGCGCCAACGGCATCGTCGACACCGAGCCCTACCGCAAGCTGGGCCGCAACCAGCTCCGCATCGCGATGTTCCCGGCCATCGAGCCGTCCGACGTCGAGGCGCTGACGGTCTGCGTCGACCACGTGGTCGAGCGCCTCTAGCCCGTCGCCCGCCGGCCCGTCCGGCGGGCCAGCTCGTCCAGGAGCGCCAGGGCGTCCGCCTCCTCGACGCTCTGCGCGAACCTCGTCAGCACCGGCAGCCTGTCGGTGCTGACGGATAGGGCCTCCAGCATCAGGCGGCTGACGTGCTCGGCCCTTGAGCAGGCGGCCGCGTAGCGGAAGGCGTTGCGCGCGGGCGTGCGCACGAGCAGGCCCTTGCGCACCAGCCGCTCGGCCACGGTCTGCACGGTCGTGTACGCCAGGTCGCGGTCCTCGTTGAGGCTGTCCAGGAGCTCCCGCACGCGCATGGCCCTGCCGGCATCCCACAGCACGTTCATGATCGCGCGTTCCAGGGATCCCAGGTTCGCCAACTCACCAGTCCTCCGGCTCGATCAGTAGGAAACATTCTTGCCCGAACAGCCCCCGATCGGCCAGGGGCGAGCGCTGCCCCGCAGCCTCGGCTACCTCATGTTCGCCAGCCGCTGGCTGCAGGTCCCGCTCTACCTGGGCCTCATCGTGGCCCAGGCGGTGTACGTCTGGCAGTTCATGACCGAGCTGTGGCACCTGCTCAGCAGCGTCTTCCTGCACCCGGCGACCGGCGACGGCACGTCGGCCGAGGTCGTCGTCATGCTGACGGTGCTGGCGCTGATCGACGTCGTCATGATCTCCAACCTGCTGATCATGGTGATCATCGGCGGCTACGAGACGTTCGTCTCGCGCATCAACCTCAACGACCATCCCGACGAGCCCGAATGGCTCTCCCACGTCAACGCCAACGTGCTGAAGGTCAAGCTGGCCACGGCCATCGTGGGCATCTCGTCGGTGCACCTGCTGCAGACGTTCATCCGGGCGCGTGACGTGCCCAACGACAAGATCATGTGGCAGACGATCATCCACCTGGCGTTCGTGGCCTCGGCGATCGGCCTGGCGCTCATCGACCGCATGCTCGCCGGCTCGCCGGCCGAGCGCACCAAGCCGCACCTGTAGCGCTCAGAAGCGGGCTGGCAGCTCTTTCCTGCGGCGCAGCACCCAGGCGGCCACCACGCCGCCCAGGAGCCCGAACAGGTGGCCCTGCCACGAGATGCCCTGCTGGTTGGGCAGCAGCCCCCACAGGATCGAGTAGTAGGCCACGCCCACGCCGATGGCGATCAGGAGGTCGACCAGGCGGCGGTCGAACACGCCCCGGGCCAGCACGAAGCCGAAGTAGCCGAAGATCAGGCCGCTCGCGCCGATCGTGATCACGCCGGGGCTGGACACCCACGTGCCGAGGCCGCCGATCAGCACGATCAGCAGCGTGGCCCAGAGGAACTTGCGGATGTCGCGCACCGCCGCCAGGAAGCCCAGCACCAGCAGCGGCAGCGAGTTGGCCATGAGGTGGCCGAAGCCGCCGTGCAGGAACGGCGCGAAGAGGATGCCCACCAGGCCGTCGGCGTCCCAGCCGGCGATGCCGTAGGAGTCGAGCGCGCCGCCCATCACGTAGTCGACGCCCTCCAGGACCCACATCACGGCGAGCATGGAACCGAGGATGAGGATCGCCTTGATCGCGCTCGACAGGAAGGTGCCGGCGCCGCGCTTGGCCGACTCGAACCTGGAACCCGAATGGTCGCTCATGCGCTCTCCTGGTGGTCGTCTCCTCCCCTTTACCGTACGCAGGAAACGCCGCGCACGCGCGTTGACGCGGCCCCTTCCGGACGTGCGGAAGGGGCCGGCGTACGGGTGAGGGTTACTCGCCCTTCCACTGGGGGGCGCGCTTCTCGGCGAAGGCCGCCGCGCCCTCCATGGCGTCCTTGGAGCCGAACACCGGGTTGATGATCGCGCCCTGCTTCTTGAACATCTCCTCCAGGGGCCAGTCCTGGGACTCGATGATCACCTTCTTGGTCGCCGCGAGCGCCAGGGGGGCGTTGGCGGCGATCTTGCGGGCCAGTTCCAGCGCGCCCTCCAGGGCGGCCCCCGGCTCGGTGATCCGGTTGACCAGGCCCAGCTCGTACAGGCGGGAGGCGGGGTAGTGGTCGCCGGTCAGGGCGATCTCCATGGCCACGTGGTACGGGATCCGCCGCGGCAGCCGCATGATCCCGCCCGCGCCCGCCACCAGCCCGCGCTTCGGCTCGGGCAGCCCGAACGTGGACTCCGACGAGGCCACGATGACGTCGCACGACAGGGCGAGCTCGAAGCCGCCCGCCAGCGCGTACCCCTCGACCGCGGCCACCAGCGGCTTCTTGGGCGGCGCCTCGGCGATGCCGCCGAAGCCGCGCCCCTCGACCACCGGGAAGTCGCCGGACAGGAACCCCTTGAGGTCCATGCCCGCGCAGAACGTGCCCCCGGCGCCGGTCAGCACGTACGCCGAGATCTCGGCGCGGGCGTCGAAGGTGTCCAGCGCCTCGGCGATCCCCCGGGCCACCGCGCCGTTGATCGCGTTACGCGCCTTCGGCCGGTTGATGGTGATGACCGCGACGTTGCCGGACTCCTCGACGAGCACTTCGTCAGACACGGGACCTCACTTGGGCTGGAAGCGGATGCCGCCGTCGAAGCGCACGACTTCGGCGTTCATGTAGTCGTTCTGGACGAGCGAGTGCACCAGGTGGGCGAACTCGTCGGCCCGGCCCATGCGCTTGGGGAAGACCACGGGGGCCACGAGCTTGGCCTTGAACTCCTCGGCGTTGCCGGAGAAGCCGTAGATGGGGGTGTCGATGATGCCGGGGCAGATCGTGTTCACGCGGACGCCGATGGCCGCCAGGTCGCGCGCGGCGGGGACCGTCATGCCCACGATGCCGCCCTTGGAGGCCGAGTAGGCGAGCTGGCCCGTCTGGCCCTCCAGGGCGGCGACGGAGGCCGTGTTGATGACCACGCCGCGCTGGCCGTCGGCGTCGACCGGCTCGGTGGCGGCGATGGCCGCCGCGGCGATGCGCATGAGGTTGAAGGTGCCGATCAGGTTGACCTCGATCACCTTGCGGTACGTGGCCGGGTTGTGCGGCTTGCCCTCGCGGTTGACCGTGCGCTCGGCCCAGCCGATGCCCGCGCTGTTGACCACGACGCGCAGCGGCTTGCCCGTGGCCACGGCGGCGTCGACGGCCGCCTGCACCTGCTCGTCGTCCGACACGTCCGTCTTGACGAAGACGCCGCCGAGCTCGTCGGCGACGGCCTTGCCGCGCTCCTCGTTGAGGTCGGCGATGACCACGGTGGCGCCCGCGCGGGCGAGCTCGCGGGCCGTCGCCTCGCCGAGGCCGCTGGCACCGCCGGAGATGATTGCTGCAGATCCGTTGACGTCCATATCCCGGACCTTAACGCGCCAACCGAATGAAGTTCTACTCGGGGCGGGTTAAATCCCTCCCACGGCGCTGTCGACGTCGGAGTACACCTTGATCCGCCGGTCGAGCCCCGTGGTCCGCAGGATGCGCGCCACGGGCGCCTGGGGCGCGGCGAGGGACACCCCGCCTCCCTCTCCCGTGGCCAGCCGCCAGGCCTCGATCAGCACCGACAGACCGCTGGAGTCCATGAACGACAACTGCTGCAGGTCGAGCACGAGCCTGGCGCTGTCCTGCTTGATGGCGTCGCGGACCTCGTCGCGGAGGAACGGTGCGGTGAACAGATCGAGCTCTCCCTCAACGGCCACCACCACGGCGTCACCCAGGGCGTGTCGCGCAAGCCGCAGCTTCATTTGGCCCCTCCTCGATGAGCCACTGTACTTCGACATCCCCGGATAGCGGGCATGCACAAACTACGAAGAGCCGGATACAGAAGGACTAGAACGGACTAATCACCCGCTGGACGCGGCGCTGAGGGTTCTTACCCCGCCGGCCGCCCGGCCCGCGACCTGGGCGCCAGGTTGCCTCACCCGGCCGGGACGGCGAAGCCGTACGGGAGCTCCAGGCGGTGCCCGGCCAGCAGCTCGGCGTCGGCCAGCAGCTCGCGCGTGGGCCCGTCGGCGGCGATCACGCCTCCCGACAGGATCAGCGAGCGCTCGCACAGCTCCAGCGCGTACGGCAGGTCGTGGGTGACCATGAGCACCGTCACGTCCAGCGAACGCAGAATCTCGGCCAGCTCCCTGCGCGCGGCCGGGTCGAGGTTGGAGGAGGGCTCGTCGAGCACCAGGATCTCCGGCCGCATCGCCAGCACCGTGGCCACCGCCACCCGGCGCCGCTGGCCGAACGACAGGTGGTGCGGCGGCCGGTCGGCGGCCTCCAGCATGCCGACCCGGTCGAGCGCGTCGTGGACCACCCGGTCCAGCTCGGCGCCCTTGAGTCCGGCGTTGGCCGGGCCGAAGGCGACGTCGTCCCTGACCGTGGGCATGAAGAGCTGGTCGTCGGGGTCCTGGAAGACCAGGCCGACGCGCTGCCTGATCTCCTTGAGCGTGTCCTTGCGCACCGGGACGCCGCCCACGGCCACGCTGCCGTGCCCGGCGGTGAGGATGCCGTTGAGGTGCATGACGAGCGTCGTCTTGCCGGCGCCGTTGGGACCGAGCAGCGCCACCCGCTCGCCGCGGCCGATCGCCAGGTTCACGCCGAACAGCGCCTGAGTGCCGTCGGGGTAGGCGTAGGCCAGGTCACTGACCTCCAGAGAGTTCACCATGAGAGCCCCAGAACCGCGAGTGCCACGACGGGCAGGACGAGCGCCGCCGCCCACTGCCCGATGGATGCCGAAATATCTTGAATTATCGGCATCCGTCCAGCGTAGCCGCGACTCAGCATCGCCAGATGCACCCGCTCCCCCCGCTCGTACGAACGGATGAACAGCGCCCCGGCCGAACGCGCGATCACCGGGATCTGCCGGAAGTTGCGCGCCTCGAACCCGCGCGACTCGCGGGCCACCCGCATCCGCCGCATCTCCTCCAGGATCACGTCCATGTACCTGAGCATGAACATGGCGATCTGCACCAGCAGGCTCGGCAGCCGCAGCCGCTGCGCCCCGAGGAGGATGACCCGCGGCTCGGTGGTGGCCGCGAGCAGGATCGAGGCGATCACCCCGAGCGTGGCTTTGACCAGGATGTTCCAGGCCGCCCACAGCCCCGGCACGCTCAGCGAGACGCCGAGCACCGTCGTGCGCTCGCCCATCCCGATCACCGGGATCAGGAACGCGAACAGCACGAACGGCAGCTCGATCACCATCCGCCGCAGCACGTGCCCGGCCGGCACCCGCGCGGCCAGCGCGACGCCCCCGAGCAGCGCCGCGTAGACCGCGAACGCCCAGAAGCGCTCCCGCGGCGTGGCCACCACGACGACGGCGAAGGCGAAGACGGCGAGCAGCTTGCACTGCGGCGGCAGCCGGTGGACGAGGGAGTCAACCGGCAGGTAGAGATCGTGCCGATGCCCCGCGCCCACCGTCACTCACCGTCTCTCACAGATCAGACCCTCACGTTCGTACGGCTGCGCGCGGCGAACGCCACGGCGCCGGCGATGAGCAGCACGAGCCCGACGCCGACGATCCCGGCCACGCCGACCGGGATGCCGCCCACCTCACCGTAGTCGGCCAGCGCCCACGACCCGAACGCGTGGTCGGCCGCCTGGTCGCCGAAGCCCTTGTTCTCGGCCACGGCCTCCAGCCCGTCGGGGTCGGAGGCGGCGAAGAAGGACACCACGCCGGCCAGCACCAGGGTCAGCCCGATCCCGCCCAGCAGGAACGGCTTGAGCGCGCGCGGCCGGGCCGCCGGCGCCGGCTCGTCCACGGTCGTGGTGGCGCCGTCGGCCCCCTTGAGCACCAGCGGCCTGGCCAGCCCGCGGGCGCCGTACACCAGGTCGGGCCGCACGGCCAGCACGGCGGCGACGGTGGTGGCGGTGATCAGCGCCTCGCCGATGCCGATCAGCACGTGCACGCCGCCCATGGCCGCGGCCACGGCCGACACCTCGATGGGCGCGGTGCCGCCGATCCAGAACAGCACGGAGAACACCAGCGCCGAGGCCGGCACCGAGACCAGCGCCCCGAGGAAGGCCCCGAGCGTCACGCCGCCCCGGCCCCTGGCCATCGCGGTGACCAGCCGGAAGACGCCCCACCCGACCAGCACGGTGACGATGCCCATGATGGTGATGTTGACGCCCAGCGCGGTCAGCCCGCCGTCGGCGAAGAACACCGCCTGCACCAGCAGCACCACGGCCATGCAGAGCACCCCTGTGTAGGGCCCCACGAGTATCGCCGCCAGCGCGCCGCCCAGCAGGTGGCCGCTGGTGCCCGCCGCGACGGGGAAGTTCAGCATCTGGACCGCGAAGATGAAGGCCGCCACGAGCCCCGCCATGGGCGCGGTCCGGTCGTCCAGCTCGCGGCGGGCGCCCCGCAGGCAGACCGCTACCCCGGCGGCCGCCACCGCTCCGGCGGAGACGGATGTAGCTGCGTTGAAGAAGCCATCGGGTACGTGCACGGCAACGCCTCCAGAAGGACGAACAAATCCTCCTCACTTTAGAGCATCGCCTTGCACCTGCACATAGGTGGCAATTACTGAAGGAGCTTCCTGAGGATCGTTCGCGGCGTCAGCCGGCGCACGACCGTGCTCAGCCGCCCCTTGCCCGAGGTCGCGTACGGCCGCACGCTGCGCAGCAACGCCGCGCCCCGCCACCTGCGCGGGCCGGCGACCGTGTCGGCGTCGGTCTCGATCCTGAACAGCGCGGGCGGTCCGCCGAGGTCGAGCTCCAGGTAGGCGTCCCAGGTGCCGGGCGGGAGCCGGCCCACCGCCGGCCTGGCCGCGAACCCGCCCCCGGGCAGCGCCGTCACGCGCTCGGCGCGCTCGCGGCCGGTACGCCGTTCGCGCCAGACGATCTGCCTGATCGCCGCGCTCTCGGGCACCTGCCCGGCCACGCTGACCTCGCCGTGCACGACGAGCCGATGGCCGAGCCCCCACCTGGTCCGCTCCAGCCGGACGGTGCCCGGCACGGCGACGACGTGGCCGCCGACGTCGATGCTCAGGTTGCCGTTGTCCCTGGTGAAGTACGGCAGGGTCACCACGCCGCCGATCAGGCGGGGCTGCGGCCGGGTGACGCCGTTGTCGCGGTCGGCGCCCAGCCTGCCGTGGCGCACCACCCCCTCCAGCTCGACCGCCACCCGCAGGTCCCAGATGCCGGAGGCCAGCGTGGCGGCCTCCACCCGGGCGGTGAACTCCGCGCCCTGCCGCTCTGCCGGGACGACCAGCTCGCCGTGCGGGTCGTTGCGGGGGCGCAGCACCAGGGCCACGCCGTCGTCCTGGCTGATGCCCTCCAGCCCGGCCGTGCCGGTCACCACCAGGTGGTCCTCCTCCCAGCGCAGCCCGGTCAGCCGCCGCCGCACGGTGGCGCTCTCGATGCGGGCCAGCCGGACCAGGCGGTCGACGTCGCCGAGCGCGGCCACGCGCTGCCTGTCGATGCTGTTGAGCCGGTCGTGCACGCCGGGGGTGAACCACTCGTCGCACAGCGCCGCGACCTCCTGGGCGATCTCCTTGCGGCGCACGTCGTCGCTCTCCAGGAACACCGCGCCGAGCTGGCTGAAGGCGTCGAGCCTGAAGTGCCGGCGCAGCAGGTGGTCGCGCAGCGGGCCGGGCTCGACGTGCCGGGCCATGAGCCGGATGGGCCGCCGGATCATCGTCAGCCAGGCGACCGGGTCGCGGCTGCCCGCCTGCTGCATGATGCTGCTGCCGTCGGACCTGGAGACCAGGTGGTAGCAGTCGTAGTCGGCGACCACCGAGATCACGCCGGCGTGGCAGTAGGCGTGCACGGTGAACATGATGTCCTCGCCGACCAGCATGTCCTCGGCGAAGCGGATGCCGTGGCGCTCGACCATCTCCCGCCTGAACAGCTTGAAGCAGCTCAGGCTGTTGTAGACGTTGCTGTCGGCGAGGGTCAGGCGCTCGGCGTTCTGCTGGAACATCGACGCGGGGGCCCGCCTGCCGTGGCCCACGATCTTGCCGAGCACGATGTCGGAGCCGTTCCTGTCGGCCATGGCGACCATGCGTTCCAGCGCCTCGGGGCCGAGGTGGTCGTCGGCGTCGCAGAAGAAGACGTACCGGCCGGTGGCGTGGGCGAGGCCGACGTTGCGCGGCCGGCCGGCGCCGCCCGACCCCTCGATGTGCACGACCTTGACGCTGGACTGGTGGTAGGCGGCGTAGAGGTCGAGGAGCTCGGCGCCGCCGTCGGTGGAGCCGTCGTCGACGACGATGATCTCCTTCTTCACCCGTTGCACGAGCGCCGAGGTGAGACACCTGTCCAGATAGGGACGGCAGTTGTGCACCGGGATGACGACGCTGACGTCGACCGTCTCGTCGTTGTTACCCGCCGCCGACATCGCCACCACTGCCGTCACCTCGGAGTCACGTTGCGCCGCCATGTCGTTTCAGTATGTGACGAACGCCCGTCGCCGCGGGGGGCGATCGGCCGTCTTGGAGTCACCTATTTGCCGACCCCGGCGATTCGTTGCATTCTTCGGATAGACCCCACAGATGGCTCTAATCAGCACATTCACCGGGGACCGAATGAGTTTCAGGGGAAAATCCTCGACCTGCCAGAGGAAGAAAACTCTCCGCCGGGATCAGGGACCTACTCCGTGGGCGTCTCAGGTCATCCTCCGGCGGGGTACACACGTCTACAGTTAGGCAACCTTGACCGGGGAGGTGGCGGTAATGGCATCGAATCTTCGCTGGCATCGGGCGGGCGGCACGGGCATGGGCAAGGCCGACTTCGCTCGTTCCTCAGCGCGCCTGACGGAGCTCTTCCAGTGCTCGGCGATGCTGCGACGTACGCGGATGCGGGCCGAGGAGATCGTGGACGAGGCCCGCGCGCTGCTGGCCGAGGCCGAGGCCGAGGAGCTCGCCGACCCCGATCGCATCGAACGCCTGCGCGGCCAGCTGGAGCAGGCGCGGGCTTCCTACTCCAAGGTGCTGACCGCATATGTCACCATCTGTCGCAGGATCAACCAGGAGCGGCAGGAGATTCTGGCGATGCAGATGGACATCGAGTTGAACCGCGATTCCGGCCTTTCGGGAGTCGCCTGACGATTTGCCCGGGACAATTCCCGGATCCCTTGACCGAATGACTTCCCCTCCCTCCGGTCCGTGCCTCCTCTGAGAACGTTTCAGATAGATGTGAACCTATGTGACACCTGAGACGTCTTTTGTTCAGGGAGGCCCACCATGCGCGTCCTTGACGGTCTGGCGTCGCCGGACCTGGAGGAGCTCAACCTGGAGCTGATCCTGGTCGCGGCGTTGCACGAAGAGGCGGAAAGGCTAGCCGCCGAATGAACGGGCTCCAGCTCCCCGGCCCCGCCGGGGAGCTGGAGCAGGGGGCCGCGGCGTAGGATCACGGATCATGCTGCGCTGCGCCGTCCTCGACGACTACCAGGGCGTGGCCCTCGGGCTGGCCGACTGGTCGCGGGTCCGGGCCACGAGCTTCCGGGCCCACTTCACCAGCCAGGACGAGCTGGTGGCGGCCCTGGCGGACTTCGAGATCGTGGTCGTCATGCGGGAGCGCACCCCGTTCGGCGCCGAGCTGTTCGAGCGGCTGCCGCGGCTGCGCCTGCTGATCACCACGGGCATGCGCAACGCCTCCGTCGACCTCGACGCCGCCCGCGCCCGCGGGGTCACCGTGTGCGGCACCGGCAGCGCCGCCACCCCGCCGGCCGAGCTGACCTGGGCGCTCATCCTCGGCCTGGCCCGCCACCTGGTGCCCGAGGCCACGGCGATGCGCTCCGACGGCCCGTGGCAGAGCACCGTCGGCATGGACCTGCACGGCGGGACGCTCGGGCTGCTCGGCCTCGGCAAGATCGGGGCGCAGATGGCCCGCATCGGGCAGGCGTTCGGCATGGACGTCATCGCCTGGAGCCAGAACCTGACCGCGGCGCGCGCCGGGGAGCTGGGCGTGCGGGCGGTGGCCAAGGAGGAGCTGTTCGCCGAGTCCGACGTCGTCTCCGTCCATCTCGTGCTGAGCGAGCGCACCCGCGGGCTGGTCGGCGCGCGCGAGCTGGCGTTGATGCGGCCCAGCGCCTACCTGGTCAACACCTCGCGGGCGGCCATCGTCGACCAGGCCGCGCTGGCGTCGGCGCTGCGCGAGGGGCTGATCGCGGGGGCCGGGCTCGACGTGTTCGAGACCGAGCCGCTGCCCGCCGGGCACGAGCTGCGCAAACTGCCCAACGTGCTGGCCACCCCCCATCTCGGGTACGTCACCGGCGGCAACTACGAGACCTACTTCCGCGACGCCGTGCAGGACATCGACGCGTTCCTGGCCGGCGCGCCGATCCGCGTCCTGGGCTGACCCGGCTCACCACGGCTCACTCCGCCTTCGTCCTGGCGCGGAAGGCGGCGGTCTTGACGCGGTTCTGGCAGGCCGTGGAGCAGAAGCGGCGGGTGCCGTTGCGGGAGACGTCCACGTAGACGCGGTCGCAGTGGGGGGCGGTGCAGACGCCGAGCCGGTCGCTGAACTCGCTGCCGAGCACGATCGCGAGCCCGGTCGAGCAGCTCGCCGCCCAGTCGCCCGCCACCGAGCCGCCGGGGCCATGGAAGTGCAGGTGCCACGGCTCGCCGTCGTGGCGTTCGAGCATCGGCCGGGCCCTGCTCTCCTCCAGCAGCGCGTTCGTGGCCATGGCGGCGGCGTCTACGTCGCCGTCCGCCACCGCGCGGAACACCACGCGCAGCCGGGCCGCGACCTCGGCCAGCTCGGCGGCGTCGGCCGCGCCGATCCCGCGGTGGCCGGAATAGACGCCGGCCAGGGCGCCGGAGGCGGCCGCGGCGAGGTCGTCAGGGACGGGGAAGTCGCGCCCGCGCTGCTCGCCCGGGGTCAGCGCGTTGACCAGCGCCACCGCGACCCGGACGATCGCATCTGTGTGACTGTTGTAATCCACTTGACCAGTTACACCTTCGCGTCCTAAGTTGTGACTGCTCAAATCTTAGACGACAGTCACAGGGGAGATCTGATGCTCACTCAGGAAACCGCGCTGGCATGGATCGAGCGTTGGGACCGTCAGCAGGAGGGCTACCTGCCCGACCGGGAGGCCCGCTTCACCGCGCTGATCGACGCGGTCGAGGCGCTGGACCGGCCGGACCCCGTGGTCATCGACCTGGGGTGCGGGCCGGGGTCGTTGTCCGCCCGGCTGCTCGAACGCCTGCCCTCGGCCACCGTGATCGCCGTCGACGCCGACCCGCTGCTGCTGGGGCTCGGCCGGGCCGCCTACCCGGGGCTGCGGTTCGTCTCGGCCGACCTGCGCACCGGCGGGTGGACCAGGGCACTCGGCCTCGACCGTCCGGCCGACGCCGCCGTCAGCACCACCGCGCTGCACTGGATCTCGCCCGAGGAGCTTCAGGAGACCTACGCCGAGCTGGCCGGCGTCCTGCGTCCTGGCGGGATCCTGCTCAACGGCGACCACATGGACTCCTCCTCCCCCACCCTGGCCCGGCTGGAGCAGGCGGTGCACCAGCGCGAGACCGACCGCGTCTTCGGCGACCGCCGGCCCGAGGACTGGCGCGCCTGGTGGGACGCCATCGCCGCCGACCCCGCCTTCGCCGGCCTCAGCCAGGAGCGCAGCACGGCCGGCGCGTCCCATCACGGCTCGGAGTCCCACCTGGTCGAGCAGCACGTCAGCGCGCTGACCAAGGCCGGGTTCGGCGAGATCGGCACGTTGTGGCAGCGCGGGAACAACCGCCTGCTGTGCGCCGTGCGAAGCTGACCCGCACCGCCATCCGGCGGGCGCGGGCAGGCGAGACGTGGTTTCCTGTAGGTCATGGACGAGTCGCAAGTCACCCGCTACCTGGACAGATTCGGAGCGTCCCGGCCGGTGCCGCCGGACGTCCACGGCCTGCGGGCCCTGCAGCTCGCGCACCTGCGGGCGGTGCCGTTCGAGAACCTGAGCATCCACCTCGGCGAGCCGATCTCCCTCGCTCCCGACGCGCTGTTCGACAAGCTCGTCACCCGCCGCCGCGGCGGCTTCTGTTACGAGCAGAACGGCCTGTTCGCCGCGCTGCTCACCGCGCTCGGCTACCGGGTGACGCTGCTCGCGGCGCGGGTGTTCGGCGGCGGCCGGCCGGGGCCGCTGTTCGACCACCTCGCGCTCCGCGTCGACCTCGACGAGCCCTGGCTGGTGGACGTCGGCTTCGGCGACTTCGCCGACGAGCCGCTGCGGATCGACGAGCGCGGCGAGCAGAAGGACGGCGCCGGGGTGTTCCAGATCGTGCCCGCTCCCGGCGAGCACGGCGATCTCGACGTGTCGCACAACGGCGAGCCCGCCTACCGGCTCACCGCGCGGCCGTACGAGCTGGCCGACTTCGTGCCGACCTGCTGGTGGCAGGCGACCTCGCCGGACTCGCACTTCACCAGGTCACCGGTGTGCTCGATCCGCACGGCGGAGGGGCGTACCACGATCAGCGGGCGCAAGCTGATCGTCACCACGCAGGGCGAGCGCGCCGAGCGCATCCTGAACGAGAACGAGCTGCTTCCGGCGTACCGGGAGCACTTCGGCGTCACGCTCGACCGGGCGCCGGCCGCGGGCGCCTGACCCCGCCGAGGTCGCGCCGGCTGTACTACGGTGGCCGGCCATGGCCGACTACATCTCGCCCGTCTTCTACGATCTGCTCGCCGTGCGCAGCCACGTACCGGGCGTGCGCGAGAAGTTGCCGTCCCTGCTGGCCGGGGTTCGCCGCAGCATCCTGGAGATAGGCGCGGGAACCGGCCTGATCACCACGTCCCTGGCCGAGTGGACGCCCGCCGAGGTCTTCGCGCTGGAACCCTCGGCCACGATGCGGGCGCTGCTGCTCTCCCGCCTGGCCGAACGGCCCGACCTGCTCGAACGGGTCACCGTGCTGCCCTGCGACGCCCTGGGCCTCGACCTCGACGAGCCGGTCGAGGCCATGGTGATGATCAACGTGTTGTACGCCCTGGAGCCCGGTTACCGCAGGCGGCTCTGGCCCGTCCTGGCCGGCCACCTGGAGCCCGGCGGGCTTCTCGTGTTCACCTGGCGCGACGGCGGCCCGCCGAAGCCGCGCCCCATGCGGCACCTGGACTCCCGCCGGGTGGGCCGCCACACGTACACCGTCTCGTCCGAGATCGTGGAGTCGGACGATGAGCGCGCCACGTGCCGCTACCTCTACCGGATCATCGAGGGAGAGAAGGTGCTCAGCGAGGAAGAGCTCGTCGGGCACGCCTACCGTCCCGCCTGGGAAACCCTTCGGGACGAACTCGTGAGCGCGGGATTCGTCCGGGCCGCCGCCCCCGACGGCCTCCTGGCCTGGCGACGCACCTGAACTCCCTCCCGGGCGGGCCTCAGTCGTCGCTCCAGACGTACCAGCGTCCGTCGAAGTGGCGGTACGAGCCTGACCCGTCGACGTCGGGCTCACCGTCCGCGCTCCAGGCGAATCCGTAACTGCCGAAGAATCCCGCGTCCTTGATCATGAATCCGAAGGCCCCGCGGGAGCCTTCCAGATACTTGACGGGATAAAGCCCGATCCATCGCCGCTTCCCCGGCGGCGTGCCCTCTGACACCGTCTGCGCGATGTGCTCAAGGCCGCCACGCGACAACTCGAACCGCACCCTCATCGGCGCGTCGATGTAGACCAGCGCCCCCGTCAGAGCCACCACCAAGAGCGGCACGCCCCAGAACGGCCAGTGACGGCGTAACGTCACCACTCGCTCCCGCCGGATCAGAACGCCACCCAGCATGACGAGCCAAGCAACGCCGAACAACACCCACCCGGCGCCGGCGGCCATCAACCACGGAAAATGCCAACCGGGAACGCTGGTGGCATAAAGCGTCCCCAGCCCCAGCACAACAGCAATCGCTCCCCATGCCCTGTCTCCGACCCCCGTGGAAGCCTCCGCACCGGACGAGCGCGGACGCAAGGGCCGCCCTTTATTCATCCGCGAAATCACCAGTCGGCACCCGATCGTTACGAGATATCGCCCATCCGCCGAGCATCGCTCTCTTACTCTTTCCTCTGCTATATCCACGAAAATGAAGGACACCGATGAAGCTCTTCTTCGCGGGCCTCGCGACCACGGCCGCGGTCGTGTGCGCGGCGGCCGTACCCGCTCAGGCCGCGTCCCCGGCAACCGCGCAGGCCGCCCCCGCGGACGCGGTGAAAGCCCTGAAAGCCCAACTACTACCAGGCAAGGGCGTGAAGATCACTGAATTAAACAGCATCACCCTCGATTTCACCGTCGACGACCAATCGATGCAGGTGCAGGTGACCACCCGCACCCATGGCACGCTGGCGTTCGGCAGGGGCAAGGTGGCGGCTGCCGACCTGCGGGTGCGCATGTCGTCGCGCCAGAAGGAGTTCGAGCCTCCCTACCGGGTCGTCGCCGAAGGCAGGAACGCCTACGTGACCAACCCCGGCATCGCCAAGGCGTTGCCCGCCGGGCGTTCCTGGATCGGCTCGCGGACCAGCGAGCGCGAGAACTCCATCCTCGACACGGGCGTCACCCCGGCGGACCTGAAGTTCATGCTGGACCACTCCTCCGAGGTGGCGCCTGGCGAATACCAGGGCACCTCCACCCTCGCCGCCTATCGGCACAACAAGTCGGCCGGTGAGGGCAGCGCCGAGTTCCACCTGTACTTCGACAAGAACAACCTGCTCACCCGCGCGGTCGTCGACTCGGCCCCCGTCCCGGACGACGACGAACGTGGCCAGATGACCTTCCACACCGACACCCGTTTCTCCAACTGGGGCGCCAAGGTGCAGATCACCGCACCGGCGGCCGGCAAGGTCATCAACGAGAAGAAGCTCACCCCGAACACCCGCAGGGCCGTCATCAAGGCCGGCTACCCGGAACCCGGCCCCTTCTGACCACCCGCCACCGGGCCCAGCACCACCGAGGCGGGGCCACCCCCGCAGCCCCGCCCGCCATTCGGTGACCTTCTCCGGACGAAGCCCGGCGGCGAACAGCCAGTGGCGGCCCACGACAAAGGAGCGCTGTTCTGGCTGCTCCACGAGAGCTGACGCGGTGCAGACGGTGAGCTGAAATTGTTCCTCGCCTGGCTCCCTCCGAGGATCGACATACATTTCCAGAAGTTTGCAGGCATGGGCGGGGTCATCGATACTCAGCGTTTCTCCGGAAGCCGTTTCGGTGACATCGCGGGAACTTACTAATGGGGTTCGACGTCTGAGAGGAGTGAGACGTCCCGCATATTCAGGCTTACTGGTCACCGCATTAGTGGTCATGCTCACCGCCGGTACAGGCGGTTGCTCGGCACATATCTCGGAATCGGCGTCACGACCCACTGACCTTCCTCCGGTGCCGGCCTTGCCGGCGGCCGAGGACGTCTGGCCCGAGGCGTTCTTCTCCGGTGCCCCGCTGGTTCAGCGACACCCGTGACGTTCAGCCACTGGCGATGCTCAGCAAGCACGAGGTGCTCATGGCCGACCCCGGCGAGCACCGGCCGATCCTGGTGAACTACGACCGGCGGACCGGCAGGCACAAACTGTTGGGCACCGTCCCCGAGAGCGTGGCGCGTTACCACCGGATCGAGAATGTGACCGTCAGCGATTCGCAGATCGCGTGGATCGCCGCGGTCCGCCACCCCGACCGGACGAGCCCCGAGTTGCAGCTGTGGACGATGCCGATCACCGGCGGTCAGATCCGTGTCGGCGGCGCGGGCGGCAGCGAGTGGGCGGCGTGCCCGTTGCTGAGCGGCCGGCCCCTGTCGCGCCCGCCCCCAACCGGCCCGCGGGCCGAGATGGTCATCTGTACCGCCTGGAGATCGTGGGCGACCAGATCGTCTGGTGGCACGACAGGGGAGGCGCCGCCTACCGCGTCCCCCTCGCCGGCGGAGCTCCGGCCCTGATGGGCTCCGGCCACCTCTCCACCTGGCCCTGGGTGCACGACGGCAAGAACACCGTCACCAACGTCGTCACCGACGAGAAACGCTCCGCCGAAAAGGTCGACGGCACCGACCGGCGCTGCGGGCCCGACTGGTGTGTCAGCGGCGTCGCCCGCGCCGCCGGCCGGCTCACGCAGGTGATCGTGCAACGCCGGGACGGCTCACGACACAGCGTCCTCCCCGGCGGGTTCCGCAGAAGCCCTCTCTTCCACGACCGGTTCGGGTTCTTCGATCCGCCGAAGGTCATCGGCGAGGGCTCCTCCATCTCCACAGCCCGGATCGGAACGCTGGAGAACGGCAGCGTGATCTACGACCGCTGCGCCGACACGTCCGCTGTGCTGCAACCGAAGGAGGGCAAGCCGGCCGAGGGTGAGCTGACCGTTCAGGTCGGCGGCTCCCTCTCCGGCGGCCCGCTGTTGTTCTGGCGGGACGACGCCCGCAAGCGGTACATGGTCATGGATCTGGCCGCCATCCCCAAGCAGGCATGCTGACCGTCATCCAACTCGCCAACGGACACATCCGCGCGACACACGCCTTCCGACTGCAGACCCTTTCCTGTCGGTGCCGGCTGCCAGCATGACGACATGCCCTTGCAGCCCCCCGACGTCTCCTGGCTCCGCGGCGAGTACGCCGAGGAGTGCTACAGCTTCATCTACGTGCGGACCACGCCCGAACAGGTGGTCGCGCGCCTCGGCGGCCGTTGGGAGGACTTCACGCCGGGCCCCTTCCCCGAAGGCCCGGACGCCTACTCGGCCCCGGGGGCCCCTGTCGGCGTCACCTCCATCGGCGACTGGACGTTCCTCTTCGACCCCGACTGGCTCGGCACCTGCGAAGACCTGATCACCGAGCTGTCCAGGGGCACCCGCCTGGTCTCCCAGGCCGCACTCGGCGTCAAGGACCTCGACTACTTCTACTGGTGCGAGGACGGCGAGATCAGGTTCGGCTGGGGCGGCGACGACGGCTTCCTGACGGAAGTGCCCGCCGAACTCGCGGGCACGATGGAGGAGATCGACAGGCTCTACCCGTCGCTTCCCCGCCTCTACAGAGGCCCGGCCTTCCTGCTCGTCGAGCACCTGACCGGCATCAGGATGACGGAGCACCTGCTGGAGAGCTCCAGGTTCAGCTGGGGCGTCATCCCACCTGCGACCAGGCCCTGAAGTCGGCTGGAAGCCGAGTCGCTCCCGAAGCGCCCGCACCTTGCCGGGGTCATGTGCCCGCATCTCCCCTCAAGGTGGAATGTTGTGCCACCATGATCGCCTCGTGGTGCGGCAAAGGAGGCTGTTTGGTCGTCTTCTCCTGTGCGTCGTGCGGCGCCGTACTGACCGCGCGGGTGGCGCGGGTGGCGCTCCCCGACCACTCCGGCCAGAAGTACGGCCATGACCTGCTCCCCGGTCTGCTGGAGCCGGGAACATACGTCGTGGACCCTGGAGATGGCCGTCCAACAGCCCCTTGGGTGCCCGAACCGGAAGATCACGGCGTCCGGCTGATGATGTACCGCATCACGGGCCCTCCGGACAGGATCGGGATCGCGCCGGGCGACGTCCGCGGAACCGTCTGTATCCCGGACCGGTTGGGCGGCTGCTGTTGCGGCTGGGACGGCCAGTACGGTCCCAACCTGGCCTGCGCCGGGTGCGGCTGCCCGGTGGCGACCCGCGTCGACGACTGCGGGTTCTGGCAGGTCGTGTGGCTGGAACCGGACGCCGTGCGTCCCGTCGCCGTCGCCGGCCCCGTCCAGCGGGTGATGGACTGGACGGAACTGCCGAGCACGCCGCCCGTCGATCCGCGGGGCTTCTGGAACCCTCAGTGGGAGGCCGCGATCGCGGTGGCCCTGGCACATCTGGTGGCGGCTTCGGGCGGCAGGCGGGTGTCCGTCCCCGAGGGGCCCGTCGCGGAAACGTTTCGCCGGACGATCGACAGCCTTCTCCCTCCCGGGCCGCCGGAACGGCGCCTGGTGCTGGCCGGCCCCGGCCTGTCCTCCCCGATCACGGACCTCGCCCTGGTGCCGAAGCATCCCCAGACCGGTGAGGTCTGGCCGTGTGACGCGGGCGCGGTGGTGCCGCTCGCTGCGGACGTGTGGACGTACCTGGCCTTCAACGACGATCGCCGGCTCATGCCTGCCGCTTATGGGATGCCTGCCGCCGTCCGCCGCGACGATCCGCTCCCGCTGCTGCCGCACAGGTTGTTCCGTCCCGACGAGCGCGTGTTCTCCAGCGCACTGGAGCGGCTGACGACGGTTCGGCCACCATGGCTGCGCCGCATCCACGACTCGCTGAAAGCGGGCTCAGACCTGTTCGCGTAGACCTTTCCACATCAGCCCCGAGATCCGATCCCGTCAGCGGACCTCCCAGAGTTTCCGCAGACGCTTCGCCCCGAACGCACGGTTGTCCAGCACTCGACCCATCGCCGTACGGGAAATGCCACCCGACGTACGTGCTCCTCGCGCAACTGCCCAGGTCGAGCACAACGCCCGCCGGCGCCCCTCCGCGCTCAAGCTCAGCGGTCCGCTCCCCCATGGCCGTGATCACCTGACGGCCGAAATCCTCGATCGCCGCGACGCACTCCGAGGCGGCCAGGACGACACGCCCACTGCGCGGACTCGCAAGAGTCACCTCGTCGTCCTCGGGATTCACGCACCCACCCTTCCTCGTGCCACCAGACAACCTTCCGATGCCCCTGCACACACGGCCCTGCTACGGTTCCAAGGCGATCTGATCAAGGTCCACTGCACCGATGTCGGCCTCGCTTAACGTGCGCATATGCGGCGCTTACGCGTGATCGTGCTGGTGACCATCGGACTCACGAGCGTGACGAGCTGCTCACCTCCCATAGCGGGGGCCACCGGCGTCAGCGTCGACGCAGAGGGGCATCCGATCATCGTCCTGGCATGGTGCGGGGAAGCAACTCCCGAAGGCGTAGACATCTCGCACTACGAGGACAATTCAGGCCCGTGGGCCACCATGCCCGGCCCTTCCTCAGCAGCAACGGTCGTGGACGACGTGGACTTCATCGCACCGTCTCTGGACGGGCAGAACGCATCCGTCCGGCTGGACGCTCCGAATGATGGTTGGGCAGTAGAGCCGAGACCGTTCGTCCTGCGCCCGGGTGTGCTCTATTCGGCGTTCGGCTACCAGGGGCGAGGCCACAACCAAGTCAACACCAGCCACGTCACCTTCTCCACTGACAGCATGGCGGCTCTCAAGCCGGGATTGGTGCTCGTCCAGAGGTACGACGACAGCCGGTCGCTGACCGGGTGGGGCGACGTGACGATCACGCAGGAACAGTTCGACCGCCAGAGCCAGGATCCGGCCAACTGCCAATGACCACTCGTCGACCTGATCCTCAGGATCACCACTGGCAGATGACAGGTACTCACGACCATGCTGGCTACAGCGAGGCCGAGCGCTCCGCGATTCACGAACGGTGGCTTGCGGGGTGCCATCGGCGTACCGAGGATCCCGATTACCGAGAGGAGTGGTACTCCGAGCAGTGCGGTGCCTGCCGATTCTGGTTCCCGCTGGCCGGCGCGCTGGGCAACGATTACGGCGCGTGCGCGAACGCGGCGTCCCCCTTCGACGGCCGGGTTCGCTTCGAGCATGACGGGTGTGACGCCTTCCAGGAATCGGGAACCTGGTCCGTTCCGGCGGACCACGAGACGTATCGACGCTGGAGGCTTTACCTCGACGCGCTGGGCAACACGGACGAGCACGGCTTGTCGCTGCTGCGCGACGCGCTGGCCGAAGAGCCTGACCGGGAACTGGCACTGGCCGTGATCCTGCGCGCACTGGAGGCGGTGACCGCAGGCGAGCGGCGAGACTGGATCGCTCTGGCCCCTACCGGCCAGCACCGGGAGCGAGCCGAGACCCGCGCGAAAGATCTCGAACTCCTGGCGAGCGGCCCGGCCGGCCAACCCGGCGAATGGTCGGAGTGGTTACAGCTCAGACTCGCAGCGACCACCTCCGATCCGGCAACACTCGAAACCCTCGCCCGAGCAGGGCGCACAAAACGCGTCAGACGCCTGGCCACAGAGCGCGAGCTGGCAATGCGCACCCCCGACCCCTAAGGCCGAATCACCCACCCCTCGCCTTGTACAACTACCTGCTCCGCGACATCGTCAAGAGCGCCAACTCCGGATGTCTTCGCGACGCCTCACCTGGGCACCAGCAGGACGTTCTGATAAATCATCCATCCGCGCGAGAAGCGAGCCTGCCCACCAGACGAACGACATCGCCCCCGTCGCCCAAGCTCGTTCGCTTTGTCCCAGGTGAATGGCAGACGGGATGATCATCTTACGCTCTAGCCGCCAGCAAGGGCGTTAACAAGATCGCATCTTTGTCCTGACAAACAGACAGCCGATGAGAGGTATCGAACTCCTGACCGCCTTTTACAATGGCAGGCAAGCGCCTGGTGAATGACGCTCAGGGATATCCGAGCAACAGGTCCAGTCCGTTTCATGCGATCAGGTAAGTCGGCGTTGCTGTCCGGGTTGCTGTACAGCAACCGTCACCCGTCGGCGTTCTCAGGGGCGCGGCCTGCTGCACGTAGGTTCCCTTGCCATGAACGCTCCGGATAAGGCCACGCTCGCGTAGCTTCTTCATCCCACGCCGAACGGTCATTCTGGCTATGCGTACTGCTCCGTGAGGTCCAGTTCCGGAGGAAGCCGCTGCCCAGACTGAACCATCGTGGTCAACGCACTAGCGAGGGTAGATGAGCGAGTGCGTCGCCTCAAGCCAGTCAGCGGCGATGTCCGTCCCCGTGATCCGGCCGATCAGCGTCAGGACCGAGCTGATGCTCTCGCCCTCGTCCACGCGATCCTCGATGACGTCGTCGCCGCTGGTCTGGAAGCGCAGCCCCTCCATGAGGTGATCGAGCGCGCGCGGATCGCTACCCTGCACGGGATCGGGCCAGGTGGGCTGGAAGGCGACAACCACCTCCCCGTCCTTCAAATACTTGAAATGGTCATGGCCGCCCATATCCATACTGAAGCACAGCGCCTCCCGCCCACCCATCGTCAACGGCAGCAGGAAATCGTCGTCGGTCGGCCCCGGAATGATGCAGGTCCACCCTCCGGCCTCGCCCACCCAGGTGGGCCCGCCTTCCCCACTGTTGTCGAGCAATTCGTTCAGGTGGCTCGGCGTGCTGGTGACGAGGTCCAGGGAGAATGCCTCGGCGACGGCGTCGCGATCCATTCCTTTGACCCAGAGGGCGCTGAATCCCAGCGTCCAGAGGTCCATCTCGTCATCGAGTCCCTCGGTGAAGATGGTCGACACTAGGAGATCGTGCAGGTGCGTCGGCGACTGCATGCTCACCTTCCGATGGTGGAGGGGCCGGGAGAGGGCGAAGCCCTCTCCCGGCTATGACGTTATGACGGTGGTGCGCCGTTGCGGATTCTGACCCAGAAGGCATTGGATGGCCAGTTGCCCGCGCCGCCTTCGAGCTGGCCAGAGGTGAAGACGCGGTAGCGGGCGTAGAAGGCTGCCAGGTCGCGTCCTGCGGCTTGGTTGTGGTCGGTGCTCACCTGACGCAGTGAGGCGTTGAAGGTGGGCGTCCAGACGTTGTTGGTGAGCTGGCCCTCGACACCGATCGCCTGGTTGGTGGAGGCGAACGGATACTCGTCGCACTGCTTGCCTGGGCCGGCCCCAGGGAGGTTCGGGCAGTACCAGGTCATCTGCGTGCGGTTCTTCGAGTTGAGGAGAGGGCCGTCGGGTGCGCTCCCGTTTCTCGCCCGCCTGGTCAGGGGCGGTCTGGGTATCCGGTCATAGTTGCCGGGGAAGCTCTTGGTGATCGGGTTGCCGTTCCGGTCAAGCTTCGGATCGGTCGCCTGCGGGTTCTGGAAGGCATCCCTGATGTGCCTCGCCACCTCACTGCGAACGGGTCGTCCGCGTACAAGGAGGAGTAGGTCTTGACCTGCGCGTTCAGTGGCACCCCGCCCGCCTGATCGAGCGGGTGACCGGAATCGAACTCGTACTGTCAGCTTGGGAAGCCTTAAAGATCATGATCCCTGACTTGCGAAAACGTTGACTTGGGCGTGTGCAGATCCAGTTACCGTGAGTCTCTGTGAATCCCCACTGATCGCTGACCGTACGGGCACGCAACGGGCACGCGCCTTCTGGCCCGTAGGGCCTCAAACGATCTCCAGGATCGTTGAGACCTGTCCGGCTCAGTTCGTGGTCGTCCACACGGGTGGCTCCCGAAAAGGGCTTGCCGACACCCGCCTGAGCTGCCAAGACTCGTCGAAGTGATCCGCTGGCAAGCCCGCCCGCGTACCTGCTTGGTGAGTCGTACGGCAACGCGTCAGGGCACTGGCGCGGCAATGGTGTCTTGGAAGTCAGCGGATCACCAACATGCGGATTAAAAGATCCAGTTCGAGCCGTTCCAAATCGTTTAATGCAGGTCAGTGGAGCTGTGTACGGTCTCCTCTGAACGCTCCTGAACGGCATGGAATTGCAACGGCAACTGCAACTGCCGGCAGCCGTGCCGACGGTTTTTACAGCTCGTGACCGGTGCGAACTATGCACGTCCTTCTACTTGCGGTGGAACCTCCGAGGCGCACCTTCATGCCCTTGATCATTACACGCATATTGCACACGCCGCCTGGGCACAAGGCTCAGGTGGCGGCGTCGTTCAAATGAGCGATCCATTCGCCCTGCTTGACGACGACGGGCGGGGACGGCTGTGCGGGCCAGATCTGCAGGTAGTGATGGTTGCCAGCGAAATCAGGCTGCTCCTCAAGCGTGCTACAGACGTGGTAACGCAGCCGGTGAAGGCCCGGACCGGCCGGCAGCGGGGGAAGGCGGCGCATTGCCGTATCCCAGTCCATGCCCCATCCGATCAGGGAGACCTCGCCGGTCGCCGACATTAAGTCGATCTCCACGACCTCCTCGTACCCGTCGAGGTCGGCGCCCGGGTCGTGATCGGCAATGGTCACCATGAAGGGGATGCCGTCGCCGTGCTGATACATGATCGACAGTTCAGCCATGGCGTTCCACACCGTGACGAGCGCAACGGATGACACCACGTCGCCCGCATCGTCGCCGTCCCAATCCGTCAGTAAGACAGTGCCGCAGTCCTCGACGTCTACTTCTACCCGGACGGTCTCCGCATAGGGACTCATAGGTGGCGATCGTAGGGTCTGCCACCGACAGACCGGCCAGATGTCCGCAGTCCGAAGATCAGCCAGGTTACTCGGCGGGCCAGGGCTGAGGAACGAAGCTCTGGACCTTCGATCGCCCCCAACCATGTCCGGCGGCCAGCCATGCAGTGGCGATCGTAGGGCTCATCTGTGCGGCGGTGTGGCAACCCCGGTCGGCGCGTTCGGCAAGTGCGGCGGGGCCGGCGTACGGTGCCCGGTCCGGTGTCCCGCCGCCGGCCGGGACCGGCCCCCAGGCCGCACGCCCGGACGGCGGGCGGGCGGAGGGCCGGGGGTACGGCGGCGCGCCGCGTCGCCGCTTGATACCTAAAAGAACAACTCGGCAATTCGGCAGACCCGCCCGTGTTGCGCTCAGTCGAGCAGGTCAGGACGGCGGCTGGTCAGAGCTCTGCGGGCGGTGACGAAGCGTTCGTGGAACTCTTCGGCAAGTGCTTCGCGTCGGTAGCGCTGTCGTAGTACGCGGTCGAGGTCTCCGGCACGGTTGACGAGGTCTGTGAGGGATCATCGGTCGATGTCGAATGCGGCCAGACCCTCATCAACCGCTGCGTCGAGTTCGCCTCGGCGGGCGTGGACGATACCGAGATCAATATGTGCGTCGGCGACTCGCATGGGGGCGTTGGAGGTCCCGTCTGGGCGGGTGTGCATCTGGATGGTTTCGCGGGCGTGTTCTTCGGCGCGGTCGTCGTCTGCGAGCCAGGTGTAGCAGGTGGCGGCATAGAAGACCCATTTGGCGTGGTCGAACACGAAGTGGTGGTCTGGGTGGTCGGGCATGGGCAGGCTGCTGAGGACTTCGGCTCCGCGAGTCAGGGCACGGTCGGCTTCCCGGCGCTCTCCGATGCGGGCCAAGCCACGGGCTTCCTGCAAGGTGAGTTGGACCATGGCGCTGCTGGTGCCGGCGACTGCCTGGCCCATGCGGGCGGAGGTGACGACGTCTTCGTAGCGGCCTTCGACGAGGGCGAACCACGCGGACATCTCGTGTGCCCAGCCCATGAGTTCGCCGTGTCCGACCTGGCGGCCCATCTCGAACGCGGCCCGTCGAGCTGTCTCGGCTTCTTCCCTCTCGCCCAGGTCGTAGTGGACGCATCCCAGTAGTGCGGTCAGCCATCCAGTGATCACGAGTAGTTCGCGATGCTGATCGAGGGTGAAGCGTCCGGCCAGGAGGTGGTTGATCTGGGCGAGGCGCTTCTGTGTGCGGTCGTGGAGGGTGCCTGCGGGCACCGCTGGCTGCTCAACCTCCCCGGTCACATCGCCGATGGCACCCTGGACGACTACGAGGACACAGTACGGCTGCACCTGAAGTCGGGACTGGGCCGCCACAAGCTGACCCAACTCACGGTGGCCCAGGTCGATGCCCTGTGGCAGGCCAAGCGCACGGCGGGATACAAGGCGAACAGCGTCCGCAACATGCGTGCCGTTCTGCGCAAGGCCATGGGCCAGGCTGAGCGGGAGGGCCTGGTCATGCGGAACGTCGCGGCCCTGTCCATGCCTCCACGCGTCCCGGTCGAGGAGGGCCGGACGCTCACGGTGGAGGAGGGCTAGCTACTCCTCAGCACAGCAGCCGATCACCGCATGGGCGTCCTCGTCCTCCTGGCCCTCGTCTTCGGACTGCGTCGCGGCGAAGCACTCGGACTCATGTGGAACGCCTTCGACCCGGATGCCCGCACCCTTCGCGTCACCCACTCCGTCAAACGACTCAAGAACCGCGACCCGAACGCCACCACCAAGACCCGCATCGTGATCAGCGAACTCAAGACCAGGCGATCACGCCGTATCCTCTGCCTCACTCCCGAGCTGGTCGAGGCGATCAAACGGCACAAGGCCGCGCACAACCAGGAACGTCTCAAGGCCGGCGAGAGCTGGACAGAGCACGGGCTGATGTTCCCAACAGCTTTCGGCAACCCGTCCGACCCGGACACCTTCTCGCACCTGTTCTCCCGGCTGGCCAGGAAAGCGGGCCTCGGCCACTGGCACCCCCACGAGCTTCGCCACTCCGGCGCATCGCTCATGCTCGCCCAAGGCACACCGCTGCACGTCGTGTCCGAAGTCCTCGACCACGCCAGCATCTCGATCACCAAGGACGTCTACGGCCACCTGCTGGAGGGCGACCGGCGCGCGGCCACGGAGGCCATCTCCAGCGCCCTCCTGGGCGGACAGGCCCCGGTGGCTCCCAAGGTGGCTCCCAAAGACACCGAAGACACCGGTTGAAGATCGGAAAGCAGAAGGCCCCTGACGGCGTAATGCCTGCTCAGGGGCCTTTCGCTCGCAGAGCCGACGAGGGGAATCGAACCCCTGACCTTCTGTTTACAAGACAGATGCTCTGCCGATTGAGCTACGTCGGCACGGCCTACCAGTGTAGACGCTAGCGGCGCCTGTGACGAGCGACCTCGTACAGAGCCACACCGGCGGCGACCCCCGCGTTGAGGGATTCCGCGGCGGCCTGCATGGGGATGCGGACGACCACGTCACACTGCTCTCGGACCAACCGGCCGAGGCCCTTCCCTTCGGAGCCCACCACGACCACCAGCGGCTCGGCGAGGAGGTCGGCGTCACCGATGTCGATCTTGCCGGCGCCGTCGAGGCCGACGATGAAGAGGCCGGCTTCGCGGTATTCGCGGAGGGCGGCCGTCAGGTTGGAGGCGCGGGCGACGCGCAGCGTGGCGAGCGTGCCGGCTGAGGTCTTCCAGGCGCCACCCGTCACCCCGGCCGAGCGGCGGGACGGGATGAGCAGGCCATGCGCCCCGAACGCGGTGGCGGAACGGGCGATGGCGCCCAGGTTGCGCGGGTCGGTGACCGAGTCGAGCGCCACGATCAGCGGGACCTCGGCCGCGTCGTGGGCCAGTTCGACCAGCTCGGACGGGTGCGCATAGTCGTAGGCGGGGATCTGGAGCGCGATGCCCTGGTGGACCACGCCCTCCGTCATGCGGTCGAGCTTGTCGCGGGTGACTTCGAGCAGCGCGATGCCGCGCTCCGCCGCGATCTTGATGGAGTCGCGTACGCGGTCGTCGTTCTCGACGCGCTGGGCTACGTAGAGGGCGTTGGCGGGGACCCCTGCCTGCAGGGCCTCCAGCACCGGGTTACGGCCGCCGATGTATTCGGGGGCGTCCTCGGAACGCTTCTGCCGGGCCGGGCCGCTGCCCGGACGGCGCGACTCGCCGCCGCGATCCTCCCTGGCGATGCGCTCGGACCTGGCCTTGTCCTTGTACCAGTGGCGCATCTCGGCAGGCGGCGTCGCGCCCCTGCCCTCGAGCGACCGGCGCTTCTGGCCCCCGGTGCCCTTGGAGGGGCCCTTCTTCTTCGCGGGCCTGCCCGATGCCCTACCGCCTGCTGCCATGCCATCAAGGGTATCGGCCCGCCGACCCACCCGATCCCGCCGGGCAATCCCCCACCCGATCCCGCCAAGAAGCACGAATCCGACCACGCGACAGAGGTCCGCTTCCAGAAAGGACGTGTCCGGGTCACGCGGCAGAGGTCCGATTCGCAGGGAGGACTTCTCCGTATGACGCGGCAGAGCTGCCATCCGCCGGTAGCTCCCAACCGGTCACGACTCCCAACCCCCCAGAACAGGAAGACCGATCGAGCCTCCAGGGAGGCGCAATCCAGCCCCACCGCAAACCCTCAGCCGTCGGAGGACCAGGAGTCACACGGTAGGTGCCCTTCCTCTGGGTAAGGCCAATCCGGTCACGCCGTAGAAGACGCAGTCTAGGAAGAGCGGCCGCAGGAACAGCGGTCCCCAGAAAGAGCGATCCGTGGAAGAGCGATCCCTAGAGAAGCGGACCCAGGAGGGCCGGCTCTGAAGATCGGCCCAAAACAACGGTCCCTGGAAAGCCGCCCGACGGGCGCGCGGCCAGCCCCTGGAAGAACGGTAGAGCGCGATCGTAAGAAAACCTGCATGCCCATGGCAGAGACGCTGCAGGAGGACAAGGCACATGCCTTCTACGGCCAGCCAGCACACCCATCGAGCCGTCTGCCTCACCCTGGCGCGCACGTAGCGCCCCGCTCACAGCCCCAGCGCGGCGTCTCGCGCAAGCACCTCACCACAAAGGCTTCACTCACCCCATCGGGCCGCACGCGGAACGGCGGCCCCGCATCGCGTCGACCGCCTGCACGCACACCTGCCCTCTCCCAGCACAGCCTCCCAAACACAACGCAAAAGGCGTCCACCTCCCTACGCCCCCAGACAACCCCAAGGCCAGTTACCGTCCATGGCCATGACTGAGTCCGCCTACCTCGACGCCACCCGAACGGCCTATGACACCGTCGCCCCCGAATACGCCGACCTACTCCGGGACGAACTCGACACCAAGCCCCTGGACCGGGCCATGCTGGGCGCGTTCGCCGAGCTCGTACAGGGCGCGAATGCCGGAGAGGTGGCTGACCTGGGCTGCGGGCCGGGCCGCGTCACCGCCCACCTCCACGCCCTCGGCGTGAACGCCTTCGGCATCGACCTGTCGCCAAGGATGATCGACGTCGCCCGTCAGAGCCACCCCGGCCTCCGCTTCGAAGTGGGCTCAATGACGGCGCTGGACCTGGCGGACGCGTCCCTGGTCGGCGCCGTCGCGTGGTACTCCACCGTGCACACCCCGCCAGAGCTCCTTCCGACGGTGTTCGCCGAGATCCACCGGGTGCTGGCGCCGGGCGGCCACCTGCTGATCGCGTTCAAGGTCGGCGACGAACGCCGCCACCTCAGCCAGGGCTACGGCCACAAGCTGTCGCTGGACGTCTACTGGACTCCCCCGGAGCACATCGCCGACCTCCTCGCCAAGGCCGGACTGTCCCTGGACGCCCAGCTCATCCGCGAACCCGACGAGAGCGAGAGACCCCGCTCAGGCCGGCAGGCCTTCCTCCTGGCCCACAAATCCACCCACAAACCCACCGACAAGCCGACGGACAAGCCAACGGACAAGCCGGAAAACCCAAACTCCAGCTCCTAAGCCCCACCCTCGAACAAGAGCCCCGAAACAGAACTCCCACTGACGGAGGATGTCAGCGATCAAGGGCTAACGTGCCAGCCACCCACCACTTCCCCGAACGCCGCCCCGAAGGAGCACCCGCATGATCCTGGAAATCCGTACCTACCGCCTCAAACCCGGCACCCGCGAAGACTTCGTCCGGATCATGCGCGAAGAAGCCCTCCCCCTCCTGGCGAAGGCCGACATCGACGTCGTCAGCAGCGGCGCCTCCCTCGTGGACGAGGACGGCCACGAAGAGGCGTACCTCATCCGCGCGTTCCCCTCGAAAGAGACCCGCGACGAGCAGGAGGACGCCTTCTATTCCAGCCCCGAATGGCACCAGGGCCCGCGCGAGGGCATCGTCTCGCGCATCGACGGCTACCACACGATCGTGATCGAGACCACCGACGCCGCCGTCACGGCCCTCCGCGCCTGACGGCGGACGCGAAAGGCGCCCGCCGCCGCCAAACCCGGATGGAAGGTCAGCGGGCCAGTTCCCAGCGGGCGCCGTGCGGCGTGTCCTCGACCGTGATGCCCGCCGCGGCGAGCTGGTCGCGGATCGCGTCAGCAGCCGCGTAGTCCTTACGGGCCCGCGCGGCCTTGCGCTGCTCCAGGGCCACCGCCACGAGCGCGTCGACCACCGGCGACAGGTCCGAGCCGCCCCCGCGCCACTGCGGCGATCGAGGGTCGAGGCCCAGCACGTCGAGCATGTTCTGGGTCTCGGCGAGGAGCCGCGCGATGGCCTCCTTGTCGCCCCGCGACAGCGCCACGTTGCCCTCGCGCACCACCTCGTGCACCACGGCGAGCGCCTGCGGCGTGCCGAGGTCGTCGTCGAGCGCGTCGGCGAACGCCTGCGGAAGGGGCGCGTCGGCGTCGACGTCGTGGATCACCTCGGCGGCGCGGGTGACGAAGCCTTCGATCCGCTGGTAGGCCGCCGCCGCCTCCAGCAGCGCCTCCTCGGAGTACTCGATCGAGGAACGGTAGTGCGGCGCGGCCAGGTAGTAGCGCAGCTCCACCGGACGCACCTTCTGCACCATCTCGGGGATCAGCAGCGAGTTGCCGAGCGACTTGCTCATCTTCTCGGCGCCGATCTTGAGCATGCCGTTGTGCATCCAGTAGCGGGCGAAGCCGTCGCCGGCGGCCTGCGACTGGGCGATCTCGTTCTCGTGGTGAGGGAAGATCAGGTCGATGCCGCCGCCGTGGATGTCGAACGTCGGCCCGAGGTACTTGGTGGCCATCGCCGAGCACTCCAGGTGCCAGCCGGGACGCCCGAGCCCCCACGGCGTGGGCCAGGTCGGCTCGCCCGGCTTGGCGCCCTTCCACAGGGCGAAGTCGCGCGGGTCGCGCTTGAGCGACTCGTCGTCGGTGTCGCCCGCCCCCCGCATGTTCTCCAGCTTCTGGTTGGAGAGCTTGCCGTAGTGGTCGGCATAGGACTGGACGCTGAAGTAGACGTCGCCGCCCGAGGCGTAGGCGTGGCCGCGCTCGATCAGCCGCTCCATGAGCGTGATCATCTCGGGCACGTGGCCGGTCGCCCGCGGCTCGACGGTGGGCGGCAGGCAGCCGAGCGTGTCGTAGGCCCAGGTGAAGGCCCGCTGGTTGCGCTCGGCGATCACGAACCAGGGCACGTCCTCCGCGGCCGACACCCTGATGATCTTGTCATCGATGTCGGTGACGTTGCGGCAGAACGTCACGTCGTATCCGGAACGCGCGAGCCAACGCCTGAGCACGTCGAAGTTCACGCCTGAGCGGATGTGCCCGATGTGCGGAGGAGCCTGCACGGTGGCCCCACACAGGTAGATCGACGCCCGGCCGGCTTCGACCGGAACGAATTCACGGGTGGCGCGCGTGCTGGTGTCGTAGATGTGCAGGCTCACGAAGGCAAGGCTAACGCCTCGGGGGCTCTCGTAGGCCGATTACTCAGCCTCGCACCGTGACCTTGTCGGGACGGATCCGGATGATCAGACGCTCGGTCCCCGGCTTGTCCTCCCAAGGCCCGCCTATGTACTTGTGGGCCAGCTCCTGGATCAACGCGCCTTCCGGGTCCTCCTCGATCGTCACCCGGCCGCGCACCTCCACGTAGCGGTAGGGGTTGTCCGGGTCGATGACCAGCAGACTCGTCCGCGGGTCGCGCTCGAAATTGCGCGGCTTCACCCGCCCACGGACGGTCGAGAACAGGACGTCGCCGCCGTCCGTGCGCACCCACACCACGGTCGACTGCGGTCCGCCGTCAGGGTTGAGGCTGGTCACCGTCGCATGATTCGGGGCATCCAGGAGTTCGCGGGCTTCTTCCGGCAGCTCGGGCATGTGTCTCCCTCGATCGGTCGTGATCGCCATTCTTCTGTAGTCTCGAAGGCGCCATGGACGTGACTCCCCCCTCTACGCTCCGCCGCCTGGGCATCGCCCTGGCCGGGCTCGCGGTGGCCGCTCTGACCGGAGCCGCCTGCGCGCTGTCCTTCGACGATCTGCGCGCGCTGGCCGTCACCGGCGAGGCGCGGCAGGACCTCGCCTTCCTCTATCCGGCCGCCTTCGACGCGCTGCTCGTGGTCGCGCTGCTCGGCGTGCTGCTGCTGCGCCCCGCCCGGCCGCTGGTGCGGGCGCAGGCCGCCACCGTGCTGGTCCTGCTCATCGTGGCCGCCGCGGCGGCCAACGTGGCGACCGCGCTGCGGTTCACCTTCGACGCGCGCCAGGTGGCCGTGGGCGTGGCCCTGGCGCCCTGGGTCATGCTGGCCGTGGCCCTGTGGCTCTGGCTGCTGCTGATCAAGCACGTCCAGGCTCACCGGGGCGCGGCGCGCGAGGAGGAGGACGACGACGACTTCGTGCCCTTCCACCCGGGCCGCGCGGCCGACACGCCGCCGCCGCTCGTGACCGAGGCGCCCCCGCCCGTGCTGGAGTCCACACCGCTGGTGGGGCCCACGGCCGCGCCGGAGACGCCGCCGGTCCACGTGCCCGAGCGGCAGGCCGTACCGCAGGACCAAGCCCCGGACCCCGAGCCCGTACGAGCCCCTGACCCCGAACCGGACCCCGAGCCGGCCCCGGAACCCGAACCGGAACCGGAACCGGAGCCGGAGCCGGAGCCGGAACCGGAACCGGAACCAGAGCCAGAGCCCGAGCCGTTGAGGCGGCCGGTCCGGTGGGGCGACCGGGTGAAGCCGACCGACGTCCTGGTGCATCCCCGCACCGGCACCCGGCCCGCCGACACCCGCGACGTCGACACCCAGCCCGTCCCCGTCATCGAGGACGACCGCAGAGCCGCCGACGAGCCCAGGACGCCCCAGAGCGACTCTGAGGACACCGCACCCCACCCCGTGATCCACGAGGACACCCAGGCCCCGTCCGGCCGCCTGCGCAGCACTCCGCGCCCGCCGGACCCCGAGGAATAGCGGCCACGCCCCGAAGAAACGCGAGGAACACGAGAGGCCCGTCCGGGATGATCCCGGACGGGCCGTTTCGTGTGCGTCTATCTCGTCTACACCCCTGGTGCCGCTAGACCCTGGAGCCGCGGCGTAGGCCGGCGACCAGGCCGACACCGACGATCGCCAGGACGACCTGCATCACGAGCTCGATCCAGTCGATACCGGGGGTCGTCTCGACGCCGAGCACCTGGGCGATGAGGGTGCCCAGCAGGGCGGCGACGATGCCGACGACGATGGTGAGGATCCACCCGATGGCCTGCCTGCCGGGCAGCAGCAGGCGACCGATTGCGCCAATGACGGCGCCAATCACGATGGCGCCAAGGATGGACTGAATGGTCATGACACGAAACCTCCCCGTGAGAGTGAGCCGTTCACTCTCACGAGGAGCTTCGCTACCCGATCGCCGCCGATTATGCGCCGGCTTTACGAACGAGCAGGTCAGGTCGTGGTTCGACCGGTGCGTCCACCGCGTCCCCCCCAGCCCATCCGCGTCACGAGCAGCACGCCGACCACAGCCAGGACGAGCTGGAGTATGTGTTCGAGCCAGTCGATGCCCTTGGTGTCGGCCCAGCCGAACGCCTGCGCGATCAGGGTGCCGATCAGGGCGGCCACGATGCCCACGATGAGCGTCAGGCCGATGGACATGTTCTGCCTGCCAGGCACTATGAGCCGGGCCAGCGCACCGACGATGGCGCCGATGACTACTGCGGAAACGATCGCGCCGATCATGTGTGACTCCCCCCGAGACGTTCACATGTCTTAGATGGGGACATACCCGACACCTGGGGAAACTACCCCCTGAGGAAGGCGGCGGTCCGTACCGCGCCAGTGACGAACCGCCGCCCCCACAGTTGGCGGGTTCGGCGACGACCCGCCGGGACACCCTCACGCATCCCATACATAAGACGCTGAATGCCTACGAAAGGTTGACCACGACCGCCGTGGCGATGGCGGCGATCCCCTCGCCGCGCCCGGTGAGCCCGAGCCCGTCGGTGGTGGTCGCCGAGACGCTCACCGGCGCCCCCACGGCGCCACCGAGCGCCAGCTCGGCCTCGGTACGCCGAGGAGCCATCTTGGGACGGTTGCCGATCACCTGGACGGCCACGTTGCCGATCTCGAAGCCCGCCGCGCGCACCTGGCGGGCGGTCTCCTGCAGCAGGGTGACCCCGGAAGCCCCGGCCCAGCGTGGATCGGACGTGCCGAACAGGCCGCCCAGGTCGCCCAGGCCGGCCGCGGACAGCAGCGCGTCGCAGGCGGCATGCGCCGCGACGTCGCCGTCGGAATGACCGTCGAGCCCCAGCTCGGCCGGCCAGCGAAGGCCGGCGAGGCTGAGCTCACGCCCCGAGTCCGCCGAAGCGAACGGGTGGACGTCGACTCCGACGCCCACCCGTGGAAGATTCGTGTTCAGGAGTTGAGAACCTCGTCGAGCAGGGCCTCAGCCTTGTCCTCATTGGTCTTCTCGGCGAGCGCGAGCTCGCTGACGAGGATCTGACGAGCCTTCGCGAGCATGCGCTTCTCGCCCGCTGACAGGCCGCGCTCGCGGTCGCGACGCCACAGGTCGCGAACCACCTCCGCAACCTTGTTCACATCGCCGGAGGCGAGCTTCTCCAGATTGGCCTTGTAACGGCGCGACCAGTTGGTCGGCTCCTCCGTGTGCGGCATCCGAAGAACATCGAAAACCCGCTCAAGGCCTTCCTGGCCGACGACGTCGCGCACACCGACGAGTTCCGCGTTTTCTGCTGGCACCTGGACGGTAAGGTCGCCCTTGTCGACCTTGAGCACCAGGTAGGTCTTTTCCTCACCCTTGATGGATCGCTTCGTGATTGCTTCGATCCGAGCAGCCCCATGGTGGGGGTAGACGACAGTGTCGCCGACCTGGAAAGTCATGTGACAAGTACCCCTTCCGCTGTACTCCAGGGTACCACGCATCCACAGCCTCCCGGAACAGTGAAATCCTCATAACTGCAGGTCAAAGCCGCATATTGGGGCTTGACAAGTCCTCGACCGTATGAATCGCATTTCCGGACATAGCGAATGACCTGCAGGGGTGCGGATATGACCATGGATTCAGGTGGATATGGTAGGCGCTGCCCAACACCCCATGCGCCATACCGCGCAAGAGCAAGGAGAACCCGCACGTGACCAGCCGTCGCTGGATTGTCGTAGCCGCCGCGTTCTTGGCAGCCCCCGTGCTCGCGGGCTGCGGGGCAGGATTCGACGCCAACACCAACAAGCCGTACGCCCCGAACGAGGCGGTCGCACTCATCGACCAGGGTGCTTATGGCACGCGCGGCATTCACATCCCGCAGGCGTTCATCCTCGGCCCCGACTCCGGCGCCCAGCTCCCGTGGCGCGGTTCGGCCCCGATCTACCTGAACATCCTCAACACCGCGGGCGCCGCCGACACCCTCCAGGCCGTCTCCGCGGGGTCGGTCGGGTCCGTGAAGGTCGCCACGCCGATCCAGCTTCCCCCCAACCAGCTCGTCAACACCGGCAAGCCGCAGCCCCAGCTGATGCTGGAGAGCATCTCCACGAGCCTCAGAGGCGGCGAGAGCGTGCGTCTGGACCTCCAGTTCGCCAACGCCGGGACAGTGACCCTGACCGTCCCTGTGGTCACGCGCAGCCGTGAGTTCAAGGACTACCCCGCCGCCCCCAACGCCACCCCGGCTCCGACGCCCTCGGCGTCGGCCACCCCCACGGCCACCGAAGAGGCCCACTGACGGCATGAGAGAACCCTTGTTCTGGTACGAACCCACGTACCAGAACAAGGGTCGTTCACTCCTCGACGGCGTCGAACTTGTAGCCCAGGCCGCGCACGGTGAGGATGCAGCGCGGGTTCGACGGGTCCGCCTCGATCTTGGCCCGCAGGCGCTTGACGTGGACGTCGAGCGTCTTGGTGTCGCCCACGTAGTCGGCGCCCCAGACGCGGTCGATGAGCTGGCCGCGGGTGAGCACCCGGCCGGCGTTGCGCAGCAGCACCTCCAGCAGCTCGAACTCCTTCAGCGGCAGCTGCACCTGCTCGCCGCGCACCGCGACGACGTGGCGGTCGACGTCCATGCGCACCGGGCCGACGGCCAGGACGGCCGTCTCCAGCTCCTCCACCACGTCGCCCTGACGGCGCAGCACCGCGCGGATGCGGGCCACCAGCTCCCGTGAGGAGAACGGCTTGGTCACGTAGTCGTCGGCGCCCAGCTCCAGGCCCACGACCTTGTCGATCTCGCTGTCCTTGGCGGTCAGCATGATGACCGGCACCTTCGAGCGCTGCCGCAGCGAGCGGCACACCTCGGTGCCCGGCAGGCCGGGCAGCATCAGGTCGAGCAGCACGAGGTCCGCGCCGTTGCGGTCGAACGTGTCGAGCGCCTCGGGCCCGGTCGCCGCGACCGACACCTCGAAGCCCTCCTTGCGCAGCATGTAGGACAAGGCGTCGGAGAAGGACTCCTCATCCTCAACCACTAGAACTCTGGTCATTTTGCGGTCTCCAGGGGAATCGAGGGTGGTACTGCCACCGCCGTGCCGCCGAAGGCGGGCAGACGGAGGGTGAAGGTGGACCCGGAGCCTTCCTTGCTCCAGACGGACACCTCGCCCGCGTGGGCCGCGGCGACGTGCTTGACGATGGCCAGGCCGAGCCCGGTGCCGCCGGTCGCCCGTGACCTGGCCGCGTCGACGCGGAAGAAGCGCTCGAAGATGCGCTCCAGAGACTCCTCGGGGATGCCGATGCCCTGGTCGCTGACGCTGATCTCGACGGAGTCGCCGGCCGGGCGGACGCTGACCACGACCCGCGTGTGCTCGGGGCTGTAGGCGACGGCGTTGTCGATGAGGTTGCGCAGGGCGGTGACCAGCAGCTCGTCGTCGCCCCAGATGCGCAGGCCCTCGGTGCCGCCGGTGACCAGCGTGATGTCCTTGGCCACCGCCTTGGTGTTGCAGTGGTCGATGGCGTCGTGGATCGCCTCGTCGATGGCGACCTGGCCCGGGGTGGGGATGGGCTCGGCGCCCTGGATCCTGCTCAGCGTGATCAGGTCCTGGACCAGGTAGGTGAGCCGGGCGGCCTCGTGCTGCATGCGCCCGGCGAAGCGGGTGACCGCCTCGGGGTCGTCGGCGGCGTCCTGGATGGTCTCGGCCAGCAGGCTCAGCGCGCCCACGGGGGTCTTCAGCTCGTGGCTGACGTTGGCGACGAAGTCGCGCCGCACGGCCTCGACCCTGCGCCGCTCGGTCTGGTCCTCGGCCAGCACCAGCACCTGGCCGTAGGAGCCGAGGGGGGCGACGCGGACGGCGAAGTTCGTCGTCTCCTGGCCGAACTTGTGGCCGGCGACGTCGATCTCGCTCTCGCGGATCTCGCCGTCGCGGCGTACCTGTCTTGCCAGTGCGAGCAGCTCCGCGGCCATCAGCCTGTCGCCCTTGACCAGCCCGAACGCGCGCGCGGCCGAGCTGGCGCGCAGCACGCGGTCGTGCGCGTCGAGCACGACGGCGGACGAGGGGAGCACGGCGAGCACGGAGGCCACGCCCTGCGGCAGCGCCGCTCCGGTCTCGACGCCGTCGGCTGAATCGGTCCTCTTCGGAGCCTCGATCTGGTTCCGGTAGAACAGGACCGCCAGGGCTCCCACGACGAACCCGGCCAGGGCCGCGAAGCTCATGGCCATCTCACTCATGCCTTCGATGGTAGGTGGCGAAGCCCAAGGGACAGACCTCTCACCTGCGGATGAACGGCCCTTTCCTGGAAAGTTCATCTCGCAGTAGAGGTTCGTTCATCGAGTGGCACGTACGGTGACGACATGCGCGACGCGTACCATGAAGAACTTGATCTCCTGACGGGCAAGCTGGTCGAGATGACGAGGCTGGTCCGCTCGGCCATCTCCCGTGCCACCACGGCCCTCCTCGACGCCGACCTCCAGCTCGCCGAGAGCGTCATCTCCCGTGACCAGGAGGTGAACGCCATCTTCGCCGACATCGAGTCGTCGATCTTCGAGCTGATGGCCAGGCAGCAGCCGGTCGCGGTGGACCTGCGAATGGTCATCACGGCGCTGCGCATGGGCACCGACCTCGAACGCATGGGCGACCTCGCCGTCCATGTGGCCAAGGTGGCCCGCCTGCGGCACCCCGACTCGGCGATTCCGCCCGAGACGCGCTCGACCATCGTGGAAATGGGGCAGATCGCCGAGAACCTGGTCACCAAGGCCGGGAGCTGCGTGGCCTCCAGGGACGTGGAGTCGGCCCTCGAACTGGAGGAGGACGACGACGCGATGGACCGGCTGCACCGCCGGCTGTTCCGCAACATCCTGGCCAAGGACTGGAAGCACGGCGTGGAGCCGGCGATCGACATCACGCTGATCGGCCGGTACTACGAGCGGTACGCCGACCACGCGGTGCGAGTGGCGAGGGACGTCGTCTACCTGGTCACCGGCTCCCGTCCCAGCTGACGGCCTCCCGGAGGCGAGCTCTTCACCCGGACGCAGCGGGCGGCACCTGTCGGGGGGCCGCCCGCTTCGCATGTCCCCGGCCGGGCATGGGGCGGGAAACCGGCGGGACAAGCCGGCGGGACGAACCGGCGGGACGAACCCGCTGTGCAAACCGGCGGGACAAACTGCGGCGAGCAGCGACAGACGCCCGCCAACCGCCTCGTCTCCTGGTCAAAAGCGGATGCGGCGACGTCTCCGCATGTGGCACGCTCCGCCGGTGAATCGTGAACAGATCTCCCGGCTCGCCCACGCGGACCATCCGATCGCGGCTCCGCTCGACGACGACTCGGTGCGCCGCCTCCTCGACCGCGCCCTGCCCCAGGGCGACGCGCGCGTGCTCGACCTCGGCTGCGGCGGCGGGGAGTGGCTGCTGCGCGCGCTGGGCGCGCATCCCAAGCTGCAGGCGGAGGGCGTGGACATCGCCGAGGGCTCGCTGGCGCACGCGCGCGAGAGCGCGCAGGCGCTGGGCGTCCACGACAGGCTCGTCCTGCATCGTGCGGACGCCGCCGAGTTCACCTCCCCGCACGCGTTCGACCTGGTGATCAGCGTGGGGGCGACGCACGCGTTCGGCGGCCTGCTCCCCACGCTCGCGGCGGCGCGCGAGCACCTGGCCCCCGGCGGGCGCGTCCTGGTGGGCGACGGCTTCTGGGACCGGGAGCCGTCCGCGGAGGCGGTGGAGATGCTCGGCGAGCTCACTGACCTGCCGGCCCTGGTGGACCGCGTCACCGCCGACGGCTGGACGCCGGTGCAGGGCCACATCAGCACGCGCCAGGAGCTCGACGACTACGAATGGGCCTGGACGGGCTCGCTGGCGTCCTGGGCTCTGGACAACCCCGACCATCCGGACAGGAGCGAGGCCATCACGACGGCCGACGCCCACCGCGCCGAGTGGCTGCGCGTCTACCGGGACGTCTTCGGGTTCGTCACCCTCGTCCTGCGCCCGACGTCCGGCTGACGGGCCGTGCCACGGCCGGTCGCGTCAGGAGGCCGCCTGCCGGCTCCGGCACACGTGCCGCCGTGCCAGCTCGGCCCAGACCGCGGCGGCACGGGCGTACGGGCCCCTGGCGGTCTCCTCGTGCTCCCCTCGCTCGGTGACCCGCCGCACGAAGAACTGCGCCGCCTCGAAGCACAGGACGTACTCCTCGCAACAGGACGCCTCGACCACGCGTACGAGCCCGCGCGACACATGCGGCTCCCAGGTCGGCACGTCAGACCGTCCCGCCCGGAATGCGGGCTTCCCCGGAGGACGGAAGGGGGCAGGAGCGCTCAGCTCTGGCAGAGGTGCTCACATCCCCGAAAGCATAGGCACCTCGCCCCAGAACGGCCCACACATTTCAGAGTCCGGCATCGGCGAATCAGCTCCCCCGGCCCCGACCCCGCGCCCATCGCGGACGCCCCGGACACGACGCCGCAGGCCAAGCCAGGAAACCGGCGGGCGCCTCGCGCGGCACACGCGGCGCCGCGCGAGGCGCCCGAGAAGCTGTGGGGGTCAGCGGCCCTGGTTGGCCACCGCTTCGATGGCGGCCTTGGCGGCCTCCGGGTCGAGGTAGCGCCCGCCGCGCACCCGCGGCTTGAAGTCGGCGTCCAGCTCGTAGGCCAGCGGGATCCCCGTGGGGATGTTGAGCCCGGCGATGTCGTCGTCGCCGATGCCGTCGAGGTGCTTGACCAGGGCGCGCAGCGAGTTGCCGTGCGCGGTCACCAGGACCGTGCGCCCCGCGGCCAGGTCGGGGACGATCTCGTCGTACCAGTACGGCAGCATGCGGTCGACGACGTCCTTCAGGCACTCCGTGCGCGGCATGAGCTCCGGCGGCAGGAGGGCGTAGCGGGGGTCCCCGGCCTGGGAGTACTCGTCGTCGTCGGCGATGGGCGGCGGCGGCACGTCGTACGAGCGGCGCCAGAGCATGAACTGCTCGTCGCCGAACTCCTCACGCGTCTGGGCCTTGTTCTTGCCCTGCAGGGCCCCGTAGTGGCGTTCGTTCAGCCGCCAGCTGCGCTTGACCGGGAGCCAGAGCAGGTCGGCCTCGCCCAGGGCGAGCTGGGCCGTCTGGATGGCCCGGGTCAGGAGGCTGGTGTGCAGGACGTCGGGCCGCAGACCGGCCTCCTGCAGGAGCCGGCCGCCGCGCCGGGCCTCGTCCTCGCCCTTGGCCGACAGGCTGACGTCCACCCAACCGGTGAACAGGCCCTTCGCGTTCCAGTCGCTCTCACCGTGCCGTAGCAGCACCAAAGTCGCCATGCGGCCAATCCTATGGCCGCCGCCCGGAGCGCCGGCAGGTCGCCGGCAGGTCGCCGGCAGGTCACTGCCCGGGGTCGGCGAACCGGGCGAATGCCTGCAGGTTGGCCAGGGACTCGCCGCGCTTGGCACGCCACTCCCACTCCCGCCTGATCGAGGAGGCGAAGCCCAGCTCCAGCGCCCGGTCGAACCAGTCGTCGGCGTACGTCAGCACGCAGCCGAGCAGCCGATCGACCTCCTCCTCGCTGACGGCGGCCAGCGGCAGCCGGCCGACGAGGTAGACGTCGCCGACGGGGTCGAGGGAGAAGTGCACGCCGTACATGGCGCCGTTCTTGCCGAGGAGCCAGCGGTAGAACTCCTCGTGGTTCTCGTCCGGCTGGCGGCAGAAGAACGCCTCGACGTGCAGCACCCGCTCGCCGACGATCAGCCATGTCATGGTGGCGAGCTTGTGCTGTCCGGGCAGTTTGACCAGGAACGCCCCGGGCCGCGGCTCGTCGTAGGAGACGTCCGCGGCCTTGAGCGCGGCTTCGACGACATCGCGCATGGGATCCAGCTTAGGAGCGCGCGACGCGAGGGCGTCCAGCCGCTAGAAGTTGAGCGCCACGGGCACCTTGTGCAGATTCGCGACGGCGCCCGCGTACACCTCCATGAGCCGGCCCGCCGTCGCCTGCCAGCCGAAGGCGGCCGCGTGCGTGCGCGCCCCCCGCGACAACTGCTCACGCCATTCCGGCAGGGTGACCAGGCGGTGCAGGACGCGGGCCCATTCGTCGGGGTCGTGCCCGTCCACCAGCACGCCGGAGACGCCGTCGTCGACGGCGGTGCGCAGCCCGCCCACGGCCGCGGCGGCGACCGGCGTCCCGCACGCCTGCGACTCCAGGGCCACGAGCCCGAACGACTCGCTGTAGGACGGCACGACGGTCACGTCCGCCGCCCGGTACCAGTCGGCCAGTTCCTCCTGCGGAGCCGGCGGCACGAGCCGGACGACGTCCGAGATGCCCAGCTCAGCGGCCAGCTCGGTGAGGATGGACGGCCGGGCGAGCCCGTTGCCCGACGGCCCGCCGACGCAGGCGACGACCAGCCGGCCGCGCAGCGAGGGGTCGTCGATGAGCATGCGCGAGGCCGCTCGCAGCAGCACGTCGGGGGCCTTGAGCGGCTGGATGCGGCCCACGAACAGCAGCACGCGGGCGTCCTGCGGCAGGCCGAGCCGCTGCCGGGCGGCGCCCTGCGAGGCGGGCTGGAACACGGTGAGGTTGACGCCGGGGTTCACGACGGCCACGCGCTGCCGGGCGGCGCCGTACAGGTCGATGAGCTCGCGGGCCTCGTCGGCGGTGTTGGCCACGAGGCGGTCGGCGATCTCGACGACCTGTTCCTCGCCCACCACGCGGGCCTGCGGCTCCGGCTTGTCGTCCTGGGCGAGCAGCAGGTTCTTGACCTTGGCCATGGTGTGCATGGTGTGCACGAGCGGCACGCCCCAGCGCTCCTTGGCCAGCCAGCCGACCTGCCCGGACAGCCAGTAGTGGGAGTGGATGACGTCGTAGCGGCCCGGGTCGTACATGGCCTCGGTGCGCAGCACCTCCGACAGGAAGGCGCACAGCTGCCCGGGAAGGTCCGCGCGGTCCATCTCCTCGTACGGCCCTGCCGTCAGGTGCCGTACCAGGACGCCTGGGGCGAGTTCGGCCACGGGCGGCTGGTCGCGGGCGGTGGCCCTGGTGAAGATCTCCACCTCCACGCCGAGTTGCGCCAGTCTCCTGGCCGACTCGACGATGTACACGTTCATCCCACCGGCGTCGCCCGTGCCGGGCTGGTCCAATGGCGATGTGTGCATGCTGATGGTCGCGACCCGGCTGACCCGTCGTCGCCTCACTCGACATCACCTCCAAGCGGAATACAACTATCCGAATTTTTTCGACATTCCCTGCCGCGGTTCGCACCGCGTCCGCCCTGGCAGGATGAGGGGCATGCAGAGAACGGCAGTGGTGACCGGCGCGAGCGGCGGCATCGGCGAGGCGACCGCGCGGCGGCTCGCCGCTGAAGGTTACGTGGTGGTGGCGGGCGCCCGTCGCCGCGACCGGCTGGACAAGCTGGCCGCGGAGGTGCCCTCGATCAGGCCGGTGACGCTCGACGTGACCTCTCAGGAGTCGGTCGACGCGCTGGTCGGCTCGCTCGACCGCTGCGACGTGCTGGTCAACAACGCCGGTGGCGCGCTCGGCATGGAATCGGTCACGGACGGCCTTCTGGACGACTGGCAGCAGATGTACGACACGAACGTACTCGGCTCCCTACGCATGACCCAGGCGCTGATCCCCAAACTCGTGGAGTCGGGCGACGGCGTGCTGGTGATGCTGACCTCGACCGCCGCCCTGGTCTCGTACGAGGGCGGCGGCGGCTACTGCGCGGCCAAGCACGCCCAGTCCGCGATGGCCGAGACCCTCCGCCTTGAGCTGGTCGGTCAGCCGGTCCGGGTGGTCGAGATCGCGCCGGGCATGGTCAGGAGCGAGGGTTTCGCGGTCACCCGCTTCCGCGGCGACGAGGCCGCCGCCGCCCGCGTGTACGAGGGCGTCCCCGACCCGCTGTCCTCCGACGACGTGGCCGACGCCATCGCCTGGTGCGTGACACGCCCGTCGCACGTCAACATCGACCGCCTGGTGATCAGGCCGCGCGCCCAGGCCGCCCAGCACAAGGTGCACCGCGTCAGCGGAGGCTGAGCCGGATGGCCAGACCGGTCGGCGCGATCACCCGCGGCACGACGTGGCACAACCGGCTGCGCCGGGTCGACCGCTGGACGGCCGCCGTGCACGGCCCGGCCCTGCGCGCCGCCGTCCGTCCGCTCGTCGTCGACCTGGGCTACGGCGCCTCGCACACGACCACGCTTGAGCTGTTCACCCGGCTGCGCGCGGTCGCGCCCGGCGTCGAGGTGGTCGGCATCGAGATCGACCCGGCCAGGGTGGCCCTGGCCAAGCCGTACGAGCGGGAGGGGCTGAGCTTCGTGCTCGGCGGCTTCGAGCTGCCCGTCCCGCGCCCGCCGACGCTGGTCCGCGCCTTCAACGTGCTGCGCCAGTACGGCGAGGCGGAGGCGTGGCACTACTGGGACGTGCTGTGCGGCAGGCTGGCCCCCGGCGGCGTGCTGGTCGAGGGCACCTGCTCCGAGACCGGGCGGCGGGCGGTCTGGGTGGGCCTGTCCCCCGACGGCCCGCGCACGCTGACGTTCTCCGCCCGTTTCGACGCCTTCGAGCGGCCTTCCGACCTGGCCGACCGGCTGCCGAAGACCCTCATCCACCGGAACGTCCCGGGTGAGCGCATCCATGCGTTCCTGCGCGACTTCGACCACGCGTGGGCGGTCAGCGCCCCTTACGGGGTGCACGGGCTGCGGCAGCGCTGGCTGGCGTCCGTGCGGCTGCTGGCCGCGCAGTGGCCGGTGGCGACGCGCCCGCCGCTCGGCGGCCCGGCCCGATGGCGGCTCGGCGAGCTGACGCTGCCCTGGTCGGCGGTGGACCCGCGCTGACGGATCCGGGCCATCGGGAGAGCTGACGGGATCCCGGCTATCGGGAGAGCTGTGCGAGGAACACCTCGTAGGCCGCGGTGTCGAACAGCACGAACCTGACCTCCTCCACCGATGTCCCGGCCGCGCGCACGGCGGCGACGGCGATGCGGGCGGCGTCGTCGAGCGGCCAGCCGTAGACGCCCGTGGAGATCGCGGGGAAGGCCACCGTCCGCGCGCCGAGCTCGTCGGCCACCCGCAGGGACTCCTGGTGGCAGGCGGCCAGCAGCTCGGAGCGGTCCTGCGACCTGGAGTAGACCGGCCCGACCGTGTGGATCACCCAGCGAGCCGGCAGCAGGCCGGCGGTGGTGGCGACGGCCCGGCCGGTCGGCAGGCCCTTGCCGTAGTGCCCGGCGCGCAGCCGCCTGCACTCGGCCAGGATCTCCGGCCCGCCGCGGCGGTGGATGGCGCCGTCGACGCCCCCGCCGCCGAGCAGCGAGGAGTTGGCCGCGTTCACGATCGCGTCGGCCCGTTGCTCGGTGATGTCGCCCTGCACCAACGTGACATTCATCTCACCGAGCCTGCCAGGCGGGGTTCCGCGCCGCCACTCGCCGCTCCCGGATGCCAGCTCGACGCCTTGTAGAGCTACCCTGAAGGGCGTGAAGGGTCTTGGCGAGCTTGAGCGCAGCATCATGGACATCCTCTGGGCGGAGCACAACCCGCTGACCGCCCGCGAGGTCGGCAGGCTGATTGCCGATCGCGACCTCGCCCCCACGACGGTGATGACCGTACTCGACCGCCTCACGCGCAAGGGCTTCCTGGAGCGCACCAGGGACGGCCGCGCGTGGCGTTACGAACCGGCCGCGAGCCGTGACGCCTACATCGCCGAGCTTATGCTTGAGGCGTTGGACCTGACGGGCGACCGATCGGCCGCCCTGACCCGCTTCGCCCAGGCCGTGTCGGGCCCGGAGGCGGAGATCCTGCGGAGAGCCCTCACGGAGCTGGAGGAAGAGTGATCACGGCAGCGGTGCTAGCGGCGCTCGCCACGGCGTGCGCGCTCGGCTCCTGGCGTTTCACGACGGCCCGGTGGACCTCCCGTGCCCCGAGGCTCGCCATCATCGTCTGGCAGTCCCTGGGCGTGGCCTGGGGCCTGGCCACCACCGGCGCCATGCTGGCCTACGCGGTCATGCCCTACAACGTGGGCGTGCTGCCGGGGCTGATCGCCTTCGCGCGCGGGGAGACGCCGGTCGAGGCGTGGGACCCGCTGCACGTCCTGGCCATGATCGCCGGTCTCACGTCGCTGGCGGTGCTGGTCGTGGTGCTGCTCACGGCCGGCGTGCAGGCGTTGCGCGCGCGGCGGCGGCATCGCGTGCTGCTGGCGCTGATCTCCCGCGACGATCCGGGCGTGCCGGGGGTGCGGGTGCTCGACCATCCCAGCGCGGCGGCGTACTGCGTGCCGGGGCTGCGGTCGCAGGTCGTGGTCAGCGCGGGCGCGCTTGAGCTGCTGTCGCCGGACGAGATGGCGGCCGTGCTGGCGCACGAGGCCGCCCACGTGCGCGAGCGGCACGACCTGGTGCTGCTGCCGTTCGCCGCGCTGCGCCGGGCGTTGCCCTGGTCGAAGGTGGTGGCCGACGCGCAGGCGCAGGTGGAGCTGCTGATCGAGATGGCCGCCGACGACCGCGCCCGCCGCTACTGCTCGCCGCGCAGGCTGGCGACGGCGCTGCTCAGGTTCGGTACGGCCGGCGCCATGCCGACCCCCCAGGGCATGCTCGGCGTGCACGCGCACAACGTCATGGCCAGGGTGGACCGCCTGATCAAGCCGGGGCCGGAATTGTCAGCATTTGTCCGGTACGGCTATCTCGCCCTCTCTGTGAGCTTGCTCACCACCACCCCCTTCCTGTGGGTCTACCAGCTCTGACTGCTTGCAGGTGTTAGCCGTTCCGTTTGCAATTGCAAGCACGGGACGGCAGACTGTGGGTATGGCACTACCGAAGGTCGGCTCGATCGGCGAGTACATCCGCGAGCAACGGCAACAGGCGAAGATCTCGCTGCGCCAGCTCGCGCAGGCGGCAGGGGTCTCCAACCCCTACCTGAGCCAGATCGAGCGCGGGCTGCGCAAGCCGAGCGCGGAGATTCTCAACCAGATCGCCAAGGGTCTGCGCATCTCCTCGCAGGCGCTCTACGTGCAGGCCGGCCTCATCGAGGACCGGGAGCCGCCGAGCGACGTGATCACCGCGGTCAACGCCGACACGCTCCTCACCGAGCGGCAGCGCCAGGTGCTGATCGACATCTATGAATCGTTCCGCAAGGAGAACCGCACCGAGGGCGAGCAGACCTCCCAGAACGCCCGCCCTCAGCACGACTCCACCGCGGACGACGAGCCGCCGCTGCCCGAGGAGTATCTCGCCGCGCTTGAGCCCTACGCGGCCTCCCCCGGCAACGGGACCGTCACCCAGGAAACCAAGGAAGGTTAACCCATGACGCTTGCCACCGAGGTCAAGAAGCTCACCGACTCCAAGCCGTTCTACGCCGTCGCCGGCGCCGGCGACTTCGCCGTCGAGAAGCTGCGCGAGCTGCCCGAGCAGCTGCGTCAGCTCCAGTCCCGCCGCTCGGAGCTGGCCAGGGAGCTGCCGGAGAAGACCCGCGAGTACGCCGACAAGGCCGAGGGCTTCGTCCGCGAGTTCCCGGACAAGGCCCGCGAGTACGCCGACCAGCTGAGCAACAAGGCCACCGAGGTCTACGAGGACTTCGCCACCCGTGGCCGCAAGGTCGTCAGCAAGACGACCGGCGAGGCCGCCCTTGAGCTGGAGGAGGTGTCGGAGGCCGCCGAGCCGCCCGTCGCCGAGCCCGTCAAGAAGACCACGCGTACCCCTCGGGCCAAGGCCTGAGCGACCGAAAGGGCCCGCCTCCGCGGAGGCGGGCCCGTTTCTGTTCCGGCGCCCGCTTGTCGGGGACGCCTATTAGGCTGGGGCCGATTTCATCGCGGCGTTGGGTGGAGCCAGCAACATGAATATGATCAACGGCGTTTTCAACTTCCTCTTCCTGGTGCTCGCCGCCGTCATCTTCGGCATGTCGATCTACGCGCTGGTGCACGCGGCACGCGTGCCGACCAACGCGTTCGTCTCGGCGGGCAAGCTGCAGAAGAAGATCTGGGTGCTCATCCTCGCGCTGGCGACCCTGCTCTCCGGCGGCGGCGCGCTGGGCTACTTCAACGACTTCATGCTGATCGGCGGCTTCCGGTTCATCGGTCTGAACGGGCTCGGCCTGTTCTCCATCCTGGCCGTCATCGCCGCCACCATCTACATCGTCGACGTCAAGCCCGCCGTCAAGGGCATGGGCCGCGGCAACAGCGGCCCCTACGGCCCCTGGTAGACCGGCCCGGCCGGCCCCTGGCCGGCTCAGGCCAGCTCCGCCGCCAGCCACGCGGCGATGCGCTCGTGCCCGGCGAACGTGGGATGCACGCCGTCGGGCAGCACCGTCTCCGACGGCCTGCCGGTCACCCATTTGCGGCGCATGGGGTCGAGGAACGGCACGCCCGCGGCGCCCGCCACCTCCGCCAGGGCGTCGCGCACCCGGTAGGCCTTGGCCGGGGTGTCCTCCAGCCAGATCGGGCCGACCATCACGACCTTGGTGACCGGCCAGCGGCGGCGCACCTCGGCGAGCAGGTCGGCGGCGGCCTCGCGCACCTGCCCGGTGCTCCAGCGCTGGTCGTTGTGGCCGCCGGAGATGACCAGCACGTCGGGGGCCGGCCGCCAGGCCAGTTCCTCCTCGAACGACCGCCGGAACGTGCGGCCCACCTTGCCCTCGTTGAGATAGCCGGTGCCACCCGCGCCGGCGATGACCGGCTGCCAGCCGAGCAGCCGCGCCGACTCCGAGGCGTAGGTCCGCCAGGGCGGCACCGGGCCGGATCCGACCGTGAAGCTGTCGCCCACGAACATCATCACGGGCACCGCCGGACGGGCGGGAGGGACGGCCTCAGGCGCCCGCTGCGGCGGCGTCCGGGCCACCGCACTCGTACATGCTGAAATTCCAGCAAATATCCCCATTATTGCGATGACCGGGGCGATTCTTCCTCGAAGCATCAGGCCACGCATAATCACCCCGGGGCACTAGGCTGCCGATATGACCGCCGACCTCCACGGACGCACGCAGCGGCTCGAACTGTCCGACCAGAGCCTGCGAGATTTCGAAGCCGTCGTGCTGGACGCGGCGCCTGAGGGGATCGTGCTGAGCAGGTCGGCATTCTATCCAGGCGGGGGCGGCCAGCCTGCCGATCACGGAGTTCTGGTCTGGCAGGGCGTGGAGACGCGCATCGTCGGAGTACGCAAAGGCGACGATCTCTACCTGATCCCCGCCGAAGGCGACCCGATCCCGCCCGCCGGCACGGTGGTCGAGGCAGCGGTGGCCGACGCCCGGCGTTCGGCGCTCATGCGTACGCACTCGGGGCTGCACGTGCTGTGCGGCGTGGTGTTCAGGGACTACGGCTGCCTGGTCACCGGCGGCAACATGGACGAGCTGAGCGCCCGCATGGACTTCGACCTGCCCGAGGTGCCGCCCGGCTTCAAGGAGGCCGTCGAGGACGCGTGCAACGCCGAGATCGCCGCCGACCGCCGCATCGACGTGCGCGTGCTGCCGCGGCGGGAGGCGTTCGAGATCCCCGACATCATCCGCACGGCCAGCAACCTGGTGCCCGAGGCCGTCCAGGACGTGCGCATCGTCGACATCGTGGGCCTCGACACGCAGGCCGACGGCGGCACCCACGTGGCCTCGACCAAGCAGATCGGCCGCATCAAGGTGGCCAAGATCGAGAGCAAGGGCCGCGGCTTCCGCCGGCTGCGCATCGCGATCTCCGACTAGCGCCGCTCGATCAGCCCGGCGAGCCCGTCGAGCAGCGCGTCGAGGCCGAAGGCGAACAGCCGGTCGAGGTCGAGGTCGAACTCGCCGCCCAGCTCCTCGATGACGCCGGTGAAGGCGGTCAGCCGCCCCGACTCGGCCAGCGCCTGGAGCTCCCCCTCCCGGCTGGTCATCCACTCGTCGGCGGTCAGCCCGGTCGCGGCCTGGGCCTGCTGCTCCATCTCGATGTTGGCGGCCAGGCCCTGGACGAAGCTGAACAGCAGGGTGTGCACGTGCATCTTGCTCATGGGATCGAGGGGAGAGCCCTCCAGCGTGCGCATGACCCACTCGGTGTGGGTGATCAGGCTGGCCGAGGGCAGCGGCCTGGTCAGTGACGTGACCCTGGCCATCCACGGGTGGGTGCGGTAGCCCGCCCACTGCATCCGGGCGGCGGTCTCCAGCCTGGCCCGCCATCCGTCGGGCGGCGGGTCGGGCAGCGGGAACTCCCTGATCACCTGGTCGATCATGAGCATGACCAGGTCGTCCTTGCCGCCGACGTGCCGGTAGAGGGACATGGTGGCCACGCCGAGCCGGCCCGCGACGCCGCGCATGGTCAGCTCGGCGAGCCCGTCGGCGTCGGCGATCTCGACGGCCGCGGCCACGATGCGCTCGCGGGTCAGGTCATCGCCGGACGGGACGGGGGCCCGCCGCGCCCTGCCGCCGCGGGTCTCGGCCACGATCGTGCCCACGCGCGGCTCGGCGACCACCACGCCCTCCTGGGCCAGGACGGTGAGCGCCTTGGCGGCCGTGGCGAGCGCGACCTCCCAGTCGCGGGCGAGCTGCCTGGTGGAGGGCACCCGGTCGCCGGGGCGGAGCCGGCCGTCGGCGATGCGCCGCCTGATGTCCTCGACGATGCGCGCGTAGGGCGGAGCGGTCATCGCAACCCTTTCTCTGTACTAGTACAGATCTTATCAGTCTACCCTTGTGAGCTGCTGTATGTACGCCGTACATTCAGTTCCGCGTACAACGTCAACAACAAGGGGCGCAGCATGAAGGTTCTGGTATCGGGAGCGAGCGTCGGCGGGCCCGTCCTGGCTCACTGGCTGCGGCGGCGCGGCTTCGAGGTCACGCTGGTCGAGCGCGCGCCGCGTCCGCGCAAGGGCGGCCAGGCCGTCGACCTCCGCGGCGCCGCCCTCGTCGTGGCCGACCGTATGGGCATCCTGGAGCAGGTCAGGGCCGCGCGGACGACCATGCGCGGCATGTCCATGGTCGACGGCGACGGCAACGAGATCATGCGCAGCACCGAGGAGACGATCAGCGGCGGCCGGCTCGACAGCCCGGACGTCGAGATCGCCCGCGACGACCTCACCGCGATCGTCGGCGCCGTCACCGACGCCCCCTGCCGCTACGGCGACTCCATCGCCGCCCTCGCCCAGGACGGCGACGGCGTGGACGTGACCTTCGACAGCGGCGTCCGGGACCGCTACGACTACGTGATCGGCGCCGACGGCCTGCACTCCAACGTCAGGCGGCTGGTGTTCGGCCCGGAGGAGCGCTTCCTCAAGCACCTCGGCATGTACGTCTCCATCTACACCACCGACAACTTCCTCGGCCTGGACCGCTGGCAGCTCTGGCACCGCGAGGGCGAGGCCGGGTTCGGCCTGTTCAGCGACCGCGACCCGGCGGTGATGAAGGTGAACCTGGGCTTCGCCGCGGGCCCGATCGACTACGACCACCGCGACGTCGAGCAGCAGAAGCGCCTGGTCCAGGAGCACTGCTCGGGGCTGCGCTGGGAGGCGCCCAAGCTGCTTGATGCCATGTGGCAGGCCGACGACTTCTACTTCGACGCCATGGCCCAGGTCGAGATGGACCGCTGGTCGCAGGGCCGGGTCGCGCTGATCGGCGACGCGGCGTACTGCCCCTCCCCGCTGTCGGGGCAGGGCACCAGCCTGGCCCTGGTCGGGGCGTACGTGCTGGCCGAGGAACTGGGCCAGGCCCCCGAGGGGGCGTTCGACCGGTACGAGCGGCGCATGCGGCCCTACGTCGCCCTGAACCAGGCGCTGGCCCTGGAGAACCCGGGCATGGCCGCCTCGCCCGAGAGCGTACGCCGGGCGGCCGACGCCATCACCCTGGATTGACACCCGCAACCGCTACGATGTCCCGCCATGACGGGTTTCAGACTCACATTGGCCGCCCTGGGAGCCACCGCTCTGACGTTGCTGGCCACCCCCGCCTCGGCGGAGGCCGGGATCACGGACCAGGTGACGATGACGCTCGCCAAGGACGGCACCCTCCACGTGGTCGAGAAGATCACCGGGGCGTCCGGTGGCCTCAAGCGCACCCTGCTCACCAAGACCCGTTACGACGACGACAACGACCGCGTCTACCGGGTCACCAACGTCAAGGGCGGCAAGCTCGACGGCGACGTCCTGACCGTGACGGGCCAGACCGTCGAGTACGACGTCAAGGGCGCGGTGACCACCTCCGGCGGGGCCGAGGAGCTGCGCTGGTTCGCCGTCAGCGGCTGGAACGTCCCCGTGACCAAGGCGACCGTCCAGGTCAGCGGGCCCGGCCAGGTGCAGAACCTGTCGTGTTTCGCCGGTGACCTGACCTCGGCGATCGGCTGCACCTCGGCCTCGATGGACCACACCGGCACCCGGGCCGACTTCGAGCAGGACAACCTCGCGGCGGGCCAGGCCCTGACGGTGGTCGTCGGCTACCCCAAGGGCTCCAGCACCGGCGCGCCCATCCTGGAGCGGCGCTTCTCGCTGGCCTCGGCGTTCACCCTCGACCTGGTCACCGGCGGCGCGCTGGCCGCCCTGCTCGTGCTGCTGCTCGGCGGCGTCGGCCTGCTCTACTGGACGCGCGGCCGGGACGCCCGGGTCGCGGGCCACGAGAAGGGCGGGATCGACCCCATCCAGAACGGGCACTTCACCCCGCCGGACGGCGTGCGTCCCGGCCAGATCGGCACGCTGGTGGACGAGCAGGCCGACGTGGTCGACGTGACCGCCACCATCGTCGACCTGGCCGTCCGCGGCTACCTGCGGATCGACGAGCAGCCCCGCCAGACCTACGACGCCCCCGACTGGCTGCTGGTCAGGCTGCAGAACGCGCCGGTCAACTCGCTGCTGACGTACGAGCGCGCCCTGTACGACGCGGTCTTCGACGGCCGCGACGCGGTGCTGCTGTCACAGCTGTCCGGCTCGTTCGCCGGCCATCTGGGCAAGGTGCGCGACGCGCTCTACACCGACGTGGTCGAGCAGGGCTGGTTCGCCCGCCGTCCCGACACCGAGCGCACCCGGTGGACGACGATCGGCGTCGTGCTGATCGGCGTGGGCCTGCTGGCCACGGTCGGGCTGGCCTGGTTCACCACGTACGGGCTGCTGGGGCTGGCGCTGGTCATCGCGGGCGGCGCGCTGGCCGTCGGCGGCCAGTACATGCCGGCCAAGACCGCCAAGGGCTCGGCCGCGCTCGCGCACACGATGGGCTTCCGCGAGTACCTGTTCTCCGGCGACCTCGGCGAGGTGCCCGAGCAGCACCGGGTGGAGCTGTTCTCGCGCTACCTGCCCTACGCGGTGATCTTCGACGGGGTCGAGCACTGGTCGCGGGTGGTGGCCTCGGTGACCGGCAACGGCCACCAGGCCGACAACCTCTACTGGTACCACGGGCCGGCGGAGTGGGACCTGTCCAAGTTCGCCGGGTCGATGCGCACGTTCACCACGACGACCTCAGGGGCCATCTCCGCCAGCCGCCAGTTCCGCACCCTCTAGACACTCCGCGTGGCGGCGGCTGCGGACTCGCCCCTCTAGCGGATCCGCAGCTCCCCGACCGGCCGGCCGCCGCCCAGCAGCGCCGGCCGGGCCAGCTCGGCCAGCTCGGGCGCGTCCAGGCCGAGCGAGCGCAGGGCCGCCACGGTGACCGGCACGCGGGCCCGCTGCGAGCCGTCCTCGATCTTGATCGTGCCGGCCCGGCCGTCCTCGAACGCGAACGCGTCGAACGCCTCCGCGCCCGCCTTCAGCATCAGCCCGGGGATCGCCCGCATGAGCTTGGCCTCGGGCCGGTCGGTGCCGGAGGTCCACTCGGGGTGGGCGCGCATGGCGTCGAAGATGCGCCGCTCGAACGAGCCCTCCGCGGCCAGCGGGAAGGCCCGGAACGCCTTGGTCACGCCGAGCATCGAGACGAAGAACAGCGGCGCGCCGCAGCCGTCCACGCCGGAGGCGGCCACCCGCTCGCCGGTCAGGTCCTCGACCGTCGCGCGGATCGCGCGCTGGAGCGGGTGCGCGGGCTCCAGGTACGTCGTCAGCGGCCAGTCGTTGAGCACGCAGGTGGCCAGCATGGCGGCGTGCTTGCCGGAGCAGTTCATGTAGACCCGGCCGAACTCGGTCGAGGTGCGCTCGTACGGGTGGTCCTCCGGACACAGCAGGGCGGACTCGTCCAGGCCCGCTCCGGCCAGGATCTTCCGTACGCCGTCCACGTGGAACGCCTCACCGGAGTGCGAGGCGCAGGCCAGGGCCAGCAGCTCACCCTCCAACCGGAGGCCGTTGCGCATCATGCCGAGCGCCTGCAGCGGCTTCATCGACGATCGCGGCGAGGCCGGCACGTGCACCGCTCCCCGCGTCTCCACCGGGACGCCCTGCGCGTCCACGGTCAGCATGCGGGCCTGATGGGTGGACTCCACGAACCCCGACCGGACAACCTCGACAACAAGCGACATTACGCGCCCCCTTTCGGCACGAGTCTACGAACAGTTCCATCTGCGCCAGAATGGGATGCCATGCGAGCAGTCGTACAACGAGTGAGCTCGGCCTCCGTCGAGGTCGAGGGGCAGACGGTCGGCGCGGTCGACGAGCCGGGGCTGCTCGTCCTGGTCGGCGTGACGCACACCGACACCCGCGCCGAGGCCGCCAAGCTCGCCGCCAAGCTGTGGGGCCTGCGCGTGCTGCACGGCGAGAAGTCGTGCTCCGACGTCTCCGCCCCGCTCCTGGTGATCAGCCAGTTCACCCTCTACGGCGACGCGCGCAAGGGCCGGCGCCCCACCTGGCAGGCCGCGGCTCCGGGGCCGGTCGCCGAACCGCTGGTGGAGGCCGTGGTCGAGGAGCTGAGGGCGCTCGGCGCCCACGTGGAGACCGGCCGCTTCGGCGCCGACATGAAGGTCTCGCTGGTCAACGACGGGCCGATCACGCTCGTCCTCGACATCGACGCCTGAGCGGGGTCAGCGGATCCGGCGGCGCAGCGAGGGGTCGATGCTGACGTTGCGACCGGCGTCCGGCGGCACGACGACCTCCTGGGCGGCGGCCACGCCACCGGCCAGCAGCGGCGCGTCGACCGGGACCGTCCGCTTGACCACGGCCAGCGCGATCGGGCCCAGCTCGTGGTGGCGGGCGGCCGAGCCGACGACACCGATCTCCTGGCTCTCGAAGATCACCGGGTCGCCGTGCGCGGGCAGGGTGTCGACGCTGCCGTCGAGGTGCAGGAACACCAGGCGGCGCGGCGGGTGGCCCAGGTTGTGGACGCGCGCGACCGTCTCCTGGCCGCGGTAGCAGCCCTTGCTCAGGTGAACGGCCGAGCCGATCCAGCCCACCTCGTGGGGGATCGTCTTGTGGTCGGTCTCGAAGCCGAGCCGCGGCCGGTGGGCCTCGATGCGCAGCGCCTCGTACGCCCACAACCCCGCCAGGGGCCGGCCCAGATGATCGGCCAGCTCGTCCCGCGGCACCAGGAAGTCTTCACCGGCCGTGGACAGCACCGCCAGGTCGTCGGCCCGCGAGACCTCGACGCGCAGCATGAACCGCATGCGGTCGAGATAGTCGATCAGGCTCTGCGCCGTGCCGGGCTCGACGTGCGCCAGCACGCTCTCGCCGTCGTCGACCAGCGTGAGGTGGTGCAGGACGCGGCCCTGGAGGTCGAGGTCGAGCGTCTGGGTCCACTGGCCGGGCGTCAGCGTGTCGAGCTTCTGCGAGGTCAGGTCGTTGAGCCATTTCAGCCGGTCGGCGCCGGAGATGCGGACCACCTCGCGGTTGCTGCGGTCGACGACCGCCTCACCCTTGGCCAGCGCGCGCTGCTCGGCGAACAGGTCGCCATAGTGCGCGGCTACGTCGGCGTCCGGCCCGTCGGCCGCGACGGCGCCGGGGAGATCGAGCAGAGGGCTACGCATGTACCCAAGGCTATCCGCCCGCGCGACGCCGCCCGACGCCGGTGCCCGCGCCGGAGCCGAGATGTCAGCGGCAGTTGCGGCAGCGGCCGAACACCGTGAGGTGATGGACGTCGGCCGCGAACCCCAGCTCCTCGTCGAGCCCCTTCACCAGCCCCTCGGCCAGCTCGGGACGCACCTCGAAGACCTCGTCGCAACCCCGGCACACCAGGTGGACGTGGTCGGCCTCGGCCGCCAGGTGGTAGGTCGGCGCGCCGTGACCGAGGTGGGTGTGGGTGACCATGCCGAGCTCTTCGAGCAGTTCGAGCGTGCGGTAGACCGTGGAGATGTTGACCCCGCGCGCCGTCTCGCGCACCTTGGTGCAGATCTCCTCGGGCGTGGCGTGCTCCAGATCCTTGACCGCTTCGAGCACGAGCTGCCGCTGCGGGGTGACCCGGTAGCCCTTGGCGCGGAGTTCCTCGTGCCACTGCGTCTCGGTCATGCCCCCGAGTGTAAAGCGCACGATCGCCTGTTCGCGGCCGTCCGATAATTACTTGCCCCCGGCGCTCGCGACCGCATAACTTCGTGAGTACGCGGAAAGGAGGTGGTCCGAATAATGGATAGTCATAGTCGGGCTAGCGAGGTGGTTGTCCGCTAGCGCTGCGGACTGTTGTCTCGTGTCGCAAGCGAATCCGAGGCAACCACCGGGGCCCCTGGCAGCCGGAGGGCGGGATGACGCATCCCGACCATGGTCCATCCGGCCCGTCTGCTCGGCAGGCGGAGTGTTGCCCGGGGCCCTTCTTGTTTCTCCCCTCAGTGTTCCCCGTGGGGTTCGATGCCCAGCTCGGCGCAGGCCGCCCGGTAGAGGCGCACGACCGCCTTGCGCACCTGGGCGCGCTCGGTCAGCGTCTCGCCCCACGGCACGCGCACCCGCTCGCCGCCGTCGACCGTGAACTCCATGGCCTCGGCGTCGACGTCGCTGGTCACCGCCGAGGCGGCCTGCGGCCGGCCGCCGAGCCCGCGCACGATGACCAGGGCGTCGCCGGTGTGGTCGTCGTTCATGTGGCGCTTGATCGCCTCGACGGCGTCGGGGGTGAAGGGCGAGGTCATGCTCAGGACACCTTCTTCAGCTCGGCCGACATGTGGTCGGTGAGCGGGTGGCCGACGGCCGCCATCTCGTAGGCCCACATCAGGTTGCCGTTGACCAGGCCGTAGAGGCGGTGGCCGGCGGTGTACTCCTTGGCCGTGGAGGTGCGGGCCACGACGTCGGTGCGCAGCTCGATCTTGTGGAAGACGACCTCGCCGATGTAGATCTCGACGATGCCGGTCGGGTGCGCGAGCACCACCTCGATCTGCCGGTCGGGCTGCGGACGCCAGTAGCCGGACTCGGTGGCCAGCGGCCTGACCCGGTTGCCGTCGTTGTCGAGCAGCCAGGTGCGGCTGACGTAGGTCAGGAACGGCTTGCCGTTGTGGCCGAACTCGATCTCCTGGCCGAAGTTGAAGCTCTCGATCGTCGGATAGCCGCCCACGCCGGCGCCCTCCCAGCGGCCGAGCAGGAACGCGATCTGCTCCAGAGCGGGGTGCACCTCAGGTTCTTCCATGCTCACCAAGCCTAGCGCCGGTCGCTAACCTTCTGGATCGGGGAGAGGTTTCGCCGGGGGGAGCCGCGATGCTGGATGCCTGGGCCGTGCCGCCGCACGTCGACGTGCTGTTCGTGGGCGCCCATCCGGACGACGAATACCAGTCGTTGTCCACGTTCGGGCAGTGGCGCGAACGCCTGGGGCTGACCACCGGGGTCGTGACGGTCACCCGCGGCGAGGGCGGCGGCAACGCCGCCGGGCCGGAGAAGGGCGCGGCGCTCGGCCGGATCAGGGAGGCCGAGGAGCATGAGGCGGTCGCGCACGCGGGCATCCACGACGTCTTCTACCTGGACAGACCGGACTTCTGGTACACGCTGTCGGCGCCCCTGACCGCCCGCGCGTGGGGGCCGGGCACCCTCGGGCGGCTGGTCGAGACGATCAGGGCGACCAGGCCCTCGACCGTGGTGACGATGGACCCGCGACCCTTCGGCCAGCACGGCGGGCACCAGCTCGCCGCCCGGCTGGCCGTCGAGGCGTTCCGGCTGGCCGCCGACCCCGCCGCGTTCCCCGGGAAGGGCGCGCCCTGGCGGGCCACCCGGCTGCTGACCCAGAACTGGGGGCTGCGCGGCCCGGTGGGCCCCGGCTGCGCGACGTCCGGCCTGCGCGACCCGGCCACCGGGCTGCCGCAGCTCGGCGTCTGGGCGGGCGCCTGGTCGCCGCGCCACCGCGTCACGTGGGCCCAGCGGGAGCGCGACGCCGAGCGCGCGTACCGCACGCAGGGGTTCGCCGCGCGGCCGGCGAAGGTGGCCGGGCCGTTCGGGTGCGACTGGTTCTCGGTCGTCTTCGACGGCGGGCGGCCGGTGCCGGCTCCCGTCGTCGAGCAGGCGGGCCTGCGTCCTCTGTACGCCGAGTTCCGCGACTGGGCGCGCGCGACCGGCCTGCCCTGGCTGGCCAACCGGGCGCAGCCCGACTACCCCGCGCCGCCCGCCACCACGCTCCCGGTCGCCGGGCGCGCACCCGTGCTCGACGGCGTCGCCTCCCCCGGCGAGTACGCGGGCCCGGCCCTGCCCCTCGCCCACTGGGAGGGCGAGCGCTGCCCGCCGGCCGACTGCGCCGCGACCGCCCGGCTGACCCGCCACGGCGCCGACCTCTACGTCCAGGTCGAGGTCACCGACGAGGCGCGCGGCGCGGCCCTCGACGAGTGCGAGCGCCACTGGCGCACCGACGCGGTCGAGATCGCCCTCGACCCGCGCGGCGACTCCGACGACACCTCGACCACGTTCAAGCTGGGCGTCCTGCCCTACACCGCCGGGGGCGGCCCGTGCGCGGCCCGCGACGCCGACGCCCGCCAGGGCCCCGCCCCGCGGGTGGGCGTGGCGTCCGCGGCCCACGACGGCGGGTACGGCGTCGAGGTGCGCATACCGTTCGCGCTGCTGCCCGCGCCGCCCACCGCGCTGAGAGCGAACGTGCTCGTCTACGACTCCGACACCCGGGACAGGACCGGGCAGACGCGCCTGGCCTGGTCGCCGTTCGGCAGCGCCCAGGCCGATCCGTACGTGTGGGGCCGCGTCGGTCAGGGTTAGGGTGACGCCATGGCACGATCTTTGGTGATCAAGGTGACCGCGGGGGCGGACGCCCCTGAGCGGTGCAACCAGGCATTCACGGTGGCGGCGGCCGCGCTCGCGAGCGGCGTCCCGGTCTCCCTCTGGCTGACCGGCGAGTCGTCCTGGTTCGCCCTGCCGGGGCGGGCCAAGGAGTTCTCCCTGCCCCACGCGGCGCCGCTGGCGGACCTGCTGGAAGCCGTCCTGGCGGCGGGCCGGGTGACGCTGTGCACGCAGTGCGCCGCCCGCCGCGCCATCACGGTCGACGACGTGATCGAGGGGGTGCGCATCGCCGGCGCGCCCGCCTTCGTGGAGGAGGCGGTCAGCGAGGGCGCCCAGGCCCTGGTCTACTAGGCCCGTCAGCCGGACAGGACGGCGCTCAGCCGCTCCTGGCGCAGGGCCTCGTAGCGGGAGTCGTCGAGGGGCGTCAGCTCGCCCACGCGCCACGACAGCAGCAGGTCGGCCAGGGCCGGGTTGCGCGCCAGGGCCGGGCCGTGCAGGTACGTGCCCACCACGTGGCCCGCGTAGCAGCCCTCGAAGCCGTCGCCGTTGCCGACCCCGGCGACCGTCTTGGACAACGGCCGCACGCCCGGCCCGAGGTGCGTGACGCCCATGTGGTTCTCGAAGCCGGTCAGCGTGGGCAGGTTGAGGGCGGCGTCGACCTCGGCGACCAGCTCGCCCACGGCGCGGGCGGGGCCGCGCGAGCTGGCGATGTCGAGCAGGCCGATGCCGTCGACGGGCTGGCCCTCCTCGCCGCCGAACGTGCTGCCCATGATCTGGTAGCCGGCGCACACGGCCAGCATCGCCGCGCCCCGGGCGATGGCCCGCTGGAGCCCGCCGTCGCGGCGCAGGCGCTGGGCGGCCAGGATCTGCGGACGGTCTTCGCCGCCGCCGATCAGGTAGATGTCGCCGGTCTCCGGCACGGGGTCGGCCGAGCGGACGTAGACGGTCTCGACCTCGATGCCCCGGCGCTGCGCACGCTGCTCCAGGACGAGCACGTTGCCCTGGTCGCCGTAGGTGCTCAGCAGGTCGGGGTAGATCCAGACGATGCTGAGGGCGCTGTCAGACGGCACGTCCGAACTCCGATCGGATCTGCTGGAAGGCGGTGTAGTTGGCGATCACGTCGACCCGGCCGGGCGGCTGCATGGCCAGCGCCTCGGAGAACGAGCTGCACAACGTGAACGGCACGTCGGCCACGTCGAGCCGGAGCGCCAGGTCGAGCCGCCGCTCACCGGTGACGAAGACCGGACGGCCGCGCAGGATGCGGTAGTCGACGTCCCACAGCCACGAGGTGTCGCGGCCGTCGGGGCCCTGCGCGTTGACCGAGAGGATGATCGGCAGTTGCGGGTCGGCGACGTCGAACGCCTCCAGCCAGCCCGCCGGGTTCTTGCTCAGCAGCAGCCGCGCGTGGCGGCCCTCGCGCTCGACCGTGGTGTAGCGGCCGGCCACCGAGGTGACCTCGCGCAGCCGGGGCAGCGCCCGGTCGACCGGCAGCCCGAACGCGTCGGCCACGGCCAGCGCCATCACCGCGTTGGAGCGGTTGGCCAGGCCGGGGAGCTGGATGTCGAGCAGCCAGCGCTGACCGCGGGGGTCGACGGCGACGTCGTCGTCGAGCACCCACTGCGGCTCTGGACGGTGGAAGGTGCACTCACGGCAGGACCAGTCGGCGTCTTTGCGGTCGAGGGGGCCGCCGCACTCGGGGCAGCACCAGGAGTCCTCCTTCCAGCGCTGGCCGCCGGCGACCCAGGTGACCTTGGCGGCGGTGGAGGCCCCCCAGGTGACGAGGGGGTCGTCGCAGTTGGCGATGACGTGGGTGGGCCTGCCCGACAGCGCCCTGCGCCACTTCTGCGCGAGCAGCCAGATCTCGGCCGCGCGGTCCATCTGGTCGCGGCTGAGGTTCATCAGGCAGACGACGCCGGCGCCGGTGGTGTCGAGCACCTCCGGCAGGTACTTCTCGTCGACCTCCAGCACGCCGTAGGGGGCGCCCTTGTGCTGGGAGAGCGCCGAGACGTGCCCGGCCGGCATGTTGGCGCCGAAGGCGTTGGTGGCGACCTCGCCCATCTCCAGCAGCGCGGAGGTGATCAACCTGGTCGTGGTGGTCTTGCCGTTGGTGGCGCTGACCAGGGCCAGCTTGCGGTCGCGGGCCAGCTTGCGCAGGAGGTCGGGCTCAAGCAGCAGGCCGACCCTGCCGCCGATCACCGAGCCGTCACCGCGCCCGGTCATCCGCGAGAGCGTGGCGGCGCTGCGTCCCAGGGCGCTGGCGAGCTGAGCCCGCAGAGGAAGCTGGGTCATGCACATGGATCCTAGTCGCCGTTGAGTCGTACTCTGGAGTTGCACACGAAAACGCGGCCCGGTTGGTAGCCCGGGCGAAGCATCACGTATCCGCCCTTCCAGGGATGTCCGGTGTGCCGGAGGCGGCCTGTCCAGGTCGCTTTCCCGGCATGTCTGGTGAAGGGCGGAGAAGATGGTCACGTTGTCGGTCTATTTGGACGGCCCGTTCTGGGTCGGGGTGCTGGAGGTCGCCGAGGGCGGGCGGCTGCGGGCGACCCGGTTCACCCTCGGGTCCGAGCCCACCGATCCCGAGCTGCACGCGTACCTGATGCGTCATGGCGTCGCGCTGCTGGAGCAGGCCCATGCCGCGCCCGCCGTGGCCGGCGGGGAGCGGGCGCGGCGGGTCAACCCCAAGCGGGCGGCCAAGCTGGCGGCGCGGGCCGCCGCCCAGGTGTCCGTACGGAGCACGGCCGCGCAGGAGGCGATGCGGCTGGAGCTGGAGAGCCGCAGGCGGCAGGCCGCGCAGGGGCGGCGGGACCGGCGGCGCGAGCTGGCCGAGCACAAGCGCGAGGTGGCCCGCCGCAAGCGCCTCGAACGCCGCCGCGACCGCTGACCCCCGCCCCGGGAGGCGGGCGTCAGGCCGAGGGGACGTCGACGAAGGCGATCTCCGGAGCGCCCCCGTGGTCGAACGGCAGGACGAACCGCTGCGGCCACGACAACACGCCCTCCAGCCAGCCCGCGCCCATCGTCTGGCCGACGTGCCTGATCCTGGCCGACGCCTCGATGCCGATCGCCACGTTGGTGATGTCGCGCTGGACGCTCTCGTTCTCGTCGTCGCCCAGGATGACCCGCCAGGCCAGGGCCCGGTTGTGGTCCACCTCCATGGACAGCGGGTGGTGGCGCAGGGCCTTGGCGCGGTGGCCGAGCAGCTCGGCGTGCACCAGGTCGGCCGTGCCGTTGCCGTTGGACTGGCGGAACAGGGCGTACTCCATGGGCGGGGCCGGGCTGCGCAGGTTGGGGGCGGGCTGGCCGTACGGGAAGAGCCGGTCGACCTCGTGCAGCCAGCGCACCTGCGGGATCACCCACGACGCGCCCGGACGGTCGCCGCCGGGCTCGGCCCCCGACAGCAGCCGCGCGGCGACCTCGGCGGCCTTCTCGGTGAGCAGCGCCGGGTCGAACCAGCTACGCAACGACCAGGCCCGCCGCTGGACGGCGCGTTCGACCAGCGTGGCCAGCAGGCACTCGCGGCGGCGGGCGGGCAGCTCGCCCCAGGAGGCCGACAGGGCGCGCGGCACGCCGGGCAGCGGCCGGTTGCTGACGAAGGCGAGCACGACCGTGTCGCACCAGATGCGCAGCCACGCCCAGTCGGGCCCGTCGGCGAGCACGTCGGCCTCTCTGAGCTCCACCAGGGTGCACGCCTGGCCGGTCCGGCACTGCGCCCCGCACGCGGCCGACCTGCGCCCGCGGATGGGCGGCTGAGGGCCCGGCAGCGGCTTCTCCCGCGACTCGCCCAGCGGGACGCGCACCCGCAGCGGCCGGTCCATGCCGTCGGCGAAGACCGCGGCCGAGCCCGGCTGGAGCGAGACGACGTGCCTGGACTGCTCGTCGCTGAGGTTCATGGCCGCGCCGACGAGCTTCCTGTCGTCCTCGGCGGGCAGCCGGTGGACGACCTTGAGCGCGGTGTTCTTCACGACGTCGGAGACGAGCTTGGTCGGGATCTGCTCGGCCACCACGATGCCCTCGCCGTACGCCCTGATCTCGGCGAGCAGGCCGGCCAGCAGCTCCACGGCGTGCGTGGAGGCCCGGCCGTGGCCGCGGTCGCGCAGCAGCCGGTGGGCCTCCTCGATCACGATGACGTGCCGCAGCCCGGCGGACTTCTCCTTCCTGGCCCGCATGCGCAGGTGCTCGACGATCCGGATGATCAGCGTGCCCATGAGGAACGCCTTGTCCTCGTCGTTGGCGACGTCCTCGATGGCCAGGACGACGTTGCGCTCCAGCAGGCCGCCGATGTCGGCCGGGTGGCCGCCCTCGAAGAAGCGCCCGGCCGAGCCGACCCGCAGTGACCGCAGCCGGAGCGAGATGAAGCCCTCGACGTCGGCCTGGACCTCGCGGCCGTAGCCGATCTCCTTGATGACGTCCATGGCGTGCTGCTGGAGCTGTTCGAGCGTCGGCACGCTGGGCGGGACGTTCGAGCCGGGCACGGCGCCGCCGGTCACGACGTCCCAGCCGGTGGCCTCGTAGACCCGTTGCAGGGACAGCGACATGATCTGCGGGAACGGCTCCTCGGCGTCGAAGGCGGCCATGAACAGCGCCCTGATCATGTCGATGTGCGCCTGGACGGGGTAGCCCGGCTCGGGTTCCAGCGGGTTGACGCTGAGCGGCACGCCCTCGGGGGCCGACGGGTTGATCACCGTCACCGGGTCGGCGATGCGGCCGGCCATGGCCGCGTACTCCGACTTGGCCGGCTCGATGGCCAGCCACGGGATGCGCGCCTCGCTGAGCTGCTCCAGCAGGTGCCGGACGGTCTGGGACTTGCCCGAGCCGGTCGCGCCGGTGACGAAGGCGTGCCTGTTGAGCGTGGCCAGGGGCACCCGGAAGCTGCCCACGCCTCTGTCCTGGCCGTCGAGGATCTCGCCCAGCTCCAGCTCGCCGCCGTCGGCCTCGGACGTGACGTCGAAGAAGCCGGAGTCGAGCACGCGCACGCCGGGCACCTCGCGCCTGGGCAGCCCGGCCAGCGCGGCGAGCGCCCCGGCGGTGGCCGCGAAGGGCGCGGCGGCGCCGTCGGCCGGGTCCTGCATGGTGATGGCCAGGGCCTCCGACAGCGCGTAGACCGCGCCGTGCGCGCTGCGCAGCCGGTACGGGTGGTGGCTCATCTCGACCGACCCGACGAGCACGGGCGCGATCTGCCGCAGTTCCTCGGCGGTGGCACCGCCGGCCAGCACGCGCACGTTCCACAGGCCGGCCTCGCGGAAGGCGTCGAGCTCCTGCATGCGGCGCTCGGCCCGCTCGGCGTCGAACCGGGAGCGCTCGGAGGCGTCGCCGTACTGCCGCAGGACGTTGAGCTGGGTGCGCAGGTGCGCCACCTCGGCGTCGAGCAGGTCGGTCGGCTCGGCCACCACGAGCCAGGCGAACGGCCGCGACATGAGCGTGACCAGCGTCGACTCGAACAGCGTGGGCCGCTTCAGCTCCTCGGGGTCGGACCCGGAGAACTCGCGGCCCCGCCCGCCCAGCGGCGGCGCCTGGCGGCCGGGGCACGGCGTCCAGACCAGGTCGGCGAGGTCGGCCAGGTACTCCTCGTCCAGCTCGACGCCCCGCGCGCCGCCCGGGAACAGCAGCGGCTGGGGCCCGGTCGGCAGGCCGGGCACGTCGGTCGCCCGGCGCGGCTGGCGCGGCGGCGAGAGCGGGCCGGCATTGGTGATCAGTTCGAGCGGCGCCCCGGAACCCCGCGACAGCCACCCGATGACGAACGGCCGGTCACGCTGCGCCGCCGACAACACGGCGGGCAGCACGGTGACGAAATCCCATTCCGCCGACGAGCTTCGCGAGGGTGCGGCGATCGACTGGATCCGATACCAGGGCCCGCTCAGCGAGACACTCGGCTGCATCTTCAATTCCCCCACAGTCGGTTCTCAGTAAAATCCCGCTGATCGTCAGCTCCTCACCACGCCCTTGACCAGGTCATTGCCTGCCCTTGCGCCAGTCAAGGCGTGGCGGTGGTGGCCCGAGGTTGGGCGGCGGCTCCTCGCCGTCGTCCTTCGCCTCCAGGGCCAGCACGGCCTCGCGCACCTCCTCCAGGTCGCCGAGCGTCGTCTTGGGGAAGGTGAGGATGGCCGGGTTGGCGTCGGCCAGCCGCACCCGCCTGCCCTGGGCGGTCGCGTCGGTGACGATCACGGACGTCGTGGGGAGCTGCTGGAGCTGGTGCGGCTCGACCAGGAACTCGCGCGAGCGGTGGAGCACCCGCTCGGTCTCGGAGATCTTGTCGGCGGTCCTGCCCCACTCGGTGGACTCGGTGATGTCCTCGACCAGGTCGGCGTGGCCGTCGCCGCGGTCGTGGCGGGCGTCGTCCACCTGGGAGATGGTGGAGGTGTAGCCGCCGTCGAGGCCCGGCAGGGCGTCGCTGATCGTCTCGGTGAGCTGGGCCAGCTCCAGCCGGTGCTCGGTGCCGACGTGCTCGCTGGCGACCCGGGCGTCCTCGGCGTTGCCGAGGCGCATGAACGCCACGGCCGCGTGGCCGCGCCCCAGGCGCTCCTTCACGGTGGGGGTCAGGCTCCGGTACGTCAGCACCAGCCCGGTACGGGAGGTCTCGCACGCGTCCATGAGCCGGTCGAGCACGTCGCCGCGGAGCTTGTCGGCGCCCGCCACGATGATCGTGTGGTACCAGGGCCGGTCGGAGGCGGGCGACTGCCGCAGGATGTGGGTGAGCGCGGTGGCCACGTACGTGCCGAGCACCCGGTTGCCGAACACGCCCGCCTGCCGGTCCATGCTCACCACCCGCAGCCGGGCGGGCGGCAGCCGCACCGCCTGGGTGCCGAGCGTCTCCAGCTTGCGCAGCTGCGACTCAAGCGCCCAGGCGCGCTCGATCACCACCCGGTCGCTCACACCGCGGCCGAACAGCGTGCCGATGCGTTCGAGCTGGGTGGCGGTGATCAGGCCGAAGCGCAGGTCGTCCCGCGGGTCGCCGACCTGCGCCAGCGCCCGCAGGGCGGCGGTGACCTGGCTGATGGTGGCGTTCTCGCCGAGCACTTCGAGCACCCGTTCCAGGATGGCGTTGTCGAAGCTGAGGTCGCGGGTGGTGCGGTGCTCCTCGCTCACGCTCACCACGTGGGCCAGCACGTCGGCGAACGCCTCCGGCTTGAGCGTGGCCCCGAGGTCGAGCTTCGGCAGGTCGACCGGCAGCACCCAGACCAGCGGGTCGTCGCCGCCCTTGCGGGCCAGCTCGATCAGGTCCTTGGCGATCGCGCCCTCCGACAGGTCGAGCACGGTGAGGTGGCCGCCGCTGTAGAGCCGGGTGGCGCCGAGCAGCGTGATCAGCGCGGACCAGCCGGGCAGCGTGCCGCCGGCCACGTCGATGCGGTCGATCTCGTCGGGGACGGCGACGGCGTACCAGGTGAGCTGGCGTTCGTGGCGCTCCTTCGACTCCTGCCAGTCGCGGTAGCGCCGGGCGTGCTCCTCCTGGGCGCGGAACAGCTCCTTGTCACGTTCCTGACGTTGCCGGTCGTCCCTGGCCTGCTGTTCGAGCACCCGGTAGCGGACCGCCCGGTCGCCCTGGAGCAGGGCGTAGGTGCAGATGCCCGCCACGCCGCCGGCCGCGACCAGCCCGAGGAGCGCGAACGACCAGCCCAGGTAGCCGCTGACCGCGGCCGCGAGGATCAGCGCGGACATGGTCAGGCTGATGGCCCGGATGACGCGTACGGGCCGGTTGAGCATGTCCTCCTGGAGCCGCTCGCGGCGCAGCGCCTCGGCCGCCGCCCGGCCGGACGACTCGGCGTCCGGCGCCGGTTCCTTCTCGGGCGAGGGACGCTTGGGCGGCGGCCCCGGGTCGGGATGCAGCAGGATGTACTGCCACCCCAGGTAGATGCGGTCCGCCTGGAGCTGGGCATGCTCGGGATGCACGTCCGCCACGTGACCCTCCGGCCGCGATATGTCGTTAGTTGCAGGGGCCAGCCCTTTTCCGCTCCGTGACAGCGTATGAGCTTCCACCCCCGTAGCGGCAGGGTTCGCGGCAATTCCACCCGCCAGAAGGGACCATTGCGGCAGATGGGGCAACCGTGACCTATTACCATCCATACCCATGACGGAACCCTCCGGCGACGGCACGAGGCAGCGACGCCCGGTGGCGGTGCCCATCCTGGCCCTCGTGGCGGTCACGGCCGTCGGCATCACGGCCTTGCTGGGCGGGCTGAACGAGGCCCCCGACAAGGGCCCCGACCTGCTCGGCCAGGGCGCGACGCTCGACCAGGGCCGTTACTCCACGCGCTTCGTCGAGTCGCGGGTCAAGGTCGAGCGGGCCAAGACGCAGTTCGACGAGGACAAGCGGTTCGTGGAGCTGGTCTTCGAGGTCACCAACAAGGGGGACGAGACCTCAGGCGTCGGCGTGCCCCCCGACCCCGCCCAGCCGGACAAGGCGTGGCTCGGCACGTCCTTCGCCGACTCGCTGGTCTCCATCAGCCCCAAGTTCTCCAAGGAGTCGGGGCCCTTCGTCTACGCCCTGGACAAGGGCGACGAGACCCGGCAGCTCCACCCCGGCGTGACCAGCCAGGTCCTCGTCCGGTACCGGCTCGGCGCGTCGGAACGGCCACCGGACAAGATCACGTTCGACGTGGCCGCCTTCGAGTACATCTCCGGCTTCCAGGACGAGCGGCTGCGCTGGCAGATGGTCGCCAAGGAGAAGGACGACAAGTTCTACCCCGAGGTCAAGGCCCGCGTGACGCTGCCGGTCAAGGCGGGTGAGGGGGCATGACCGCCACCCAGCCGCGCTCCTCCGCCGTCCCCGAGCGCCCCGACCGGCCCGGCCGCGGCGCCGGACGCGGGCCGGGCGGCTCCAGACTGCTCAACGCCTGCGCCGGGCTGCTGCTGGCGGCCGCCGCCGTCGGGCTCCAGACGTTCCACCTGTCCGCCAACGAGGCGAGCGCCCGGGTGACCTACACGGGCGTCAAGGGCGAGGACGTGGACGCCAGGCGGTTCACCGTCCGGCTCGACTCGTTCCTGGCCACCAAGACGATCCAGAACAGCGACGAGACCATCACGACGGACAACCTGTTCCTCGTGGTCAACGCCTCGGCCAGGTCGAGCCTCAAGCCGTACCACCTGGGGCAGCCGCAGCTGCTGACCGAGGACGGCAAGAAGTTCACGGCCACCGACCGCGTGGCGAGCCCTCTGACGCTGGCGAACACCTGGGTGCAGCCCGACATCTGGGTCAGCGGGCGGTTCTTCTTCGAGGTTCCTCCATCGGCGCTGCCGGGGGCGCGGGTGGTCTTCGGGCTGCCGGCCGAGATGCTGGTGGAGCCGTTCCAGCCGGAGGTCGAGATCGACCTCGGGCTCGACGAGGAGGCCGCGCGCAAGCTCGCGGCCTCGCCGCAGGCCGTCTACTCCACCGTCAAGAAGTGATCGCACTGTGAGCACGAACGAGCGCGACTGGTTCGCCCCCAGGAACGACCACCACTCCGAGGACCCCGCCCCGGCGCCCTCGGCCTTCCCGCCTCCCCCGCCTCCCGCCTCTCCCCCCGCGCCCGCCGACCCGCCTGCGCCGCAGACGCCGCAGCCCGGAGCCGGGCCGATGCCGCCGTCGCCGCAGGCGCCGCTGCCCCCCAGGCCCCGGCGCCGCCGCACGGGCTCCCCGCGCGACCGCGCCACCCCGCCGCCGGCCCGCCCCACGCCGCCTCCCGGCTACGCCCCCGACCCCTCGGGCCCCGTTCCTTCAGGTCCCGTTCCCTCGGGTCCCGTTCCTTCAGGTCCCGTTCCCTCGGGCCCCGTTCCCGCCGGCCACGCGGCTCCCCCGGCCGCCCCCGCCGGAGCGCCTCAGGGACGTGGCGGCGCGCAGCATCCCGGCCCCGGGCGGGGGCGGTTCGTGCATCCGGACCAGCAGGTGTGGCCGCCCGCCCCGCGCGAGTCCTCAGGAGGCAGCACCCAGCCGCTGCCCGCCATCCGTCCCGGCATGACGCCGCCGTCCCCGCCGTCCCCCCAGCGGCCCACCGGCGCGGCCGCCGTGCCGCCCGTGCGGCAGCCGCCGGCGGCCCCGCAGGACGCCCGGCCGCCCAGGCGCGGCCGGCTGGTCCTGGTCGCCGTGGGCGCCGCCGTGGCCTCCGTCGTCGCCATGGGCCTCAACACCTACGACGGCTACCGCTTCTACGACACGACCGTCACCGACGGCATCAAGATCAACGAGGTCGCCGTCGCCCCCGGCCAGTCGGGGAAGGTGCACGAGATCGAGTGGAAGGCCGCCCTGAAGGCCGTCCAGGCTCCCGAGGGCAGCAAGCACGGCCCCGAGGTCACCTGGCTGAAGGTGGACATCACCCAGAAGCTCCTCGACGAGTCCAGCGCCACCATGACCGCCCCGCCGGACAAGGTCAAGCTGGAGGACCGCGCCGGCCGCACCTGGACGGTGGAGTTCACCCCGGGCGACCGCCCGACGGACCGGCTGGAGCTGGGCAAGGAGTACCGGTTCGAGGGCATGGCCATCGTGCCGACGCCGGTCAAGGACGAGGTCGAGCTCTCCTTCAGAGTCAGCGACTACCGCTCCGACACCCCGACGGCGGACTTCTTCAAGCGGGAGAAGGCCGGCAAGCCGGAGGCGGACGTGCTGCGGTTCACACGTCGCTGAGCGGCTCGCCCTTGAGCCGGGCCCGCGTGGCGGCCAGGTCGTACGTGGCCGCCAGCAGCGCCATGGTGAGCACGGTCACGACCAGCCCGCGGACGAACGTCACGGGCCCCTCCTTGTACGCCCACGCCCACTCGGCCTGCGAGCCGACGAGCGTCACCACGGCGCGCTCGGCGTACTCGGCGCCCACGGTGAGGGCGACGTAGCTCAGGCACATCATGCCGAACAGCGGCGCGCCGCCCTTGGCGATCATCCGCAGGGAGTTGGCCAGCGGCAGCCAGCGGTCCCGGAAGCCGCCGGTGAGCTGGTCGAACGACCTCTTGGTGAGGTCGTGGCTGTCCTCCAGCCGGTCCACGCCCCGTTCGAACCGGGTGCCCTTGACCAGGCTGCGGGTCTCGTCGGAGTAGGCGCCGAACACCAGCATCGCCACGGTCAGCCAGGCCAGCGGGACGGCGACGCCGTCGATGAAGAACGGCCAGAAGTCGCCCACCGCGCCCGTGACCGTCTTCCACAGCGGCACGCTCTTCTCCGCCTGCTCCACCAGGTCCGCAGTGCCGGCGACCACGCTGCGGTGCTCCACCCAGTCCGAGCGCAGCCCGGCGATGGCGACGGTGGCGTTCAGGCCGTAGAAGACGAAGGCGAACTCGGAGAAGGCGGCGCCGAAGCCGTACAGCTTGCCCTTGCCCTGCTCCACGAGCTTGGCGAACAGCCACTTCAGGCCGAACAGCACGACCATCGCGCCGAGCGAGACCCGCCAGTCGAGGTCGGTGAGGCCCTTGCCGACCTGGGTCTCCTCGCCGAACCAGGCCGCCGACGTCATGTCGTAGAAGTGGTGGTTCAGGTCCATCTTCTGGAGGGCGCGGGCGTCCTCCACGTGCCAGCCCCACGACAGGTAGAGCACCGCGAAGGCGGGGGCCACCCGGTCCAGCACCCGGAAGAAGCGCTCGTCCTCGACGCCCTCCTCCCTCCTCGCGCGCATCTCCCACAGCGCGCCGCGCAGGGTGTAGAGCATGCCCGTGGTGACCGTCAGCACCGCGAGGACGATCAGGGTCAGGAAGGTGACCGTGCCCACCAGCCGGAGCTGTCGCAGGTCGCCGTAGGCGAGCTCGGTGGCGGCGTACAGCAGGACGAAGCGCACGACCTGGCCCGCCGCGTACCAGAGGATCAGCGGCAGCGCGCATTTCCCCGCGAGGCGCAGCGCGTGCAGGGGCAGCGAATACGGCGACGGCATCCGCTGAGCCGGCGTAGGCCCAGGTCGGGGCGGGGCCATCACACCTGTCGATCCGGACATCTGCTGAATCGTAGCGGTCTGTCCCTTACGCCGCAGCAGCAACCCGTGGACAGCCTGTGGCCAGGGTGTTTCCAGGCCATTCCTGAGCACTGGCAAATGCCGGAATCGACGATTCGGCCCCCGGGAGGCGGTCACATCGGACGAGCCTTGCGGCACGATGGCGTTATGGAGCCGCTGCCCGCGTTCGACCAGGACCCCGCCGTCGTCGGCGACCGGCTGCGACGGCTGCGCCAGGCGCGCGGAGTCTCGCTGTCCGAGCTCGCCAAGCGGGCGGGCATCGGGAAGGCCACGCTGTCCGGCGTCGAGACCGGCACCCGCAACCCCACGCTGGAGACGCTGTGGGCGATCACCGCGCAGCTCGGCGTGCCCATCGGGGCGATACTCGACTCGCCGCCCGAGCCGCAGACCATGCGCGGCGCCGCCATCGAGGCCGACCTGCTGGAGGTCTTCGAGGACGACAGCGTCACCTACGAGCTCTACCGCGTCCGCGTGCCCCCGGGCGTCACCCAGACCTCGCCCGCCCACCACAAGGGGGTGAGCGAGCACGTCACGGTCTTCACCGGCACGCTCAGCGCCGGCCCGATCCACGAGCCGCTCACGGCCGGGCCCGGCGACCACATCTCCTGGCTCTCCGACGTCCCCCACGGGTACCGCGCGCACGGCCCCGACGTCGTGCGCGCCACCCTCCTGATGCGTTACCCGACCAAGCCCTCCGCCTGAGCGGGCCGGCAGCTTCGGCACGGCCGGTAGCCGGCCGCCCTGGCCTGGGCGAGGCTGCGGAAGCCGTGCCGGTGCGCGGGGGTGATCCGGCGGGCGTTGTGGCAGGTCGGGAAGCACACCACGCCGGTGGTGTCGCTGGCCAGGTAGAACACCCGCTCCCCGGCCAGCGCGCGCACCCGATCCAGGTCGACGCCCTCGGCCAGCAGCAGCCGTTCCTTGGCCGCCCGGCCGAACACGTAGTCGCCGGTCACGCCGTCGGACCTGACGACCCGGTGGCACGGCACGAGCAGCGGCACCGGGTTGGCGCCGAGCGCCGTCCCCACCGCCCGTACGGCCCGGGGGCGCCCGATCTGCTCGGCCACCCACGAGTACGGCCGCACCTCGCCCCTCGGGATCGTCCTGACCGCGTCGAGCACGTCACGCTGGAAGTCGCTGACGCCGCGCAGGTCCAGCGGCACCTTGCCGAGACGGCCGGTGCGCAGCGCTGGAACCAGCCCCGCGGGCGGCCGGTCGGCGGCCAGCAGCGGCCGGCCGAAGCGTTTCCTGAACGTGGCGGCGAAGTCGTCGCCGGCGTGCACGTACGCCACGCCCTGGTCGGTGAAGGCCACCCGCAGCTCGCCGATCGGCGCGGGCACGCTCACCCAGCGGGCGGCGATCCGGTCGAGCAGTCCGGCGGGCGCGTCGGTGGCCAGCGCGGCCAGCCCGGCCAGCAGTGAGTCGTCGTTCATCGGGCACCTCCCAGTTCGCGCAGCCGCCGCAGCCCTCGCGACACGTGCGACTTGACCGTCCCCTGCGGAATTCCGAGCACGGTGGCGATCTCGCTGACCGGCAGGTCGACGACGTGCCTGAGCACCACGGCGGACCGTTGTTCCTCGGGCAGCAGTGCGAGCAGCTCCGACAGCTCGTCGCCGGTCTCCCTGCGGACCGCTGCCCCCTCGACGTCCTGGGCCGGGTCGGGCTCGTCCACGGGCTCGTCACGCAGGTCGGGCGGCGGTTTGCGGGATCTGGCCCTGGCACAGTTGCGCCAGATGTTCATGAGGATCGTCATCAGCCAGGCCCGCGGCTGCAGCGCGGCCACGCGGTCCGGCTCGTAGCCCGCCAGTGCCCGGTACGCCCGCAGGAAGGCCTCGGCGGTGAGGTCCTCGGCGTCTGCCCAGCGCCCGCTCAGCCGCAGCGCGGTCGAGAAGACCAGGCCGCGGTGGGCGGCGTACAGCTCGGCGAAGCCCTCGTCGAGGTCGTCGAGGAGCGCCTTGCGCACCGGGTCGAGACAGTCGGTTCCACTCACGCCCTCTACAACACCGCCGCGCCCGGTTTCGTTGCGCCCGTCCGGAACGGGAACGGGGCCCGTGTCCGGTGTGGACACGGGCCCCGTCTCGGCGCCGTGGTGGGCGCTGTCTGGGCTCAGTATGGGCTCAGCGTGGGCTCAGACGGCGACCGCGAGCTGGGAGACCTCACCCAGCCGGGCCTCCACCTGAACGTCGCGGGTGACGCCGCCGCCCGCGATGATGCGGACGGTCCAGTCGCCCGGCGCGGCGAAGAAGCGGAAGACGCCGTCGTCGGAGACGACGACCTCACCGGTGAACTCGCCGGAGTGGTCGAGCAGCCGCGCGTAGGCGGTGGTGGCGCCCGTCACCACGCCCTGGATGACGGCCTGGTTGGACAGATCGATCCCGGCCGGCAGCGCGATGGTCTGCTCCGGCGCTCCGCAACCCTGTGCAGTGGTCATCAGCGGGCCTCCCCCAGCTCGATCGGCACGCCCACGAGCGAGCCGTATTCCGTCCACGAACCGTCGTAGTTCTTCACGTTGCCCTGGTCGAGGAGCTCGTGCAGCACGAACCAGGTGTGCGCCGAGCGCTCGCCGATGCGGCAGTAGGCGATGGTGTCCTTGCCGAAGTCGACGCCGGCCTCGCCGTAGAGGGCGCGCAGCGCGTCGTCGGACTTGAAGGTGCCGTCGTCGTTCGCGGCCTTGGACCACGGGATGTTGCGGGCGGTGGGCACGTGGCCGCCGCGCTGGGCCTGCTCCTGCGGGAGGTGGGCCGGGGCGAGCAGCTTGCCGGTGAACTCGTCGGGCGAGCGGACGTCGACCAGGTTGAGCTTGCCGATCGCGGAGACCACGTCGTCGCGGAAGGCGCGGATCGCGGTGTCCTGCTCCTGGGCGACGTACTGGGTCTTGGCGCGCTCGGGCACGTCGCGGACCAGCTCGCGGGAGTCGAGCTCCCACTTCTTGCGCCCGCCGTCGAGCAGCTTGACGTCCTGGTGGCCGTAGAGCTTGAAGTACCAGTACGCGTAGGCCGCGAACCAGTTGTTGTTGCCGCCGTAGAGCACGACGGTGTCATCGTTGGAAATGCCGCGGTCCGACAGCAGGGCCTCGAAACCGGTCTTGTCCACGAAGTCGCGGCGGACCGGGTCCTGCAGGTCCTGCCGCCAGTCGACCTTCACGGCGCCACGGATGTGGCCCTTGTCATAGGCGCTGACGTCTTCGTCGACCTCGACGAGTACGACGTTGGGGGTGTCGAGGTTGGCCTCGACCCAGTCGGCGTCCACCAGGGCGGCGGAGCGGCTCATTGGGAAACCTCCATTTTGGCGGCGGGCAGTAGACGGCGGGTGAGCAGGTACGTTTCGCAGCCGAGGCAGAATCCGAAGGCTGCGTTGAGGAAGGCGGCGAGGAGAGCCGCGGCCGTGGCCCCGAGGGCCAGCGGTGTGATCCCGGCGGCGAACCCGGCCAGCCCCGCGACCGCGAAGAGCAGCCCCACCCCCTGCGCGAACCGCGGCGGGCGGGCGTCTTCGGTCTCCTTCGGCGCGCTCCTGACGAGCGCCTTGAAGAGCATCGTGTACGGCGAGCGGCGCACGACCCCCAGCGCGAAGACCGCCGCCTGGACGGCGAGCAGCCACGCGCTGCCCGTCACGAGGACGAGAGCGAGGACCAAGGTGGTGACGGCCGCGCCGAAGCGCAGCGCTCTGGGATCAGCACGCATCGCGGGATGCTCCTGAAGGGGTCGGATGGGGCGGACCAGATGTCCGCGGTGACCGTCCTCAGGCAGCGCGACAGAGCGCGGTGGCGACGCGGCAGAAATCAACCGCGCGCCGCTTCGTGAGCAGCTCTGTCGACGGGTTCATAGCGACGACCCTACTCGTCGTCTCGCCATCTGTCACATCTCGTCCGGGTTATGAGACAGTTCGTGAGACGGCCGTGACTCCCCGGAGGGGATCGCGACCGCCAGCGCGGCCAGTACGTCGGCCTTCCGTGGCTGGCCAGAGGCCCTTTTGACCACGTTGCCTGACGGATCCAGCACAAACACGGTGGGCGTGCGCATGACGTCGAACCGCCGCACCAGGTCGAGCCGGGACTCGGCGTCGATCTCCACGTGCGCCACCCCGGGCACGAGCGCGCTCACGTCGGCCAGCACCCGCCTGGTCGCCCGGCAGGGCTGGCAGAACGCGGTCGAGAACTGCACCAGCGTGGCCCGCTCGCCCATGGCGGCGCCCAGCATGTCCGCGGTCAGCCGTTCCCCGGCCGCCGCGCGCACCCGTCCGTCGCGGCGCAGACGAACCACCCCGATCACCGTGCCGAGCGCCAGCGTCGCCAGCGCGATCCACAGACCCGTCACCTCAGGTGCCAACCACGGGCGGCCGCGATTACTTCCTGGCCGGGCCGGCGACGTGCACCAGGACGCGTCCCCGCCGGTCGACGACCTCGAAGCGGTCGATGCGCCGCATGAGCACCGGCGTCGCCATCTGGAAGACGGTCTCCTCGCGGTAGGTCCGGCGGCTGACGGTCCAGCTCCCGACGACCTCGCGCCGCCCCCTGTCGTCGTAGACGGCCAGGCTGCAGACGGTGCCGACCGGCACGTTCCGCACGGTCACCAGCAGCTCGGTGCGCCCGTCGCCGGGCAGGGCGTAGACCGTGGCGTAGTAGTCCTCGGCCCGGTTCTCGCCCTTGAAGGCCCGGCCGTCGCGGGTGGCGCCCAGCTCCGCCGTGGGCATCGCGCTCGGCGTCGGGACGGCCTTCCTGAGCTGGGCGTCGGGCGCGGCGTCGCTGGCGACGAAGCCCTCGGTCTGCGGCGACTTCGCGGCCGCCGAGGACTGGGGGGCGGCCGCGGGCGCGGCCACGGTGTGCGTGTCGTCCTGCCGGGTGACGGTCCAGACCGTGCCGCCGACGGCGATCACCGCGACGGAGGCGGCCACGGCCAGCATGAGCCGGCCGCGCCGGTGGCGCCGGGCGCGGGCGTTGAGCAGCCGGTCGAGCACCTGGCGCGGCGGGCTGGCCACCAGCTCGACGTCGCGCTCGGACACCTTGCCGAGGAAGGCGGCGACGCCTTCGAGTTCGAGCAGCTCGGCGCCGCAGGTCTCGCAGGTGGCCAGGTGGTTGTCGATCTCCAGCGCCTCGTCGGGTTCGAGCGCGCCCAAGGCGTGCGCGCCCATGGCGATGCGCACTTCTTCGCAGGTCATCACGGCGCCAGCCCCCGCTCTTCGAGCGCCAGCTTGAGCGCGCGCAGCGCGTAGTAGGTGCGCGACTTGACCGTGCCCGGCGGTATGCCCAGCGTCGCCGACGCCTCCTTCACCGATCGCCCCCGGTAGTAGACCTCCAGCAGCACCTCGCGGTGCTCGGGCCGCAGCGCGGCCAGCGCCTCGGCCACGGCCCACGACTCGACCGCCCGCTCCAGCTCGTCGTCGGCCGGCAGGACCGCGAGGGCCTCGTCGCCGGTCTCCTGCGGCCTGGCCTTCTTGGCGCGGTGCTGGTCGACCACGAGGTTACGCGCCACCGTGAACAGCCAGGCCCGGATGGGACGGCCGGAGAGCGCGTCGGGGTGCCGCCAGGCCCGCAGCAGCGTCTCCTGCACCACGTCCTCCGCACGTCCGGAATCACCGGTGAGTCGCAGCACGTACCCGTAGAGTGGCCCGGCGTGCTCGTCGAAGAGGGTGCGTACGAGCTCCTCGTCCGCGGTGCCTGCTGCGCTCACGCCCTCATCACGTACGGGGGGCCGCAGCGGTTCAGGCTCATCCACGGATCGGCACGTCAGACGCTTCGGCCGAGAACTCCAATCCGTCGGCCACGCTCTTGACCCCGGTGATCTTCACGTCGAAGGGCAGGCCGCCCTTGAACGGGATCGTGTAGGTGACGAAGTGGGCGAGCTGGTCGGGCACGCCCTGGATCTTCTCCGCCTGGAGCCTGATGGCCCCGTCGGCCACGTCGACCCGCATCTCCGCGGTGAACTGCACCTTCTGCACCCCCACCGTCACCTCTCCCGACGCCACGAGCCGCCGCCCGTTGCCGCTGATCTTGATGCCCCGGGGCGCGTACTTGTCGATCGTGGCCCGGGTGAGCACGCCGCTCACGGTGACCCGCCCGGCCCGGACGTCGGCACGGTTCTGCAGCACGTCGGACAGCGGGGCGGTCACGTCGTAGGCGACGCCGCGCAGGTTCTTCACCGGCACGCCTCCGTAGGTGAGGGTGCCGAGATCGAACCGTACCTCGGGATAGTGCCCCGAGACGGCCTGAGTGAGAAACGGGATGCCCTCGATCGTCACCTTGGGGGTGCCGCTGAGGTCGGTGGCGGCGGCGATCCGGTTGGACAGGTCACGCTCCACCCCGGCCACCGCGACGCGGTCGACGACGACGAAGAGGACGGCCAGGACGATCAGAAAGATGATCAGCTTGCGCATGGGGCTCCCTGTCGTCGGCGGGGGTGTCGAGCCTATCGATCCGGCGGTCTCCTTCCCCGCCGGAGCCGTCGATCACCCGCCGGCGAAGGGCGGCAGCACCTCCACCGTGACGCCCTCGCCGAGCACCACCGTGTCGTGGGCGCGCCGGCCCACGGGGGCGCCGTCGACGAGGAACGACGAACGGCCGACGACCCGGGCGAGCTCGGCCCGATTTTGTGTGATTTTGGTCATCAGTTCGTCAAGAGTCGCCGCTTCGAACGGCTCCTCCGCGACTCCGGCGGCCTCCTTGGCCGCCGCCCAATAACGTACTTTTCCTGTGGCCATGCGTTGCCTCACAATCGCCTTCGCTCTATTGTGCGACGCCCTTAACACGCCTGTTTCAAAGGGCCCGCTGTTCACCTGGTGGACGCGCAATGGACGCGACTAAGCCGTGGGATATCCTCGCGTACAGGACCTGGGCGACGTCGCCTCCGGGTCCTTGTGTGTTAGAGGAGGCCGTGATGAGCAACCTGCTGCTGCTGACCAACGCCCTCGAGCCGTCCTCCGAGGTGCTGCCGGCGCTGGGGTTGCTGCTCCACTCCGTCCGGGTCTCGCCGGCCGAGGCGTCGGCGCTCATCGACACGCCGCCCGCCGACGCCGTCGTCGTCGACGCGCGCAAGGAGCTCGTCCAGGCCAAGAGCCTGTGCCGGTTGATCCGCACCACGGGCATCGACTGCCCGCTGCTGGTGGTGGTGACCGAGGGCGGCCTGGCCGCGATGACCGCCGAGTGGGGGGTCGACGACGTGCTGCTGGAGACCGCCGGGCCCGCCGAGGTCGAGGCGCGGCTGCGCATGGCGACCGGGCGCAGGTCGCAGGCCGCCGCCGAGGACGTCCCCGACGAGATCCGCAGCGGCGACCTGTCGATCGACGAGGCCACCTACACCGCGCGGCTGCGCGGGAACGTGCTCGACCTGACGTTCAAGGAGTTCGAGCTGCTGAAGTACCTGGCCCAGCATCCCGGCCGGGTCTTCACCCGCGCCCAGCTCCTGCAGGAGGTCTGGGGCTACGACTACTTCGGCGGCACCAGGACGGTCGACGTGCACGTCCGGCGGCTGCGCGCCAAGCTCGGCACCGAGAACGAGTCGCTGATCGGGACCGTCCGCAACGTCGGCTACCGGTTCGTGCCCGATCGCAGCGATTCGGCGCACGTGTGATCCGTTGACCCGTGTTCGCCTGATGTGACACTTTGTCGTTGGGACTGTTTCCAACCTGTCATGTCGAGGACACCGCCGTCCCCGGATCGGTGGTGGCATGGGTCTGTTCAGGTCACTCGTGGACGAGGGCGCGAGCCCCCGCCTCTTCCGCCGCGGCGAGCTGATCTGCTCGCCGGTCCGGCCGGTCAGCCGCGTCCACGTGATCGACCACGGGTACGCCCGCGAGCACGTCCCCGGCGGCGACCGGGAGGTCGTGCACGACCTGCGCGGCCCCGGCGACCTGGTGGGCGAGCTGGCCTTCTGGAGCCCGGGCGAGCGCGTCAAGGTGGACGCCCTGACCGAGGTCCGGGCCTGGCCCATCGATCTGCGGCGGTTACGCGAGCACGCCTCGGCGAACCCGGCGGTGGCGACGGCGCTCGTCCAGGAGCTGTTCGCCAGGAACCTGGCGGCCCGCCGGCACGAGGCGCTGGCCCGGGCCCCGGTCGCCGCCCGGCTGGCCGTGTGGCTGCTGCACCTGGACGAGCGGTACGAGCTGGCCTCCCCCGCCGCGCCGCCGCTGTCCATGGAGACGCTGGCCGATCTCGTCGGCAGCGCGCCCGACGTCGTGCAGCGGCAGCTCACGCAGTGGGTCAGGCGCGGCTGGCTGGTGCGGCCGGGGTATCGCAGGCTGCGGATCGCCGACCCGGTGGCGCTGCGCGAGGCCGCGGGGGCCTGGGAGCACCTGTCCGAGCCGTGGCGCGGCCGGGTGACGCCGTTCCTCACCCGGCCGGGCGCCCAGGCCGGGCCGCTGCCGGTCGGCGAGCTGCCGAAGCCGCGCCAGCTTCCCGCCGACGTGTCCGACTTCACCGGCCGTCAGCAGAGCCTCGACCTGCTCACGGCCTGGCTGGACCGGCAGCGGCGGACGAACACCATGGTCGTGCAGGGCCTGACCGGCGTGGGCAAGACCGCGCTGGTGACGCACTGGGGCCACCTGCACGCCGACCGGTTCCCCGACGGCCAGATCATGATCGACCTGCGCGGCCATTCCCCGACCCAGCCGCCGATGAGCTCGGCCGAGGCGCTCGGGCAGATCCTGCGCTCGCTCGGCGTCGGCGAGCACATGCCGGCCTCCGACGAGGCCGAGCTGATGCTGCTCTACCGCAGCAGGATCGCCGGGCGCAGGCTGCTGCTCGTCCTGGACAACGCGGCCGACCCGGCCCAGGTGCGGGCGCTGCTGCCGGGCGGCAAGGACTGCGTGGTGCTGGTGACCAGCAGGACGCGGATGGCGCCGCTGCGCGCCACCGGGCACGCCGACCTCATGGACCTGTCGGTGCTCGACCCGGGCAACGCGGTGGCGCTGCTGGTGTCGGTGCTCGGCGAGGGCTCGCCGCGGGCCGCCGACCGGGACGCGCTGGCCGAGCTGGCCCGGGTGTGCTCCTACCATCCGTACGCGCTGCGGATCTCGGCGGCCAAGCTGGCCGAGGACCCCGGGCTGAGCGTGCGGGCGCGGGCGGCGGAGCTGCGTACGCCGGACCGGCCGCTGGCCGGGGACCCGGAGGAGGCGTTCAGGTCGGCGCTGGACCTGGCGTACGAGTCGCTGAGCCCCGCGCAGCGGCGGGCCTTCCGGCACGTCGGGCTGCTTCCCGGGCGGGACTTCGCGCCGGAGGTGCTGGCGGCGGCGCTGGGCGTGCCGGTGGGCGAGGCGGTGGCGGCGGTGGAGGGGCTGCACCGGGCGTACCTGGTCGAGCCGCTGCCCGGGTCGCGGTACCGGGTGCACGACCTGGTCAAGTGGCAGGCCAGGGAGCTGGGCCGGCACGCCGAGGCGGGGGTGCGCGAGGCCAGGGTGCGGCTGCTCGACCACTATCTGGCGGTCGCGACCGGCCCGGACACGCCGCGCGAGTGGTTCGAGGCCGAGCGGCGGTCGCTGGTCTCGGCGGTGCGGCTGGCCGAGGAGAGCGGCGCGTACGGGATGGCCTGGCAGCTCGCCGAGGCGGTGTTCGAGCCGTTCAGGAGGCTGCGGTACTACGAGAACAACCTGGAGGTGCAGCAGGCCGGGCTGACCTCGGCCCTCCAGGTGGGCAACCGGCGGGCCGTCGCGCTCATGCGCAGCCACCTCGGCTCGATCCACCGCGACATCGGGCCGTCCACGCTGGCGGCGAGGTTCATCGGCGAGGCGCTGGCCGACTTCACCTCGCTGGGCGACCGCGCGGGGCTGGCCCGCGCGCTCAACGACCTGGCCGAGGTGCACGGCATCGCGGGCAACAGGGACGAGGCGCTGCGCCGCGCGGATGAGGCGCTGGAGGTGCACCGGGAGATCGGGGACCTGCCCGGCGTGGCGAAGTGCCTGCACACGCTCGCCCGGCTGCACCTGTCGCAGGAACGCAACGACCTGGCGCTCCGGTACGCCGGCCAGGCGCGGCGCGTACGGGAGGAGCTGGGCGACCGCAGGGGCGCCGCGCAGAGCCTGATCATCTCGGCCCGGGTGCGGCGGAGCCTGGGCGAGCCCGACGCGGCGCTGTCGGAGGGCCTGGAGGCGCTGTCGATCTGCCACGAGCTGGGCGACGAGCACGCCGAGGCCGAGACGCTGCTCTGCCTGGCCGAGATCTACGACCAGCTCGGGCTCCAGCAGGACGCCCGGCGCGACGCCGAACGCGCCCTGGCCGGGTACACGGCCACCGGCGACCAGCACGGGTGCGGGCGGGCGCTGTGCGCGCTGGGCCGCATCGCGCGCAACGGCTCGCGCTACGACGAGGCGCTGGCCTGCTACGAGCAGGCGCTCGCGGTGCAGGTCGAGCTCCACCACGAGCAGGGCAAGGCCGAGACGCTGGGCGACATCGGGGTGGTGCACTGGCGGCTGTCGGACTACCTGCGCGCCGACGACTACCTCAACCAGGCGCTCGTCATCAGCCGGGTGATCCGCGACGAGCCCGTCGAGGCCCGCATGCTCAACCGGCTGGCCCGCGTACGGCGCCGCCAGGGCCTGCCCCAGGTGGCCTTCGTGTACGCGCTGGAGGCGCTGGACCTGGTCCAGGGGCTGGGCAACCGGCGGGCCGAGGCCGACGTGCAGGAGACGCTGACCTACACGTACCTGTCGCTGGGGCGGCACGAGCCGGCGGTGCGGGCGGCGCGGGCCTCGCTGGCGATCCGGGAGGAGACGGGCGACAGCAGGGCCAGCGCGCTGCTGTCGATCGCGCACGCGCTCCACGCGGCGGGCGAGCCCGCGACGGCCCTGGCGTACGCCGTGGAGACCGTCGAGCTGCAGCACGTGACCGGCACCAGGGACCGGTGGGGTGCGGCGCTCACGACGCTGGCCATGGTGCTGCTCGACCTGGACCGGGCCGAGGAGGCGCTGGTCCACGCCAAGCAGGCCAGGGACGTGCACCTGGAGTGCGGGACGCGGCGCGACCTGGGGTGCGCGCTGAGGGCGCTCGGCCTGATCACCGCCAGGCTCGGGGACCGCGAGGCGGCGGCGGCCCATCTGGCCGAGGCGGTGCGCACGCTGGACGAGGTGGGGGACGTCTTCGAGAGCCGGCGGGCGGCGCAGGAGCTGCGGGAGCTCTCCTGAAAGACCGCTAAAAGTCGGGAAATCTCGGAAGTGAGGTCGCAGATCTTCTCCGCGCCTTCTCGTTAGCTGGTGCCACCAGCGACGACACGGAGGTGATCCGGATGCTCAAGAACCATATGCGTCGAGACCTGCAGTCACTCAAGCGACAGGCGCGCAGGGACCGGCGGGTCACGCTCGGCCTGCTGGCCGGGGTGCTGGCGGCCTGGACCCGTCAGCTCTCGCCGGGTGACCCGCCGGCGGGGCCGGGGGTGCTGCTCGCCCTGTCCGTCGGGCTGCTCACCGCGTCGGGGGCGGCCTGGCTGATGGCGGCCTGCTTCGCGGTACGGGCGGTCAGGCCGCGGTCGGAACCGGTGGAGGTGCTGGTCTGGGTGGCGCGGGTGAGCAGGAGCAAGGAGTGGGCGTTCTGCTCGCTGGCCGCGTACGTGGCCTGGCACCTGCTCCAGTTCGTCTCCGCGCTGCTCCTGGCCTGAACGGGGGCGCGGCGGGCCGTCACCTTCGCGGTGGCGTCCCGCCGCCTTCGCGCCGACGACCCCGCCGACCTCGACGTCGAGGCCGCTCTCCTCCAGGACCTCGCGGCGGACGACCTCGGCGAGGGTGTCGTCGGCCCGGTCGGGCCAGCCGCCGGGCAGCTCCCAGGCGTTCCTGGGGTTCCTGCAGAGCAGGACGCCCTCGTCGGTCAGGACCACGCCCTTGATCGAGGCGTGCATGAGATACCAGCCGGTCTCCGCGTCGATCACGAGGGGATCACGACACGGTCCGCGATCCCGCGCGCGGGGTCAGGGGAAGGCCGGTGGGGGCCGGTGCCGGGGTCAGGGGAAGGCGGCCTGGTGGGGGCCGGTGTCGGGGTCGAACTCGTGGCGGATCCTGGCGCAGTCGTCGAGCAGGGCGCCGTACAGGGGCCACAGGGGGCCTTTGGGCGGGGAGCCGGCCAGCTCGGCGGCCAGGTGGCGCTGCTGGTGCTCGCCCTCGCGCAGGGCCGCGCACAGGTTCGCCATGTCCCTGGACGCGGCCTTGCCCACCTGGATCAGGCCGAAGTCGCGGAAGATGCGCGACAGCGCGCGCAGCTCGCCGGACAGGGGTTCGGGCAGGTCGGCGGCCTTCTCGCCGGGCAGGCCGCGGGCGCCGGCGACCAGGTCCACCAGCCCGCGCGCGATGCTCCTGAGCTGGTGCCCGGCGTGGTCGAGGCAGGTCGCGGCCTCGGCCGACTGGCGCAGGCGCCGGTCGTAGCGGCGGCGCCTGCGAAAGGTCAGGCGCACGGACTCGGCCGCCTGGTCGGCGGTGTCCTTGGTCTCCTCCAGGCGCTGGGACAGCTCGCGGGCGCGGTCGAGCCAGTCGCGGGCCATGTCCTCGGTCCAGTGGCCGCTCAGGCCGTCGGCCATGTCCTGGGCCAGGTCGGCCAGCTCGGCCGACATGTCGCACAATTCCCTGGCGGCGTGCTCGACGAAGCGCGGGGGCAGGATGAGCAGGTTCGCCGCGATGCCGATGGCCGCGCCGAGCAGGACGTCGGCCAGGCGCGCGAAGCCGTACGTGCGGCCGAGCGAGAGCACCAGCAGGGCGGTGATCGGGATCTGCACGTTCTGGGCCGGCAGGTTGAGCAGCCGGGTCAGCACGAGCCCGGCCGCCACCAGCACGCCCAGCGTCAGCGCGTTCACGCCCATCAGCCAGATCAGCCCCGACGCCGCCGCCACCCCGACCACGACCGCCCCGACCTGCTGGAACCCGCGCACGACCGTGCTGTAGGCGGTCGCCGACACCGTGAGCAGCACCCCGATCGGCACCAGCACGGGCAGCGGCACCTTCAGCGCGAACGTGGCCAGCCACCACCCGAACACGCAGGCCAGCGTCACCTTGACCGTCTGGGCGAACGCGTCCCGCTCGGCGCCCAGCCACTCGCGGAACCCCTGGGCGCGCAGGCGCGCGAGCCCGGCCGCCGCGCCCGAGACGATCCGCCCGAGCGGCGCGCCGGCGCCCTGCTGCTTGCGCCCCGGCTCTTTGTCCATACTCCCAGGTCAATGCCCATTCGAGCGATGGATAGAGGTCGCCGTGCCTGGGTAGCGGCAAGGTTGTGGCGCAGCGGGGCAGCGCGCCCGTCGGAGGTGAAGCATGACCGGCGACCTGGTCGTCCCAGACGCCGCCCGGGGGGTGGTGGTGTTCGCGCACGGCAGCGGCAGCGGCCGGCTCAGCCCGCGCAACCGGTACGTGGCCGAGGTGCTGAACAAGGCCGGCCTGGGGACGCTGCTGTTCGACCTGCTCACGCCGGAGGAGGAGGCCGACCGGGCCAACGTGTTCGACATCGCGCTGCTGGCCGGGCGGCTGCTGGAGCGTACGGAGGAGCTGCGCGGGCGCGAGGAGGCGGCCGGGCTGCCGATCGGCTACTTCGGCGCGAGCACGGGCGCGGCGGCGGCGCTGTGGGCGGCGGCCGAGCCGGACAACCGGATCGCGGCGATCGTCTCCCGCGGCGGGCGGCCCGACCTGGCCGGGAAGCGGCTGGCCGCGGTGCGCGCGCCCACCCTGCTCATCGTCGGCGGCCGGGACCCGATCGTGATCGACCTGAACGAGGAGGCGCAGCGGCACCTGAGCGCCGAGCACCGCCTGACCGTCGTGCCCGGCGCCACCCACCTGTTCGAGGAGCCGGGCGCGCTGGAGAGCGTCGCGGAACACGCCCGCGACTGGTTCACCACGTACTTCAACGCGCCGTGACCGGGGCGGCGCCCTTCGCCTCGGCCAGCAGGCGGGCGTAGACCTCGGGGTCGGTGGTCTCGCAGCCCAGGCGGTGGCCGGTCAGCTCGCCGTGGTCGTCGCTGGACCCGGTCACTTCGAGGCCGAGCCCGGCGGCCAGGCGGCGCAGGTGGGCGCGGGCCTCGTCGTCGTGGTCGAGGTGGTCGGCCTCCACGCCGAAGAGCCCGGCCGCGGCCAGCTCGGCGATCCACTCGTCGGCCACCGCCTCGCCGCGCCGGACCGCCTTCGGATGGGCCAGCACGGGCACCCCGCCGGCCGACCGCACCAGGCGGACCGCGCGTACGGGATCGAGGGCGTAGCGGGTGACGTGCGCGCGGCCGCCCGCGCCGATCCACTCCCGCGTGAACGCCTCCTCGGGCGCGGCCACGGCCCCCGCGGCGACCATGGCGCGGGCGATGTGCGGGCGTCCGACCGGGCTGTCGCCGGCCACCGCGGACACCTGCTCCCAGGTGATCGGCACGCCCAGCTCGACCAGCCGCTCGACGGTCAGCCTGCCGCGTTCCTCGCGGGCCCGGCGGATGCGTTCGCACTCGGCCAGCAGCTCGGGGTCGGCGGGGTCGAAGAGGTAGGCGAGCAGGTGGATGCTCTGCCCGGCCCGCCGGCACGACAGCTCCATGCCCGGCACCAGCGTCAGGCCCTCGGGCAGCGCCTCGACGGCCGCGCGGTGCCCGGCGACGGTGTCGTGGTCGGTCAGCGCGAGCACGTCGAGGCCGCGCTCGCGGGCGCGGCGCACCACGTCGGCCGGCGGCTGCGTGCCGTCGGAGGCGGTGCTGTGGCTGTGCAGGTCGATGCGCATCGCTCGATGGTAGGCGGTCACACCTGCACGGTGGCGAGGATGCGGCCGTCCAGGGTCTCGATGCTGAAGTGGTTGAGGTCGTCCTGGGTCAGGCTGGTGCCGCCGTGCAGCAGCAGGGGGTCGGGGGCGCCCGGGACGCCGTACCCCTTGTCGGGCACGCCCCAGCTCGCCACGGTCTCCGAGCGGCCGTCGTCGCCGAAGGCCACCAGCCGGCACTTCAGCGGCCCCTTGACGCCCTTGAGCTCCAGCGCCACGTGGGTGCCCCAGCCCTTGTCCTCGACGCCCACCACGCCGGACACGCCGGTCGCGGGGTCGTTGACCGGGTAGGTGCGGCCGGTCATGAGCAGGGCGCGGGCGGGGCTGTGCACGCTGTCGGGGTCGGGGCCCGAGGTCGCCGCGTTGACGGCGAGGAAGACGCCGGTCGCGACGAGGAAGCACGCGGCGGCCGACATGAGCCCTCGATGGAGGGTCCGGCGGCGGCGCTCCACGGCGGCCCGGCGCACCAGCAGCGACTCGACCGGCGACTCCAGCTCCGACTCGACCGGCCCGCGGCGCAGGTCGTCGGGATCGACGCCGCGCATCAGCTCCCCCATGGCCGCGAACGCGCCGACCTCGCCGGCGCAGCTCGGGCAGCCGTGCAGGTGGTGTTCGAAGGCGTTGCGCTCGTCGTCGTCCAGCAGGCCCAGCGCGTACGCCGCCACGTCCTCGTGGTGCACTTCGTTCACGGGAGCCCCACCCCCCTTTCCTCCAGTGCGATGCGTAAGGCCCGCATCGCGTAGTACACGCGGGACTTCACCGTGCCCACGGGCACGCCGATCGTCTCCGCGGCCTCCTGCAGCGTGCGATCGCGCAGGAAGGTCTCCGTGAGCACCTGGCGGTGCGCCGGCGACAGCGAGAGCATGGCGTCGGTCACCACGATCTCGCGCAGCAGGCGGTCGTCCTCGGCGGCCACGGCGTTCGCCCGTTCCGGGACCTCCTCCACGGTGTCGAGGGGGCGCGTGCCGGCCCGGCGCCGGTCGTCGATCACGACCCGGCGGGCCACGGTGGCCAGCCAGGGCATCAACGAGCCGTTGTCGGTCCGCAGGTCCCCGAGGTTGCGCCAGGCGCGTACCAGGGTCTCCTGGACGACGTCCTCCGCCCAGCGCCGGTCGCCGCCCGTCAGCCGCACGGCGAAGGCCATCAGCGGGGACCCGTATTCGCGGTACAGGGCCCGCACCATGGCCTCGTCGGTCACACGATGATTCACGCGGCGACTCCTCGCGCTGCGTACATCATGAAATGTCGCCCGGATAACTACTGATATTGAATTATTGCCCTAGTCACGGGCGAGGAACAAGATACGGGATTTGCATCCATCACCCCACCTGTTGAATCAGCGATAAAAGCTGATCATTTACCCCGACGGCGTACGCCCGTGCCGTCCCGCCGGCCGCCTGTCCGGACGCGCCGGCTCGTGCGGACCGGCCCAGGCCTCGGCCTCGCGCAGCAGGTCGCGCACCGAGGCGTGCCGGGCGGAGGCCGCGTGCCCGAGCAGGACGCGCACCAGCTCGATCGCCGTCGGCCGGTCGGCCGGGTCCGGCCGGCGGCACCGGTCGACCAGGCCGCGCAGCGGAGGCGGCAGCCGAACGAGGTCCGCGCCGCCCCCGGCGTGCCCGGCGGCGGCGAAGACGATCACGTCGGCCCACTCGCGCACGTCGGCCGATGGCAGGTCGCTGCTTCTCGGGCCGGGCGCGAAAGACGCCTCGCCGAGCGGCCCGACCAGCACGTTGTGCGGCCCGAGCCGCAGCCCCGCGATGCCGGTCAGATGCAGCCTGGCCAGAGTGGCGGCCGTGCCCAGCGCGAGCCGGTGCAGCGCCTCCCCCTCGTACGGCCCCGCCGCCGCGACCACGTCGGCCAGCGGCTCACCCATCCCCAGGTAGTCGCGCGGCCGAAGGGCCAGCCCGCCACCCCATCCCTGACTGTCCATCGCCGTCCTCCGGCTCGGTGCTCGTCGTCAGGGTGTACGCCGTCCCGCGCGGGCGGGGTTCAACGGCTTCCATGCGGAAAACTCATGGAACGGCTGCGAAGAACGGTCCCAGCCGTTCCAGGGGCCCGGCAATGGCAGCGGCACGTCTTCGACGACCTGACCGCGTCCCGGGACGAGCCGGACCGGCGGCGGTTCGGCGCCTGCCTCGGCCGCCTGGCCGACGACGTGGGCGCCTGGCATTTCGGTCGCGAATTTAGATGAGATCAGCTCATGTTCGGTCTTGCCGGGACCCTTCCGGCGGTGGATGCTTGCGGCGACCCCGGTACCGCAGCCTGGGAGGTGGTCCCGTGTTCCACCGTCTCATCCGCCGGGCGGCCGCAGCCGTCCTTCTCCTGACCGGCGCGCTGGTCGCGCCGTCCGTCCCGACCGCCGCCGCGCACGCCGCCGCCGCCGTGAGCGGCTTCGTGGACGGCCACAGCCACCTGTTTTCCTACGAGACGTTCGGCGGCATGCTCATGTGCGGCAAGCCGTTCGACCCCGACGGCATCGAGCACGCGCTGACCGACTGCCCCGACCACTACCCGAACGGCGAGCTGGCCTGGTACGAGAACTTCACCAGGACCGGCAAGCCCACCGGCACCCACGACCCGGTGGGCTGGCCCACCTTCCGCGACTGGCCGGCCAACGACTCGCTGACCCACCAGCAGGCGTACTACACCTGGGTCGAGCGCGCCTGGCGCGGCGGGCTCCGGGTGCTGGTCAACGACCTGGTGGCCAACCGGCAGCTCTGCGCGATCTACCCGCTGAAGAAGTACTCCTGCGACGAGATGACGTCCATCCGCCTGCAGGCCCAGCGGGCCCGCGAGCTGCAGGACCACATCGACGCCGAGTCGGGCGGCCCCGGACGCGGCTGGTTCCGCCTCGTGAACGACCCCGCCGAGGCCAGGAGCGTGGCCGCGGCCGGCAAGCTGGCCGTCGTCCTCGGGATCGAGACGTCGGAGCCGTTCGGCTGCCGGCAGATCCTCGGCATCCCGCAGTGCACGAAGTCCCAGATCGACCGGGGCCTGGACGAGATGTACGCGCTCGGCGTGCGCAGCATGTTCGTCTGCCACAAGTACGACAACGCGCTGTGCGGGGTGCGCTTCGACTCCGGCACCCAGGGCGCGATCGTCAACGTCGGCAACCTGCTGTCCACCGGCTCGTTCTGGCAGGCCCGCACCTGCACCGGGCCCGAGCACGACAACACCATCGACCCGGCCGGCGTGCTGCCCGACCAGATCGCGCGGCTGCTGCCGCCGGGCGTCTCGCTGCCGCTGTATCCGCCGGCGCCCCACTGCAACACCCGGGGGCTGACCTCGCTCGGCACGTACATGGTCCAGGGCCTGATCAGGCGCGGCATGATGGTGGAGATCGACCACATGAGCGTGAAGGCCGCGGCCCAGACGCTCGGCCTGCTGGAGGCGGCCCGCTACCCCGGCGTGATCTCCTCGCACAGCTGGGCCGACCCGGGCTTCTTCAGCCGGATCTACGCCCTCGGCGGCATGATCACCCAGTACGGCCACAACTCCCCCGACTTCGTCGCGGAGTGGCGGCGCACCGCACCGCTGCGGCAGCAGTACAACGTGCCCGGATACGGCTACGGCCTGGACGTCAACGGCATGGGCCGCCTGCCCGCCGCGCGCGCCGGCAACGCCGCGAACCCGGTGACGTACCCGTTCACGTCCTTCGACGGGAGCGTGCGCCTCGACCGGCAGCGCACCGGGCAGCGGGTCTGGGACGTCAACGTCGACGGCGTGGCCAACTACGGCCTGGTCCCCGACTGGATCGAGGACATGCGCCTGCTCGCCGGTCCGGACATCGTCCGTGACCTGGCGAGCGGCGCGGAATCGTACCTGCGGACCTGGGAGGCGACCGCCGCGCGGCGACTGCTGTGAGGCGGGCGTCCCCGTCGTTCACGCGACCGGCTGGACGGACCGCGAGGTCCGCCGGCCGGTGGCGAGGTTGAGCAGCAGCGAGGCCGCGGTCAGCGCCACGCCGAACCACACGACGCTGGTGACGCCGACGTTGTCGGCGAACAGCCCGCCGAAGAGCGCGCCGAGCGCGATGGAGGTGTTGTACGCCATCGTGTTGAGCGACATGGCCGCCTCGAAGGTCTCCGGCGCGGCGGCGAGCGTCATGTTGACCTGCGCGAGCTGCACCACCCCGAACGACAGCCCCCAGACGACCAGCGCCACGATCGCCCCCGTGGCGCTGCCGCCGATCGCGAGCAGCAGCAGCATGGCCGTCACGAGCCCCGCCGCGCCGACGACGAAGCTGCCCCGCAGGCTGCGGCTCACGGTGTGCCCGGCGACGAAGTTGCCGATCGCGCCGGCGACCCCGAACACCATCAGCACCCCGGTCACCAGCAGCGGCGAGGCGCCCGCGTTGGCCTCCAGGAAGGGCCGGACGAAGGTGTAGGCCCCGAAGTGGCCGAGCACGAACAGCACCACCGTGACCAGCACCATGCGCAGCGGCACGTTCCGCAGCGGGAGCCCGAACACCTCGCGGACGGAGACGGCGTTCGCCGACGGCAGCGACGGGATCGCGAAGGCGACCGCCAGGAACACCAGCGCGCTCAGCCCGCTCCAGATGAGGAACGTGGTGCGCCAGTCGGTGAGGCTCTCCAGGAAGGTGCCGAGCGGGATGCCGACCACGGTGGCGATCGAGATGCCGGACATCACGATGGCCGCGGCCCGGTTGGCGTGCCGTTCCTGGACCAGCCGCATCGCCATGCTCACGCCGATGGCCCAGAACACGCCGCTGGCGAAGCCCAGCAGGAGCCGCGTCGTCAGGATCACCCCGTAGCTCGGCGCGATGCCGGTCACCAGGTTGCCCACGGCCAGCACCGCCAGCAGGACCGACAACAGCACCCGCCGGTTGACCCGCCGCGACCACGCCACGATGAACGGCACGCCCAGCCCGGCCGACACGCCCTGCAACGTCACCATCAACCCGGCCGCGCCCACGGAGATGCCCAGATCCTCGCTGAGCGGGGTCAGCAGCCCCACCGGCATCAACTCGGTGGTGAGGAAGACGAAAAGGCTGGCCGTGATCGCGGCGACCCCGGCCCACGCCCGGAAGGCGGAGCTCGTCGCCTGCGGAGAAAGAGTCTGCGTCATGCGACCAGCCTGCCGACCCTCCATCGATGAGTCCAACACATAGTTTTCATCGAGATCGATCGTCTGACACGATTGATCCATGGAGCTTCAGCAGCTGCGGTACGTCCTCGCCGTCGCCGAGACCAGCAACTTCACCCGGGCCGCCGAGCGCTGCCGGGTCGTGCAGTCGGCGCTCAGCCACCAGATCGCCGCCCTGGAGCGGGAGCTGGGCGCCCGGCTGTTCGAGCGCACCAGCCGCCGCGTGCGGCTGACCACGGCCGGGGAGGCGTTCCTGCCCGCGGCCCGCGACTGCCTGGAGGCCGCCGACCGGGCGCGGACCGACGTCGCGGCGGCCAGCGGGGAGATCCGCGGGCGGCTCGCCGTCGGCTCGATCCCGACGGTCTCCGCCGTGGACCTGCCGGTCGTGCTGAAGGAGTTCCGCCGCCGGCACCCGCGGGTGCGCATCACGCTGGTCTCCGCCGGCAGCGAAGACCTGATCGAACGCGTCCGGCGCGGCGAGACGGACGTCGCCTTCCTCGGCCTGCCGACCCGCGCGGAACCGAAGGCCGTCCAGAGCCGCCCGCTGGCCAGAGGCGAGCTGGTCGCCGTCGTCGCGCCGGACCATCCCCTCGCCGGTGGCGAGAGCGACCTGCGCGGCCTCGCCGACGAGCCGTTCATCGACTTCCGCGCCGGGCACGCCGGGCGCATCCAGTCGGACGTGGCGTTCGCGGCGGCCGGCGTCCACCGCGAGGTCGCCTTCGAGGTCACCTCCGCCGAGTTCATGGTCGATCTCGTCCGGCACGGTCTCGGCGTGGGCCTGCTCCCCGCCGCCTACGCCCCCCGCTTCCCGAACCTCGGCCTCGTCCGCCTGCGCGACGCCCCGGCACGGGTGGAGCACCTGATCTGGGGAGCCCACCCGTCCGCGGCGGCCACGGCGTTCCTCGGCCTGATCGGCCCGCCGGTCGGCGGCGGGAGCGGGGTCAGCCGCGCAGCAGCGGCTGGCCGGGGAGCTTGACCTTGGTCTTCATCAGGCTGGGCGCGCCGTTGCCGCCGATGTTGACGAAGTAGAGCGCCTTGCCGTCGAAGGCCAGGCTGGCCGGGCTGTCCAGCTTGTCGGCCAGCACCTCCACGCCGCCGCCGGTGCGGACGATGCTGAGGGTGTTGCCCGTGTAGCTCGGCACGTAGAGCTGCCCGCGCACGTCGAAGGCCACGCCGTCGGCCCCGGCCAGCTTGGCGTCCTTGACGTACACGGTCGGCGTGCCCGCCTTGCCGCCCTTGCCGTACGGGACGCGGACGATCTGGCCTTCGTCCGACACGGCCACGTAGAACGCGCCCGCGCGCCAGGCGATGCCGTTCGCCCCGGTGCCGTCCGAGCCGACGAACAGGGACGACTTGGCCCAGACCGCCGCCTTGCCGTCGGTCACGCGGTAGACGACGCTGTTCGTGGTGTCGGTGACGTAGAGCGCGTGGTCGGGGCCGAAGGCCAGGCCGTTGGCGAAGCCGATCGGCAGCGCGGAGTAGAGCTTGGCCTCGCCGTAGGGGGTGATCCGCCAGATGCCGTTGGTGGCGGCCGCACCGGAGTTGAGCGCGGCGTAGACGTTGCCCTGGCGGTCGGTGGCCAGGCCGTTCAGCTTGCCCTCGCCGATGGGGAGGGCGGCCAGCAGGGTGTCGGTGCCGGTGCTGTCGACCTTCCTGATCTCGCCCTTGGTCAGCAGGCCGACGTAGATCGTGCCGTCCGGGGCGACGGTGACGCCCTCGGTCAGGTCGCCGTACGGCTGCACGACGATCGGGCGCAGTGCGGCGGCCTGGGCCGGCGTGGCGACCAGCGTCAGCAGCGCGGCGGTGGAGAGGAAGAGGGGGATGCGCTTCATGGCTGTGATCCTTTCGCCGCGAGATCGCCATGACGTCACCGCCACTTCCGCGAATCATCATGTGATCGACAGACCCTGCGAGCCGGAGGTCTCCCCGCTCCCCTGATGGTCGGCGAGGTCGCGCAGGCGCCGGACCGGCGAGGCCAGCAGGACCAGCGGCACGCAGAAGGCCGCGACGACGAAGAGCAGCAGGGTCGCCCGCGCGCCGAGCAGCCCCGCGATCACCCCCGCGACCAGCCCGCCGACCGGGATCGCGCCCCAGGAGACGAAGCGGACCGTGGCCATCACCCGGGACAGCAGCTCGGGCGGGCTGGCGAGCTGCCGGTACGTCCGGGTCAGCACGCTGAGCACCACGACCCCGGCGGCGAACACCACGTTGCCGACGGCGAACGCGGCGAAGCCCCGCCAGCCGTCGCCGAGCGGGATGACGAGCGCCCCGGCCACCACGACGAAGCCCGCGCCGAGCAGCGTACGGGCGGTGCCGAACCGGGCCGTGAGCCGGCTGGTGGACGCCGCGCCGATCAGCGTGCCGACGCCCTCCACCGCCAGCAGCAGGCCGACGAGGCCAGGCTCGGCGTGCAGCTCGCGGACCAGGTAGAGCGCGTAGAGCGCGTGCTGCGCCCCGCAGACCGTGTTCACCGCGGTGGCGGCCCACATGCTCGGGCCCATGACCGGATGACGCACGACGAACCGCCAGCCCTCCCGGATCATCGCCCCCATCGGCGGCCGGCGGTCGGGGTTCTCGGGACGGCGTTCCGGCAGGGTCCGCAGCAGCAGGGCCGAGGCGAGGTAGCTGACCGCGTCCACGAGCAGGGTGGGCACCGCCCCGAGCACCTGGACGACGAGGCCCCCGACCGACGGCCCGGCGAGCTGGGTGGTGGCGTGGGTGCCGGAGGTCAGGCTGTTGCGGGACTGCAACTGCTCCCTGCTCACGATCGACGGCAGGAAGGTGGCGTTGGCGACGTCGAAGAGCACGTTCGCGAAGCTGGTCACCAGGGCCACGATCACGAGCTGGGCGATGGTCAGCTCGTCCAGCCACCAGGCCAGCGGGACGGACACGACCGCCGCCGCCCGCGCCAGGTCGGCGACGACCTGGACGGTGCGCATCGGCAGCCGCTGCACGATCACCCCGGCGGGCAGGCCGATCACGATCCAGGCGACGTAACCTGCGGCGGCGATCACGCCCATCTCGAACGCGGAGGCGTCGAGCACGGTCAGGGCCGTCAGCGGTAACGCCACCGCGCCGACCGCCGAGCCGGCCGCGCTGGTCGTGCCGGCCGTCCACCACCGCCAGAAGACGGCCGCGCCGCCTGCGCCGTCGATCCCCATCCCGCACCTCCGCCGAGTAAGTTCCATAATGGAACGCACTATACTGGAGCCCGTGAAGCGCGCCGATCTCCCCGACTCCGACTGCGGCATCGCCCAAGCGCTCGGCGTGATCGGCGACTGGTGGACGTTCCTGGTCGTGCGCGACATCGCGGGCGGCACCACCCGCTTCGACGGCCTGCAGCGCGAGCTCGGCGTCAGCCGCCGGGCCCTGGCCGAACGCCTGGCCAAGCTGGTCGAACACGGCGTGCTCGAACGGCGGCCCTACTCCACCCGCCCCCCGCGCCACGACTACGTGCTGACGGCGAAGGGCGAAGGTCTGCTGCCCGCGCTCATCGCCCTCCAGGACTGGGGCGCCAGGCACGTGATGGGCGACGGCGCCCTGACCGCCACCAGCGAGAACGGCTCCGCCGAGAGCCGTCGCGTGCACGAGCTGGTCGGCCGCAGGCTCCCCGGCGTCCTGCTGGAACGCCACGACGGCGAGCTGGTCGCGCCCAACGCGCCGGACGTCTGGACGGTGCTCTACTTCTTCCCCGGCGCGTTCGCCCCCGGCGTCCAGGACCCCCCGCCCGGCTGGGCCGACATCCCCGGCACGAAGGGCTGCACGCTGGAGGCCCTCACCTACGCGTCACGGTTCGCCGACTTCGAGGCGGCCGGCGCCACGATCCGCGGCGTGAGCACCCAGCGCCCCGACCAGCTCGCCGCGTTCGTCCGGCACGCGGAACTGCCCTTTCCCCTGCTGTCCGACCAGAACGACAGGCTCGCCGCCGGGCTGCTGCTGCCGACCTTCCGGACGGCCGGCGTCGACCGCTTCAAGCGCGTCACTCTGCTGGTCGACCCCGACGCGGTCGTCCGGGCCGTGCAGTTCCCGATCACCGATCCGGCCGGATCGGTGGCCGAGATGCTCGCCCTCGTCCGCGACCGCTGACCGCCGGCCTGCGGCAGGATGACGCCATGCTGGAGATCGACTTCCTCGCCGAACCCGACCGCGCCCACTGGGAAGTGCTGGCCCGCGGCCAGGACGCCTACTTCGACACCGAACGCGACGACGCCGCCTACGAACGCACCTGGCGACGCCTGATCGACGACGACCAGACCCGCGGGATCACCGCCCGCCTGGACGGCCGGATGGTGGCCATCGCGCACTACCTGTTCCACGCCAGCGTCTGGTACGCCGGGAGGTGCTACATGGCGGACCTGTTCGTGGACGCCGACTTCCGGCGGCGGGGCATCGCCACGGCGGTGATCGAGTGGGTGGCCCGCGACGCCAAGGACCACGGCTATCCCAGCCTCTACTGGAACACCCTCGAAGACGCCCAGGCCCGCGCGCTGTACGACAAGATCGGCAGGTTCCACGAGGGCCTCATCCTCTACACCTACCGCCGCGACACCGCCCGGTAGGGCTGTCAGGCCTCGCCGTACAGGGCTGTGACCTGGGCGGCCAGCTTCGTCAGCTCGTGCTGGACGGACTCCGGGCCCTCCACGACGACGAGGTCGCCCCAGCCCGCGAGCTGGCGGGCGATGTCCAGCGCGGTCGGCGCGGTGAGCGTGACGCGTACCCGCTCCCCATGGGAGATCACCTCGCAGTGGCGGCCGAAGCGGTCGCGCAGGACGCGCAGGTAGCGGGGCTCGATGGTGGCGGTGGCCGTGGTGGTCGCGCGCCGGGCCTCCATCGCGGTGACGACCTCGTCCCAGGCCGTCGCGAGGTCGAAGTCGGCCGGGCGTTCGGCCGGCTCGTCGGTGACCTCGGCGTCGGTGACCCGGTCGACGCGGAAGGTGCGCTGCCCGTCGGGGGTGCCGGCGATCAGGTACCAGGTGTCGTCCTTGTCGACGAGGCCGTACGGGGCGAGGACGCGCTCCCGTCCGGAGTAGGTGAGGCGGACCTTCCGGCGCCGGACCACCGCGTCCTCCAGCAGGTTGACGAGCACGGGCCGGGTACGGCGGTGCTCGCCCCAGCGCGCCGGATCGACCACGACGGCGTCCGCCGCCGCCTCGGCCTCCTGCCGGAACGTCGAGGGCAGGGCGCGTACGAGCTTGCGCAGCGCCGCCTTGGCCTCCGGCGCGATCGCCGCGGCCGGGCCGAGCAGCAGGAACAGCGCCCTGGCCTCGGAGGCCTTGAGCCCGGACAGGTCGGTGCGGGCGCCGCCGAGCAGGGCCCACCCGCCGCCGCGTCCGGCCTGCGGATACACGGGGATGCCCGCCGCCGACAGGGCCTCCAGGTCGCGGCGTGCCGTGGCGACGGACACCTCCATCTCGGCGGCGACGTCCGCCGCCGTCACCCGTCCGCGCGACTGCATCAGCAGCAGGACGGCCACCAGTCGATCCGCTCTCATGTCTTCGACGATGCCAGAAAAAGTGCTCATTCGATGAGCACTTTTTCTGGAAGTATCGATCTCACAAGCCACCGCACGAAAGGCCCGGAACATGCTCCGCGGACTCACCACCATCAGCTTCTACGCCCACGACGTCGCCGCCGCCCGCGACTGGTACGCCGACCTCCTCGGCATCCCCGCCTACTTCCAGCGCCCCGAACAGGGCGACCCCGTCTACGTGGAGTTCCGCCTCGGCGACTACCAGCACGAGCTCGGCATCATCGACGCCCGCTACGCCCCCCGAGGCCGGACCGCCGAAGACGGCGGCGCCATCGCCTACTGGGCCGTCGACGACCTGGAGACCACCTGGCAGCGACTCCTCGACATGGGCGCCACCCCCTACGACCAGCCCACCGAGCGCGGCCCCGGCTTCACCACCGCCTCGGTCCGCGACCCCTTCGGCAACATCCTCGGCATCATGATCAACCACCACTACCTGAACGTCCTCGCGAGCCTGAAGGGCTGACCACGATGACCGACGACGCCCTGCGCCTGGACGACGCCGCCGCCTGGAAATCCTGGCTCACCGAGCACCACGAGACGGCCGCCGACGTCTGGCTGCTGATCGCCAAGAAGAACAGCGCCGCGACCACCGTCACCCTCGACGAGGCCCTGGACGAAGCCCTGTGCCACGGCTGGATCGACAGCCACCGCAGGGCCTTCGACGGCGACTACTACCTCCAGCGCTACTCCCCGCGCACCCGCCGCAGCCCCTGGTCCGACATCAACGTCGCCAAGGCCGAGGCGCTGACGGCCGCCGGCCGGATGCGCCCGGCGGGCCGCGCCGCGATCGAGGCCGCCAAGGCCACCGGCCGCTGGCCCGCCTGACACCTTCCCCCTCGGCAGGGACGCTCCGGCCCCTCGTGACGTGCGCCTTGCACGGGGCTCCAAGCCGTGTCAGAACGATGTCAGGGCCGTGTCGGGTCGTCCGGCCACGATTGCCGGCATGGACACAGCAACGCGGCCCCCGGCCGGCCCCCACCCGACAGGCTTCGTCGCGAAGCTTCTCGCGGATCGTCACTCCGTCCCGCTCTCCGTCGCACTGCACCTGGTGCCCGGCGCGGCCATCGTCGCCGTGTACGCGTTCGTCGCCGCCCCGCTGGTGCGGGCGATGGGCGCGCCGATCTTCGCGGCCTGGGCCATGGCCCTGGCGATCGTGCTCTTCCCGGTCCAACTGTTCCTGCTGTGGCTGGGAAAGAAGCAGACCGGCCGCTTCACGTTGAAGGGCGTCCTGCGCTACCGCGACAAGCCGCTCTCGCGCGGCAAGGTCATGTGGCTCGGGGGCGCGTGCCTGGTGTGGATGACCGTCGTCTCGCTCGCGCTGACCCCGCTGGACAACCTCGTCTACGACTGGTTCTTCACCTGGGTGGACTACCAGGGCGCCGGCCCCGACGGCACCACCTACCTCCAGGGCTACCCGCACGCGGTCGTGCTCACCACGCTGATCCTCTGCGGGCCGTTCACCGGCTTCACCCTGCCGCTGATCGAGGAGTACTACTTCCGCGGCTTCCTGCTGCCCCGCCTGCCGCAGCTCGGCAAGTGGGCCCCGATCTTCAACACCCTCCTGTTCTCCGTGTACCACTTCTGGGCCCCGTGGACCGTCCTGTCGAAGCTCGTCTTCCTCTACCCCGGCGTCTGGCTGGCCTGGAAGAAGCAGGACATCCGCATCTCGATCACCATGCACCCCGGCACGACGCTGCTGATGACCGTCGTCGGCATCGTCGCCCTCGCCTCCGGCGCCGCCTCGATGTGAGCCGCCCCCTCCCCCGGAACGACGACGGCCACGACCCCGCACAACGCCGCGGGGCCGTGGCCGGACGCCTTTCCCCTACCGGATGAGCACGCTGGTGCCGACGATCTCCTGGCCGTCGCCCGGCGGCACCGTCCCGGTGATCGGCCCCTGGCAGCCCGGCCCGAGGAACGCGAAGGCCACGGCGTCGGTCCGGTTGTAGACGAAGGGGTTCGCGCTGTCGGAGGTGTAGCAGCCGCTGGGGTTCTCGTGCTGTGCCCAGTTGATGTAGAGGGTGCCGGTCGCGGCCGAGGCGGGGGTCGCCAGGCTCAGGACGAGTGCGGCGGCGGTGGCGAGGCCGGTCAGGCTGGTCGTGGTACGGAGCATGAGCGCGTTCCTGTCCCTTGAGGTACGGCGCCGTGGCGCCGTCGTCCCCGCCATCATGCACGCAGTGCAGTCATTCAACTACTGTCCGTGACGACAGTGGTCGGTGACGCCCGGCGCACGGCTACTCCGGACGCAGCAGCTCCTCGCGCCTGGTCAGCAGCCGCGACTGCTCGGCCAGCAACTGGCCGCGCCGCCCCCTCAGGTGCGCCCTGGTCTCGCGCACCCACTGCGCCAGCCTCTGCACCTCGGCCCTGGTCCTCTCGATGCGCTGATGCTTGAGCACGTCGCTGATGATGTTGTCGAAGAAGGCGTCCACGAACCACCGGGTGTCCACCTTGGGCATCACCGGCCGGGACGCGATCCCGGTGTCGGCCAGCTCGCGGGAGAAGACGTCCAGGGCCCGCTGGGCGTGCCAGGCGGCCTGGTCGGCGCTGGTCAGCCGGTCGTGCTCGAAGGCGTCGGCGATCAGGCCGCCGCCGAACACGTCGAAGGTGGAGGCCGTCCTGGCCGAGTCGAGCAGGCGCAGCACGACGGCCAGCGCGTCGTGCGCGCCCTGCCCCGCGTGGTGGGCCTCGTCGCACTCGCGCACGTCGGCGCTCACCCGGTCGAGCGCGGCGGCCAGGTCGGCCAGCTCCCGCGCGCGCGGATCGCCGCCGCGGACGAGCTGCTGCTCCTTCTCGACCAGCAGCCGCGCGTACTCGCGGGAGGCGGGGTCGAGGACGGCCAGCTCGGCGTCGGCCGCCGCGACGTCGGCTTCGAGCTGCGCGAGCCGGGCGCGGTGACCGTCCACGCGTTCCCTGGCCACCACCACCTCGGCGCGCTCGCGCGCCAGGCGCTCCTCCCGGTTGCCCAGCATGCGCGACAGGACGGCGGACAGCCCGCCCTCCAGCCGGGCGACGTCGCGCTCCTCGCCGGCCAGCTCGGACTCCAGGCCCTTCAGGGTGTCGCGGACGTCCGCGATCTGCTGCGCGGCGTTCCCGCGCAGCCGCCGGACGTGTTCGGCGCGGTGCATCCTGGCGGACGCCTCGCGCAGCCGTTCGTCGAGTTCCGGGGAGAGGGTCACACCATGACGACGAACGGGCCGGACCAGACGTTCCTCCGGCCGCGCCGGAAAGTGCTCATTCGCGACGAGCTCGGCTCAACGTGCCCGCCCCAAAGACTCGCTCGGCGACGCGCTCGTACCCAGCCTTGGGGACGGCGACCAAAGGCAGCTACTTGACCAGCGCCGTGGCGTTCTCTTGATAGAAAAAACCGACGAAAGCCGTATAGTCGCCTCTATCGCAAACCTCTGGATGCCACCAGATATCTGTGTAGGGCCCCGTCTGAATCCTCTTCAACGTCCGGCCGGACCTGTCTTCATGGATGACCGGAGTCCCGCCCTGCTTGTGCGCCCAAAGCCACTCGTCCCCATTGGTTACCAAGCGGTAGAAATGGTAGTCCTGACCGGGCCAAACCGCTCCCGCGATAGTCAACCCGTCTGGCTGCTGACAAGTCTCCCTCCAGCCGTCAGCGTCCAACCCCGACGCTATCTGGCCGACTGACATACTTTGGGCCGGCGCCCCCCCTCTAAGCCCGGGCAGGGCATAGCGGCGGTTTGCGATGTGATTTGCAGCGAAGCAGTAACAGTTGTTCTTTCCTACGACGTCCGGGCCGTTGAATGTCGCATAGTTGTCCCAATACAGGGAATTGGCGTCCGGGCATGGATCTAGCCAAACTCCCCGTATGCCCTCGAATGATTGTTCCTGTTTGCCAGGGCGGGAGCCCCCAGACTGCGGTGGCGGTGGCGGTGGCGGATCCTCAGGTGGCGGCGGAATAAGATTTACCCCCCGCGATGCAGATGACAGCAGCTCGTCGTCTACCCCCACTCGCCTTGCAGACGTTTCGAGTAGCCACTCGGCAACGGACGACCCCGCATCTGTTGGCACACTTCCTACTCGAAACTCAATGGGAAACGGAGTTTCTCTGGAGGATTGATACCGACTCCAGGGGCCATTGTCGTCCTTGATCAGACGCACGATGAATCCGCGATAACCGAGACCGAACGCCTCGCCGCTCGTATGCAGCGGCGAAACCTGCTGCGGTACAGCCCGAATGCGTTCTGTCAGCTCACCCTCCTCTTCATAGGTGAGGGTCCACGTAGGATTCGGCATTCCGGAAAAAATGTCGAGTTCGACTTCCAGCATGATCTGATCACCTCGTTATCGTGGGCCGATTGGATTGATCTAGCGGAAGAGGATGGGCAGAAGCCGCCGCTAATTTCCTTCCCTTGACCTGGCGCATGAAGCCGCCTCCAGGCCAACTTCCAGCAAACGGACGCCATCGACAAGGCAGGTGCGTGACGAGGTGTCTTAGGCATCTCGCCATAGCTCATGCAAGAAGGGGTCGGCATGGCGCTGGGCAGCGAGCGGACGATCGCGTACGTGGCGCGGAAGTTTCCGATCAGTGCCGATACGCGTCTGACCTGTATGGAGTGAGCTCAGGGACGGGCGTAGGCAACACTCCTGCTGGATTCCACTCCATCGCTACTGGTCCCCTGCCATGGAAGGACCACAGCAGGAAATGGAGACACGAAAACACCGAAATCCCGTCGCGTCCTCCTAGTCCCCAAGTGGGGTGTCCAAGTGCTGACCGAGCTGCACAAGCCCAGGGCAGCAGAACGCCTCGCGGCGGGAGAAGGAGAAGAAGACACCGCACACGTGTTCCGTCGAGAGGACGGAACACCGATGAACCGCTACTACATCTGGCGGGAGTTCAGACTCATCGCAGATGTAGCAGGGATCGGCACCAACTGGTGCCCGCGTGAGCTTCGGCACAGTTTCGTGTCCTTGCTGTCCGCTCACGACGTGGCGATCGAGGAGATCGCCCGCATCGTCGGTCATTCGTCAACGCACGTGACCGAGACCGTCTACCGGCAAGAGATCAGGCCGGCCCTGACCAGGGGCGTGGTCGTGATGGACAAGATCTTCAAGCCGCAGGCCGGGTGGAGCAGTGGCTCCCGTCTGGCTCCCAAAGATCAACACAGACCCCCGAAGCCCCTTCCGAGCAGCCAGAGAGGCCGGAACCCCGTCGGCTTGACCTTGACGCGACGTCAAACTGTTCAATGAGGGCATGCGGATCGGCGAGCTGGCCGCGCTGGTCGGGGTTTCGACCCGTACCGTGCGCTATTACCACCACCTGGGGATCCTGCCCGAGCCCGAACGTCTTCCCAACGGCTACCGCGAGTACCGGCTGCGCGACGCCGTACGACTGGCGCGGGTGCGGCACCTGGCCGGGCTCGGGTTGTCGCTGGAGGAGTTGCGGGACGCGCTGGCCGACGACCGGGGCGCGGACTTCCGGGAGGCGTTGCAGGAGCTGGACGCCGACCTGGCCAGGCAGCAGGAGGCCATCGCGGCGCGGCGGGCCCGGCTGGCGGCGTTGCTCGCGCAGCCCGGCCTGAGCCCGGAGTCGATGGTGTCCCCCGGCGCGGCGGCCGTGCTGCGCGACCTGGACGGCGGCGGTTCGGCCTTCGGGGCGTTCGACCACGAGCTGCTGACCCTGGCCACCATGTTGTCCGACGAGGAGGGCCAGGCGGGCCTGGCCGAGCTGATGCGCCCGATGACCGAGCCGGACGCGCTCGCCGCCGGGCAGGAGCTGTACCGGCGGCTCGACGAGCTGGCGGACGCGCCGGCCGGGGACGAGCGGATCGGCCCGCTCGCCGCGGACATGGCCGCCCACATACCGGACGAGCTGGCCGGGATGGTGCCCTCCGGCCCGGGGGCCGACCTGTCCTGGATGGAGACGATGCTCGGGGAGTTGTCGCCCGCCCAGGCGGAGGTGCTCCGGCTGCTCTTCACCGAACTCACGGAGACCGACGCCGAGGAGAAGACGTGATGATGGGCGTGCTGCGCGCGGTCCTCAGGTTCGAGCTGGCGGGACTGACCAGCGTGGCCCTGTGGACGGCCCGGCGACGACACGGCGTCCCGGCGGGGGCGACCGCCCTGTCGTACGCCAAGGAGCAGGCGTTCACCCTGGGGCTGTTCATGTTCGCGATGGCGGTCGAGACGGCGGTCGTGGACCTGCTGCTGGTGGTGAACGACGTGCCGGCGGCGATACGGGTGCCGGTGCTGGCCGCCGACCTGTACAGCCTGCTGTTCGTCGTCTTCATGGCCGCCGCCTCCGTCACCAGGCCCCATGTGGTCACCGGGGACGAGCTGCGCGTCCGGTACGCCGCCTACTTCGACCTGCGCGTGCCGCGCGACCTCATCGCCTCCGTCCGGACCGTCCAGAACTACAACGAGGCGGGGCTGATCAGCGTGGACGGCGGGCGGCTGGGCGTCGCGGTGGCGTCCAGGACGAACGTGACGGTGGAGCTGAGCGAGCCGGTCGTCGCGGTGCGACCGCTCGGCGGGCGGGCCGAGGTCACCTCGATCCGCTTCTTCGCCGACGACCCCGCCGCCGCGGTCGCCGCCCTGCGCGCCCCGAGCCGTACAAGCTGAAGGACCCCGGGCGGGCGGCGGCCCGCCCGGGATCGCCTGCTCAGCGCGCCGACTGCGAAGTGAGCGCGGTCTTGGCGGCGGCGGTCCGCGGCGGGATGCCGTTCAGGTTGAAGGCGAACCTGGCCGTGGAGTCGGCCACCGCGTCGGCGTCCACGTCGAGCGCGGTCGCGTTGATGTTGGCGATCGTGTCGCACGCCGAGTGGTAGCAGGCGTCGTAGGGCTGGCCGGCGACGCCGCCGAACAGCGCGGCCTCCTCCGCCGTCTTGACGCCCTCGGCGCCGGTGAAGATGCCGCCCGCGGGGATGCCGACCGCGATGAACGGCCCGTAGTCGGAGCGCCCGTCGAAGTCGGTGCCCACGGTGGGCAGGTGGCGGGAGGCGTAGAAGTCGGCGAGCTGCCGCTCGATCTGCGCCGATCCGGGCGGACCGGCCGGCGAGCCCTGGCCGTCGGAGTCGTCGCCGTCGTACAGCTTGTACGCGTAGTTGGGCGAGGCGACCATGTCGAAGTTGAGGTAGACCCTGATCCGGTCGCGCTGCGCCTGGGACAGCTTCTCGACGTACTGGTCGGAGCCGAGCAGGCCGATCTCCTCGGCGGCCCAGAACGCGAAGCGCACCTTGTTCTTGACCGGGAAGTGCGCCATCTCCTCGGCCACTTCGAGGATGGTCGCGCTGCCCGAGCCGTTGTCGTTGATGCCGGGACCGGCGGTCACGCTGTCGAGGTGCCCGCCGACCATGACGACGTTGCGCGGGTCGCCGAACCGGGACTCGGCGATCACGTTGTCGTTGGCGCCCAGGACGAGGTTGGCGTCGACCTTGAGCCGCACGGTCGGCGAGCCGGTGGCCAGCTCGTTGCCGACGGCGAAGTCGGCGAAGACCATGGGCACGTTCGCCCGCCACTCGCCGATGTCCAGCGGGAACGCGTCGGTCCGGCCCGGCTGGCCCTCGTTGAACACGATGATCCCGGACGCGCCGGCCCGGCCCGCGTTGCGGATCTTCTGGGCGAACGCGCAGGTGCCGCGCTGGATGAGCGCGATGCGCCCGGCGACGAACCCGGCGAAGTCCGACTCCTCGCAGCCGCTGGTCGAGGTGGGCGTCGGGGTCGGGGGCAGGATCAGATCCACGCCCTGGACCTGCGCGGTCACGTCCCCGGCGGGCGAGGGCTGGAAGGAGTAGAAGTCCTCGTTCGGCACGTACGTCTTGGCGTCCGGCGCGGTCCGGTTCAGCGTGGGCGGGCTGTTCTCGGTCCAGCTCTCGACGAAGTTGATCGGCTGGAGCGTGACCTTGTAACCGGCCTTGCGCAGCTTGCCCGCCACGTAGTCGCGGGAGGCGTTGTAGCCGGGCGTGCCGGCGGCGCGGGTGCCGCCGTTGGCGTTGGCGATGGATTGGAGGGCTTCCAGGTGCTTCTTCACGTTCTCGCCCTTGACCTGCTTCACCAGCAGCTTGGCGAAGACGTCGTCGAGCGGGCCCGCGCTCGCCGGGACCGCCATGGCGACGGGTAAGGCGAGAGCGGTGAGCAGAGCGATGATGATTCTGCGCATGCAGGCTCCCCTAGGAGTGAGATGCGGAGAAATCCCCCGAGCCGCAATGATTCGCAAAGTAGCCCGTCGAGGCAGCCCTGAGAAGGTCTACCGGCCTACGCCAATGCGTCAATATCCGGACACTACGGTGACTCGGCACGCCGGGCGCGGGCCCGGCGCTTGCCCTCGTGCATCGCCTGGACGCGGGCCACCGGGATGGTGTGCCCCTCCGCGACCAGGTCGGCGGGCAGCTCGCGCGGCTCCGGCATGAGCTCGGCCCACGGGTCGCGCCCGCCGAGCAGCCCGGCCGCGTTGTGGATGGTGAAGTCGGCGGGCACGACCTGGTCGAGTTCGTCCCAGGGGACGGGGAAGGAGACCGGCACGCCCGGCCGCACCCGGGGGCTGTAGGCCGACACGACCGTCGCGCCGCCGGCCCTGGTGGAGTCGATGAACACCTTGCCCGCGCGGTCCTCCCTGATGAAGGCCGTCGTGGCCAGCGCCGGGTCGAGCCGCTCGGCGCGGGCGGCCAGGGCCCGGGTGGCCGCGGCCAGGTCGTCCATGGCGGTGCCCGGCGGGACGGGGACGAACACGTGCACGCCCTTGGCGCCGCTGGTCTTGACCGCGCCCGCCAGCCCGGCGTCGGCGAGCGCCTGGCGGACGAGGTGGGCGGCCCGCACGGCGAGCGGGAAGGAGTCGTCGCCCTCGGGCGGGTCGAGGTCGAGGATCAGGTGCGTGGGCCGGCCGTCCAGGAACAGCGCCGGGTGGTACTCGACGGCCCGCTGGTTGGCGAACCAGAGCAGGGTGCGCCGGTCGTCGCACAGCGCGTACGTCACCTCCCGGCGGGACGCCTCGGCCCAGACGGTGACGGTCCTGATCCAGGAAGGAGCGTATTTGGGCAGGTTCTTCTGCATGAAGGGTTCCTGGCCCGGCCGTACCCGCAGCACCGACAGCGCGCGCCCGCGCAGCGCCGGGACGATGCGGTCGGCGACCGCGTCGAGGTAGTCGACCAGGTCGCGCTTGGTGGCGCCGGACCCGTCGAACAGCGGCTGGTCGAGGTTGGTCAGAGCGACGTCATCGGCGGTCACCCGCCCCACGATGCCCACTGGCCCGCGCCCGGGTCAACCACGGACGGACCGGGCGAGTTCCCGCGAGGAGTCGATCTCCGCCCGCAGCCGGGCGACCGTGCGGCCGGTCGCCGAGTCCGGGTCGGCGGTGTACATGACGATCGCCAGGTCGGGCTGGCCGGGCACGGCCAGGGTCTCGTACGCGAAGTCCAGCTCGCCCAGCTCGGGGTGGCGCAGGCGCTTGGTCCCGTACGTCTTCTCGGCGACCCCGTGCTCGGCCCACAGGCGGGCGAAGTCGGGGTCGGCCGACAGCTCGGCGACCAGCTCGGCCAGCAGCGGGTCCTCAGGGTGGCGGCCGGCGTACAGCCGCAGGTAGGCGACCGTGTCGGCGGCCACCTCGGCCCAGTCGCGGTAGAGGGTGCGCGTGTGCGGCGCCAGGAACACCTGGAGGAGCTGGTTGCGCCGGCCGTCCGGGACGCCGGCGAAGCCGCTGACGCGGTCGGCCAGCGCGTTCCAGGCCAGCACGTCCATCCGGGGCCCGAGGACGAAGGCGGGCATGCCGTCGGCCAGGTCGAGCAGCCTGCTCAGCCCGGGCCGCAGGACGGGCCGGCTCACGTGCCTGACCGGCCGGAGCAGGTCGCTCAGGTGGGCGCGTTCGGTGTCGTCCATGCGCAGCACCCGGGCGACGGCGTCGAGCACGGCGTCGGAGACGTTCTGGACGCGTTCCTGCTCCAGGCGGATGTAGTAGTCGACGCTCACGCCCGCGAGCAGCGCGACCTCCTCGCGCCGCAGGCCGCTGACCCGCCGCCGCCCCGACGCGGGCAGCCCGGCGTCCGCCGGATGGATCCGGGCCCGACGAGAACGGAGAAACTGCCCCAAATCACCTTCCACCGCTTCAGGGTAGTACCGCCGTTACCAGGAAAAGCCGTGCGCTGGGTAAGTCCGCGCGGCTCGGCCAGGGTGAGAGCCATGACGAACTACGAGAACCTCTCGGGCCGCATCGCCGTCGTGACCGGAGCCGCCAGCGGCATGGGCGAGGCCACGGCCCGCCTGCTGGCCGCCAACGGCGCCAAGGTGGCCCTGCTCGCCCGCCGCGCCGACCGGCTGGCCGAGCTGGCCGCCAAGATCGACGCCGACGGCGGCACCGCGCTGCCCGTCACCGTGGACGTCACCGACGACGCCGGCGTGGCCGCCGCCGTGGAGGTCGTCCACACCGGGCTGGGCCGGGCCGACCTGGTCGTCAACGCGGCCGGCGTGATGCTGCCCAACCCCGTCCAGGACGGCCGTCTCGACGAGTGGACGCGCATGCTGGACACCAACGTCGCCGGCGTGCTCCGCGTCACCGGCGCCTTCGCCGCCGACCTGCTGGCCGCCGCCGACGCCGGACGGACGGCCGACCTGGTGAACATCTCCTCGATCGGCGCGCACGTCACGTTCCCCAACTACGCGGTCTACGGCGCGACCAAGGCGGCGCTGACCCACCTGTCGGCCTCGCTGCGCCCGGAGTTCGGCCCGCGCGGCGTGCGCGTGACCAACCTCGAACCCGGCCTGACCGCGACCGAGCTCGGCGACCACATCGACAACGCCGAGCTGGGCGCGCAGCTCGCCGGGATGTTCGAGGCGTTCACCCCGCTGACCGCCGACGAGATCGCCGACCTGATCGGCTACACGGTCAGCCGGGCCCGGCACGTCAACCTGCGCCAGGTGGTCGTGCTGCCGACCGCCCAGGCGTAGGCCGGGAAGCCCGCGCGCGTCCGGCGTGTTGACGCCTGCATGGACGATCGTTTCGCGGATCAGCGCGTGATCAGGCAACTGCTGCACGAGGCCGGGACGTGGGTGTTCGTGGGGCTCGGCGACGACCCGCAGCGCACGGCCTACGACCAGGCCCAGCGCATCCAGGCGCGCGGCAAGAAGATCATCCCGGTCCATCCGGCGGGCCGGCCGGTCCTGGGCGAGCCGGGCTACACGTCGCTGGCCGAGGTGCCGGTCAAGGCCGACGTGGTGGCGGTCTACCGGCGTTCGGAGTTCGCCGGCCAGGTCGTGGACGAGGCCATCGCGGCCGGCGCGAAGGCGGTGTGGCTGCCCATCGGCGTGATCGACGAGGCGGCCGCCCAGCGCGCTCTCGACGCCGGGCTCGACGTCGTCATGGACCGCTGCCCCGCGGTGGAGTGGGCGTTGCGCCGCAATCCCTGATCGCGAGGTACCGTGCGGTGAGGGAGGGCGGATCCATGGAAGACGACCACATCACCACGATCGGCACGTGCTTCGCATGCAAGCGCACGTTCCCCTACACCGCCGCGAACGTCACCATGATGACCATCGACCCGGAGACCGGCCTGCCTCCGGACCGGACGGTGCTCGGCACCCGGCGCGAGCCGCCCCCGGAGGCCCTGGCCCGGTCGGTGCCCGAGCCGGTCTGCCCCGACTGCCTGACCAGGGCGCGCGAGTTCAAGGAGCGCATGAGCTCCCCCGCGCCGCTGGAGACCTGGCGCCGGCCCGGCCCGAACTGACCTCGCCCCGGGTCAGCGGCGGCGCAGGGTGAGCACGAAGTACAGCGCCCCGGCCAGCAGCAGCGCGATGACCACGCCGATGTTGGCCGCCCCGAACGTGCTGTCGCGCAGCTCGTCGCTCATCAGGAACCCGACGACCGCGGCGATGTGCTCGTCCGCGGACGTGATCAGGCCGACGCCCACGACCGAGGCCACCACCAGGGAGACCAGCCCGGCCGGGTTGAGTGCGGGCGCGCCGGGACGCAGCAGGCGCTCGTCGTAGGCGCGGCCGCCGTCCCGCAGCCGCCACATGTCCACCAGGAAGATCGCCACCCAGGCGGCCATCACCACGCCGATGATCGCCAGGAACGCCTGGAAGGTGCCGAAGAAGTTGTCGGAGACGAACAGCAGGTAGTAGCCGCCGAGCACCATGAGGAGCCCGTCGATCAGCACCGCCAGGTGCCGCCTGACCGGCACGCCGAGCGCCAGCATCGACAGCCCCGACGAGTAGATGTCCATGATCGCCCCGGCCAGGAAGCCGCCGATCGCGGTCAGCAGGTACGGCAGCAGGAACCAGGTCGGCAACGCCGCCGCCAGCGCGCCCACCGGGTCGCCGCCCGCCGCCTCGGCCAGCTTCGGGTCGCCGCCGGCCAGCAGCACGCCGAACACCAGCAGCACCATCGGCGGCAGCGCGCCGCCCAGCGTCGTCCACAGGGCCACCGACCTGGGCCGGGAGCCGGCCGGCAGGTAGCGGGAGTAGTCGGCGCCGCAGTTGACCCAGCCCAGGCCGAGCAGGGTCATGGAGAGGATGACGCCGCCCACCCAGCCGCCGGGGCCCGCCGTCGTCTCCAGCGAGCCGCCCAGCTTGGGCAGCATGAGGATCAGGTAGACGACGGTCAGCACGACGAACGCGTACGTCAGGTAACGCTGGACGACCATGATCATGGCGTGGCCGTACACGCCGACGGCGATCACGACCAGCGCCGAGACGGCGAAGCAGCCGGCCGTGGCGGTCGTCTCGGGGATCCCGGGCGCCACGCGGCGCAGGATGGCGGCGCCGCTCTGCGCGGAGAGCGTGACGAGCACGATCTCCCAGCCCACGTTCGACACGTACGACAGCAAGGCGGGCAGCTTGTTGCCCTGGTACCCGAAGGGCGCCCGGCCCAGCGTCATCGTCGGCACGCCGGACCGGCTGCCCGCGACGGCGACCAGGCCGACCAGCAGGAACGACAGCCCGTACCCGACGGCGCCGGTCACCACGGCGGGGACGACGCCGAGGCCGAGCCCGACGACGTACACGCCGAACGCCACCCCGAACAGGGACAGGTTCGCCCCCGCCCAGGGCCAGAACAGGTCGGACGGTCTTCCGCGCCGCTCGCTGTCGGGGACGGCGTTGATGCCGTTCCGCTCCACGGCCATCGTGTCCATGATCACTTGCTCCTTCGCGGGGGCCCGGCAAAGAAATCATTGTCCGCCTAGGACGATATTTCCCAGCCTGGGGGGAATCATGATCGCTGCCCCTGTCCCGCAGAGAGGTCGCGATGCAGGCATCCGGTTCCGACACGCGCAGGCGGGCGCTGGGCGTGTGCCTGGTCGCGGCGTTCATGTCGGGCCTGGACGTGAGCATCGTCAACGTGGCCCTGCCCTCCATCCGCGCCGGCCTGCACGCCTCGGACGACGGGCTGCAGTGGACGCTGTCCGGCTACGCGCTCACGTTCGGCCTGCTGCTGGTCCCGGCCGGGCGGATGGGCGACGCGAGGAGCCGCAGGACGCTGTTCATGTGGGGCGTGGTGCTGTTCACGGCGGCCAGCGCGGCCTGCGGCTTCGCCGGGAGCATGCCGGTGCTGATCGCGGCCAGGCTCGTGCAGGGCATGGCGGCCGGGATGCTGAACCCGCAGGTGTCCGGCCTGATCCAGCAGATGTTCCTGGGCCACGAACGCGGCCGGGCCTTCGGCGCGCTCGGCGCGACCATCGGCGTGTCCACCGCCGCCGGGCCGCTGATCGGCGGCGCGCTGGTCACCGGGTTCGGGGCCGAGCAGGGCTGGCGGTGGGTGTTCCTGGTGAACCTGCCCATCGGGATCGCGCTGCTGCCGCTGGCCTGGAAGTGGCTGCCCGAGCCCGCCCCCGGGCCGGTGCGCGCCGGGCGGCGGGAGAGCATGGACCCGGTCGGCGTGCTGCTGCTCGGCGTGGGCGTGGCGACGCTGCTGCTGCCGTTCATCCAGCAGCACCAGTGGAAGAGCGAGGCCAAGTGGCTGCTCGTGCCCGCGGCGCTGCTCGTGCTGGCCGGGTTCGTGCTGTGGGAACGGCTGTACCCCAGGGAGCCGCTGGTGGACCTGGCACTGTTCGCCCGGCGCTCCTACAGCCTCGGGTCGGCCATCGCCCTGTTCTACTTCGCCGGGTTCACCGGGATCTTCTTCGCCTTCACCCTGTACCTGCAGAGCGGCGAGGGCTACAGCGCGCTGCTGGCCGGGTTGTCGATCACGCCGTTCGCGCTGGGGTCGGCCGGGTCGTCGGTGGTCGGCGGCAGGCTCGTCGGCCGGGCGGGCAGGAAGCTGGTCGCGGTGGGGCTCGGGACGGTGATCGCGGGCCTGCTGGCGACCATGGTGGCGACGCTGCTGGTGCCGGGGGCCGGCGTGGGCGCGGCGACCGCGCTGCCGCTGCTGGTCGCGGGCATCGGCAGCGGCCTGGTGATCTCGCCCAACCAGGCGATCACGCTCTCGGAGGTGCCTCCCGCGGGCGGCGGCAGCGCCGCCGGGGTGCTCCAGACCGGGCAGCGGCTCGGGTCGGCGATCGGCATCGCGGCGGCGGGCTCGGCGTTCTTCGGCTCGCTGCCGCAGGGCTGGCCGACGGCCTTCCGGCACGGCCTGTGGGTGGTGCTCGGCTTCGTGGTCATGGCGCTGGCCGCCGCCCTCTACGACCTCTTCCGCTCCCGCGCCGCCCACTGACCGGGCGGCTACAGGTCGGCGGGGTCTGGTTCGTCCTCGTCGCCGTACTGGGCCGGGGTGAGCGGGCCGCGCGTCCTCGCCGGCTCGCGGTCGGGGACGCGGACCCGCCGGACGGGCTCGGGCTCCCCCGGCACCCGGACGGTGAGGCCGGGGGCGAGCAGCTCGACGTCGGCGTTCTCGGGAGTGCGCCGGGCCCGCCAGGAGGCCGCCACGGCCAGGGCGAGCAGCAGCTCCGCGGCGCCCCCGCCGTAGAGCATGATCTCCGCCGCGCCCCTGAGCTGGTCGGACGGCGCCGGCAGGGCCAGCCGGCCGGCGTACATGGCCCCGGACAGGCCCGCGTGCACGGCGACCGCCACCCCCACCACGGCCAGCCGCACCGGCACCGGCGGGCGGCGCGGCGCGGGGTCGGGCCCGGCGACGACCCAGGCGAACAGGTAACCGGCCAGCAGGAGGCAGGCGTGCACCGGCGGCGCGGGGGCGAGGCCGTACAGGGGCGTGCAGTACAGGGCCGCCATGCCGCCGGCGCTGAGCGCCAGCGCGGTCCACGGGTTGGCCGCCAGGTGGACGGCGGGCCCGCGCAGCGCCCAGGTCAGGCGGCGGGCCCGCGGGACCGGCAGCGAGCGCAGCAGCAGCGTCACCGGCGCGCCCAGGGCCAGAGCCAGGGGCGCCAGCATGCCGATCAGCAGGTGCTGCATCATGTGGCCGCGGAAGTCGGTCGCGGCCAGCGCGGCCACGGGATCGGTGAGCGCCACGGTCACCAGCGCGCAGCCGCCGGCGAAGCTCGCGGTACGCCACCGGCTCCACGCCGTCCGCCCGGCCAGCACCACGTACGTCACCAGCACGACCAGCGCCGGCGCGGCCCAGAACCCGCTCAGGGGGTGATGATGCGGCACGGATCGATCACCTCGCCCATGTGTCGCGACAGCCGCCCGCCGAGGACCGGCGGCAGGCCCGTGGCGCCTCCCACGTGATCCACTATTCGAGCGGGACGCAGGGCCGGCCCGGCGGGACACCCCTCTTTGCGGGCCGCTTGCCGAATCTCGATCCGGCCTTTTCCCCGTCCGGGTCTCCATGGGTAGGTCTCACGGGATGGCGAAAAGGCTCTTTCCCCGCTCGATCCGCGGGCGCCTGACCACGCTCGCGACATTGGTGGCGGCAGTGGTCCTGGCCGTCACGGGCACGCTCGCCCTCACCCTCGGCCCGGACAACCTGCACGGGCTCGTGGAGACCCGGGTGGAGCTGGCCGTGCGCAGGGTGGCCAGCGAGGCCCGCACCGGGCAGCTCCCCGCGTCGCTGGAGGCCCCGGCCCGGGTGCAGCTCCTGCAGGTGGTCGACGCCGACGGACGGGTGCTGGCCACCAGCCCCGGCCTGCACCCCGGCCAGCGGCTGTCCGGCATGCAGGTGGCCAGGCCGGAGACCCTCTACAGCGCCGAGAGCACGCTCACCGGCCTCAGGGACGAGAAGGAGGCCCAGTACCTGATCATGGCGATCCAGGTGCACACCCCCGACGGCCGGCTCGTCACGGTCTACGGCGCCTCCTCGCTCAGCGACGTCAACCGGGCGCTGTCCTGGCTGAACGCCATGGTGTTCCTCGGCACGCCGATCGCCCTGGTGCTCGTCGCCGGGATCACCTGGGTCGTGGTCGCCTCCGCGCTGCGCCCGGTCGAGCGCATCCGCGCCGAGCTCGCCGAGATCACCGGCCGCGACCTGAGCCGGCGCGTGCCCGTCCCCGACACCGGTGACGAGATCACCGACCTGGCCGCCACCACCAACCACACCCTCGACCGGCTGGAACGCTCGGCCGAGACCCAGCGCCGTTTCGTCGCCGACGCCTCCCACGAGCTGCGCAGCCCCATCTCCGCCCTGCGCACCCAGCTCGAGGTGGCCAACGCCTACCCCGACGAGACCGACTGGCCCGCCACCGGCGCCCGCGCCCTGGCCGCCGCCGAACGCCTCACCGGGATCATCGACGAGCTGCTCCTGCTGGCCCGCCTGGACGCCGGCGCCATCCCCGACCGCCGCGTCGTCGACGTGTGCCGCCTGGCCGAGGAGCAGGTGCGCCGCCGCGAGGGCGGCAAGATCCCCATAGTGGTGGACGTGTGCGCCCAGGCCCCCGTCCTCGGCTCGCCCGTGCAGCTCGACCGGCTGCTGACGAACCTGCTGGACAACGCCACCCGGCACGCCGCGCACCGGATCGACCTGAAGGTGTGGGTGGAGGGCGACCACGTCTGCGTCTCGGTCACCGACGACGGCGACGGCATCCCGCCCGCCGACCGCGAGCGCGTCTTCGAACGCTTCACCCGGCTGGAGGACGCCCGCCGGAAGGAGAAGGGCGGCAGCGGGCTCGGCCTGCCGCTGTCCCGCGAGATCTGCGTCTCGCACGGCGGCACGCTCAAGGTCGCCGACCACGAGCCGGGCGCCCGCCTGGTGGCCCGCCTGCCCCTGCACCGCGAGCAGGATCCCGCCGGCGACTCACCGCACCGGAGCTGAGACCCGTCGCGCCCGGTCAGGAAAGGCCGGAGGCCCCGCGCGGCGGGACCTCCGGCCCGGAGATCACTTGATCATCGTGATGCGGTCGGCCGCCGACGGGCTGATCGGCGAGTGCGCGGTCAGGTACGCCGTGAACGCGTCCAGGTCGACCGGCCCGCTCCACGTGTCCGTGCTCTGCGTGAACACCGAGAAGCCGTCACCGCCGCCCATCAGGAAGTTGTTCGCGGCGATCTTGATCGACTGCGTGTCCGTGACGGGGGCGCCGTTGAGCTTGACGTCCGACACGCGCGACCCCACCGGCTTGGTGGTGTCGAAGGTGTAGGTCAGCGACGACGACACCTGGAGCATCCGGTGGTTGATCGCGCCCGTCGCCGGGTTGGGCGTCCAGACCTGCTGCTCCAGCAGCGCCTTGAGCTGCGCGCCCGTGTACGTCCGCACCTGGACGATGTTGCTGAACGGCTGGACGGCGAACGCCTCGCCGTAGGTGACGACGCCGTCGCCCTCGGACCCCGACTGCGCGTACGTCAGCGAGGTGCGGATGCCGCCCGGGTTCATCAGCGCGATCTCGGCCCCCGCCGGCTTGGCCGCCTCCAGCTGGGAGTCGGCGATCAGGTCGCCGAGCGGCGTCTCCGGCCTGGTGGTCGCCGCCGAGGTGTTGGTGACGACGTTGGTGATGTCACCGGTGATCGAGCCGATCTTGCGGTTGGCCACTTCGGCGCTGCGCGTCCGCCACGTCTGGACCTGGGCCTCGACCTGCGGGTCCGGGGTGACCGTACGGGCGACGACCTTGTTGTCCGCGGTGACCGAGGAGCGGACCACGTCCCGGGTGCGCTTGTCGACCCGCAGGTCGATCTGGGTCAGCACGCGGCCGAAGGACGAGCCCTGCGTGTAGTAGCGGTCCTGGCCCGCCGGGTCCTTGGTCTTGCAGATGTAGGCCTGGTGCGAGTGGCCGCTGATGACCAGGTCGATCTGCGGGCTCAGCTCCCTGGCGATGCGCGAGCCGGCGTTGGCGGTGTTCGCCGAGCACGCGTCCGGGCTCTGGTTCGGGGTGGTCGAGTCGCCCTCGTGCATCAGGACGACCTGCGCCTTGACGCCCCTGCGCGCCAGGTAGGCCGAGGCCCGGTTCGCCGCGGCGACCTCCTCGGTGAACTGCAGGCCCTTGATGCCCTCCGCGGTGACGATGGTCGGCGTGGTCGCCGTCACCAGGCCGATGAAGCCCACCTGCACGCCGTTGATCTTCTTGACGTAGAACGGCGGCAGGGCGTACTGGCCGGAGCCCTCCTTCAGGACGTTGGCGGCGAGGAAGTCGAAGTCCGTGCCCTTCCACTGGCCGGCGGGCGAGCAGCCGTCCACCGGGTGGCAGCCGCCGTTCATGAGGCGCTGCAGCTCGGCGTACCCCTCGTCGAACTCGTGGTTGCCGGCCGCGGTGGCGTTGAGCCCGAGCGAGCCGAGCACCTCCAGGGTGGGCTCGTCGTGGTAGGCGGCCGAGATCAGCGGCGACGCGCCGATCAGGTCGCCCGCCGCCACGAGCAGCGTGTTCTCGGTACGCGCCTGCTTGACGTACGTCGCCAGGTACGACGCGCCGCCGGCGATCGAGTACTTGCCGCCGGGCAGCCCGGTCAGCGAGCCGTCGGCGTCGACGAGGGGGCCGTCCGGGTCGAGGATGCGGCTGGAGGAGCCCGACGGCGGTTCGAGGTTGCCGTGCAGGTCGTTGATGCTCAGCAGGCGGACCGGGACGGTCGGCCCGCCGTGGCCGTTTCCGTGGCCGTTTCCGTGACCGGCCGAGCCGCTGGTCGCGGCGACCGCGGGCGCCATGGCCAGGGCGATCCCGGCCGCGGTGGCGGCGCCGGCCGTGCACAGCCGGAGGAGGGTGCGTGACGTCATGAGAGGGACGTTACGACGTCTCCCTATGCAACGAATGTCGCAAAGGTAACGATTGACCGGGGCAGCCCATGGCATTGTTCGCCATTGGTACGCCTAGAGTTCCTTATGTGGGTGCACATGTGAAGATCTGCGAACGGCTCGACGACGACGAGGTCTCCCAGGTTCTCCGCATCGTCGAGGCGGCGACCGAGACGGACGGGGTCCGCCCGCTCAACGAGCACGTGATGCTCCATCTCCGGTACGGCGGCGATCCCCGTGCCCGCTCGCTGCTGCTGCACGCCGACGACGGCGCGCCCGCGGGCTACGCGCACGTCGATCCGACCGACGAGGTCGAGGGGCCGAGCGCGGAGCTGGTCGTCCATCCCGCCTACCGGCGCCAGGGCCACGGGACGCGGTTGCTGCGGGCCGTACTGGAGCTGACCGGCGGCAGGGTGCGGCTGTGGGCGCACGGCGACCACGCCGGAGCCGGGGCGCTGGCGGCGTCGTTCGGCTTCGACCGGGTGCGCTCGCTGTGGCAGATGCGCCGCTCGCTGTCGGCCCCGCTGCCGCCCTACACGCTTCCGGAAGGTGTGGAGCTGCGCACGTTCGTCCCGGGCCAGGACGAGGAGGCGTGGCTCAAGGTGAACGCCGCCGCCTTCGCCCACCACCCCGAGCAGGGCGCCTGGACGCTCGACGACCTGCACCGGCGCGAGCGCGAGCCCTGGTTCGACCCCGAGGGCTTCTTCCTGGCCGTCCGCGGCGACCGGCTCGCCGGCTTCCACTGGACCAAGATCCACGGCTCGTCCGAGCACGGCCACGAGCCGCTCGGCGAGGTCTACGTCGTGGGCGTCGACCCCTCCCAGCAGGGCACCGGCCTGGGCCGGGCGCTCACCCTGGCCGGCCTGGCCCACCTGCGCTCGCGCGGCCTCGCCCACGCGATGCTCTACGTGGACGAGGCCAACACGGCCGCGATCAGGCTGTACGAGTCCCTGGGCTTCGCCCGCTGGGACGTGGACGTGATGTACGCCGGCGGATAGCCCCCGGCGTGCCACTCCACCGTCAGGCCCTACTCCACCATCAGGTGGAGGACTGCGTAGGCCAGCGCCGCCACGAGGGCCGCCGCCGGGATGGTGAGCACCCAGGCGGTCACGATGTTGCCGGCCACGCCCCACCGCACGGCGCTCAGCCGCTTGGTCGCGCCGACGCCCATGATCGCCGTGGTGATGGTGTGGGTGGTGGAGATCGGCGCGCCGAACCCGATCGCGGCTCCGTACAGGACGGTGGCCGCGGCCGACTCGGCGGCGAACCCCTGGGGCGGGTCGAGCGCGATGATCCGCCGGCCGAGCGTGCGCATGATGCGCCACCCGCCGGCGTACGTGCCGAGCGAGATCGCACCGGCGGCGCTCAGGATGACCCACTGCGGGATCCCCTCGCCGGGGCTGGCGTACCCGCCGACCGTCAGCGCGAGGAAGATGACGCCCATCGTCTTCTGCGCGTCCTGCAGGCCGTGCCCGAGCGCCATGGCGGCGGCCGAGACGGTCTGGGCATAGCGGAAGCCGCGGTTCGTCCTGCCCGGCTGGCTGTTGCGGAAGATCCAGTAAATTGCGATCATGATCAGCGCGGCGAGGCTGAACCCGATCAGCGGCGACAGGATCATCGGGATGACGACCTTCTCGACGACGCCGTCCCAGTGCACCACGCTGGCCGAGGCCAGCGCGGAGCCCACCAGGCCGCCGATGAGCGCGTGACTGGAGGAGGAGGGCAGCCCGAAGTACCAGGTGATCAGGTTCCAGACGATCGCGCCGATGAGCGCCGCGGCCACGACGACCAGGCCGTGCGGACCGTTGGGAGCGTCGATGATCCCTTTTCCGACGGTCTGGGCCACCTGGGTGCCCAGGTGGGCGCCGATGAAGTTCATCGCCGCGGCCATGAACAGCGCGGCCCTGGGAGTGAGCGCCCGGGTCGAGACGGAGGTCGCGATGGCGTTCGCCGCGTCGTGGAACCCGTTGGTGTAGTCGAAGGCCAGGGAGATGACGACCACGCCGATGACGAGGGCGAGCGTGAGGTCCACTGGGCCTAGCTTTCCTTGACCGCGATCGACTCGACGGTGTTGGCCACGTGCTCGAAGGCGTCGGCGGCCTCCTCCAGGGCGTCGACGACCTCCTTCATCTTCATGACGGTGAGGGCGTCGTACTCGCCGCTGAACAGCTTGGCCAGCAGCCTGCGGTAGACCTGGTCACCCTGGTTCTCCAGGCGGTTGACCTCGATCCAGTACTCGTTGAGGTTCTTCATGGAACGCAGCCGGGGCATCGCCTCGGCGGTCAGCTCGGCGGCGCGTTCCAGGACCTCGACCTGCCGGACCACGTCCTTGGGGAGATGGTCGATCTGGTAGAGGACGATGAGGTCGGAGGCGGCCTCCATCGCGTCCATCACGTCGTCGAGGTTGGAGGCGAGGCGGTAGATGTCCTCACGGTCGAACGGAGTGATGAAGCTCTCGTTGAGCCGGTTCATGATCGCATGGGTGCGTTCGTCACCGGCGTGCTCGCAGGCGCGCATCTTCTCGGCCAGGGCTTCCCTGTCCGATCCGTCACTGATGATCTCGACCAGCAGACGGGATGCCGTGACCAGGTTGTTCGCGGAGTCGGCGAACAGGTCGTAGTAGCTGTCCTCACGTGGCGTGAGACGCAGGCGCACGTCGTTCTCCAGATGTGCGGGGATGGTCCGTGGAAGAGGGTACGGGTTACCAGGCGAAATGCGAACTTCATGTCCCCTTCGCCTTCTGGCTACCCTGCGTATGTTGTGCGACACCGGCGTCCGTTGTAGTTTGGCCGCTTTTTGCAGGGAAATCCGGCCGGTGACGTGGCCTGTTGTCGGGTGCGCGGAGGGCTCATCCTTCCGCGACGTTCCCTAAATGTTCACCTGTTGTTCACTCAAATCTTCGTCCGGTGGAAGTTCCTGAACGACCGGGACGGAGTCGGGCCCCGCTGCCCCTGATACCGGGACTCGTACTTGGCGGATCCGTACGGGTGCTCGGCGGGCGAGCTGAGCCGGAACACGCACAACTGCCCGATCTTCATCCCCGGCCACAGCTTGATGGGCAGGGTCGCCACGTTGGACAGCTCAAGCGTCACGTGCCCGCTGAAACCGGGATCGATGAACCCGGCGGTCGAGTGGGTCAGCAGGCCCAGCCGTCCGAGCGAGCTCTTCCCCTCCAGCCGCGAGGCCAGATCGTCGGGGAGCGTGATCACCTCATAGGTGGAGGCCAGCACGAACTCCCCCGGATGCAGGATGAACGGCTCGTCACCGGACGGCTCGACCATCCGCGTGAGATCCGGCTGCTCGACGGAGGGGTCGATATGGGGGTACTTGTGGTTCTCGAAGACACGGAAGTAGCGGTCGAGCCGTACGTCGATGCTGGACGGCTGGATCATGTCCTGGTGGAAGGGGTCTAGGGCGAGCCGGCCGGAGTCGATCTCAGCAAGGATGTCACGGTCAGATAGCAACACGGTGAGCCAACTTACCGTCCCGGCCGGAAAAGGTGGGGCGTTGGGTTTGCTGTTGGGGGGCAAGTTTCCGCTACAGTGGGGGGCGCGTACTTCGGTTCGTGCGGGTGTAGTTCAATGGCAGAACATCAGCTTCCCAAGCTGACAGCGCGGGTTCGATTCCCGTCACCCGCTCCAACTCCTCCTCCGTTCGGTGAACGCCACCCACCCGTCGCCTGCCCACACAGTGGGCCTGCCGCCTGCCCGAGTCGCCCTCGATTCGCCCGGACCATCCTTCTTGGGGCTTCGCCAGATGGCGAGGGACTCCCGCCCCTCGAACTCCCCACCGCTCGGCCCGCTTCTTCGTCGGCCTTCAGCGCTTCGTACGCTCGCTCAGGGGACGGCGATGACCCGTCACGCTCGCCGTGGCCTTGCGGTCGTCTCGCGCTTCGAGCCGCCGATCGACGGCGTTGGTGATCGCCTCGCCGGCTCCTCTGACCGCATGCTGGTAGATCATGGCCGCTCGGACGTTGTCGTGCCCCATGCGTGCCATGCGGTCCCTTGAGGCCCGCGCCGGACTCGGCCCGCCAGCATGTTGCCCGTGTGCCTCAGGTCACGCAAATGAAGCCCTGGCAAGCCCGTCTCCGTGACGACGTCCACCCACCGCGTACGGGTGTTGAAGCCACTCCGGCGCATCGGTCCGCCCTTGGCTGCCGGGGACATGAGCGCGCCCGGCTCGTCCTGGCCCAGGGTGTCCATGTACTCCCGGAGGATCGGGACGATGCCCTGCGGGATGCCCACCGTCCGGCGTCCGGCCTTGGACATGCCCGAGCCGCCGCACAGCTGTCCAGCTCCATGCACGAAGACATGCACGCCGGAGAGATCGAGACCTCGATCCTGCTGCACGCCTGCCCGGAAGTCATCCGCCCGGGCCATGAGAACGCTGACCATGTGGCCAACGAACGGCGACACCTTCTGTCCGAGGGCATGCAGGCGAAGAACGGCGTCATCGGCCGCCCCATCCTTCGCGACAGCCGCAAAGGGCAAAGCCGTGCCCGACTCGCTCACGGCTAGCTTCACCCACGTGATGAATCTGCTCCTCAGTCACCGAGCGGACACAGCGTGAGCACTGCGGCGGCGCGGCGCGCCGCCGCACCCCCCGGCCCTCCGCCCGCCCGCCGTCCGGGCATGCGGCCTGGGGGCGGTCCCGGCCGCCGGCGGCCCGGGCCGCGCACTCGTGTTGTGGCGCGGCAAGCTCCAGCGCAACTTTCACGGAACCCAGCAGCGAGCCGAAAGCGCCTTTTCCCGGTACCCGCCATCGCCGTCTGCCTCGACGAACCATGCGTTCCGGTCGGGAAGGACGCTCACGACCTCGTGCAGTTCGGTGCCCACGTAGCGGAGGGCGACTCCGTCCTCAGTGGCGTATCCCGCCGGCAGCCTCCCGGTGCCCACGAGTTCGCGGAACCGAGCCCGCCGGGGCTGATCGCCCAAGTCATCATGGACGCCATTGCTGAACGGCAGGAATCCCAAGCCGTCATTGAGAGCATCGAGATCGTCGCCGAAGGAGTCGGTCACACCGCCCGTGTGCCAGCACAGGCTGCCCGCGCTCTGACCGGCCAGTACGACGCCCTTCTCCCAGCACTCCCGCAGAATTTCATCAAGGCGGTGCGCCCGCCAGACCGCCAGCAGGTTCACCACGCTCCCCCCGGACACGAAGATCACATCCTGGGCAAGGAGGTGCGCCCGCACGTCGCGCACGTTCGGCTGCGTGAACAACTGGAGATGGGACAAGTCCGCGTCACCGAACGCCGCGGCCCGCGCGTACCAGCCGTCGATGAATTCCCGCGAGTCACCCACCGCCGTCGCGATGAGGCACATCCGCGGCTTACGCACACCAGCCAACTGCCTCGCCTGCCATATCTGAACGCCGACGTGCCGAAACCCCTCAGGCGGATACAGCACCCCGGAACAGGCCAGGATTTGCGACTCTCTTATCATGAACACGCATCTTTCAACTGGGACGGGTTACACGCAAGGAGCCCTTCGTAACTCTCACCCGCTTCATGCCTCCGGCGGGGCCTCGGCTCCGGGATGAGCGCATGAGCACGAGCAGAGGCCCGTAGCTGGTCGAGGTGGAAGCCTGATCATCCCGCCCACCGTCGACCCCGGACAAGCCGAGCGGGCCAGGGCCACGGGGTGATCAGACAGGGGAGATGCGCGCGGTGCACCTCAACATGCACAATGCGCTCGTGGAAATCGTTGGTGCGACCGCCGAAGTGATCACCGTGAAACTGGGTCCGGACGACGCCCTCGCGATCAACAATGCTCTCAACGAGGTCTGTAACGGCGTCCATCTTGACGACTGGGATTTCGGGACTCGCATGACGCCTACCTCGACCATCCTGGGTGGATCAACATCCTGAACTCGGCCGGCGCGGTCTACCTGGCCTTGTCGTCCGACAACCGCGGATCGTGACGAGACCTCGCGCAACGCGCCCTGGCACAAAGGAGCGTCAGGCAGGGGAGAACGTACGGATTTGCAGTCCGGAAACCGTCGCTGCCGCCTGCTACTTTCTCGGTCCATGGACCATGAGACCTGGACGATCGACGACCACCTTGAAGGCAAGCCCGACACATCGGTGGCCCTGTACCGCGAATTCGTCAGGCTGGTTGCGGCATGCGGCCCCTTCACGTATGCGGTGTCCAAGAGCATGATCACCGTCAAGGGAACACGTCGTGGATTCGCCGGAGCGAAGCCGGACGCGCGAGGGCTCCGAGGTTACTTCGACATCCAGCGTACGATCAGCGACGACTCTCGCATCACCAGCGTGGCTCCGTACACGAAGCGGCTGTACGTTCATTCCTTCCGAATCTCTGATCTCGCTGAGCTTGATGAGGAATTCGCCGGCTGGCTCCGCGAGGCGCACGAAGTGGGCCAAGGCGGACACCTGGGAGCTCCACGAGAAGGCCAGCCCTCACACGAGGCGTGAAGCCCCTGGTCAATGGCTGCGGTTCCCAAGCTGACGGCGCGGGTTCGATTCCCGTCACCCGCTCCTGGAGAGCCCAGTTCGTCACCCCTGAGCGCGGTGCCTGTGTTCGGTCTCTCGCACCCGCTGTGCGCCCCTTCACCAATGTCGGCACCGGAACCCCTCGGTATCCGGACGGCCAGGGCTGCAAGATCCGCACTAGCATGCGGCGATGGACTGGGGCGCCTTCGAGAACGCATGGCATGACAGCGCATGCCGCACCCTGAGTGACCTTGCAGCGGCGTCCCCCGGCGAGCGGCTGTACGGCGCGGCCTTCCACCTCTTCTACATGGACGACATCCAGATCCTCCCCCCTGCCCTGGCCGCCAACACTGAGGCAGCGGTGCACGAGGACCATGGGTACTCGACGCGGTTCACCCCGCCGGAGTGGCGGTGGGACGTCCTGGACGTCCCGAGCAATGCGATGTCGCCGTGGTATCACCGTCTCGCCGAAGAGCATTTGGCGCCCACCGCCTCCGAGGCTGATCGGTATGCGGCGTTGAACGCGCTCGATGCGGCGCACGACTCCGCCATGGCCAACGTCTGCAAAGCGATCACCGCGACAGCGCGCCGGGGCGACCTCCACAGCTCACTTCCGCCTGAGTTCGTCGTCGTCATCCTCGAAGGGCAACGCGGGGATGAGGAGGCCGGGCTGATCCGGAAGAGCGTCGACCCGCAGGTTCTTCCGACAGTCCCCGAACTGGCCGAGTACCTGCGGCAACTTGAGGAGGGTTGAGCGCCTGTCCAGCTCGGCGCCCCTCGGTGCAGTCGCGATCACCCGCCCTCCAGGACCTCCGGCTCGGAGGGGGCGTGCCCGTTGCGTGCCCGTTCGGGCGGCGATCAGCGGGGAGTCAGTGGCACCCCGATGCTCAGACATCCACCGCCCCCATCAGCTGGAACGGCGGCCTTGAAAGGACCGGAACAAACCGCGGGCCGGGATGGGGAGCGCCTGATCACGCCGCGCTCCCCTGCAGGTCATGACGCATCCGCAGACGAAGCCATATCCGCTTCAGCCCGAAGCTCCACGCCTAAGCACAACACGCACGCCCAGCTTGCGGCCGCCGTCAGTACGAATATCGAGTCGTCCCATAGCCCAGAAGACTTCTTGGACCGACGGGCTCCTCATCCTGAATGGCGTCGCGCTCTGCGCCGCTGCGATCCGGCCTCGTTCGGTGAAGGCACCCACTGTTTCTCATGTCTGATCGCCAGCCGAACCGCCCAGTAGATAAGGAAGAAGAACGCCGCTGCAGAGCCAGCCCATAACACCAGCAGAGACAGAGCATCAGTCACTACAACCCACCATTCGATCATCGCGACGTTGGGGACAAGAATGCCGCTTCTGCTTTTCAACGTCTACTAACTGGACTGGCGGTTGATGACGCCGCCAGCCCGCACGCCACAAGGAAGGAAACGACGCGAGGAATTGAGCCATACAAGCCTCCGGCTGGGGCTCTCCGGCTCGGGATGACGCTTTCGCCTCTACACGCCACGAGTGGCTGGGATGGAAGCCTGATCATCCCGCCCACCACCGGGCCGGGACAAGCTAGGCAGCCCAGTGCCCGATTACCCTTGCGCGAGTCGACGGGGTGCAGGCAAGCGAAGATGGCGGCCTCTCAGTCGTGTGGGCATCTTCCACCATGAAGGCAGAACGCCCCCGCCCAGGAGTCTGATAGCGGACGAGGTCGAGACGGACGACGGCTACGTGTTCGAACTGGAGTCGCCGCTCCTGCTCAACGTCGGCGATCGGCTCAGCTTCGACAGTGAACGTTCGGTTGAGGAGCGGGCGGCCGGAGATCGACCAGGACCCGACGGAGCATGGTCCACGCGATGCCGTCGCCCCGGGACCTAGGTCACCATTCATGTGACGTCGGCCGATCAGGCGGAGGTGGCCTCGGAAAGGGGTGTGCGCCTGGCTCCTTCGCGCCTACGAACCCCGACATCACCACGCAGGCACCCGCGGTTCGACGTAGCCGCCGAGGGCGTCCGCCGTGCCCCTCGGGAGGTCCGCAGAGGCACAGCCGGTGAGGGTGCTCCTCACTGAAAGCCACAACCCGTTCAACACGTCGCCCCCTTGCGTCTCTGCGCGCTCGGGTCCTCGCGCCGACGACGTCGTTGCCACCAGGCCCAATCCGAATCGGGCGACGTAGGCGACATTGGTGAGGTGCGGCGGAGGTAGTACAGATCGAGCGGCAGGACCGAGGCGTACAGGCGCGCCCTTGCCCACGGTGGTAAGCCGATGAGCGCCTGTTGCAGTCGCCAACGGGGTGCTTCTCCCGTGCACTCCTCGCACTGACACCTGAAGAAGGCACGGCCGGCGGTCCCCATCAGGACCGCCTCCTGCCAAGCCGCAAGGGCCGCCGCCACCGCGCCGGGCCACATGCGGGTGTGTTCCAGGGCGATCACCGCGGCCATCGGACGAGGGCCGAGCCCAGGAACGTGATGGATCACAGCTCTGTGGGTCCCGCACGCCGATCCACGCGTACGGACCTCCGAAGGGCGCCTACGCGGCATGGCCCTTTCTGATCGATGACATGACCACGATGATCGCACACGACACGAACCGAGCGGGCCTTGGACGCTCAACCTCTCCCGCCCCGTAACGACGGCCTGCTTCACCTTCAGACGGAACGGCGGCGGACAACAGCGTCCGACAGCGGAGATGCGCGCGCCGCTGCAATAAACCTATAGTGGCGGAGCTTCACCTACATATTGAGGTGTTCACGTGGCCGAACTGATCGGAATGCTTTATCGGACGACCCCCCTGACAGTGGGCGGAGTCATCCTCGTGGCCTTGTACTTGGCGTTTCGACACACCCAGCGGCACTCCCATTACCTCTTGTGGCCGGCAGCCGCCTGGCTCCTGGCCGCGCTGGACGAGTGGTACATGAACACCTACCAGCCGGAGATGAACATTCGAGTCGACATGCTGCCCTTCTTGGCGATGATGATCATCACCACGTTCGTCTGCGTCCCGCTGGCCTTCCTTCGCCGACGGACGTAATCGCGCGCGTCGCCGGGCAGACCTACTGGTCTATTCGTCGTCCTCGTCGCCCGTGTACGCCTCGTACAGCTTGCGGCGGAGGAGGTCGGTTCGGACGGTCAGGGCGCCGAGGAGTTCCTCATCGCTCAGCCCGTCCGTGGTTCGGAAGGCCCATGAGGAATGGCCTTCCTCGTCGAGGCACTTCACGAGGACTATCGCGCCCAGAGCGGTCCAGCCGTCGGGAAGCGGGTAGACGTCGAGGCCGTTCAGGGCCTGGCCTACGGGTACTTCCCTTTCCTCCGTCACAGGGCCTCCTGATGGCTGGTGGCGGCACGAACCGGGATGTGCTGCTCAAGCGCGTCGCGGCGAACGGCGAAGCCGCTGTGCCGGAGGCATTCGACTTCCCCGGCGCGCGGGCAGTGGTAGATGTCCGAACAGCCGCAGTCGAAGAGCACGGGCAGGGGGTCAGGCAGGGCGGCCACGTCTCAGATGATGTGCCGCCGGCTCCCCGCCGCGCAACCGCTTTGATCTCCGAACGGCAGCAGGTCTCAGCGGACGCCTACGGAAACAGGTCTCCAGGCCAGAAGCGGCCCCTCGAAAGGCGCCTCATTCCGCCAGCCGCTGCTGAGCGGACTCCCATGGCCGCAGCTCACCGTCTTCGTCGGCGCCCTCTTCGTACCAGCCCGTTTCGGAGAGCCAGGTCTCCAGCCACTCGGTCAGGCTCTCCGAGTCGGCATACCAGGCGTGGTGCCAGTCATCGCCGACCCCGTTCGGCTCGAAGAGCAGTACGGCGCCCTCGGGGCTGCGGCAGTCCACGGCGGCGTACATGCCGCACCCCCAGTCCAGGACGGGCAGGACGTCCGCCGGCCAGTGCGCGTCAGCGCCGGGTCCTGAGGTCTCCCGGATCTTGCGGTATTCGTTCACGGCGGTACGTCCTTCTCCGGCGAGCGGGAGAAGCTGGTAGTCGGGGCCGAAGCCGCCGTTGGCCACCTCGCGGTAGAGCCGGGTGAGCAGCGGAGGGAGTCGAAAGCCCAACGCGCGTTCCGCCTGTGCCACCTCCTCCGCCGTCGCGGGAGGAGGAAGGAGCTCCGTGGTCTCGCACGCCTTCGCCGACACGCGCCGAAGGAGATCATCGCTGTCCGTCATGACGGTGATCTTGCCATCGGCTCACGCCCTGGAGTGTTCCGGATCCCGGGTGATCCTCGTTCCCACGTCTTCTCCCTGGCAGATCGCCTTCATCACGCCCGTCGCCGCCACGTCGAACACGTGCATGACCAGCCCTTGTTCGTTGGCGAGCACGAAGGCGCTCTGGTCCATCACCCGCACCCCTGCCGCCAGAGCCTCTCGATAGGTGAGGTCGGTGTACCGCTTGGCGTCCGGGTTCACGTTGGGGTCGCTGTCGTACACCCCGTCGACCCCGCGCTTGGCGACCAGCAGCGCGTCCGCCTCAAGCTCCAGGGCCCGCTGGACAGCCGGATAGTCCGTCGTGACATACGGCTGGCCGATGCCACCGGCGAGCAGGACGATCAGCCCGCGGCGAAGGTGCCGGTCGGCGCGCAGCCGGATGAAGGGCTCCGCGACGCTCTGCATCGGCACTGCCGTCATCACCCGCACATCCGTCTGCGACCGCGCGGTGAGCACGCCACGCAGCATCAGCGCGTTCATCACCGTGCCGAGCATGCCGATGTTGTCGGCTTCGGCGCGGCCTATCCCCCAGCCGTCGGCCATCCGGCCGCGGAAGTAGTTGCCGCCGCCGATGACCACCGCGACCTCGACGCCCAGCGTACTGACGGAGAGGATTTCATCCGCCAGCTGAGCGAGACTCGCCGGATCGCTTCCCCAACCGGCATCTCCGGCAAGCGCCTCGCCGCTCAGCTTCACCACGACCCGTGAGTAACGACTCATCCCGTTCCCTCCACGGCCGCGCCCTCGGCGACCCGATCAAGGATACGAGGCGCACCCTCGCGAGGAACGTCCGACTGCGGGTGCCTCGACGGCCGCCCCCTTGGCATGATCCACAGCATGCGAACTCGGATGTTCTTCGTACGTCACGGGGACTCCCGCCACAAGCAGGAGGGCGTGATAGGCGGCCCGAACGGATGCCGCGGCCTCACCGACACCGGACACTGGCAAGCAGCACAGCTCGGGCGGCGGATCGCCGCGGAGATCGGCGACGACACGACGGCGATCTACTCCTCCCCCCCTGCCCCGCGCCGTGCAGACAGCCGCCGCTCTCCTCGACCGTGAGCTGGAAGCCGAGCTTGCGGTAGAAGTCCTCGGGGCCGCCTTCCCCTGGCTCCCACGTGACGTACAGCCGCGTGCCGCCACAGGCCGGACCTGAAGTCGACGCCCTTGCCGTTCCAGTCGATGTCCAGAAACGCCATGAGGAAACCGGCGGGACGATCACCGTCCAGGATGAGGCGCGGCCGGGCCACCTGCGGCTGCACGTAGGCCTCCGCGAGGGACTTCGCCACCGGCGACACGAACCGCTCCTGATCGGGACGGACCTTCACGGCGAGGGCCATCTCGACGTTGGCAGGGGTGATGGGCGCCAATGGTAGGGACCTGTTCATGGGAGAACCCTGGGGCGGAGATCGTCCTGCCCACGTGGCCCGGTGGGTTCGGGGGGCGGGGTCAGCTGTGGAGCAGCCGGGTGAGCGGCTCGCGCACGTCGGCGGGGTAGAGGCCGAGCCGCCCGAACTCGGCGGCGCTCGCCCACCTGAGCTCGAAGGTGTTGTCCGGCCCGTGGTCCACGGCTTCGTCACCGGAGAGCGACGGGACGCCGAGCACGTCCCGCATGAGGAAGTAGAAGGCGGGCCGGCCGTTGTGCGAGCCGGCGAAGAGCAACCGGTCGATCGTCGCGGTGAGCGTCGTCTCCTCGTGGAGCTCGCGGACCGCGGCGCTCTCCGGCGACTCGCCGTCCTCCACGTGGCCTCCCGGAAGAAGCGCGTAGTGGTGCCCGGGACACGGCTGCCCTTGTCGCCCTTTGGCGGTGCAGATGCCGCAGGCGACGCCGGCGCCGCGCCGGAAGTACCGCTTGATGACCAGGACCCGGCTGCCGTCGACGACCACGGCGACCGCTCGGGGGATCGACATGAGACGGATCATACGATCCGGCCCTGACCCCTGACCCGGCCGCGACGCTCCAGTGGCCCCGGGAAGCGGTCATTCGGGCGGGGCGCCGAACACGTATGAGCCGGGGGCGTCCGGGTCGTCGCCGGCCCAGAACTCGGTCCAGTGGAGGCGGAACTCCTCGCGTGAGAGGTGGCCGTCGCCGTCCAGGTCGAGGCGGGGGAAGATGTCGTCGGTGGCCGAGGGCGCGCCGTTCCACGTCTCGATCAGCGCGCCGTACTCCGAGCGGGAGATGAGGCCGTCGCCGTTGAGGTCGATGGCCTCGAACATCGCGTCGGCGGTGCCGGTGACCGCGTCGGTCATGTCGCCGAGCACGTCGACCACGCTGAGCACCTGGTCGAGGGAGACGCCGGCGTCGCCGCCGGAGGCGGCCCGGAGCACCGGCCACCAGCCGGTCATGACGGAGGTCAGCCGCTCCGGGCCGGCCGGCCCCGCGACGGCCGACCAGCGGTGGGCGAGCGCCTGGAAGTCGGCCTGGGTCAGCCGGCCGTCGCCGTCGACGTCCATCGCCCGGAAGACGCCGCCGACCTTCTTCCGCTGGAACTCACTGGCCACATCTGCCTCCACTCCTCGGGGAGACCCAATGCTGTCGAGTGATCACTTATCGTGACCATAGTCGTTTGAGTGACTAATCCGTTACGTAGGGTGGGGGGTCAGGTGAAGTGCGCGCAGCGGGCCTGCCCGGCGCCCGGCACGGTCACCCGTACGTCGTCCACCTTCACGCCGCGCTCGGCGGCGGTGGCGGCGGCGATCGTGCAGACGAGCTGCCCGGTCGCCGTCCGCGACAGGCCGGCGCCCTCGGCCGGGGCGAACGCGTCGTCGCTCACCTGGACGGCCAGCTTCTCCGGCAGCCTGGTGACGAAGCCCCGCTCGCCTTCCTCCGCGGTGGGGCCGCCGGTCAGCAGCCCGACGGCTTCGGCGGCGTCCAGCGGGGCCCTCGGGGCGGGTGACGGGCACGAGACGGTCGTGCCGCACGAAGTACAGGCTGGTCCCCTGGATGAAGCCGCGCGGCGCCTCGCCGGCGCGGATCACGCCCGTGGGGCCCACTCCGCAGGCCGCGCAGGCGGCCAGGACCAACGCGAGCGGCCAGGCCCTCACGGACGGTTCCTCGGCAGGGTGAGGGTGAAGACGGCCCCCGGGCCGGGGGCCACGGTGAGGTCGCCGCCGTGCAGGAGGGCGTTCTCGCGGGCGATGGCCAGCCCCAGGCCGCTGCCCTCGGAGCGGGTCCGCGCGAGCTCGGCCTTGTAGCAGCGCTCGAAGACGTGCGGGAGCACGTCGGCGGGCAGGCCGGGCCCCTGGTCGGAGACCTCGACGGCGACAGCCCGATCGGTGGCGCGCACCCGGACGGCGACGGGCGGCGCGCCGTGCCGCAGCGCGTTGCCGACGAGGTTGGCCACGATGACGTCCAGGCGGCGCGGGTCGAGGGGAACGCGGACGTCCGGCGACGGCAGGTCGGCGGTGACGTCCGAGCTCCAGCCGCGGGAGCGCAGGCAGGCCGCGACGGCGGCGCCGACGTCCACGTCGTTGAGGTTCAGCGCGGCGGCCCCGGCGTCGAAGCGGGAGATCTCCATCAGGTCGTCGACGAGCGCGGTGAGCCGGGCCACCTCAGCGGTGATCAACCGGGCGGCGGTCCCGGCGTCGGCGTCCAGCCGGTCGGCGCCCGCTTCCGTTCATGACATGGAGCGGACGGGCTCCTCACGACGGCGGGCCACGGTGTTGGGCAGCCCGCCGACCCATTGGAGGAAACCGCGTTGATCAGCACGCGGCGTCTCGCCGTCCTGGCCGCCCTGCCCGTCCTCGCCCTGAGCGCGGCGTGCGGGACGCGGAGCCTCGCCGGCTCGTCCAGCCCCGCGCCCGACTCCGGCAAGCCGAGCTGGCACGAGACCGCGGTGAAGTTCGCCGGATGCATGCGCGAGAACGGGATCGACATCCCGGACCCGGTCAAGGGGCAGGACCTCGACACCAGCGCCGTCAGCAAGGTCACCCAGGCCAAGCTCGACGCCGCCATGAAGGCGTGCAAGGAGTGGGACTCGGCGCTGCTCGGCGGCTCCGAACCGGCCACCCCCGAGGAGGACGCCAAGTTCGCCGCGTGGGCGCAGTGTCTGCGCAAGGGCGGCGTCTGGCAGCCCGTCACCAAGGACGAGACGAAGCCGGCCGGGTTCAAGCAGGTCAAGCCCGGCTCGGCGGCCGAGAGGCAGGTCTTCGAGGGCTGCGACCTGCTCCGGCCGCCCGCCCCGTACGAGGAGAACTGACCACCCCGCACCCCGCCAGGGAAGGGTCGGCGGGACCCCGGCCGGCTCCGGCTCCTGGCCCTCAGGAGCCGGAGCCGGCCGACCCTGGGGGCTACCCTGGGCGCATGGGTCATGCGAAGACGTCGTTCGTCTGCCTGCCTTGCCGGGCCTCGTACAAGCAGCCCTACCCGCTGCCCGGTGACCGGGGACGGTCGTGCCCGCGGTGCGGCGAGCCGCTGATCCACCTGGGTTCCGCCTTCGCGGCCCCCCGGCGGCGCGACACCGCGGCCTGGCGGGTGCTCTCGCTGCTGCTGCACGCGGGCGTCGGCTTCCACAAGAGTTGCTGCGGCGGGCCCGGCTACCGGCCGCGCACGCTCGGCGCTGCTCGCGCGCGGATGGCGCACGCGCGGGCCACCGGAGAGCCGTTCGCCAAGGCCCTGACGCGTTCCGAACTGCCCTAGGACGGCCCGTATGACCATCGACGTCCGGACGCTGCTGCCCGTCGCCGAGCGGGCCGCGTCGATCGCCGGCGAGATCATCACCACCCGGGCTCCCGGCGTCGTCACCGCCAAGGGCGACCGCGACATGGCCACCGAGGTCGATTTCGCCGTCGAGCACGCCGTACGCGAGTTCCTGTCGAAGGAGACGCCCGAGCTGGGCTTCCTCGGCGAGGAGGAGGGCGCGAGCCGACCGGGCCGGGGCCTGACGTGGGTGCTCGACCCCGTGGACGGCACGGCGAACTTCCTGCACGGCATCCCGCTGTGCGGGGTCTCCCTGGGCCTGGTCGACGGGGACGTGCCGCTGCTCGGCGTCGTCGGCCTGCCGTTCCTGGACGTCCGCTACTCGGCCGCCCGGGGCGCCGGTGCGACGGCCGGCGGATCGCCCGTCCGGGTCAGCGGCGCCAGGGAACTCCAGGACGCCGTCGTCGCCCTGGGCGACTACGCGGTGGGCGAGGACGCGGCCGAACGCAACCGCCCCCGCTTCGCCCTGACCCAGGAGCTGGCCGCGCGCGTCCAGCGCGTCAGGATGCTCGGCTCGGCCGCGATCGACCTCGTGTGGGTGGCCGACGGCAAGGTGGATGCCAGCGTCATGCTCAGCAACAACCCTTGGGACACCGCGGCGGGCGTCGTCATCGCCCGCGAGGCCGGAGCCCTGGTTCTCGACCTCGACGGCAGCCCCCACGACCTGTCCTCCGGGGCGACCGTCGCGACGAGCCCCGCCCTCGCCGCCGACCTCCTGAAACTCCTCACCGTCGCCCGCTCCCACGGCGAGTCCCCGGAATAGGGCCGCCCGGCGTCGGCGAGGCATTCGCGTAGGTCGGTCCGGGCGTCGGCGAGGCTTCCGCGCAGGGCCGTCCGGCGTTGAGGCAGGACCGGGCGGTTCCCGGGGTCCGCTTCAGCCGCCGGTGTGGGGCTGAGCTCCGTGGGCCGCGTGCAGTTCGCCGAGTCGGCGGCCGATCTCCTCGCGCACCGGGTCGTGCCGCGGGCCGAGGGCGAATCGCTCGTCGGACCAGCTCTCGGGCGGATACAGCCACACCGGCCGGCCGACCAGCCGGGCCGGTTCCCACTCGTACCGCGGCCAGACGTGGGCGTGCAGGAAGGGGTCGGTGTTGCCGAGGATCTCCAGGTTCACCCGCCGGAACGCCGGGTCCAGCGCGCCGCAGGCCCGCTCGACCGCCTCGCCGAGCAGCTCCATGTCCGACAGGAACGCCATCCGCCTGGCCCGGGGCAGGTCGGACAGCCGTTGGACGCCGGGCTCGTCCGTCAGGAGAACCGAGTATCCCGGCAGGAACTGAGTGTCACCGATCACGGCGAAGCCGGCGTCCAGCCGCCTGAGGACGGTGGGATTCCGGCCCGCCAACGCACTGCCGATCCTGTCCTGCCGCCAGTCATCGCTCATGACGCCCGACCCTACACACGGCCCGAAGCTCGCTGGTGAGCCGGTCGGCGTCCCCGGCCCGGCGCGCTCAGGACAACTCGCCGACCAGCGCGACGACATGCCCTCCACCGCTGGTGCACCGCCAGACAGGCCCGCGATCCTCCCCTCCGACGCGCAGCCCACGGTCGTGCGCGGGGCAGACGGGCCACACCGTCCAGGTGAGCCCCATGAGGGTCTCCTGGACCGCCTCGGCGAGGGACAGCAACGCTCGCTGCGCGTCGCTGCCCCCTTCTGGCGGGATCCCGTTGCCGTGGTAGGAACCCTCGTACTCCACCTGCGCGTCGTGACGCCCGCGCAAGGGATCGGTGATCAGGCGTAGCCGGCCGGTGATCCCGGCAACCCGGACGTCGCGTTCCACGACCTCCAGCGCCTGCTCCAGCGTCGTCCACAACTGGGGGTCGACGGCGAAGCCCGGACGGAAGTCGATGTCGTCGAGAAGACCCTGCCCCAGCCGGGCCAGATCGGCGGCGCTCGGCCGGGCGGCGGAGGACTCCAGGAGCTCCCGCGTGGTCGCAGTGCTCAGACCCCATTCCTCCAGCAGGGAGGCCAGTTCCAGGACGGGGGCGGCGTCGAGGCCGCCGTCCCGCAGAGCCACGTAGACGCGGCTCCCCAGCTCGTGGGCTTGCCCTTCAACAGGATGCACACCGCAGTATCCCCCGGCCCGGTGGCGTGCCCTATGGCAGGACGATGGAGCCGCTCCACTGGGTGCTCGCGTCGGAGTAGACCCCGCGCAGTTCGCCGTCGAAGTACGGCGAGAAGCTCTTGTCGTAGCGCAGGTCGCCGTCGGTGTCGGCGACGCTGATGGTGATCGCGTTGAGGTGGCCCACGCGACTGCTCTTGTCGTAGCGCAGCAGCCAGGAGGAGCCGAGGGAGCCTTCACCGGGGAACGGGGAGTCCACGGCGGCGAGTTCCTCGGCCTTCAGGCCGGGCGCCTGGGCGGCGGAGGTGCGTCCCGTGAAGGTTTCGAGGGTGTCGCCCGGCTGCGGGCGGGAGCCGTCGGGGTGGACGCCGGCCGGGAAGCCGAAGACGTCGACCGAGGAGTCGAGCGGCTGGTTCCAGGCCAGGCCCTGTCCGCCGACCTGGTCGACCAGCCTGCCGGTGTCGGTCAGCTCGCCTGCGGGAGAGGAGGTGACGCCGTTGTGGACGGTGACGAAGGCGTAGTCGCGGTCGTGGTCGCCGTACGCGGGGAAGTCGAAGTGGGTGAAGAGCTGCTTCCCGACGTAGAGGCCGGACGGGGCGGTGCCGGCGGAGTGGCCGGGGACGAAGACCCACTTGCCGAGAGCCGCGCCGTACTGCTGGTCGTACCCGCAATGGCCGGCGGTGGCCACGAGGTTGCGGTACTGCGACTGCATGGCGGTGCCGGTGCACCAGTGCGGCAGGCCGTCGGCGCCGACGAAGAACACCTTGCCCGAGCTGACGGGCCCCTTGCCGGCGTCTCCGGCGCCGTCGGGCGGGAGCACGGGCGGGACGGTGCCGGGCTTGCCGTCGGCAACGACCGTACCGCCGAGGATGACCTCGTCGATGTCGGTCTGGACGGCGTAGGGGGTGGCGTCCGCCAGGTTGGCGCCGCCGTTGCCCAGCCAGAACGCGGCCACCTCGACGGCGGACGTCTGCGTGACCGCCAGCGGGTAGCTAGCCGTGCCGGCCGCTCCGGCGGCGGGCGCGGCCGTGAGTCCGGAGACCAGGAGGCCGGTGGCCAGCACGCCCAGCATTGTCTTCATCCAGCCTGCTCCACTCTGCTCGGGGGGTTACGGCTTTTCGAACATACGATCGCCGTCGAGGGCTGACGCTACCCGCCGAACTCAAGATGATCAACACTTTCGACAGCCGGCTGTCAACCCGACCCCCGCGCACGAGCCCTTGGCGGGCCGGCGGTGATCGACAGCATCGCCCGGTGGAGGATGATCTGCCGTCTCAGCACTTTTCCGACGCGGACTGGACCGTCATTGCCGGAATCCTGGTGTTCCTGATTCTGCTGCCCACCATCGTCTCGATCGTCGTGGTGATGTCGCGCGGCCGGAGGTAGGGCGGTCAGAGGGTGGCGCGGAGGTGGGAGAGCATCGTGCGGGCGGGGCGGCCGAGGACGTTCTCCAGGTCGGGGGTCTGTCTCTCCAGCGCGCCTGCGCGGATCCGGGCGTTCAGCCAGGCCATCGGGCCGGGGCCGGCGTCGGGGACCTCGCGGTAGGGCACGCCCAGCGCTTCGGCCACCTCCGGGTGGGTCCACAGCGGCCCGGTGAAGTCGTAGGCGCGGCCCTCGTGGCCTTCGCCGGTCAGCACGTTGGCCGCCGCCTCGGCCAGGTCCGACCGGAACGCGGTGTTCAGGCCGCGCCCTCCGCCGCTCCCGGTCAGCTCGCCGCCCGCGACCCGGGGGACGAACGCGTCGCCGTAGAAGGGGTGGCGCAGGATCGTGTACGGCAGGCCGCTGCGCAGGAGGGCCTGCTCGGTGGCGTGGTGGGCCTCGGTCATGCCCGTGGCGACGGTGTCGGCGTCCAGGAAGCTGGTGTAGACGACGGCGCCGACGCCCACGTCCGCGGCGGCGGCGAGGGCGGCCAGGTGGTGGCCGATCCGGCGGCCGGGGTCGAGCTCCGGCGACGAGATCAGGAGCAGGCGGGAGGCGCCCTCGAACGCCGTGCGCAGACTCGCCGGATCGTCGTAGTCGCCCCGCCGCACCGGCACGCCCTCGGGCGCGCGGGCCGGATCGCGTACGGCGGCGACGACGTCCGCCCTGGTCCGCAGCCGGTCGATGACGAGACGGCCGAGCGCGCCCGACGCCGCCGAGATAACGATCATGGAGCTCCCTCTTGATCAGGATGGGTGCTCAAAGTGAACTGCCGCGACGTCCTGCGACGCCACCGCTTTTCCGCCCGGGACGGGCCCACGACGGCCCCAGAGGAGCATTTCCGGAGAAGACCGCCCAGGTCACCCGGGTTAGCGTGATCGTGGACCTCTGGAGAGAACATGGACGAGCTCATCACGTACGGCAAATGGGCGTCGGTGCGCGGCTCGCTCAAGGCGGCCACCGACCGGTTCGCGAAGCTGGTCTCCATCGTCGATCCCCACGCCATGGCGACCAAGGAGTGGACCGTCGCCGAGACCGCGGCCCACGTCGCCGCGATCGCCTCGCTCTACACCTGCGTGGTGCGCGGCGACGTGACCACGCCCTTCCCCGAGCTGGCCGGGCCGATACTCGGCGCGAACGTCGACACGGTGAGCGCCCTGAACGAGCTGGCGTTCGAGCACTTCTCCGAGCGGGACCCGGCCGTCCTGGCCGAGCGGCTGCGCGGCGACGTCCGGGAGATCCTGCGCGCCGGCGCGGAGGTCGATCCGGCGACGCCGGTCCCGTGGCTGGGCGACGCGCGGGTGCCCGTCGCGGGCGTGCTGGCCCACCTGCTGAACGAGCTGCTGCTGCACGGCTGGGACATCGCCCGCGCCACCCGTACCCCCTGGTCGGTGCCCGCGCGGGACGCCGGGCTGTTCTTCGACCTGTTCCTGATCGGGATGATCAGGAACGACTACGGACATCTGATGGACACCGGGACGCCCGCCCCGCCCCGCCGGATCACCGTCGGCTTCCACTCCGCGCACACCGCGCCGGCCGCGCTGGCGCTCGACCACGGGCGGGTGTCGGTGGCCGAGCTGGGGCCGCAGGTGGACGCGCACGTGCGGTTCGACCCGGCGGCGCTGAACCTGCTGCTGTTCGGCCGGATGTCCAGGACGCGGGCCGCGCTCACGGGCAAGGTGGCCGTCTGGGGGCGGCGTCCGTGGCTGCTGCCGGCCTTTCTGCGGTTCGTCCGCCTGCCCACGACGACGGTCCCGCGCACGCGCGTCGAGTCCATACAGGTGTGAACGCCACAAAGTATTCACTCGGTGGGCGCATACTGGAGGAGATGAAGCGAGCCAGCGGCGATTCTCGTCGTCACCTGCCCACAAGTCCCTTCAAACCGCCGCCTCCGGCGCCACCCGCGGAGCAGTTCGACATGCACGACCGGGTGAGCCACGACCGATTCGGCCTCGGTGTCGTCATCGGGGTGGAGGACGACGTCGCCGTACTGGTCGACTTCGGATCCCGGCAGGAGCGGATCACCACGCCGTTCAACAAGCTGTACAAACTCTGAGAGCCGGTCCGCGACGCCCGTGTGCCCAGAGGGCCGCATGGGCGGGACCGACGCGCGGCGAGCCCGGCTGAGGGCGCCGGGGTTCAGTGACTCACGGGGACAGAGGCCCGCGGGTCAGCAAGCCATGAGGTCACAGGCCCGAAGGGCCGGGCGGCTCGCGGCGTCGGCGCCTCGTGGAGTCGGAGCTCTGGGAGTCCGAGCTCTGGGAGTCCGAGCTCTGGGAGTCGGTGGCTCGTGGAGCCGGTGGCTCGTGGAGCCGGTGGCTCAGGGGGTGACGATGGCGAAGTCGCGGGCCGGGGAGTCGAGCACGGCGACCAGCCGCTGGAGCGCCGTGATGTCGCCCTCCCGCTCCACCCCCTCCACGCCCTTCCCTGCCAGCAGGCCGAGAAGCTGCGCCCGGGTGAGGCGGAGCGTCAGGTCCACGGGCTCCTCCGGCGGGTTCAGCCGCTGGACGAGCACCCCGTTGGACAGCGTGGTGCGGTACAGCTCCCCCAGGTCCGTCAGGTGCCAGTCGATCGACAGGCTCTCGTGCCAGGCCTTGGGGCCGTCCACGCGGATGGCGAGGGAGTCGAAGATCTGCTCCACCGTCAGGGCCGCGACCAGGTCGGGCGAGGTGGTGGTGACGCGGGTGGGCGCGATGCCGTCGGTCAGTTCCATGGCCCCCGTCAGGTACGAGTTGCGCCACGTCCCGTTCTCCGCGCCCTGGCCGAGCCGGGTGTAGACCTCGGCCAGCAGGTCCCTGGCCGCCTTGTTGCCCTCGTCGGCGAAGACGGCGTGGTTGAGCAGCTGGACGGCGAAGCGCAGGTCGTTCTCCTCGATGTAGCGGCGGGCGAAGGCCACGACGGCTGCGCCGCCACCCATGCACTCGACGTAGCGGATCGCGCTCTCCCTGGGCGGGTGCTCCCACAGGTGGGCGGGGTTGCCGTCGTACCAGCCGAGGTAGCGCTGGTAGACGGCCTTGACGTTGTGGCTGACCGAGCCGTAGTAGCCGTGGGTGTGCCAGACCTGTTCCAGCGCGGGCGGCACCCGCATCTGCTCGGCGATCTCGGCGCCGGTCAGGCCCTTGTTGAGCAGCCGGAGGGTCTGGTCGTGCAGGTAGGCGTACAGGTCTCGCTGTTCCTGGAGGAACCGGACGATGTTGCTCTTTCCCCAGGTCGGCCAGTGGTGGGAGGCGAAGGCGACCTCGGCCTGGTCGGCGAGCAGCGTGAGGGTCTCCGACAGGTAGCGGGCCCAGACGCGGGCGTCGCGCACCTGGGCGCCGCGCAGCGTGAGGATGTTGTGCAGGTTGTGGGTGGCGTTCTCGGCCAGGCACAGGGCGTCGCGGTCGGGGAAGAGGAAGTTCATCTCGGCGGGGGCCTCGGTGCCGGGGGTGAGCTGGAAGACGATCCGCACCCCGTCCACGATCTCCTCCTGGCCGGTGCGGCTGACGTCCACGGTGGGCGGGATGAGGGACGTGGTGCCGGTCGAGGAGGTCATGCCGAGGCCGCAGCCGATCTGGCCGTCCGGGGCGTGCGGCAGGGCGAGGCCGAACATGTAGCCGGCGCGGCGGTTCATGGCGGGGCCGGCGTAGACGTTCTCGGAGACCGCGTGGTCCATGAACCCGGCGGGGGCCAGGATCGGCACGTTGCCGTCGGTGACCCCGCGCACGCCGCCGAAGTGGTCGACGTGGCTGTGGCTGTAGACGACCCCGGTGACCTGCCGGTCGCCGCGGTGGCGGCGGTAGAGGGCGAGCGCGGCGGCGGCGCACTCGGTGGAGACCAGCGGGTCGATGACGATGACGCCGATGTCGCCCTCGACCAGTGTCATGTTGGACAGGTCCAGGCCGCGTACCTGGTAGATGCCGTCGGCGACCTCGTACAGGCCCTGTTTGGCGCAGAGCTGGCTCTGCCGCCACAGGCTGGGATGGGCGGTCTCGGGGCATTCGGCGTTGAGGAAGGCGTAGGAGTCGTTGTCCCAGACGACCTCGCCGCTTCTCGACGTGACCACGGCGGGGGTCAGCTTCGCGATGAAGCCGCGATCGGCGTCCTCGAAGTCGCCCGTGTCATGAAATGGAAGGTCTGCCATGTCTGCTCGCATGCCCCTGAATGGACGCTCGTAGCTCAACAACCAGCCCCAATAGCATGAAACTCGGGCAATAAGGACAGGGAGCGGCGGCGTAGCGGCGCGGACGGTGTGATTGGGTGGTCCCAAGCTGATCTCATCCGGGGGTGGTCATGGAAGCGTGCGTGTTCGACCTCGACGGCGTGCTCGTCGATTCCGAACCCGTCTGGGAGCAGGTGCGGCGCGCCTTCGTCGCCGACCACGGCGGCACCTGGCAGCCCGACACGCAGTCCAGGCTGATGGGCATGAGCACCGGCGAGTGGGCGGCCTACCTGCACGAGCTGGGGGTGCGCCTGACGCCCGGCGAGATCGCCGAGGGCGTGGTCGACCAGATGGCCGAGCGCTACCAAGACGGCGTGCCGCTGCTGCCGGGTGCCCGCGAGGCCGTGCGCCGGCTGGCCGCGCGGTTCACCCTCGGCCTGGCCAGCTCGTCGCCGCGGCGGCTGATCGACGTGGTGCTCGACGCGTCCGAGCTGCGCGAGTACTTCGTCACCACGGTCTCCACCGAGGAGGTCGCGCGCGGCAAGCCCGCCCCCGACGGCTACCTGGAGGCGGCCCGGCGGCTGGAGATCTACCCGAAGGACTGCGTGGCGGTCGAGGACTCCAGCAACGGGCTGCGTTCGGCGCACGCGGCCGGCATGCGGGTGATCGCCGTGCCGCATCCCGGCTACCCGCCCGACGACGACGCCCTCGCGCTCGCCTGGCAGGTCCTGCCCGACCTCGACGCGCTCACGGTCGAGGCGCTGACGTGACGACCGACGGCATGGGCGTCCGCCCCCGCACACCGGCCGACCTGACCGCCTGCACCGACGCCCTTGCCCTGGTGCACGCCGCCGACCGCTACCCCGTCGACTGGCCGGCCGATCCGCAGGGCTGGCTGACTCCGGGCGACCTCCTGCGCGCCTGGGTGGCGGTCGAGGAGGGCCAGGTGCTGGGCCACGTGGGCCTGGCGGGCGCCGCGGAGGGCCCGCAGGTCACCCGGCTCTTCGTGGTGCCCGCCGCCCGGGGCCGCGGGCTGGCCGCCGTCCTGCTGGAGACCGTGCGGAAGGCGGCCGGGGCGCCCGTCGTCCTGGAGGTCTCCGACGAGGGCCGGGCCGCCGTCGCGCTCTACGAGCGGCTGGGCTGGCGCCGCGTCGGCAGCACCCGCGCGCGATGGCTCAACGCCGCGGGCGAACCCGCCCTGCTCCACCACTACGTGAGCCCGTGAAGCTATCCTCTGGGAATCGTGCGAGACATCACGGTATTTTCCGGCAGCGCCCATCCCGAGCTGGCCGAGGAGATCTGCTCCCATCTCGGAACCCCGCTCCACCCCGTCAAGGTCGCCCGCTTCGCCAACGACGCGCTTGAGGTGCAGCTCCAGGCCAACTGCCGCGAGCGCGACGTGTTCCTCATCCAGCCCCTGGTGCCGCCGACGCAGGAGAACCTGGTCGAGCTGCTGCTCATGATCGACGCGGCGCGCGGCGCGTCCGCGGCCAGGACGACCGTGGTGCTCCCCCACTACGCCTACGCCAGATCGGACAAGAAGGACGCGCCACGCATCTCCATCGGCGCGCGCCTGGTCGCCGACCTGATGGTGGCCGCGGGCGCGAACCGGGTGCTGGCCATGACGCTGCACTCGCCGCAGGTGCACGGCTTCTTCAGCGTGCCGGTCGACCACCTGCACGCGCTGCGCGAGCTGGCCGCGCACTTCCGCCGCTACGACCTGTCGAACGCCGTCGTCGTCTCCCCCGACCTGGGCAACGCCAAGGAGGCCGCGCACTTCGCCCGCCTGCTCGGCACCGGCGTCGCGATGGGCGCCAAGCAGCGCTTCGCCGACGACCGCGTGGTGATCAGCTCGGTCATCGGCGAGGTCGCCGGCAAGGACGTGATCATCCTGGACGACGAGATCGCCAAGGGCAGCACGGTCATCGAGCTGCTGGGCCGGCTGCGTGAGCAGGGCGTCAACTCCGTCCGGGTGGCGTGCACGCACGGGCTGTTCGCGGGCGGGGCGATCGAGCGGCTGAGCGCGTTCCCCGAGGTCATGGAGATCGTCTGCACGAACACCGTGCCGCCGCCCAAGCCGAGTGACAAGCTGACGGTGTTGTCGATCGCGCCGGCGCTGGCCGAGGCCATGCGCCGGATCCACGACGGCGAGTCGGTGAGCGCTCTGTTCAGCACGTCCTGACGGCCCGCCCCGGTGATCTTCCGGGACGGCCGGGAATGGATCATAGTGGACATCATGCATGCGGCCACAGACGTCCTGCTCCGGCGGTTCCGAGACGGCGTGGGCGAGGTCGTGCCCCTGGTGTCGCTGTGGGCGCACGGCTCGCTGGGCGCCGGCGACTACCAGCCGGGGCGCAGCGACCTCGACCTGATCGCGGTGGTCGAGACGCCGGTCACGATGGAGCAGTGGCGCCGGATCAAGGGGCTGCACCGCGGGCTCGGCCTGCCGCTCGCCGACCTCCTCCACTGCTCCTACCTGCCGCTGGAGGAGCTGGCCGACCTGCGGGTCGAGCACGTGACGTGGGCCCACGAGCAGATCTTCCGGCGCCCGGTGACGGCGGTGACCCGCCGCGAGCTGCACACGGCTCCGCTCGTGCTGCACGGGCCGCCGCCGGCCGAGCTGCTGCCGGCCGTCTCCGACGCCGTGCTGGCCGACTTCGTCCGTACGGACCTGCGCGAGTTCTGGCTGGACAAGACCCGCGGGCGGCGGCGCTGGCTGCGGGACGTCTGGGTGGACCTCGGCCTGCTGACCGTCGCCAGGGCCTCGGTCACGCTGCGGGAGGGCCGGTTGATCACCAAGCGGGAGGCCCTTGACGTGCTGGCCGGGATGGGCGCGCCGGAGACCGTCCTGGCCGACGTGCGGGCCCGCCGGTACGGCACGCCGCGCCCGGTGCTGAGCCGCTTCAGAAGGGGCAGGCTGACCCGCGCCTTCGTCCGGTCGGCCATCGGGAAGGTGCTGGCGGAGGGCCCCGACGAGACCTGAGCCGCCCCCGTCTCAGTGGGCAGGACGGCGGCACCCCGCGGATCGCCGAGGGATAGTCTTGGCCCCGACTTACCACCCGAACCGGGGAAAGGGCGGCAAATGGGGGAGATCAGGCAGTCCTATCTGGTGGCCGCGACGTCGGCGATGTCGCTGCTGCGCGACCCGGCCGTGCGGGCGGCGTGGGACAAGCCGAGCGCGCTCACCGAGTTCAGCGTCGCGGGCCTGGCCGGGCACCTGGCCCACCAGATCGTCAGGGTCATCGACGTGCTCGACTCCGGCGAGGAGCCCGGGGCGCCGATCCCGCTCATCGAGCACTACACGAGGTCGCCGTGGGTGCAGGCCGGTCTCGACCACGAGAGCAACGTCAGCGTCCGGGTGGGCGGCCAGGCGGCCGCCGCGGACGGGCACGCCGCGCTCGTCGAGCGCACGCAGGCGCTGCTGGACCGGCTGCTGGCCGAGCTGCCCGCCGAGCCGGCGGACCGGATCGTGCGGCTGCCGTGGACCGGCTGGTCGCTGCGGCTCGACGACTTCCTGCTCACCAGGGTGACGGAGCTGGTCGTGCACTCCGACGACCTGGCCGCCAGCGTGGGCGTCGAGACGCCGGAGCTGCCGCCGTCGATCAACGAGCCGGTCGTGGAGCTGCTGGCCCGCCTGGCGGTGCACCGGCACGGCGCCACCGCCGTCATCCGCACCCTCAGCAGGGCCGAACGCGCCCCCGCCACGATAAGCGCCTTCTGATCACCACGCCCGGGGCCGGGACGCGATAGGCGCCTTCTAGGCCCCGGCCCGGTTCACGAGCCGCCCACCAGGCGCAGCGCCTCGGCCACCTCGCGCCCGGACAACGCGCTGTCCGGGTCGAGCAGCCACTGCGCCAGGAACCCCGTCAGCATGGCCTGGTACAGCGAGCCCACCAGCCGGGCCCGCTCGGGGTCCGTCTCCGCCCGCACGTCCTGGAACAGCTCGGCGAGCCCCAGCCGCGCGCCCTTGAGCGCCGGGACGAGCTGCTCGCGCAGCTCCGGCACGTGATCGATCTGCCCGAGCAGCTCAAGCTGGGTGATCCAGAGCGGCCGCAGCCGGTCGAACGACTCCACCACCCGGTCCCACGCCGCCGCGAACCGCTCCAGCGGTGAGGAGCCCTCCTCGACGTCGGCGACGAGCGTCCGCGCCAGGTCGTCGCCCCATTCCTGCATCACCTCGAACAGCGCCTCGTTCATCAGCGCGTCCTTGGACTTGAAGTGGTAGCCGATGCCCGCCAGGCTCACGCCCGACGCGGTCGCGATGTCGCGCGCGGTGGTACGCGAGTAGCCCTTCTCGATCAGGCAACGCTTCGCCCCGGCCAGCAGGTCTTCCCTGTTTCCCATGCCCAGACGTTAACACGAACGTCTGAAAAGTCCGTCCTAGACAAGCGTCTGAGACATGTGTACCGTTCTCGGCATGAAGAACGTCCTGATCTCCGGCGCGAGCATCGCCGGCACCTCGCTGGCCTACTGGCTGCGCCGCCACGGCTGCACCGTCACCGTCGTCGAGCGCGCTCCGGCCCTGCGCACCGGCGGCTACAAGGTCGACATCCGCGGCGCCGCCCTCGACGTGATCGGGCGCATGGGCCTGCTGGACGCGGTCACCGCCCGCAGCACCGGCATGCGCGTGGCCACCCACTACGACCGCAAAGGCCGCCCGGTGGCCACCATGGACGCCGACCTGTTCGGCGGACGCGAGGGCGACGACGTCGAGATCATGCGCGGCGACCTCAACGAGCTGCTGTACGACCTCACCCGCGACGACGCCGAATACCTCTTCGGCGACTCCGTCACCGCCGTCTCCGACGACGGGCTGGTCACCTTCGAGCACGCCGCGCCCCGCCGGTTCGACCTGATCGTCGGCGCGGACGGCATGCGCTCCAACATCCGCAGGATCGTGTTCGGGGAGGACTCCCGGTTCGTCCGCGACCTGGGTTACTACGTCTCGATCTCCACCGTCCCCAACACCCTGGGCCTGGACCGCGAGGAGGCCGTGCACGCCGCCCCCGGCCGCACCGCCAACGTGTACAGCACCCGCCAGGACGGCGCCGCCAAGGCGCTGTTCATGTGGGCCTCCCAGCCGCTGGCCTACGACCACCGCGACACCGGCCGCCAGAAGGACCTGCTGGCCGAGGCCATGGCGGGGGTCGAGTGGGAGGTGCCGGCGCTGCTCGGCGCGGTGCGCGACGCCGACGACTTCTACTTCGACTCGGTCAGCCAGGTGCACATGGACAGCTGGTCGAAGGGCCGGGTCGTGCTGCTCGGGGACGCCGCCTACTGCGCCTCGCCGGCCTCGGGACAGGGCACCAGCCTGGCGATCGTGGGCGCGTACGTGCTGGCGGGCGAGCTGGCCGGGGGCGGCGGCGCGGCGGGCTACGAGCGGGAGATGCGGGAGTTCGTCCGGGTCAACCAGGAGCTCGGGCCGGTGAACGTCAGGGGCATGGTGATGGGCTCACGGCTGGCGCTGTGGTTCCAGCTCAGGATGCTCAAGCTGCTGCCGTACCTGCCGGGCAAGGAGAAGGTCGTCGAGCGGATCGCGGGGGCGATCCACCGGGCGGCCGTGGCGATCCGGCTCAAGAATTACTCGGAATGAAGCGTTCCGTTCTGCTACTATAAGAGCAGAACATTCCGTTCCGAAAGAAGTGGGGCTTCACATGACCATCCTCGTCACCGGTGCCACCGGGACCGTCGGCCGCCTCGTCGTCGAGGAGCTGCTCCAGGCCGGTCAGAAGGTGCGCGCCCTCACCAGGAACCCCGCCGGGGCCGCCCTTCCCGAGGGCGTCGAGGTCGTCGGCGGCGATCTCGCCGAACCGGCCTCCCTGGCCGCCGCCTTCGAGGGCGTCACCGGGGTGCACTTCATCAACTTCGCCGGCGACGACTACGCCCCGCTGCCCGACGGCGCCGGGCTCGCCGAACTGGCCGCCGACGCCGGCGTCCGCCGGGTCACCGTGCTCGGCGGCCGCGAGGACGGCGCGCTGGAGCAGGCGCTCGCCGCCACCGACCTGGAGTGGACGCTGCTCCACCCGGTCGAGTTCATGGCCAACACGCTCAAGTGGTGGGCGCACACGATCAGGACGGAAGGCGTCATCAAGGAGCCGTTCGGCGACCGGCTGAGCGCCCTGGTGCACGAGCGGGACATCGCCGCGGTGGCCGCGAAGGTCCTGACCGAGGGCGGCCACGGCGGCCGGACGTACGTGCTGACCGGCCCGCGCGCGCTCAGCCTGCGGGAGAAGGTCGCCGTCCTGGCCGAGGCCGTCGGCAGGGACGTCGGTTTCGTCGAGCTCACCGTGGACGAGGCGCGGGCCAAGTGGCGCGCCGACGGCATGGGCGAGCAGACCGTCGAGTTCCTGGTCGGCGCGCTGGGCAACACGCCGGAGGTCGGCTACACGGTCGTCCCGACCGTCCGGGAGATCACCGGCCGGGACGCGCGTGACTTCGCCGAGTGGGCGCGCGAGCACGCCGACGCGTTCCGCGGGTGAGCTACCCGCTGACCGCCGCGTAGTGGCAGGCGGCCTGGGCGTCGGGGACCGCGGGCAGGATGCTCAGCGCCTGCGACCGGCAGGCCGCGTCCACGCCCGCCTCCGCCGCTCGGCCGGAGGCCAGCACGTGGCAGCGGGGGTGGAACCGGCAGCCACCCGGCACCCTGGTCGGGTCCGGCGGCTCGCCGGTCAGCACGATCCGCTCGGGCGACTCCGGCAGCACCGACATCAGCGCCTGCGTGTACGGATGCCGCGGCGCCGTCAGCACCTGCTCCACCGGCCCCGACTCGACGATCCGCCCCAGGTACATGACCGCGACCCGGTCGGCGATGTTCCAGGCCAGGCCGAGGTCATGGGTGACGACGAGGGCCGACAGGCCGAGGTCGGTCTTGAGCTTGAGCATCAGCGCCAGGATCTCGCCGCGCACGGAGGCGTCGAGCGAGGCCACGGGCTCGTCGGCGATCAGCACCTTCGGGTCGAGGGCGAGCGCGCCGGCGATCACGACCCGCTGCCGCTGCCCGCCGGACAGCTCGTGCGGGTAACGCAGGAAGAACCGCTCGGGCGGCCGCAGCCCGGCCCTGGACAGGGCGGAGGCCACGATCTCCTCCTCGTCGGGCAGGCCGTGGATGCGCGGCCCCTCGGCGACCGCCTCGTAGACGGTCTGGCGGGGGTTGAGCGACCCCATCGGGTCCTGCAGGACGAGCTGGACCTGGCGGCGGTAGGCCCTGAGCGCCTTGGAGCCGTAGTTCAGCGCGGAGCCGTCGTAGCGGACCTCGCCGGACGTGGGGCGTTCGAGGCCGAGCAGCGTGCGGGCCAGCGTGGTCTTGCCGCAGCCCGACTCGCCGACCAGGGCCACGATCTCGCCCTGGCCGATCGCCAGGTTGACGCCGTCGACGGCGCGGGCGCTGCGGCCCCGCGAGGAGAACGCGACGTGCAGGTCACGGGCCTCCAGCAGCGCGCCCTTGCCCGTCGAGACGGTCTCGGCCGCGGTCTGCGTCTCGGTCATGAAGCCTCGACCTCCTCCTTGGAGCGTACGTGCACGCAGGCCGCGGCGTGGCGGGGACCGGCGGGCCACAGCTCGACGTCCAGGCCCGCGCATTCGTCCAGCGCGACCGGGCAGCGCGGGTGGAACGCGCAGCCGGTGGGGAGCTGCATCGGGTCCGGCGGGTCGCCGCCGAGCCCCTTGGGGGCCAGCCGCGAGACCGGGTCGCCCACAGTGGGGAACGCGGCCGCCAGCGCCCGGCTGTAGGGGTGGCGGGCGTCGTGGAACACCTCGCGGGAGGGGCCGTGCTCGACCACGCGGCCGGCGTACATGACCGCGAGCCGGTCGCAGACGTCGGCCAGCACCGACAGGTCGTGCGAGATCATGATCAGGGAGATGCCGTGCTCGGCGATCAGCTCCTTGATCAGCGTCAGGACCTGCGCCTGGACCATCACGTCGAGCGCGGTGGTGGGCTCGTCGGCGATGATCAGGCGCGGCGAGCAGGCCAGCGCCATCGCGATCATCACGCGCTGCCGCTGGCCGCCGGACAGCTCGTGCGGGTAGCTGCGGGCCCGCCAGGCGGGCAGGCCGACCTGTTCGAGCAGCTCGCCGACGCGTTTGCGGGCGCCGTCCGGCTTGGCCAGGCCGTGGACGAGCAGCGGCTCGGCGATCTGCTCGCCGATCCGGCGCACGGGGTTGAGCCCGTGCTGCGCGCCCTGGAACACGATCGAGGCCTCGGCCCAGCGCACGGCCCGCATGCGTCCCCACTTCATGGTGAGGACGTCGTCGCCGTCGAGCAGGATCCGGCCGCCGACGCGCGTGCTCTTGGGCAGGAGCCTGAGCAGCGCCATGGCCAGCGTGGACTTGCCGGACCCGGACTCGCCGGCCACGCCGAGCGCCGCTCCGGGGTCGAGGGTCAGCGACACGCCGCGCACCGCGGGCACCTCGCCCGACGCGATGCGGTAGGTCACCGACAGGTCGTCCAGTTCGAGGAGACTCATGCCGCCCTCCTGAGCCTTGGGTTCAGCACGGCCTCCAGCGCCCGTCCGACGAGGGTGAACGCCATGACGACCACGAGGATGGCCAGACCGGGGAGGATGATGTACCACCACGCGCCCTCGTTGGCCGCGCCGTAGTCGTAGGAGCCGCGCAGCATCGTGCCCCACGACGTCTTGTTCGCGCTGGCGCCGAGGAAGGCCAGCGTCGACTCGGTGACGATCGCGCTGGCCACCTCCAGCGTCGTGCTGGCCAGCAGCAGCGGCGCCACGTTGGGCAGGACGTGCCGGGTGGTGATGTGCCAGTGGCCGCCGCCGAGCGCCTTGGAGCGTTCGATGTAGGGCCGGGCCTCGACGGCGAAGGTCTGCGCCCTGATCAGCCGGGCCGTGGACGGCCAGGTGGTGACGCCGATCGCCATGATGATGGTGAACGTGCTGCCGCCGAGGATGGCCGCCAGCACCAGCGCGGTCACCAGCGAGGGCAGCACCAGGAACCAGTCGGTGACCCGCATCAGCGCGCCGCCGAGCCAGCCGCCGAAGTGCCCGGCGGCGATGCCGATGACCATGCCGATCACGATGCTGAGCAGCGCGGCGAGGAAGCCGATGAGCAGCGAGGCGCGCGAGCCCCACCAGATCATCAGCAGGATCGACCGGCCCGACTCGTCGGTGCCGAACGGGAAGGCCAGGCTGGGCGCGTCGAACTCGTCGCCGGGGGCGTCGATGACGCTCGTCACGCCCTCGTCGATGAACAGCGGCGCGACCAGCGCGAGCACCACGGCCACCAGCAGCACGACCATCCCGGCCACCCCGGCGCGGTGCCGGCGGAAGTCGGTCCAGAAGTTGCTCAGCGCCTGCCGCCTGCGCGTGGCAGCGACACTCGTCATGCCGACCTCACCCTCGGGTCGAGAACGTGGTAGAGCAGGTCGGCCAGCGTGTTCATGAGGATCACGGCCACGGTGATGAGCATGAACGTGCCCTGCATGAGCGTGAAGTCCGGGACCCGGACCGCCCGGTAGAACAGCTGCCCGAGGCCCGGCCAGGTGTAGATCGTCTCCACGGTGACCGCGCCGCCGACCACGAAGCCGATGCGCATGAAGACCAGCGTCACCGTGGGCAGCAGGGCGTTGGGCACCGCGTGGCGGCGGCGCACCTCGTCGTCGCGCAGGCCCTTGGCACGGGCCACGGTGACGTAGTCCTGGCTGACCTCCTCCAGCAACGACGACCGCATGACCAGCAGGTACTGGGCGTAGATCACCGCGACCAGGGTCAGGCACGGCAGCACCATGTGCGAGGCCACGTCGAGCAGGTACGCGAACCCGTCGGGCGCATCGACGCTCTCGATGCCGCGGAAGGGGAAGATGCCGGGGATCGGGCCGATGCCCACGCCGAGCACCATCATCAGCAGCAGGCCGAGCCAGAACGTCGGCACCGACCACAACACCAGCGACAGACCGGTGGAGAAGCGGTCGAACCGGCTCCCCCGCTGCCATCCGGCCCTGGTGCCCTGCCAGATGCCCAGGCTGACCGCGATGACCAGCCCGGTCCCGGCCAGCAGCAGCGTCGGGCCGATGCGCTCGCCGATGAGGTCGAGCACCGGCCGCTTGTACTCGTACGACGTGCCCAGGTCGAGCCTGAGCGTCTTGCCGACGAAGTCGAAGAACTGGTCGAGCACCGGCTTGTCGAGACCGAGCCGGTGACGTTCCATGTCGAGCTGCGCCGGGGTCATGTTGCGGCCCTGCGCCAGGTTCCGCACCGGATCGCCGGGCAGCATGCGGAAGACGAAGAACGTCCCGACGATCACCGCGGCGATGCTGAACAGCGCCCCGCCGGCCTTCGACAACGCGTACCTCAGCGTGCCGTGGCGAGCGGGGCGGTCCTCACCAGGGCCCGCCGCCTGGACGGCGGCGGGCTCTGCTGCTTCGAGCGGTGTGGTCATTCGCGCTCGTCCGCGGCGCTCTTGCGCCGCCTGGTCAGGAGGAAGGCCACGAGGCCGATGACCACCACGCCGCCGACCACGCCGACGATGAGACCGGTGTTGGAGCCGGAGCCGCCGTCGGAGGCCGAGCCGCCGGCCGCGGTCGCCTTGACGTCGGCCGTGTAGAACGGCCAGTAGCCGCTGCCGCCGTACAGCAGGCCCTTGTCCTCGGGGATCGGGGTGATGCTGGTGATCCGGTCCTTGCGGTAACCCTCAAGGTCGTTGGTGTAGTAGATCGCGATGACGGGGGCGTCGGTGTAGAGCCGCTGCTCCATCTGCTTGATGAGCTCGGCGCGCTTGGGCCGGTCGAGCTCCTTGAGCTGCTCCTGGTAGAGCTTCTCGAAGGTCGGGTCGCAGTAGAACGACTCGGTGCCGCCGCCCTCGCCGCCCGGCGCCGGCCTGCGGCTGCACAGGTGGGTGGCCAGGACCTCTTCGGGGTCGGGGTTGACCGACCAGCCGCTGATCGCGATGTCGAACAGCGCCGTGACGCCGGTCTCCTCGGTGAACTTGCTGGAGTCGAGCTTCTGGGTGGTCAGCGTGATGCCGATCTCCTTCCAGAAGCCGGTCAGGTACTCGGCGAGCTTGTCCTCGATCGGCGTGTCGGTGTGGATGCTGAAGCGGAACTCCAGCTTGCGCTTGCCGTCGGGCATCGTCCGGACGCCGTCGGCGCCCTTCTTGTAGCCGGCGTCGTCGAGGATCTTGTTCGCCTTGGCCACGTCGTAGGTGACCTTGTCCTCGCCCGTCGCCTCCCAGAAGAAGTCCTTGTACATGGGCGGGATGATCGAGCCGTCGGCGGGCTTGGCCAGCCCGCCCTGCACCTCGTCGACCAGCTTCTGCTTGTCGATGGCGAAGTGCAGCGCCTGGCGCACCTTCGGGTCCTTCAGCGCCGGATGGCCGTCGCCGATGGGCTTGTTGTCGGTGGTCGTGGCACCGTGGTTGATCTGCAGGTACGACGCCCGCCTGCCCTGGGTGTTCCACGCCTCGATGTTCGGGTCGTTCTCGATCGCCTGGAACTCCGGCGGCGTCATCCGGCCGAGCAGGTCGATGTCGCCCTTCTTGAGCCCGGCGATGGCGGCCTGCGGGTTGTCGTAGAAGATGAACTGGAGCTCGTCGACCTTCGGCTTGCCCCGCCAGTAGTTGGGGTTGGCCTGCAGCTTGACGTACTGGTCCTTCTTGTGCTCGACCGCGATGTACGGGCCGCTGCCCACGGTCGGGTACGTCTCCGCCTCGTAGTTGGCCATGTCGGTGACCTTCTCCCACACATGCTTGGGCATGATCGGGACCGGGTTCTCCAGCATGGACGCCTGCGGCGCCTTGGTCTTGATGATCAGGTCCTGGCCGTTGGCGGTGACGCTCGCGAAGTTCTCCACGGCGGGGCCGTTGGCCGTCTTGGCCGCCTCGTCCGTCATCATCTTGTTGAACGTCCAGGCGGCGTCCTCGGCCGTGACCGGCTGGCCGTCGGACCACTTGGTGTTACGGATCTTGAACGTCCAGGTGAGCCCGTCGTCGGACGTCGTCCACGACTCGGCCAGGTCGGGGCTGGGCTGGAGCGTCTTGGAGTCAGGGACGGTGAGGAAGCCGTACATCGTGCGCTGGATCGCGGTGGAGACCAGCCGGACCGCCAGGAACGGGTTCATGGAGTCCATCGCCTGGGTGGCGCCGACGCGTAGGATCTTCTTCCCCGCCGCAGGTTCCTGGGCCTGGGCCGCCGTGGCGCCTTGGCCGGCCACTAACAGCGCTACGCCCAGCACAGCCAGGCGTGCGAACCATTTCCTCATGATGCCTCACCTTCAGGCGGGGGATTCCTGTGTAGATGAAGGCACACCATACGGAGACCGCGTGTCAACGAGTCGCGGAAAATTGTTTCATTCTCGTTTCCTTCTGCGGTGTAAATTTTCAGTAGGCTTGGCACTACCGTGATCGGGTGCCCCGCCTGCCCGTTCTCCTCGCCGCCGTCGCGACCGTCGTGGCGGGGCTCGCCGTCCGGGTGTGGTGGGACGGGCCCGTGCCCAAGTACGCGGGCGACGCGCTCTACACCGTACTGATCTACGCGCTCGTCGTGCTGGCGCTGCCGCGGGTGCGGCCGTGGGCAGCCGCCCTGGCGTCGGGCGGGCTGAGCTGGGCGATCGAGTTCGCCCAGCTCGGTGAGATCCCGGCAGTCCTGCGGCCACTGCTGGGCAGCACCTTCAACCCGCCCGACCTGCTCTGGTACGCCGTCGGCGCGGCCGCCGCGTGCGCCGCGCACACCCTGTGGGCTCGGCGCCGATCCCCCTGAGGGGTCAGTGGCAGCCGCCCGAGCCGCAGCACGACCCGGCCTGCGGCAGCAGTTCCCGGCCGCCGCCCAGCTCGTAGCCGGCCTCGACGACGGCCGACTCGATGACGGCCTGGTCGATCGGCGCGCTGCTGGTCACGACCATCTCCTTGGCCGCGAGGTCGACCTCGACCGCCTGGACCCCGTCGACCTTGCCGACCTCGGCCCGCACCGAGCTGACGCAGTGGCCACAGGTCATGCCCTCGACCTGGTACGCGGTGATCACCATGTCCGAACTCCTCTTCTCTCGGCTTCGCGGCCCACTATATACCCCCCAGGGGTAATGAGCGCATACTTCGGCGGCGTCCGGATAGGGGAGGCGAAAACGAAGGGACAGTCATGTCGAACGGCAAGACCATCGCGTTCCTGGTCGCTCCCGAAGGAGTCGAGCAGGTGGAGCTCACCGAGCCGTGGAAGGCGGTCAAGCAGGCGGGCGGCACGCCCCGGCTGGTCTCCACGTCCTCGGGGCGGATCCAGGCGTTCAACCATCTGGACAAGGCCGACACCTTCACCGTGGACGCCACGGTGGACGACGCCGACCCCGGCGACTTCGACGCCCTGCTGCTCCCCGGGGGCGTCGCCAACCCCGACTTCCTGCGCACGGTGCCGCAGGCGGTCCGGTTCGCGCGCGCCTTCTTCGACGCCGGCAAGCCGGTGGCCGCCATCTGCCACGCCCCCTGGACGCTGGTCGAGGCCGACGTCGTGCGCGGGCGCACGCTGACGTCCTGGCCGAGCCTGCAGACCGACCTGCGCAACGCCGGCGCGACCTGGAAGGACCAGGAGGTCGTGGTCTGCACGGACGGCCCGAACACCCTGGTCACCAGCCGCAAACCGGACGACCTCAAGGCCTTCTGCCAGGCCGTCACGGACGCCTTCTCGGCCTGACCGCGGCACGTCATCCCGCTGTCGCCTCGGCCCCTCGGCGGGCGCGGAACAGGGCCTGAAGCGCGAAGCAGAGCCTGCGCGCGGGGCAGGGCCTCAGGTGCGGAGCAGGGCCTCGGCGACGCCGCGCACCGAGGCCCTGAGCCGGTCGGCGCCGCCCTCGGCCATCACGTGCCGGGCGAGGTCGGCGTCGAAGGAGGCCAGCAACGTGTGGGCGGCGAACCCGGCGTCGAGCCCCGGCGCCGCCGCCCCGACCAGCCCCGTCACGTGGGCGTGCCACCGCAGGTAGGTGGGGTCGCGGTATTTGTCGGCCGCGCAGGCCCGTTCGTGCGCGGCGAACAGCGCCAGGTTGCGCTCGGCCAGCCCGGCCAGCTCGTCCAGGAACGCCAGCAGCCGCTCCCGCGGCGGCGTCCCCGGCCCGAGCGGCGAGCCGGGCGACTCGATGGCCTCGGCCAGGGCGGCGGCGCGCTCGGCCAGCAGCTCCTGGAACAGGCCGGTCCTGCTGCCGAAGCGGCGGAACAGCGTGCCCTTGCCCACCCCGGCCGCCGCGGCCACCCGGTCGAGCGAGATGTGCTCGGCGCCGTGGGCGTCCAGGAGCTCTTCGGTGGCCCGCAGGATCGCCTGCCTGTTGCGGGTCGCGTCTGATCGCACCAAGGCCCCTCCTTGCAACCGGACTGTCGGTCCCCATAGTATCCCGGCGATGAAGCGGACCGCCGGTCCGCATGGTTCCGGGAGGATGTCGTATGCGCGCACTGGTGGTCGGCCCGGGGGCCGTGGGACGGCTCGCCGACGTCCCCGAGCCCGTTCCCGAGGCCGGACAGGCACTCGTCGAGGTGCGGCGGACGTCGGTCAACTTCAGCGAGCTGCGGCACATGGACCGCCTGCCGGAGGGCGTCGTGCTCGGCTACGACGCCGCCGGGGTGGTGCTGCGGCCCGCCGCCGACGGCACGGGCCCGGCCGAGGGCGCGCGGGTGGCGGCGTTCGGGGCGGGGGCGTGGGCGGAGCGGGCGGCGTTCGACACCGGCTCGCTCGCCGTGGTGCCCGACGGGGTGGACCTGGCGGTGGCCGCCGCCCTGCCGATGTCCGGCCTGTCGGCCCTGCGCTCCCTGCGCGCCGCCGGCGTCGCCCTCGGGTCGCGCGTCCTCGTGACGGGCGCGTCCGGCTCGGTCGGGCGGCTGGCCGTGCAGCTCGCCAGGCTGGCCGGGGCGCACGTCGTCGCCTCGGTGAGCTCCCCCGCCCGCGCCTCGGCCCTCGGCCCGGACGTGGACGTCGTGACCGCCCTGGACGGCGTGGCCCCCGTGGACGTCGTGATCGAGCTGGTCGGCGGCCCGGCCCTGGTGACCGCCTGGGGCCTGCTCAAGCCGGGCGGCAACCTCCAGAGCGTCGGCTGGGCCGGCGGGCAGCCGGCCGTCTTCCCGCCCGGCTCGACCTTCTCCCTCGGCCCCGCCCGCTCGATGAACTCCTTCGGCGACGTCAGCGCCCCCGGCCCCGACCTGGCCTTCCTGCTCGGCCTCGTGGCCGCCGGCGACCTGACCGTCGAGATCGGCCGCCGCGTGCCGTGGGACCGCCTGGACGAGGCCGCCGCGGCCCAGCTCGACCGCACGGTCACGGGGAAGGTCGTGCTCGACGTCGGCCCGGCGGGAGACGGTCTTTCCTGACCACATCGAAACTCACCTGTCACGCCTTGTCCCTCGGGAAGAAATGGTCTAGACCTAGACCAAACAGAGCGTCCTCCGCGCCCCCCAGGGAGACCTCATGTCACTCGAAGAGGATTCCAGGCGACTCGCCGAGCTCGGCTACAAGCAGGAGCTGGCCCGGACCTGGAGCGGCTTCTCCAACTTCGCGATCTCCTTCTCCATCATCTCGATCCTCGCCGGCTGCTTCACGACCTTCGGGCAGGCCTGGAACAACGGCGGCCCCATCGCCATCTCGTGGGGCTGGCCGCTGATCTCCGCGTTCATCCTGATCATCGGTTTCTGCATGTCGGAGCTGGTCTCGGCGTTCCCGACGGCGGGCGGCATCTACTGGTGGGCCGCCACCATGGGCAAGCCGATCCACGGCTGGTTCACCGGCTGGCTCAACCTGATCGGCCTCATCGCGGTCACCGCGTCGGTCGACTACGGCTGCGCCACGTTCCTCAACATCACGATCAGCCGCCTGACCGGCGGCGCGTGGGAGGGGACGCTCCCCCAGGCGTTCCTGCTGTTCGTGATCATCCTCATCCTGCACGCGCTCATCAACATCTTCAGCCACCGGCTCATCTCGCTGCTGCAGAACATCAGCGTGTGGTGGCACGTCGCGGGCGCGGTCGTCATCGTGGCGATCCTGGTCTTCGCGCCGTCGGAGCACCAGTCGCTCGGCTTCGTGTTCGGCGGCACGATCAACAACTCGGGCTTCGGCGACGGCGACGGCGGCGTGCCCTTCTGGCTGTACGTGCTCCCGCTCGGCTTCCTGCTCACCCAGTACACGATCACCGGGTTCGACGCCTGCGCCCACGTGTCGGAGGAGACGCAGGGCGCGGCCAGGACGGCCGCCCGCGGCCTGTGGCAGTCGATCTTCTACTCGGCGATCGGCGGCTGGATCCTGCTGCTGGCGTTCCTGTTCGCCGCGACGAACGTGGACGAGATCAACAAGCAGTCCGGCTTCGTCGGCGCCATCTTCGAGACCGCGCTCTCCTCCCCGCTGGCCACCGCGATCTTCGCGATCTCCACGATCGGCCAGTTCTTCTGCGGGATGAGCTGCGTGACCTCGATGTCGCGCATGACGTACGCGTTCTCGCGCGACGGCGCGGTGCCCGGCTGGCGGCTGTGGTCGAAGGTGGACCGCAACCGCACGCCGGTCAACGCGATCCTGGCCGGCTGCCTCATCGCGGCCCTGATCACCCTGCCCGCCCTGTACGCCCCGGCCGGCTCGACGACCCCGGTCGCCTTCTACGCCGTCGTGTCGATCGCGGTCATCGGCCTCTACCTGGCGTTCCTCATCCCGATCTGGCTGCGCCTGCGCATGGGCGACGCCTTCCGTCCCGGCCCGTGGACGCTCGGCCGCAAGTACCGGGTGCTGGGCTGGATCGCCTGCGTCGAGATCGTCATCGTGTCGGTCTACTTCGTCATGCCGTTCTCCCCGGCCGGCGTCCCGGGCAACAAGGACTTCACCTGGACGTCGGTCAACTACGCGCCGATCGCGGTCGGCGTCGTGCTGATCGGCATCTGGCTGTGGTGGAGCCTGTCGGCCAGGCACTGGTTCACCGGCCCGCGCCGCACGATCGACGAGGCGCCGATCTCCTGATTTCCACCAGGCGGGCACGGCCGGTCCGGCCGTGCCCGCCGTCTTTCCGGCGCTTGACACCTCTTGGCTAAAGGCTTTAGCTTTAGAGCTATAAGAGTTAGCCGAAGGGGTTGGACATGACCGAGTTCCTGAAGGTCGAGGGCGGGCAGCTCGCCTATGACGTGACCGGCGAAGGGCCGCTGGTGCTGCTGGCGCACGGCATGGGCGACGGGCGGCGGGCCTTCAGGTTCCTGGCGCCGGAGCTGGTGGCGGCGGGTTTCCGGGTGGCGACCACAGACCTGCGCGGCCACGGCGAGTCCAGCGCCGAATGGCCCTCCCACACCCGCACCGACGTCGCGGGCGACCTCCTCGCGCTGGTCCGCCACCTGGGCGGCCCGGCGGTCCTGGTGGGCCACTCGTTCGCGGGCGGGGCCGCCACGATCGCCGCCGCGCAGGCGCCCGAGCTGGTCAGCGCCGTGGTGGAGCTCGGCCCGTTCACCCGGGCGCAGCGGCTCGACGCCGGCGGCCTGCTGCGCGACGCCCGCCACCGCAAGGGCGTCATGCTGCTGCTCGGCGCGGCGATCCTGCGCAGCGTCGGGCTGTGGAAGAAGTACTTCGACCACGCCATGCCCGGCGTCAAGCCCGCCGACCACGCCGAGTACGTCGCGGCGCTCGAAGCCGACCTGCGCCGGCCCGGCCGGATGGCCGCGGTCGCCAGGATGGGCCAGGCCGCCCCCACCGACGCCGGCGCGCGGCTCCCCGACCTGACCCGCGACGTCCTGGTCGTGATGGGCACGCTCGACCCCGACTGGGCCGACCCGCGCGCCGAGGCGGAGGGGATCGTGGCGGCCATGCCCGCCGGGCGCGGCCGGATCGCCATGATCGAGGGCGCCGGCCACTACCCGCATGCCCAGTTCCCGGCGCAGGTGGCCGCCGCGGTGACGTCGTTCGTCAAGGAGCGCGTCCATGCCTAGGGCGGCGTTGTCCCAGGACACGGTCGTCGACCTGGCGGTGCGCGTGGTGGACGAGGGCGGCCCGGAAGCCCTGACGCTCTCGGCCCTGGCGGCCCGCGCCGGGGTCGCGACGCCGTCGCTGTACAAGCACGTGCGCAACCTGGCCGAGCTGCGCGAGCTGCTGTCGGTGCGGATCACCGACGAGATCTCCGACGCGCTGGGCCAGGCGGTGCTGGGCCGTTCGGGCGAGGAGGCCGTCGGCGCGCTCATGGACGCCTGGCGCGCCTACGTCACCCGCCACCCGCACCGCTACGCGGTGGTCATCCAGCAGCCGAACCCCGGCACGCAGGCGGCGGGCGAGCGCCTGGTCGGCATCGTGCTCGCGGCGCTGCGCGGCTACGGGCTGGACGGCTCCGGCGCGATCCACGCGGCCCGCTGCCTGCGCGCGGCGGCGCACGGGTTCGCGGTGCTGGAGGCGTCGGGCGGGTTCGGCCTGCCCGAGCTGCTCGACGACAGCTACGACCTGCTCAAGCACATGGTCGTGGCCGGGCTGGCCACTCCCCGCTGAGCGGTCAGGACGCCTCGAAGGCGGCGGCCACGGCGGGCCGCACGTCCTGCATGGTGATGTCGCCCAGCTCGCGCTTGAGCGAGGTCATGTCCACGTCGGGCATGCCGCAGGCCACCGCCCAGTTCCAGGGCGTGAGGTCGCCGTCGACGTTGAGGGCGAACCCGTGGCTGGTGACGCCCCTGCTCTGGCGCATGCCGATCGAGATGATCTTGCGGCCGGTCGCGGACGTCCAGACGCCGGTCAGCAGCTCCGAGCCCGGCGGGGTGTCCCGCCGCTCGGCGGGCAGGCCGAGCTTGCCGAGGGCCTCGACCAGGCGCAGCTCGACCTCGCGCACGTAGTCGACGATGCCCTCGTCCTCGCCGAGCTTGACGATGAGATAGCCCACGAGCTGGCCGGGGCCGTGGTAGGTGAGCTGCCCGCCGCGCCCGGTCTCCAGCACGGGGATGCCGCGCGCGGGGTCGGGCAGGTGCTCGGCGGGGGTGCGCCGGCCGACGGTGTAGACGGGCGGGTGGCTGAGCAGCCAGAGCGTGTCCGGCCGTTCGTCCCGCTGGCGCTGCCCGACGAGGTCGGTCATGCGCTCCATCGCCGTGTCGTAGTCGACCAGATCGTCCTGGAGAAGTGTCAGCGGCCTTGCCCTCATCCTTCGAGGATAGGACGCCTCCCGGACACCGGCGCACGCACCCCGGGCGCGGTGGCCCGGCGGCCGCGGGCCGCCGGTGCGGCCCGCCGGTCACGCGTCAGTGGGAGTAGCCCCTCGGCTCCTCCGGGACGAGGATCCACATGGCGACGTAGACCACCCACAGCGGCCCGGGGATGAGCGACAGCAGCAGCCAGAGGATGCGGACGAGGGTCGGGGGCAGGCCCATCTTGTCGGCGAGCCCGCCGCAGACGCCGGCCAGAATCCTGTGCTCCCTTGAGCGGTACATGCTGTTCCTCCGTGTCGTGATGACCTACCGGTAAAACGGACAGCAGCGCCGCCGATATCCCGCTAGGGACCCTGAGAAAACCCTGTAAGGGTCAGCCACTCATGAGCCATGCCCAGATGTTCCCTGGTCAGTCCATGCCTGGGATCGACGTGGATCAACAGGAAATTCTCCAGACCCTGATGCACCCTGAGGTACTGCTCGTCCTGCGCCCACACCTGGTCGTCGAACCACACGAACGGCCGCCGCCCGGCGTACGCGGCGACGTGCGGCGTCTTGAACATCTCGCCGTGCTCGGTCCTGGTCCGCTCGGGGCCCATGGTGACGACCGGCAGCGTGGGCAGGCCGATCCTGGGGGAGATCCACTCGTTGGCGTGCTGCTCCCAGGTGGTGGCCCAGACCAGCTCGGCGCCCGTGGTCAGGGCCAGGTCGAGGAGGCGGCGGCCGTGGCGGGGGTTGAGGTGCACGGTGTAGACCTCGGTGCCGATCGTGCAGCGGTAGCGCCGGAAGTCGGGTGTGGGGCGGCCCATCGGGTTGAGCACGCCGTCGACGTCGAGCAGCAGCAGGGGCTTCACCTCGCCGCCCCGGCCCGGTGCGCCTGGGGGCTGACGCCGCGTACGCGCTTGAAGGCCGCGCTCAGCGCGAACGGGCTGCCGTAGCCGACCTTCCTGGCCACCGAGCCGATCGTGGCGTCGGGCTCGCGCAGCAGGTCGGCGGCGAGGGCGAGCCGCCAGTCGGTCAGGAAGGACATCGGCGGCTCCCCCACCAGGTCGGTGAACCGCCTGGCCAGCGCCGCCCTGGAGACCCCCACCTCGGCGGCGAGGGCGGCGACCGTCCAGGGGTGGGCGGGGTTGTTGTGCAACATCCGCATCGCCCTGCCCACGATCGGGTCGCCCATCGCGCGGTACCAGGCGGGCGCCTCGTGCGTGGCGAACCACGACCGCAGCACGGCGATCAGCAGCAGGTCGAGCAGCCGGTCGAGGACCGCGGACTGGCCCGGGTCGTCCTTGACGATCTCGGCGCCGAGCAGCGCGATGACCGGCCCGCCGGGCTGCACGAGGAGCTGGGGCAGCGCGTCGAGCAGGCGCCTGCTGACCTCGCCCTCCAGCGTGTACGTGCCGGTGATCAGCACGGTGCCGCCCGCCGGGTCGTTGCCCCAGGTGCGCACGCCGAGGTCCATCGACTGGTAGAGCGACTCGCCGTCGACGGTGGTGCAGCGCTGGCCGGGGTGGATGACGATCTGCGGCGCGGTGCCGGGGGCGTCGGCCACCACGTACGGCTCCGGCCCCCGCAGGATGGCCACCTGCCCGGGTTCGAGGCGGGCCGGCTCGCCCTTGTCCGGCAGCACCCACGCCTCACCCGACACCAGGGCCACCAGCGTGAGCGGGGCCTCGTCCTGGATGCGCATCGACCACGGCGGGTCGAGGATGGACCGGAGCAGGAAGGCGCTCCGCGCTCTCGGTCCGTCGAGCAATGCCGCGAGCTGATCCATGGGCTAGACGATCGCATATGGCATCGCGCTTCTCAACCATGGAGAGTCTTATGGGTATGACGGCTTACTGGATGCATGACGATTTTGGTTCTGGGCGGAACCGGCAAGACCGGCCGCCGTGTCGCTGACCGGCTCACCTCTCTCGGCCTTCCCGTGCGGATCGGCTCCCGCTCGGCCACGCCGTCCTTCGACTGGGCGGACCGCTCCACCTGGGCCGCCGCGCTCGACGGCGTCGAGTCCGTGTACGTGTCCTACTACCCCGACCTGGCGTTGCCCGGCGCGTACGAGGACGTCCGGGAGCTCACCCGGCTCGCCGCGCAGGCCGGGGTGCGACGGCTGGTGCTGCTGTCGGGCCGGGGCGAGCCGGGCGCGGAGGCGAGCGAGCGGACCGTGCGGGAGTCCGGCCTCGGCTGGACGATCGTGCGCTGCGGCTGGTTCATGCAGAACTTCAGCGAGGGCTTCCTGCTCGACCAGGTGCTCGACGGCGTGCTGGCGATCCCGGTGGCCGACGTGCCCGAGCCGTTCGTGGACGCCGACGACATCGCCAACGTGGCCGTGGCCGCGCTCACCGAGGACGGCCACGCGGGCCGCCTGTACGAGCTGACCGGCCCGAGGCTGCTGACGTTCGCCGACGCGGCGGCCGAGCTGTCGAAGGCCACGGGCCGCACGATCACCTCCGTCCAGGTCACGCCGGAGGAGTACGTGGCCGGGGCGGTGGCGGCGGGCGTGCCGATCGGGGAGGCGGAGGGCCTGACCGGGCTGTTCACCGAGGTGCTCGACGGCCGCAACGCCCGCCTGTCGGACGGCGTCCGGGAGGCGCTGGGCCGTCCGGCCCGCGACTTCGCCGACTATGCCAGGGCCAACGCCGCGGCGTGGGCCGCACGCTGAGCGGGGGCCCCGTCGTGGCGTGGCCGGACCCGGGAGCGGGCCGGCTCTCCCCCGGCCCGCTCAACCTGCTGGGCGGGCAACTGCGCGGCCCCCGTTTCCGCTAACCTCACCCTGGTCACTCCCGTAACCGGAAGGTGTAGTCGTGATCGGCTGGCTCGAAGCGGTGGTGCTGGGGCTCATCCAGGGGCTCACGGAGTTCCTGCCGATCTCCTCCAGCGCCCACATCCGTGTGGTCTCGGCCTTCTTCGGCTGGCAGGACCCGGGGGCGGCCTTCACGGCGGTCATCCAGCTCGGCACCGAGGCCGCGGTGCTCATCTACTTCCGCAAGGAGCTGTGGGAGATCGTCTCCACCTGGGTCCGCTCGTTGTGGGACCGGGAGCTGCGCGGCCACTGGGCGGCCCGCATGGGCTGGTACGTCATCGTCGGCACGCTCCCGATCGGCGTGCTGGGCCTGGTGTTCAAGGACCAGATCGAGACCGTCTTCCGCGACCTGCGCCTGGTGGGCACGACGCTGATCGTCTTCGGCTGCATCCTGTGGTTCGCCGACCGCACCGCGCGCAACAAGCTCACGCTGGAGAAGCACCTCAGCTTCACCCACGCCATCGTCTACGGCTTCGCGCAGGCGCTGGCCCTCATCCCGGGCGTCTCCCGCTCGGGCGGCACGATCACCGCGGGCCTGCTGCTCGACTACCGCCGCGAGGACGCCGCCAAATACTCGTTCCTGCTGGCCATCCCCGCCGTGCTGGCCTCGGGGGCATTCGAGCTGAAGGACATCGGCGAGGGGCAGGCCCCCGCGTGGGGGCCCACCATCCTGGCGACGCTGATCTCGTTCGCCGTCGGCTACGCGGCGGTGGCCTGGTTCCTGAAGTACATCAGCACCCACCGTTTCACCGCGTTCGTGATCTACCGCATCGTGCTGGGCTTCCTGGTCATCCTGGCGGTCACCCTGGGCTGGATCCCGGCCCAGGCCTAGACCGGCACGCCCGTCCGGTCGAGGGCGGGCGAGGGGTAGTAGGCCGCCCAGGCCTCGTCGCCCATGCGCAGCACCTTCAGGCCGGTCCAGCCGAGGCCGGCGACGGGCAGGGCCCAGAACAGCACGGTCACGGGGCCGTACTCGATGGGGAAGGAGACGACGTACCCGACGAAGACGAGCAGCGGCACCCACCAGCCGACGAACCCGGCCCGCCACACGGCGACGGCCAGCAGCGGCAGGCCCAGCACGGCGAAGAACATCCACGGCATCTGGAAGCCGAAGATCACGCCGGGCAGGTTCAGCATCTCGTCGAGGATCTTCTGCGCCTGCTCCGGCGGGTTGTGCCGGCCCAGCCACCACTCGACGGGGTCGATCATCAGCAGGGCCGACGTCGAGATGTAGCCGATGGCCGTCGCGGCCCCGGCGATGTGGCCGAGCACGGTGGCCCTGCGCCTGGTGAGGTGCACCAGGCCGATGGCCGCCAGGCCCATGAGCATCCAGCTCCAGTGGTAGAGCGCCGACTCGGCCTGGGCCAGCGCGGGGTTGTCGCCGTAGCTGACCGCCTCGCGGGAGTCGCCCCACGTGCCGGGGTCGATGACGACGGCCACGAGCTGCAGGAGCGGGGCCGCGATGAGCAACGTGCCCGCCGCGACGCGGCGGAAGGTCACCTGGTTCCTGAACATGGCGGCGACGGTACGTGCCGCCGCCGCCACCCGTCGTCCGCCTGCGGAGCGACCGGAGGTCACCTCCGAGGCGGAGAAGATCAGACGGCCACCGGCGTGCGCGGGGCGGCGGGGGCCGCCTGCGCCCGGCGTCCGGGCAGGGCGAGCAGGACCAGGCCGAGCAGCGCCCACAGGGCCAGCACCCCGATCGGCGTCCACAGGGCGGCCCCGCCGAAGAACACCGTGTTGCGCACCGCCTCGGCGGCCGGGCCCACGGGCAGGACGCGGCCGACGGCGGCGTACCACTCGGGGATGTAACGGGCGCCGAGCGGCCCGCCGCTGGCCGGAAGCCCGATCGGGACGAACAGCAGCGCCGCCACCCCCACCCCCGGCGTGCCGATGACCTTGACCAGCCCGGCGACCACCAGGCCGACCGCCAGCGCGATGCCCGCCGAGACCGCCACCAGCGGGACGAAGCTGCCCGGCAGCGCGCCGAACACCACGTCGGCCAGCCACGCGACGGCCGTGCCCGCCACCAGCGAGCCCACGGCCAGGACGCCCGTCCGCGCCGCCGCGCCCAGGCCCGGCGCGACCCGGGCGAGCAGGACGGCCAGCGCGATCCCCGGCAGGAGCACGCTGAGCACGTAGAACATGCCGGAGATGCCGCCGGCGTCACCGGGCGGCAGCGGGACGGCGTCCTCGACCGTCAGGGCGCGGCCCTGCGCCTGCGCGGCCCCCTGGAAGGCGGCGGTGATCACCGTGGCGCCGGTGCGGCCGCCCGCGCTCGCCACCACCAGCCTGCCCTCCCCCGGCACGAGCACGGCATCCACCTCGCGCTCCAGCAGCGCGGCCCGCGCGGCCGCGGCGGACCCGTACGGGCTCAGCGTGAACGCCCCCGGCCGCCGCCCGTCGATGCCGCTCTGGAGCTGCCGCACCTGCTCGGCGGGCGCGACGACGGCGACGGGCACGCCGTGCGGTTCCGGCGCGTGGAAGGCCCCGAGGAACGACCCGGCGAACACCATCCCGAGCAGCGCGACCCCGACCACGAGGCCAATGATCCTGCGCATTTTCACCACCTGATGAGTTCATCGATGTTGAATTTGAGGGTAGATGAATTCCACGTGGTTGAATAGCCCCATGGCCGAGGAACGCGGAAGACGACCGGGAAACCCGCAGACCAGGCAGGAGATCCTGGAGGCGGCGATGGAGTCCTTCGCCGCCCACGGCTACGGCGGCACCACGATCAGGGCCGTGGCGCGGGCCGCGGGCGTCGATCCGGCGCTGGTGATGCACTTCTTCGGCAGCAAGGACGGCCTGTTCGAGGCAGCGATCAAGGCCAGCATGCCGGTCGCGCTGATGGTCGGCGCCCTCGACGGCGACGCGTCCGGCATCGGCGAGCGCCTGGTGACCCGCTACCTGGAGTTGTGGGAGGACCCCCGGCACGGCCCGCGACTCTCGGCCGTGCTGCACGCGGCCGCCGCCACCCCGGCGACGGCCGCGCTGCTGAAGGAGCTGCTGGGCCGGGAGCTGCTCGCCCCGATCGCCCGCCGGCTGCCCGGCGGGCATCCCGAGGTCCGCGCGCTGCTGGCGGCCTCGCAGCTGCTCGGCCTGGCCATGATCCGCTACCTGCTCAGGCTCGACCCGCTGGCCTCGCTGCCCGCCGGCCAGGTCGCGGCGCTGACCGCGCCCAACGTCCAGCGTTACCTGACGGGCACGCTCTCGCTCGACGAGATCGCCGCCGCCCGCGGGTAGGTCGCCAGGGTGAACAGCAGCGCCGCCACGCCGAGCCCGGTGGCCAGCACGACCACCCCGGCCCTGCCGTAGGCGTCCAGGGCCACGCCGCCCGCGATGCCGGCCGCGAACAGGCCGACGTACTGGGCCGACGACAGCAGGCCGAGCCCGATCGGCACGTTGCCCGGCACCGCGGAGACCGTCCTGAACTGCTGGGCCGGCGCGACCAGCCAGCCGAGCGCGCCCCACAGGAACGCCCAGACCAGCGCGATGGGCAGGGCCAGGTTCGCGACGGGGATCAGCGCCATGAAGACCGTGGAGGCGGCCAGGCCGATCAGCACCATCCTGCGCGGCCCGTAGGCGTCGGTGAGGCGTCCGCCGAGCTGGTTGCCCACGATGCCGCCGAGCCCCCACGCCCACAGCACGGCCGGCAGCGGCAGGTCGAACAGCGACCCGATGTAGGTGTAGGCGGTGAACCCGGCGCCGAACATCAGCAGCTGGGTGACCAGCACCACCAGCACCCGCCGGTCGGCCAGCGGCGCGAACCGCTCGCCGAGCCGTCCCGACACGGCGACCCTGACGTCCGGCACGAGCGCCGCCACCCCGGCGAAGCCGAGCACGCCGAGCCCGACGACCAGCCACAACGTCGCCCGCCAGCCCGAGACCGAGCCCAGCCAGGTGCCCAGCGGCACGCCGACGGCCGAGGAGACGGTCAGCCCGCCCATCACCAGCGCCAGCGCCCGCCCGCGCCGGTCGGGCGAGGTCAGCGCGTTGGCCACGCCGGAGGCGGTCGGGGTGAACATCGCCGCGCCGGCCGCGGCCACCACCCGCGTGGCCATGACCAGCGGGTACGTCGGAGCCAGCGCCGTCAGCACGTTGCCCGCGACGAACACGGCCAGCGCCAGCAGCAGCAGCCGCTTGCGCGACAGGCGGGCGGTGAGCGCGGCCAGCAGCGGGGACAGCACCGCGTACGCCAGGGCGAACACGGTCATGAGCTGCCCGGCGGCGGACGTGGAGATCCCGAGGTCCGCGGAGATGGGGGTGAGCAGCCCGGCGGTGACGAACATGCCAGTACCGATGGCGAAATTTCCGGCAGCAAGGGGATAGAGCCGGGAACTCATGGAACCTCCAGCCAATTAGTTGGACGGACATCAAACTGTCATTACAGTTGGATAGTTGTCAAACAATCAGAGCGAGGTAGGGTTCCACCATGCGCCTGCTACCGCACCCCGCCAAGGAGGACATCCAGCTCACCGAGGTCCTGCGCGCGCTCGCCGACCCCGTCCGGCTGGAGATCGTGGTCCGCCTGGCCACCCTCGGCGAGATGACGTGCACCGCCGCGGGCGACGATCTCGGCGTCCACAAGTCGACGGCGTCCCACCACTACCGCTCGCTGCGCGAGGCCGGCGTGATCGTCTCCAAGCAGGAGGGCCGGCTCAAGTACATCAGCCTGCGCCGCGGCGACCTCGACGAGCGTTTCCCCGGCCTGCTCGACTCCGTGCTGTCGGCCTCGCATGCCCCCGCCTGACCGGCTGCCGATCCACGACGCGCTCCCCGAGCTGCTGGCCACGCTGGAGCGCCACGGCACGGCGGTGCTCACCGCGCCGCCCGGCACCGGCAAGACCACGGTCGTGCCCCTGGCGCTGGCCGAGGCCGGGTTGCGGGTGCTGGTCGCCGAGCCCCGGCGGCTGGCCGTGCGCGCGGCGGCCCGGCGCATGGGCGTCAGCTACACGATCCGCGGCGAGCGGCACACGGGCGCGAACCCCATGGTCGAGGTCGTCACCACCGGCGTGCTGCTCCAGCGGCTCCAGCGCGACCAGGAGCTGGCCGGGGTCGACGCGGTCGTGCTCGACGAGTGCCACGAACGCCATCTCGACGCCGACACCGCCCTGGCGTTCCTGCTCGACGTGCGCGAGACCCTCCGTCCCGACCTGCGACTGCTGGCCACCTCGGCCACCGCCGACGCGGCCCCCTGGTCCCTGCTGATCGGCGGGCCCGTGGTGGCCGCCTCGGGGACGGCCCATCCCGTGGAGACCGTGTGGGCGCCGCCGGAGCGTCCGGTCGCGCCGCCCCACGGCCTGCGCGTCGATCCGGCGCTGCTGTCGCACGTGGCCTCGGTCGTCCGGCGGGCGTACGCCGAGCGCGACGGCGACGTGCTGTGCTTCCTGCCCGGCGTGGGGGAGATCGCCCGGGTCGCGGGGCTGCTGGGCGACCTCGACGTGCTCCAGGTGCACGGCCAGGCGCCGGCCCGCGTCCAGGACGCCGTCCTGTCGCCCGGGGCCGGCCGCCGGGTTGTGCTGGCCACGTCGGTGGCCGAGTCGAGCCTGACGGTGCCGGGCGTCCGCGTGGTGGTGGACTCGGGGCTGGCCCGCGAACCCCGTACCGACCACGCCAGGGGGCTCGGCTCGCTCACCACGGTCCGGGTCTCGAAGGCGTCCGCCGACCAGCGCGCCGGCCGCGCCGGGCGGGAGGCCCCCGGGGCCGTGTACCGCTGCTGGACGGCGGCCGAGCACGAACGCCTGGCCGACCACGCGCGGCCGGAGATCGCGCTGGCCGACCTGACCGGGTTCGCCCTCCAGGCGGCCTGCTGGGGCGAGGCGGAGGCGACCGGCCTGGCCCTCCTCGACCGGCCGCCGCCCGCCGCGATGGCGGCCGCCGTCCGCACCCTTGAGGCGCTGGGCGCGCTGGAGGCCGGCCGGGTGACCGGTCGCGGGCGGCGCATGGCGCTCGCCGGCGTGCACCCCCGCCTGGCCAGGGCGCTGCTCGACCTCGGCCCGCGGGCCGCCGAGGTGGTCGCGCTGCTGTCGGAGCAACTGCCCAGGGATGCGGGCGACGACCTCGCCGAGGTCTGGCGTGCGGCCCGCAGGGGCGGCACCGGCTTCGCGGCCCGCTGGCGTCAGGAGACCAGGCGCCTGGCCCGCGCCGCCGGCCAGGGGCCGGACGTGCGGGAGGTGGGTGACGACGCGCTGGCCGGGATGGCGGTGGCGCTGGCGTTCCCGGAACGGGTGGCGCGGCGGCGCGGCGGCGGCTATCTCATGGCGTCGGGCACGCAGGCCCAGCTCGCCGACGGCTCCAGGCTGTCCACCGCGCCGTGGCTGGCGATCGCCGTCGCCGACCGGCCCACGGGCTCGGCCTCGGCCCGCGTGCGCCAGGCCGTGGTGATCGACGAGGAGATCGCCAGGCTGGCCCTGCCGGTCACGGTCGAGGAAGAGGTCGCCTGGCGGGTGCCGCCGGGCGAGCGGCGCGGCGACGTGTCCGCCCGCGTGGTCGAGCGCCTGGGCGCGATCGAGCTGTCGGCCACCCCGCTCAAGGACGCCGACGTGCGCCCCGCCATCCTGCACGGCCTGCGCACCGAAGACCTGCTGACCTGGACGCGGCAGGCGAAGGACCTCAAGGACCGCCTGACCTTCGCCCACCGCGCGATCGGCCCCCCGTGGCCCGCCACCGACGACCTGATCGCCCTGGCCGACCAGTGGCTGGAGCCGGAGCTGTCCAGGGCCCGCCGCCGCGCCGACGTCGAACGCATCGACGTGGCCGCCGCCCTGCGCCGCCTGATCCCGTGGAGCGAACGCCTGGAGAACGTGGCCCCCGAACGCGTCGAGGTGCCCAGCGGGTCGCAGATCAGGATCGACTACTCCGGCGAGCAGCCGGTGCTGGCGGTGAAGCTCCAGGAGCTGTTCGGCTGGGAGGAGACGCCGCGGATCGCCGGCGTCCCCCTGCTGGTCCACCTGCTCTCCCCGGCGGGCCGTCCGGTGGCGGTGACCGCCGACCTGGCCTCGTTCTGGCGCGAGGGCTACCGGTCCGTACGGGCCGAGATGCGGGGCCGCTACCCTAAGCACCCATGGCCGGAGGATCCGCTCACCGCGCCGCCGACCCGCCGCGTCAACCGGAGCAGAACGTGATCGAAGAAGCCGTACGCGACAACGCCGCCTGGTGCGACACGATGTGCCGGGCGCACGGCCGTCCCGGCGTCTTCGGGCCGCTCGCCTGGACCAACCCGGCCAGGACGCCCGTCCTGTACCCCGACGCCGTCACGCTCTCCCCCGACGCCGGGCCGGCCGACGTGCTCGGCCACATCGACGCGGGCTCGGGCGCCTCGGTCAAGGACAGCTTCGGCACGCTCGACCTGCCGGGCTTCGACGTGCTGTTCACCGCCCAGTGGATCGCCCGGCCCGCGCCCGGCGCGCCCGCGCGTCCCCTCAGGGCGGCCACCGGCGACCCGATCGTGTGGGAGACGGCCACCGACCCCAGGGCGCTGGCCGAATGGGCGCAGGCGTGCTTCTCCGGCGGCGCGCCCGGCCTGTTCCCGCCCGCGCTGCTCGACGAGCCGCAGGTGCGGCTGGTGTGCGGCCGCATCGGCGGCGAAGTGGTCTGCGGCGCGGCGCTCAACGCGAGCGGCCCGGTGACGGGCGTCTCGAACGTCTTCGCCTCGGGCTGCGACGAGTCCGCCGCCTGGGAGGGCACGGTGGCGATGGCGGCCGAGCTGTTCCCCGGCCGTCCGCTGGTCGGCTACGAGAGCGACCCGTCGGCCGCCCTCGCGCACGGCTTCGCCACCCTCGGCCCCCTCCGCATCCTGCTCAAGCCCTGACAGACCGGGCGCGGTCAGTCCGTCAGGTCGGCCACCGTCAGGCCGGCGCGCACCGGATGGACCTCCTCGCCGACGCCCATGTCCTTGAACCCGCTCGACGTGCCCACGCACACCACCGGCCCGTCGAAGTCCCGGCGCAGCTTCCGGTAGCCCGCCAGGCCCGCCGCCCCCGACAGCTCCTGCCAGACGCCCTGCCGCGCCAGGTCCCGCTGGGCGGCGCGCATCTCGTCGTCCGTCACGAGCACCGCCGCGCCGCCGCTGTCGCGGACCGCCAGCACGCCCCGGTGGCCGCCGACCGACCCGGCGATCCCGTACGCCCGGCTGGCCCCCAGCTCGACGACCGCCGCCGGTGAGCCCTCGGCCAGGGCCCGCGCGTTGGGGCCGCCCGCGGCCGGCTCGCAGGAGAACATCCGCGGCACGTCCCCGGTCAGCCCGAGCAGCCGCAGCTCGGTGAAGCCCTTCCACGTCCCGAACAGCAGCTCGGCGTACCCGGTGGGCGCGAAGACCGCCGCGGGCACCCGTCCGAGCTGCAGGAACAGCTCGTACGCGATCGTCTTGTACCCCTCGGGGCCGTACGGGTGGCCGGTGTGGGTCACGGTCTGGTTGCTGACCGGGTGGTAGCCCAGCCGGTCCACGACCTCCCGCAGCAGCGGCCACCGCTCCTCCGCCGGCACGGAGAACACCTTGGCCCCGTACGCCCGCACGAACGCCTGGACGCCGGCCGGCGAGTCCGCCGAGGCCAGCACGATGGCGGGCAGCCCGGCGCGGGCGGCGTACGCGGCGGCCGAGGCCCCGTGGTTGCCGGACGAGGCCACCACCACCCCGGCCGCTCCCTCAGCGAGCGCCGCGCTGACCGCCACCCGGTTGAGCCGGTCCTTGTGCGACCAGGTCGGGTTCTGGGACTCGTCCTTGAGGTAGATCCCGTCGAACTCCAGCAGCGGCGTCCCGCCCTCGCCCAGCGTCGGCGCCTCCAGGGACGGCAGCAGCGGCGACCACCGCGCGATGTCCGCCCCCGGCTCCTGGTCGAACAGGCCCTTGTCGACGCCCGCGTAGTCGTAGACGACCTCGACCGGGTAGGCGATCTCGGCGGTGCTGGTGCGCGGGCAGCCCCTCGTGAGCGGCGGGGTCAGCGGGAACTCGATCGAAGGGTCGCCCAGCGAGCGCTGGCGGATGGCAAGCGAAGATCCGTTCACGCGCATGGAGCTTATATGGCTATCATGGTGATATCACTTCGATAGCAAGGAGTCGCGATGGAACGTCGTGCTTTCCGGGTCAACGGATTCCTCGTCCTGCTTGTCCTCCTCCTGCTGGGCGGCGGCGCGGCGCTGGTCTCGATCGAGACGCTCGGCATAGCCTGGATCGTGCTCTTCGTGCTCGTGGCCTCCGGCTTCACCGTGGTCAACCCCAACGAGGCCAAGGTGGTCCAGTTCCTCGGCCGTTACGTCGGCACGGTCAACGTGGCGGGGCTGCAGTGGGTGACGCCGTTCACCACCAAGCGCCGCATCAGCCTCCGGGTGCGCAACTTCGAGACCGCCAAGCTCAAGGTCAACGACGCCGACGGCAACCCGGTCGAGATCGCCGCGGTGGTGGTCTACAAGGTCACCGACACGGCCAAGGCCGCCTTCTCCGTCGACGACTACGAGGAGTACATCGCGATCCAGTCCGAGGCCGCCGTGCGCCACCTCGCGACCACCCACCCGTACGACTCGCACGAGCCCGAGCGCACCAGCCTGCGCGACGGCGCCGAGGTCGCCGGCGAGCTGACCGCCGAGCTGCGCGAGCGCACCGAGCTGGCCGGCATCGAGATCCTTGAGGCCCGCATCACCCACCTGGCCTACGCGCCGGAGATCGCCCAGGCCATGCTGGTGCGCCAGCAGGCCAGCCAGGTGGTGGCCGCCCGCACCAGGATCGTCGAGGGCGCGGTCGGCATGGTCCAGCTCGCGCTCGACCGGCTGGCGGCCGAGGGGGTCGTGGAGCTCGACGAGGAGCGCAAGGCCCAGATGGTCTCCAACCTCCTGGTCGTCCTGTGCGGCGACCGGGCGACCCAGCCGGTGGTGAACGCCGGCAGTCTGTATGCCTGAGCGCAAGAAGCTCCTGCTCCGCCTCGACCCGGCCGTCTACGACGCCATCGCCAAGTGGGCGGCCGACGATCTGCGCAGCATCAACGCGCAGATCGAGTTCGCGCTGCGGCTGGCGCTGAAGGAGGCCGGGCGGGAGCCGGGCAGGAGCTCTCGCAAGGAAGAGTGAAAACCTGCACACTCTAGACATGTTGTGGGCAGGCAGGACCGCCATCGAGATCGCGGCGGCCGTCCGGCGCGGCGACGTCACGGCCACGGCCGTCCTGGAGGAGCATCTTCACCGCATCTCCGAGCGGGATTCCCGGGTCGGCGCCTTCCGGCTGGTCAGGAAGCAGGCGATGGACGAGGCGCGGGCCGTGGACGCCCGCCGCGACCTGGCCGACCTGCCGCTCGCCGGGGTGCCGGTGGCGGTCAAGGACAACCTGGAGGTGGCCGGCGAGCCCACCCGCGGCGGCTCGGCGGCCACGTCCGGCGCGCCCGCCCGGGAGGACCATCCGGCCGTGGCCCGCCTGCGCGCGGCGGGCGCGGTGGTGGTCGGGCTGACCAACCTGCCGGAGCTGGGGCTGGTCGGGTTCGGCGACAGCCCGTACGGCGTCGTGCGCAACCCCTGGAACCTCGCCCGCACCGCCGGCGGCTCGTCCTCGGGCAGCGCGGCGGCGGTGGCGGCCGGGATGGTGCCGATCGCGCTCGGCAACGACGGCATGGGGTCGCTGCGCATCCCGGGCGCCTGCTGCGGCGTGCTGGCCGTCAAGCCGGGCACGGGCCTGGTCCCGCCGCCCGCCGACGACTGGGACGGGCTCACCGAGAACGGCCCGCTGGCCACGACCGCCGCCGACCTGTCGCTCGCGCTGTCCGTCCTGGCCGCCGACCCGGCGCTGGCCGAGGCGTGGCGTACCGGCCGCCGGGTCGAGCCGAAGCCGCGCATGCTGCGCTCGGTCTGGGCCGACGACGACGAGGTGTGGGAGCCGCAGCCGCCGCAGGACAGCCCGGAGCCGTTCGACCTGCGGGTGGCCTACGCCCCCCAGCCGCTGCCGCCGGGCCTGCCCGTGGACCGGGAGTTCCAGGCGGCGGTGCGAGCGGCCGCCGAGACGTTGCGGCACGCCGGGCACACCGTGGTCGAGCATCCGCACCGCCTGCCCGCCTGGCTCGGCCCCGCCGGGGTGGCCACCTGGCTCGGCCGGGCCGCCGCCGCGGCGGACGGTCTCGATCCGCACGACCTGGAACGCCGTACCCGCGCGCTGGCCCGCGCCGGCCGCGTGCTCACCAGGATCGGCCTGGACGGCCGGCGCGGCCGCGAACGCTGGAGCGGCTACGGCGCCGACACCTGGTTCGGCGACGCCGACGTGATGATCACGCCGGCGCTCGCCGCCCTGCCGCCGCGCGCCGACCGCTGGGGCGGGCGCGGCCTCCTGCCCAACCTGCTGGCCAACGTCAGGTACGCGCCCACCACGGGCCCGTGGAACCTGTGCGGCTGGCCCGCGATGGCCGTGCCGGTCGCCACGCACTCCAGCGCGCTGCCGATCGGCGTGCAGCTCGTGGCGCCGCCGGGCGGCGAGCCGCACCTGCTGGCCCTGGCCGCCCAGCTCCAGGCGGCCCACCCGCCGCTACGCCCGCCCGGCTTCTCCTGACCGCCCGTTCTCCTAGACGCCTGCCGGGTGCCAGACGGTCTTGGTCTCCAGGAACCGCGTCATCCGCCCGAGCCCCGGGTCGGCCGTCCAGTCCTCGCGCACGGGACGCAGCACGCGCTTGAGGTTCTCGGCCGCCTCCTGCTCGCAGCGCAGCGCCAGGTCGGCGTCCTCGACCCCGGTGAGGTCGAGGGCGTTGACGTCCATGTGCGTGGCCAGCCAGGGCGCCAGCTCGGCCTGGCGGCCGGTCAGGATGTTGACCACCCCGCCCGGCAGGTCGGACGTGGCCAGCACCTCGGCCAGCGTGATCGAGGCGAGCGGCGCGGGCTCGGAGGCCACCACGACGCACGTGTTGCCGGTGACGATCACCGGCGCGACCACGGACACCAGCCCGAGCAGCGGATCGGCGGGCGCGACCACGGCCACGACCCCGGTCGGCTCCGGCGAGGACAGGTTGAAGTACGGCCCCGCCACCGGGTTCGCCGACCCGCGCACCGCCGTGATCTTGTCGGACCAGCCCGCGTACCAGACCAGCCGGTCGACCGCCGCGTCCACCGACTCCAGGGCGGCCTTCTTGCCCAGGCCCAGCTCCTCGGCGAACTGCCCGCGCCGCCCCTCCAGCATCTCGGCGACGCGGTAGAGGATCTGCCCCCGGTTGTAGGGGGTCGCGCCGGACCAGCCGGGGAACGCCTTGCGCGCGGCCACCACGGCGTCGCGCGCGTCCTTGCGCGAGGCGCGCGAGGCGTTGGCGAGGAAGTCGCCCTTGGGCGAGGTCACGGGATAGGACCTCCCACTCTCCGAGCGCGGGAAGGCCCCGCCGATGTACAGCTTGTAGGTCTTTCTGACGGACAACCTACTCATCGCCCCGACCTCTCCACGTGGACTCCTGCGACGTCTGGACCGGGGCGAACACCTGGCCGCACCTGCTGACGCCGCAGCGGTGGGCGTACCAGCCGACGCGTACGGGGCGGCCGGCGCGGGCGAAGGCGTGCCCGCGGGTGGCCTGGGCACGCCGCCCGGACCGCCCGGCACGGCGATGATCACACGTCAAGGTAGGCCTCCAGCCCCGCGAGCCCGCCCTCACGCCCGTACCCCGACTCCTTGTAGCCGCCGAACGGCGAGGTGGGGTCGAACTTGTTGAACGTGTTGGCCCAGACGACCCCGGCCCGCAGCCGGTCGGCCATCCACAGGATGCGCGAGCCCTTCTCGGTCCAGACCCCGGCCGACAGCCCGTACGGGGTGTTGTTGGCCTTCTCCACGGCCTCGGCCGGGGTGCGGAAGGTCAGCACGGACAGCACCGGCCCGAAGATCTCCTCCCGGGCGATCCGGTGGGACTGGGCGACCCCGGTGAACAGGGTGGGCGGGAACCAGTAGCCCCGCTCGGGCAGCTCGCACGCGGGCGACCAGCGCTCGGCGCCCTCGTCGGCCCCGGCCTCGGACAGCTCGCGGATCTTGGCGAGCTGCTCGGCCGAGTTGATCGCGCCGATGTCGGTGTTCTTGTCGAGCGGGTCGCCGAGCCGCAGCGTGCCGAGCCGCCGCTTGAGCGACTCCAGCAGCTCGTCGTGGACGGACTCCTGCACCAGCAGCCGCGAGCCCGCGCAGCAGACGTGGCCCTGGTTGAAGAAGATGCCGTTGACGATGCCCTCGACCGCCTGGTCGACGGCGGCGTCCTCGAACACGATGTTCGCGGCCTTGCCGCCGAGCTCCAGGGTGAGCTTCTTGTCGGTGCCCGCGACCGCGCGGGCGATGATCCGGCCGACCTCGGTCGAGCCGGTGAAGGCCACCTTGTTCACGTCGGGGTGGGCCACCAGGGCGGCGCCGGTGTCGCCCGCGCCGGTCACGATGTTGACCACGCCGGGCGGCAGCTCGGCCTGCTGACAGATCTCCGCGAACAGCAGCGCGGTCAGCGGGGTCGTCTCGGCGGGCTTGAGCACCACCGTGTTGCCGCAGGCCAGCGCGGGAGCGATCTTCCAGGCCAGCATGAGCAGCGGGAAGTTCCACGGGATGACCTGCCCGGCCACGCCGAGCGGCTTGGTGCCACTGTGCCCGTCTGTCGTCCTCCGGCCGAACCCGGCGTAGGCCAGCTTGTCGGCCCAGCCCGCGTAGTAGAAGAAGTGGGCCGCGACCAGCGGCAGGTCGACGTCGCGCGACTCGCGGATGGGCTTGCCGTTGTCGAGGGACTCCAGGACGGCCAGCTCGCGGGCCCGCTCCTGGATCAGGCGCGCGATGCGGAACAGGTACTTGGCCCGCTCGGCGCCCGGCAGGGCGCTCCACACGCCGAACGCCTTGCGCGCCGCCTGCACGGCCCGGTCGACGTCGTCGGAGGAGGCCGAGGCGACTTCCGCCAGCTTCTCCTCCGTCGCCGGGTTGACCGTCTTGAAGGGGGAGCCGGAGCCGTCCACGAACTCACCGTTGATGAACAACCCGTACGACGGCTTGAGATCGACAATGTCGCGCGACTCTGGCGCGGGTGCGTAGTCGAACATCGCCATCACGCCAGGGTGAGGTATAGGGACATCACCTTGCCAGCGTAGACGGTCGGTCCGAGTGCTCAGAGGGGCACGGAGCTCCTAGGACAGGAGTGACAGCCGGTGCGCCGCCGCGGCGGCCTCTCCGCGCGTGGTGACACCCAGCTTGGCCAGGATGTTCGAGACGTGCACGCTGACGGTTTTCGCCGAGATGAACAGTTCGGCGGCGATGTCGCGATTGGTGCGGCCCTGGGTCACCAGGCGCAGCACCTCCAGCTCGCGCGGCGTCAGCAGCTCCGACGGCGTCTCCTGGGCCTGCGGGCCGCCGCCCACGCGGCGCGACAGCGCCTCGATCTCCTCGGCGAGGGGGGTGGCGCGCAGCGCGGCGGCGAGCGGACGCGCCTGCCGGAGCCTGGACGCCGCGCCCTCCCTGTCGCCGCTCCTGGCCGCGACGCCGGCCGCCCGCAGCAGGGCCTTGGCCTGGTTGTGCGGACGCATCAGCCGCTCCCACGCCGCCGCCGAGGCGTCGAAGTCACCGCTGTAGGACAGCCGGTACGCCTCCGCCACCGGCCCGCTGATCGTCAGCTCGGCCGCCACTTCCGCGGCGTGCGCCCGTACCGCGGCGGTGCGGCCGGGTTCGAGGTCCTCCGCCGCGTCGCAGACCGTGCGCAGCAGGGACAGCAGCCGCCAGCCCAGCATGGCCTTGCTCGGCAGCCTCGGATGCGACAGCGCCCGCTCGGCCACCGCCAGCGCCGCCCACGGCTCGCCCTTGAGCAGGTGCCAGCCGATGTGCAGGCGCGCGTTGCTGATCACGTCCTGGACGAAGTCCTCGGGGCGGTCCTTCAGCACGCCGATCTCCGACAGGATGCCCTCGACGCGCTGCAGGTCGCCCCTGGCCAGCCCGATGTCGGCCCGGACGCGCAGCAGCGCGTACTGGGTGCGCAGGACGGGCCCGTAGTTGAGCGCGCTGTCCACGAGGTCGAGCGCCTCGTCCCAGCGGCCGAGCGACTCCAGCGCCTCGGCCCAGTTGTTGAGGATGAACAGCCCGCTGCCGCGCAGCCTGCCGTACTTCTTGGCGTACTCCCAGCCCTCCTCCGACAGGCGCAGGGCCTCCTCGGCGCGGCCCATGTCGATGAGGGAGTCGATGTTGTTGCCGATCGCCCTGATGATGATGCGGCCCGAGCCCTCGGCCTTGCCGATGCCCCTCGCCTGCTCGTTGACGGCGATGACCCGGTCGAGCTCGCCTCTCATCGAGTGGCCGAGCGCCAGGTTCATCAGCAGGTCGCCTTCGAGGCACTTGTCGCCGGACCGCCTGACCAGGTCGAGGCCCTCGTGGATCAGCTCCTCGCCCTCGGCCACCTGGCCGCGGAGCATGAGCTGCCTGCTCAGCGGCATGACGACCTCCGCGCGCACCGGGCCGGGGTCGGGCACCAGCCGCAGGGCGTGCCGGAGCAGCTCGATCACGCCCATCTGCCCCTTGGACGCCTTGAACGACGCCTGCCGCACGATGAGCTGGGCCACCCGGCCCGGCTCCTTGGTCTCGTCCAGCTCGGCGAGGGCGGCCTTGACGAACTTGACGCCCTTGTCCACCTCGCCGCCGGCGTTCGCGGCCTCGGAGGCGCGTTCGAGCACGGCGGTGTGGTCGACGCCGATGCGCCGGGCGGCGTCGGGGACCCGGTCCCAGAGCATGAGCACGCGTTCCAGCAGCGGCACCGCCTCGGTGTAGGCGTACGCCTTGAACGACTTCTGCGCGGCCTCCCAGGCCGACACCAGGGCCCAGAGGTCGTTGCGGGCGCCGTACCAGTGGTGGGCCAGCTCGACGGCGGCGCGGCCGGGCGGGACGAGCGAGCGGTCCTTGGAGATCTCCTCGGCGTACCGGGAGTGCAGGCGCTGATGCTCGCCCGGCAGCAGCTCCTCGTGCACGGCCTCCTGGATCAGCGCGTGCCGGAAGACGTAGGCGCGGTTGTCGGCGATCTGCAGCACGTTCCCGGCGATGGCGGGACGCAGAGCCGCCTCAAGCTCGATCTCGGACAGCCCGCTGACGGCGGCCAGCAGCGCGTGGCCGACCCGGTTGCCGCCGGCCGCGGCCATGCGCAGGACGCGCTGGGTGTCCTCGGGCAGCCGTTCGACGGCGCTGAGGATGAGGTCCTGCATCGACTCGGGGAACGTGCAGTCCTCGCCGCCGTCGAGCAGCGCCTCCACGAACAGCGGGATGCCCTCGCTGCGTTCGTATACTTTCTGGACCTTCACATATTCCGGCGCGGCGCCGAGGATGCCGGCCATCTGCGCGGCCACCTCGTCGCGCGACAGGCGGGGCAGGTCCAGGCGGTGGACGCCGTTCACCCGGCCGAGCTCGGCCAGCACGGGGCGGAGCGGATGCTGCCGGTGCAGGTCGTCGGAGCGGTAGGTCATGACGATGAGCACCTGCGGCGCGTGCAGGTTACGGCTGAGGAACGCGATCAGGTCGCGGCTGGAGCGGTCGGCCCAGTGGATGTCCTCGATGACGAGGACCGTGGGGCGGCTGTCCGCGAGGCGTTCGAGAAGGGTGAGGAACTGCTCGAAGAGGCGGGCGCGGCCCGTTTCGGTCTCCCCGTCGCCGCTGGGCTCGCCGAACTCCGGCAGCAGCCTGGCCAGGTCCCGCTGGGCGCCCTCGGGCAGCAGCGCGGCCACCGCGGCGGGGCCCTGCTCCCTGACGAGCTGCCTGAGCGCGGCGGTGAAGGGCGCGTAGGCAAGACCCTCGGCCGACAGCTCCACACAGCCGCCGACCAGCACCTGCGCGCCGTCGGCCGCGCAGGTCTCGGCGAAGCGCTGCACGAGCCGGCTCTTGCCGACCCCAGCCTCCCCGCCCATGAGCACGGCCGTCACCGTGCCCTTACGTGCCTCGTCGAAGCTCTCTGCGAGAGCGGCGAGCTCCTCCGCCCGCCCGACGAAGACGGGACTCACCGAACGTCCCAGCATGTCGTTCAGCATGCCATGCCCTATCAATCAGTTTCGACGGGGTTTAGGGGGGTTCAGAGGCCCGGCCGCCACTACTGACGACGCGGCCGGGCACTCTGGGGGCGGTCATGACGAACGGCGCTTGCCGAAGACCGAGCGACGCTCGGCCTTGTTTCCCTTCATGGCCTCGCGTACTCGGCGGTGCTCGGCGGCGGCCTGCCGGAGCTCGCTGGCGTGGGACTTCATGAGCTCGTACTCGAGTTCGGGGTTCATCGTGTTCTCCTGAACATTTGCTGCTTTTCCCTGACATCTTCAATGTTCGGCCTAAGGCCCGGCCTGCCACATCGGGTGGATGACCTATCTGCCGGCGTACGCGGGGCCGGACATACCTAGGGCAGGGCCCGCCCCGCCTTAGGCGGCGTTCCCGTCCGTCCGGTTTGGAGGTAGTGGCCCTGGTCGGCGATGCTGTGAAGGTGTCAACTGTGACTACCTCGCTCGCGGACGTCGCCTCGTCCCACGCGACGCTGCGCGCCTTCCTGCACGGCCTTCCCGGAGTCGACCGGGTGGGCGCCGACCAGCGGGCGGCCATGCTCGGCACCCGATCCATCAAGACCACGGCCAAGGCCCAGGCCATCGACCTGGCCATCTCCATGGTCGACCTGACGACGCTCGAAGGCGCCGACACGGCGGGCAAGGTGCGGGCCATGTGCACCAAGGCCGTGCACCCGGGCGGCGGCGCCCCCAAGGTGGCGGCGGTCTGCGTCTATCCCGACATGGTGGAGGTGGCCGTCCGGGCGGTGGCCGGGTCGGGGGTCAAGGTGGCCTCGGTCGCCACCGCGTTCCCCAGCGGGCGCTCCTCGCTGGAGGTCAAGGTGAGCGACACCGCGCTGGCCGTGGCCGCGGGCGCCGACGAGATCGACATGGTGATCGACCGCGGCGCGTTCCTGTCCGGCGACTACATGAAGGTCCACGACGAGATCGTCGCGGTCAAAGCCGCCTGCGGCGCCGCGCACCTGAAGGTGATCCTGGAGACGGGCGAGCTGGCGACCTACGACAACGTGCGCCGGGCGTCCTGGCTGGCCATGATCGCGGGCGCCGACTTCATCAAGACCTCCACCGGCAAGGTGTCCCCCGCGGCCACGCTGCCGGTGACCCTGATCATGCTGGAGGCGGTGCGCGACTTCCGCGACACCACCGGCCGCCAGGTGGGCGTGAAGCCGGCCGGCGGCATCCGCACGACCAAAGACGCCATCAAGAACCTGGTGCTGGTCAACGAGACGGCGGGCGACGACTGGCTCTCCCCCGACTGGTTCAGGCTGGGCGCGTCCTCGCTGCTCAACGACCTGCTCATGCAGCGCCAGAAGCTCGCCACCGGCCGTTACGCCGGCCCCGACTACTTCACCCTCGACTGACGGCGACGGCCCTCGGGCGGCTCTACGAGGTGTTCGGAGCCGTCGCGAGGCCCGCGAGCGTGCCCGGCTGCCCCCACTGCGTCGAGCCGGGCGAGCAGGCGTGCCTGCTGTCCGGCCCTGTCCCGGCGATCGAGGCGGGCTCGCTGGCCCGTTACGCGGCCAAGGCGCTCACCACGTGGGGGGACGTCCCCGCCTTCCGCTACTTCCTGCCGCGCCTGCTCGAATGCGCGGCCGCCGACGCGTTCTCCTACCCCGACCCGGAGATCGTCCTCGGCAAGCTCGCCGTCGCCGGCTGGCACGGCTGGCCGGACGACGAGCGCGCGGCGGTCACCGCGTTCCTGCACGAGTGGTGGCTCGGCACGCTGCGCCGCCATCCGTCCCGCCCGCCGGCCGGGACGGTGTTGTGCGCCGTCGCCGCCACCGGCGTCGACCTGGCGCCCTTCCTCGACGCCTGGGCCGGGCTGGAGAGCGAGGCGGCGATCGCCCACCTGCGCGACTTCGTCACCGACGACCTGGCCGGGCAGCGGCTGACCAACGCCTTCTGGGATCGCGACGCCCCCGCCCACGCCCAGGTCCTCGCCTGGCTCGGCGACGGGCCCGCGTCACGGGCGGTGGAGGCCGCCTTCGCCCGGGAGACCCGCGAGCCCGTCCTCGGCCTGCTCGCCGACATCCACGGACGACTGCCGCGCGTCTAGATCAGCGCCTCGACCAGGCTTCTGGATCAGCGCCCCGACCGCGCGTCTAGATCAGCGCCTCGACCAGCAGGACGATGCCGAAGACCGCGAACGCGGCGGCGGCGCCGTACCGGATGACCTTCTCGGGGAGGTGCTTGCCGAGCAGGCGGCCCACCAGGATGGCCAGGGCGTCGGCGGCGACCATGCCCACGGTCGAGCCGATCCACGTGCCGACCCAGCCGTGCTGCGTGGCCAGGGTGATCGTGGCGAGCATCGTCTTGTCGCCCAGCTCGCTCAGGAAGAACGCCACGGTCACCGCGACCAGGACGTTCCTGGTCGTCCGGCGCGCCTTGTCCTCTTCCTCCTTGGTCAGCTCGTCGCCGCGCAACGTCCACAGGGCGAACCCGAGGAACGCGATGCCGGCCACGATCGAGATGGCCGTCGTCGGCAGCGCCTTCCCGACCAGACCGCCCACGGCCACGCTCAGCAGGTGCACGACGGTGGTGGCGATGGTGATGCCCGCGAGCACGGGCCAAGGCTTGAAACGGGTGGCGAACGTCATCGCCATGAGCTGGCTCTTGTCACCGAGCTCGGCCACGAAAATGACCGCGAGACTGATCCAGAACGCTTCCAACCGGTCCTCTTCCCCGCGACCAGACCGGAAGCAGGCACCCGGGGGGATCTTCGGGCACGACTTTCGGCCCGGCAGCGTCTTTGTCCATGACTGCCAGGCCGAAGGTCTCGTCCGCCCGTCAAGGCCCGTGTGACCGGGCGCGATCACGCGCCAGTATGTCGATCACACGATTGGGACTACTCCCCTTCGGAATTACCAACACACCATAACAGCCCACGTGGAGCCGTCATTCCGCCGGTCGGCCCCCCGGCTCGGACACCGGCTCGGACACCGGCTCGGACACCGGCTCGGACACCGGCTCGGCCGTCAGTGTGCAGCCGACCAGCACCGGCTCGTTGACCAGCGTCACGCCGAACTTCTCCCGCACCCCGTCGCGCACCTCCACGGCCAGCCCCAGCAGGTCGGCCGTGGAGGCGGCGCCCGCGGGGTTGGTGAGGGCCAGCGTGTGCTTGGTGGAGATGCGCACCGGGCCGCGCTCGTAGCCCTTGGGGAAGCCCGCCTGCTCGATCAGCCAGGCGGCCGGCACCTTGACGCGGCCGTCGGGCATGTCCCAGCGGGGGTGCCCGGGAGCGCGTCCGGCCAGCTCGGCGGCCTCCTCGGCGGTCAGGATCGGGTTGGTGAAGAACGAGCCCGCGCTGCGGCTGTCGGGGTCGGCCGCCGGGTCGAAGACCATGCCCTTGCCCCGCCGCAGCCCCAGGACGGCCTCACGGGCCAGCCCGAGGGGCACGCGGCCGCCGAGTTCCACCCCGAGCCGCCCGGCCAGCTCCTGGTAGGCCACCGGGCCGGACATGTCCGACACATCCAGTGCGTACGTCACCGCGAGCACCACGTGCCGCGACAGGTCCCGCTTGAACGCGCTGTCGCGGTAGGAGAACCCGCACTGGCGCGCCTCCAGGTCGACCACCTGCCGGGTGAGCCGGTCGTAGGCCCGCACGCACCTGATGGTCTGCGCCACCTCCTGGCCGTACGCGCCGACGTTCTGGATCGGCGTCGAGCCCACCAGGCCCGGGATGCCGGACATGCACTCGATGCCGGACCACCCCTCGGCCACGGCCCGCTCGACCAGCGGATCCCAGTCCTGGCCGGCCTCGACCGTGAGCAGCACCTGCTCGCCGTCCCTGGAGACCGTCACGCCCTCGGTGGCCACCTTGACGACCAGGCCGTCGAAGCCCTCGTCACCGATCACCACGTTGCTGCCGCCGCCGAGCACCAGGGTCGGCACCCCGTTCATGTCGGCCTCGGCGACGAGGGACACGAGCTGCTCCGCCGTGACAGCCTCGGCGAAGTCGCGGGCGGGGCCGCCCAGGCCCAGGGTGGTGTGCGACGCGAGCATCTCCATGGCCCCCAAGCTTATGAGCCCCCCAGCCCCCACAACACCGCCCCGAACTCCGCAGCTCCCTACAACCGCCCCCACCCCCGACGCCCACCTCCGCCGGAAACCAGCCCTCCGACAACAGCGCCCGACGCTTCCTCCGCCCCGGGCTGGACGCCCGCTCACCCGTGCACACGCCCGAGCCCGAGCCCCGCCCAGGCAGCGCCCGCGCCTCCGCCCGCGGCGACGCTGCCGATCGGCCCCCCAGAGGACGGGCCGAGGCGGGAGTCAGCTGTGGAGGGGGTGGGCGGAGCCGAGCCGGTGGACCGGGAGCGGCCCCTCGGGCACCACCAGCCCGCCCTCCAGCGCCCGCGAGAACTCCAGATCGGCCTCCTCGCCGCGTTCCGCACCTTCGGGGAACGCCCCCAGCGCCGCCGCCCTGCGCACCGCCATCAGGTCACAGCGCAACGCCCCCACCCGGCCGGGCTCCTCGGCCTCGGCCGCCTGCCACCCCGCCGCCACCGCCCCTTCCACGATGGCCGCCACCAGCGGCGTCAAGGCGTCCCCCGTCAGCGCGAGCGAGGTCTCCATCAGCACGTGCACCTCGGACTCGTCCAGCCGCAACAGCTTGGTACGGCTCTCCCCCCACCCCGCCGTGCCCCCGGCCGCCCGCGAGGTCTCGGCGACGTGCCACACCACGATCCGCTCCGGATACCGTGCGGCCAGCTCGTCCAGGACGTCTCCCGCACCGTCGACGTTCCCCAGGTCGAGGGCCAGGATCCGGGCGCGGGTGTGCTCGATCACCGACTGGACGCACTCCAGCACCTCCCCGGGCCGGCCGTCCACCAGCAGCCCGGCGGAGACCGACACGTCCTTGGTCTCGACGCGCTGGCGTTCGGTGTTGACGCCCAGGTCGTCCATGCGGTTCGTGGCGAGGGTGCCGTCCCAGACCCGCTGGGCGTGCAGCATCGTGTCGTCGGGGTCGCCGTGCTGGCCGGGGTCGCCGGAGAAACCCAGCGCGGCGGCGGGGTTCCCGTGCGCGCCCGCGCCCCTGGGCCGGGCGCGGCCCGTGCCGACGCCGGTGGCCGAGCCGCCCGTGGTGTCCCGTCCGGTGCCGCTGCTGCCCCCCACCTGTTCAGGGGACGCGGGACGCAGGTGAGCAGGGGGCTTGGCATCGGTCACGGACGACACGGGGATGGAACGGACGGTGGGCCAGACCTGTCGCGCAACTTCACTCATACCAACACGCGCTACCCGCGACCCGCCCGACATATCACGGGATCAGGAGAGCTGTACCACCGCACGCGCCTTCGACAGGACCCTCGCGTCGCCCGCCTTGGCCGTCAGCCCGACGACCACCCGCTTGTCCTCCAGCTTCTCCTCGACGACCCCGCTGACCGAGATCGTCGCGCCCTGGTCGTCGTCGGGCACGATCACCATCGACGAGAACCGCACGCCGAAATCCAGCACGGCGCCCGGATCGCCCGCCCAGTCCGTGACGAACCGGCCCGCCTGCGCCATCGTGAACATGCCGTGCGCGATCACGTCGGGCAGCCCGACCGTCCGGGCGAAGCGCTCGTTCCAGTGGATCTGGTTGAAGTCGCCGGAGGCGCCGGCGTACATGACCAGGTTCAGCCGCCGGACGTTGTAGTCCACGACCGGGAGCTCCTGCCCGACCTCGACCTCGTCGTACCTCACCGTGGCCGCCATCTCAGCCCGCCCCTCCGCGCTCGACGATCGTGTTGTAGGTCGTGCAGACCGGCTCTCCGGCGACCGTCGTCACGTCGCTCCTGATCGTCAGCAGCTCGTTGCGCCCGACGCTCCTGATGTCGGTGATCGTCGCGGTGGTGACCAGCTCGTCGCCCGCGCAGACTGGCCGGACGTACTCGAACCGCTGCTCGCCGTGGACCACCATCGCCAGGTTCAGGCCCAGCTCGGGGTCGACCAGCGCCTCGCCGCCCGCCTGCAGGCTGAACACGATGGGGAACGTGGGCGGCGCGATCACGTCGGGGTATCCGGCGGCCCTGGCGGCCTCCCTGTCGCGGTAGACCGGGTTGTTGTCGCCGATCGCCGCCGCGAACTCCTTGATCTTCACCCGGCTGACCTCGTACGGGGCGGCGGATGGGTAGGTCCTGCCCACGAAGTCACGGTTCAAGGCCATCAGTGCTCCCTCGTATGTCTTCAACGAGCGCTGCTGAGGCAGACGGTAACAGAACAAGGTTCGGCTGTCGCCGCTCATGGCGTGCTTTTTGCCGGGGCCCGGCCGGGGTCGGGTCTGGGCCAGAGCTGGGGCCGAGGTCGGAGCCGGGGCCGGGATTGGAGCGGAGGCCGGGATTGAAGCCGGGGCCGAGGTTGGAGCGGAGGCCGGGATTGAAGCCGGGGCCGAGGTTGGAGCCGGGGTCAGCGCCTAGAAAGGCGCCTCAAAGCAGGGAGAACACGACAAACCGGCGCCCCGTCCGGGACGCCGGTTGTGCGATATGGAGGCAGAAGTACCGCTAGCGGGTTTCGCGGTGCGCGCGGTGGCAGCGGCAGTTCGGGCAGTACTTCTTCAGCTCAAGCCGATCCGGGTCGTTGCGCCGGTTCTTCCGCGTGATGTAGTTGCGGTGCTTGCACTCCTGGCAGGCCAGCGTGATCTTCGGCCTAACGTCGGTGGCAGCCACTTGGGAGTGCCTTTCTACGTTCGGGACATGGACACACCCGTACCCAGGCCGACCGACCTGGGATTGGGTAGTAGCGGAGGCCGGACTTGAACCGGCGACACAACGATTATGAGCCGTTTGCTCTGCCTGACTGAGCTACTCCGCCTTGGCCGGAAACTCCCGGCCCGTAGAGGATACCCGAAGCTGGGAGCACATTAGTAACTCACCTGATCGGGTGGGGTGCTACCAGTATGCCCCAGGAACCTCCGACAACCGAAATCCGATCATGCCACCTGGGTCTCGCCTGGGGAATCACCCGCGGAGGCCACCGCCACACTAGCAGCCCCCCTTTGCCGACGCGAACCCCCGGACCAGGCACGCAGCAGCGGACGCACACCGGCGACGTCCGTCCACGCACTGGTCGGAAGGCCCTCCCGGCGGCCGCCGGCGACGCCCGTCCGTACGGTGAACGGGCGTGCCCCCGGCGAACGCCGGCGGCGCGCCTCCCCGCGTGGGACGAACCCCGCGCGGGTGTTGGAGGGGTGTCCGCGGCGGACGCCGACGCAGCGGCAGAGAGGGCCCGCAGCGGACCCTGCGCCCACCCGAAGGTGTCGCGCAGTCAAAGCCAACGCAGTGGCAAAGCTGTCAGAGCGGACAGCCCTGGGCGGACAGCCCTGGGCGGACGTGGGGGTCTCATGCCTGGCGTTCGTCCACGCCTACGGCGCCGACGCCGCTGCCCCAGCTTGCGCATTTGCCCTCGGACCTGCCCGAGGCGCCGGGCCCGAGCGTGACCCACGGGCCGACGACGTCCGGGCTCCAGCCGCAGGTGATCACGGCGCGATACACCCAGGTCTGGCCGGTCGGGTTGTGGCAGTCGGCGCGGCCGACGTAGCCGTCCTCCGGGGCCCGGCCGCTGTTGCACTGGAGGCTGCCGGCCGAGGCGGGGGCGGACGGGATGACAAGCCCGGAAAGGACAGCGGCGACACCGGCGGCGAGTGCCAGTTTCCTGTTCATGTCGTCTTCCTCTTCTGCTCGTTCTGCTTGTGCTGCTCGGGGTTTCGGCGCTGGTCTGCGCTCGAATGCCAGGAAAGCGACCGAGCGCCGGTGTCCAACAGCAGGGCGGACAGACTCGGCCGGAGTCGTCCACCCGCGAGCCGGGCTCGGACGTCCCTGAAATCCCCCCGGACACGTACGGTCATCGTTCGTACACTGTCGGACAGAAGGCGGCCGGTCGGGGAGAGGGGCGATGGGCGAGGACCAGGAAGGCGCGGAACCCGGCGTGGAGTCGGTGAGCTGTCACGAGGGTCTGGTGAGGCTCCTCGCCGAGCAGTTCGCGCGGGCGGACGTGTCGCTGCGGGAGCTCCAGGCGCGGGCGGACAGGGCGGGCGGGCCCCGGCTCCCCCGGGCGACTTGTGCGGACATGCTGGCCGGACGGCGGTTTCCGAAGAAGGCGGTGATGGTGACGTTCCTGCGGGCTTGCGGGGTGCCCGAGCATCGGGTGCCGGAGTGGGAACGGGCCTGGGAGCGCGTACGGATCAACCGCATGCCCCCGTCCGGTTTCCTGCTCGCCCGGACGGCGCTGTCTCCCGGCGTTCCGTCCTTCGAGGATTTCGGGGTTCCTGACCTCGCCTCCGTCCATTCGCATGACGGTCCCCTCGGGGGGCTGCCTCAGCCGGGTGCCGCGTCTTCTCCGGGGCCGAGCCAGCCTGACGCCGTGCCCGTTGACGGCCGCGCCGAGGCCGGCGGCGGTCTTCCCGTCGATGGCCCCCAGGTCAAGGACCGCCCAGTCGCAGGTCCCCCGGTCGCCGCACTTCCGGCCGACGGTCTCCCAGCCGACGCACTTCCGGGCAGCGCACTTCCGATTGGTGATCTCCCAAGCGGGGGGCTGCCCGGCGGAGGGCTGATGGTTGAGGGCCTTCCGGGCGGGGGGCGGCCAGGCGAAGGGCTGATGGGCGGTAGCCGGCCGGGTGAGGGGCGGCCAGGCGGAGGGCTGATGGATGGGAGTCGGCCTGGCGAGGGGCCTTCAGCGGGTGGGGCTCCGGGAGGTGGTCTTTGGGTGAGTGGGATCCCCGTCGACGGAGGTGCGGAAGATGGGGTTTCCGATGGCTTGTCCGGCGGGGGTGTCGCCTTCGGTGCTTCCCCGATGGGCGCTCCCTCCGGCGGCGCGCTTCCGGCCGACCGGCTTCCCGATGAGGGGAGTTCTGGTGGCGAGCCACCCACGGGCGAATTCGGGACCGCCCTGCCCGTAAGCGGTGTTCCCGCCGCCAGCGGGCTCCCCGCCGGTGTCGCTTACCTGGTCGATGGCCTTCCCGCCGACGCTTCCCCGGTCGGCGGCGGGCCAGGCGTACCGGCAAGTGGGGCAGCGACTCCGGCGGGTGGGGTGGTCGCCACGGCAGGCGGGGCGGCGTCTCCGGCAGGCGGGGTGGTAGCACCCACCGCGGGCGGGGTTGCGACACCGGCGAGTGGGGTGACGGCATCTGCGGGCGGAGTGATGCCCCCTGCGGGTGGGGTGGTGGCCCCTGCGAGTGGGGTGGGGGGCACTGCCGGACGGGTGGGGGCGTCGGGTGGGACGAGGTGGGGGCGGTGGAGGGGGGTTGGGATGGGGGTTTTGGTCGTCGTCGGGGCGGTCGGGGTTGGGGTGGTGGTCGGGTTGTGGGTGGCGCCGCGGCATGCACAGCCCTTCGCGCTCGGACGGCCGGTCTCGGACGACGGGCGCGCCTTCGGCCATGGAGGATCGAGCCGGTTCACGGTGACCGTGGACCCCGCCAACACCGGCGTACGGCTGATCCGCCGCCTGGACGCCGGCATCTCCATGCAGCAGGCCGCCATCACCGTGAACGGCGCCCCCGCCGGCGTGTGGCACCCCCTGCCCGTCGAGAACACCTACCGCTGGCGGGACCAGTCCGTGGACCTGCCGCTGGCTCTGACCGCGGGACGCCGTTCGCTGACCGTGGTCAACACCTTCGTCTCCTCCTCACTCGACTTCAACGAGTTCCTCTACGTCGTCAAGCAGCAGGTGAGGGGGGTGTGGTCGATCGCCGACACCGTGGACGTGGGGCCGTACCACACCACCAGCGAGGCCGCCCACGGCTACCGGCTCACCGGCCCGCAGACCTTCGCCGACACCCGCCACTTCGCCTACCCACCCCTGGACGAGACCGCGTAGCGCCGAGCGTCGAACCCGCGCAACGCCACAACGCCGCGCACACGAAAGCAAGGCCCCGCCCATGCAAGACGATGCCGCGCACACGAGCGGCAACGCGGGGCATGCGAAAGCTCCGGACGCTTCCCCGCGTCCGGAGCTTTCGGGTGTGGGCAACCAACCCTCACCGGCCTACTGCCCGACGGTCCACATTCTATGCTTTTGTCCGTTTTGCGTAGAGTTGTGGCGTGACACGCTGGCACGGCCCCCGCGGCATCCTCGTCGAGATCATCACCCTCGGCGCGAGGCAGCGCATCAAGGTCACCCAGACCGTGAACGGCCGCCGCTACCTCCTCGGCTACTACGGCGCCATCGCCCAGATCGTCCGCCACGTGGACCTCGCCGACCTGGTCGAGGTGGTCGACCTCCACGCCTTCGCGTCCCGGAAGAGCAGCCGGAAGAGCAGAACGTAGGGGCCGTACCTAAGAGCCGCACGTAGGAGCCGTACGACACCGAAGAGCCCGCAGGACCTACAGGTCCTTGCACCACATCCATTTGCCGTCGATCTGGCATTTGTACCAGCCGTCGTTCGCCGGGTTCCACGCATAGGCGGGGCTGCTCGCCACGCTGATCGTCAGCACGGTCGAGACGGAGAGCAGGGCCAGAGCCAGCGCCCGGCGCACACCACGGGCCGCGAACAGGTTTCTCATGACCGTCATGGAACACGCCCGTGCTTGGAGCCCTCTTGGGGCTGACTGAAGCCCCGGGACAAGCGCCATCCAACCCGCACAACGAGAAACGCCCGGCCCCAAGTCACCTTGGCCGGGCGTCGAACCTGCTCATTACAAGAGCCCCCAAACGGAATCGAACCGTTGACCTTCTCCTTACCATGGAGACGCTCTGCCGACTGAGCTATAGGGGCCTGTCCGCTCGCTGCGGACAGGTGTAACCATACACGGCACTCAGCCATGATGCGAACTCGTACGGACCTCCACCGCGCCGCCGGATCCGCGGCGCGCGCCGAGATCGATCACCTCGCACAGATCGGCCAGGTCGACGTGCGCGGCCACCTCCGCCACCGAACGGCAGTCGGCCACCAGCCACCCGTTCCTGCGCACCCGCAGCACCTGCCGGCCCGCCCGCACCGCCGGCACGACCTCGACGCCGTCGAGGCCGACCCATCGCCTGTCCATAGCGGCACACCCTAGCCGCCGGGTCTCTCAATTTCCGTCCGCCACAGGCGTTACCGCCATGCCAAGTCGGCACCAAGAGGTGTCTAAGAGCGGCGTCCCACGCTGGTGCCAAACGGACAGAAGGAGCACCGAAATGGCACCCAACATGCTCGGCTTCCGCATCACGCACCGGGCCATGCGGGCGGACACCCGCCGGCTGGCCGAGGTGATGAGCGCGATCGCCGCCGGCGAGCAGCAGGCCGGCCAGGAGCGGCTGCGGGCGATCGCGACGTTCACCGCCAAGCTGTGCGCGGGCATCCACCACCATCACCAGGCCGAGGACAACGTGTTGTGGCCGGTCATCGTGCGCTCGGCGGGCGCCGAGGTGGACCTGAGCGACCTGACCGACGACCACGCGGCGCTCGACCCGCTGCTGGAGGAGATCACGGCGGCCGCCGCCCAGCTCGGCTCCGACGGGCAGGCGGCCCGGCGGATGGCCAAGTCCATGGCCGCGCTCGCCGACCTGCTGGACGAGCACATCGAGGAGGAGGAGCGGCTGATCTTCCCGGTCGTCGCCAAGTACGTCTCGGAGGCGGACTGGCAGAAGGTCGAGACCGAGGTCAGGAAAGGCGGGGACGCCCGCTTCGACCTGCCGCGGATCGCCCAGTACGCCCGGCCGGAGGAGCTGGCCGAGCTGCGGCGCCTGGCCGGGCCGGTGCTCGTCGTGCTGCTCGCGCTCATGGGACGCGGCCACCGGCGCCGCCAGGCCCTGATCTTCGGCACGCCGTGAGCCTCCCGGGACCGCTCAGCGGCGCGCCCGGCGGCGGCGGGCCGCCTGCGCCCAGTGGGGCGAGCCGACGCGCTCGGCGACCTTCAGAGCCTGCGCGTAGTGGCCGTCGGCCGGCAGCCCGAGCAGCTCGGCCAGGTCTCCGAGCACCAGCGCGACCGGCCCGAGCGTGATCGACCCGCTGCTCATCCCGGCCAGCTCGTCCGCCCACGGCAGCAGGACGCGGTAGGAGCGTGCGGCCACCTCGCGGTCCTCCAGGGCGACGGCGGTCTGGCCGCGCAGCGCCTGCCACATCAGCCAGTAGTAGTTGCGCGGCAACCACGACTCGGGCCGCCACACCCGCCGGGCCGCGTCGAGCTCGCCCGCGGCCGCCAGCGCCCCGGCGTAGATCTCGTGCACGGTGTCGCTGTTCACGCGTTCCCGGATGGCGGCCAGCTCGTCGAGGGAGTCGCGGACGTTCCCACGGGCCATCCGGACGGCGAACCTGCACAGAGCGCCCATGGCCCGCGCGTTGACGCCGCCGCGCTCGGCCATCTGCTCGGTGAGCCCGGTGTAGACGGCCTCCGCCTCGTCGAACTCGCCCTCGACCAGTTTCCGCAGCGCGCCGAACAGCGTCAGGATGGCCAGCGACATGCCGAGCTGGCCGCTGGTGGACACCGCCACGCCGCTGTCGGCGTGCCGCCTGGCCGCCTCCAGGTCGGTGCGTCCGAGTGCGGCCATGAGCAGCGCGCAGTGGCCCAGGGTGAGGTAGCCGACGAGCCGGTGGGTGCGGCCCAGCTCCAGCAGCTCGGCGCCGACGGCCTCCAGCTCGTCCCGCCGTTCGGGGCTGAGCACGGCGAAGTAGCGGGCGTTGAGCGCCAGGCAGAGCAGGTCCGGACGGCCGAGGCGGCGGGCCAGGGCCACGGCCTCGGCGCCGGCGGCGTCCACGCGGTCGTCGTCGTGCCCCTCCAGCTCGAACACGAGCGCGGCCAGCAGGCGGCAGCGCGTCTCGTCGTCGGGGCCGGCGGCCAGCTCGCGCTCCACGGCCTCCATGAAGTCCCTGTTGTAGAGGGAGTCCACCTGGATCGTCCAGACCACGGGGGCCTCGTAGGAGGTCAGCGCGCGGGCGAGCGCGCCGCGTGGCGCGGCCAGCTCGACGGCACGCGTCCTGGCGGCCAGCGCGCCCAGCACGTCGCCCGCGTGGCCCAGCGCCGACACCAGTCCGCACAGCAGGTCGAGCCGGGTCGCGTCGTCGGTGGCGAACTCCAGCGCGGCGCGCCACAGCGCCGCCGCCTCGCGGTGCGCGTGCAGGCCGGACGCCTGGACGGCCGCCGCCCTGGCGTACCGCACGGCGTCCGGCGCGGCGGCCTCCAGCGCGTGGTGGGCCAGGGCGGCCACGTCGTTCGGCCGCAGCCGCTCCAGCACCGACACCACGCGCCCGTGCAGCCTGGTCCGGCGGATCCGCGCGGTGTCCTCGTACAGCGCCTGCCTGACCAGGACGTGCGTGAACCTGACGCGGCCCGGTCCCGGCTCGGCCAGCAGGCCCGTCATGACGCCGGCCTCCAGGCCGTCGAAGACGGTGTCCTCGTCGCCGTCGTGCAGCGCGATCAGGACGTCCACGTCGGCGTCCCTGCCGACGACGGCGGCGTTGCGCAGCACGGTCTGGGCGGTCGCGGGCAGGCGGGTGATGCGGCGGCGGATGAGGTCGCGCACGCCGGGCGGCAGCGCCTCGGCGGCCTGCGGCCCCTCGGAGGCCAGCAGGCGGGCGATCTCGCAGACGAACAGCGGGTTGCCGAGCGTGCGCTCCAGGACCGTCCGGACGGTGGCGGGGTCGAGGCCGGCGCGCTGGGAGTGGCGTTCGAGCAGCGTGGCGACGGCGGCCTCGTCGAGCCCGGCAAGCTCGACGTGCCTGCTGCCGGTGGCGAGCGCGGCCAGGGTGGCGGACAGGTCCTCGGTGGTCTCGGCCGGGCGGTAGGTGGCGACGACCAGGATCCGCGCGGCGGGGTCCAGGTGCCGCAGCAGGTGCAGGGTCTCGCCGTCGGCCCGGTGGACGTCTTCGAGCACCACGAGCAGCGGCGCGCAGCCCGCCAGGTAGCCGGCCACGGCCCTGGCGAGCTGGAACTGGTTCTGGATGGCGACGCCGTCGTTCAGGAGGGGGGCCAGGCGGGCCGCGTCGGCGGCGGCGGGCGGCCGTACGGCGGCGAGCTGCCGGACGATCTCGCTCCACGCCCAGGCGGGCGGCGCGTCACCGTCGATCTCCGGGCAGCGTCCGAACGCGACCCGCCACCCGCGCTCGGCCAGCTCGGCCGCGAACGCCTCGGCGAGCGCGCTCTTGCCCGCGCCCGGCTCGCCGCCCAGCCAGACCGTGCGACGAAGCGGCCGCACGGCCTCCTCCCGCAGCGCGGCCAGCTCGCGGGCCCGGCCCACGATCGAGGGCTCCTGCGCGGCCACGGGCCGTTCCTGGACGTGCTCGATGACCTCGGGCGCGTGCAGGGACTCGGACTGGCGAAGGATGTCCTGTTCGAGCGCGCGCAGGGCCGGGCCCGGATCGACGCCGAGCTCCTCGGCCAGGTTCTCGCGAGCGTGGCGCAGCACGGCCAGCGCCTCGGCCTGGCTGCCGGACCGGTAGAGGGCCAGGGCCAGCAGGCGGACGGCGTTCTCGCGCAGCGGGTGGGCGTCGGCGTGGCCGCGCAGCTCCGGCACGGCCTCGGCGTGCCGGCCCATCAGCAGCGCGGCCTCGGCGCGGTACTCGACGGCGACGAGCCTGAGCTCGGCCATCCTGGCCGCCTCGGGCGCGGCCCACTCCTCGGTGAACTCGGCGTAGGCGGGGCCCGTCCACAGGCCGAGCGCCTGGTCGAGCAGGTCGTGGGCGACGGTGCCCGCGCCCCGCTTGAGTGCCGCGCCGGCCGCGTCGATGAGGCCGGGCAGCCGCCAGGCGTCCACGGCTTCGTCGGGCAGGCAGAGCCGGTAGCCGGGCGGGGCGCTGACGATCACTCCGGCGGGGGCGCGCGGCGGCCGGTCGGGTTCGAGGACGCGGCGCAGGTTCGAGACGTAGACCTGGAGCGCGGCCAGCGCCTTGGGCGGCGGCTGTCCCTGCCACAGGTCCTCGATGAACCGGTCGGTCGAGACGACCTGGCCGTCGGCGGCGACCAGGCGGGCGAGCACGGCGCGCTGCCGGGCGGAGCCGAGGTCGAGCCGGCGGCCGTCCATGGTGGCGTGGAGCGGTCCAAGGAGGTGTAACTGGAGCATGGCACCCTTTTCAGTACCGGTAGCGCCCGCTTTCAGTACCGGTAGAAGCCCGCGAAGTCAGATCTTCGCCCGATATCGTCAATACGCACCGAAGCCCCCGTCTCAGGTGCGTTCATCATCTTCCCACGACCCAGATAGATGCCCACATGATGCGTCTTGATCTTATTTTTCGTGATTTTTCCGAAGAAGACTAAGTCGCCCGGCAAGGCCCGCTCGACGGGTCGCATCCTGCGTACGTGGTCGTCGGTGTTGCCGGGGCCGAGCACGTCCCTCCCGTTGGCCAGGGCGTACACCCATCGGGCCAGGCCGGAGCAGTCGAGGCCGCGGGTGCGCGCGGCCGGGCAGGGCTTGATCCGGCCGCTGTAGCCCAGGCAGGTGCCCTTCGTGGGGCCGGGCCGCTCGCCGTGGCCGCCGCCCCACGAGTACGTGATGTCGTACCGCTCGATCTCGTACGCGATGCGCACGATCCTGGACGGCACGAACGTCGACAACGGCATCGACGCCGCGCCCGCCAGCAGGACGACCAGGACGGTCACCACCAGGACCAGCCGCCGCCGCGCCACCCGTTTCTCCCTTAAGCCGAGATCCCGGGTTTTATCCTACCTATCGCGATATTTCACCTCTTGAGGTCAAGTGTGACCGTTCCTACCTCGACGAGCATCCCGACCCGGCCCTTCGGCTTCGGCCTGGTGGTGAAGGTGAAGGCGGCCTTCTGGCCCCGCTCCAGCTTGCCGACCACGCAGCGCACCGCCGTGCCGCTGAACTTGCAGCCGGGGGCCTTGACCACCTTCTGGCCGCCGTACGCGCGCCCGGAGACCACGATGTCCTCGACGGGGTGCGGGCCGGTGTTCGAGATCGTGACCCGGTAGAGCTTCCTGCCCTTGACCAGGCCGGAGACCGACACCCGGGCGGGCGGGTTGGCCAGCGACCGCAGCTGGGACTCCGAGCCGTTGAAGGAGTTCTGGCCGCCGGCCAGCGAGCCCTTCTCCGCCGACTGCCAGAACGTGTGCCGCTTCCAGCTCTTCGGCAGCTCGCCGGGGTCGCTCCCCCAGCGGGCCAGCCAGAGCGGATTGGCCTTGAACGCGCCCGAGTTGCCGGTGCAGGTCTGCCACCAGCTCGTGGTGGTGTAGATGATCGCGTCCCGGCCGGTCTGCTGCCGGTACTTCCCGGTGAAGTCCTTGATCCAGGAGACCATGTCCTCGGCGGACAGGTCGTAACAGTTGTTCTTGCCGTTCTTGTCCTTGTACGGGTTGTCCTCGATATCGAGGACACCGGGCAGCGTTTGACCGTCGCTGGTCCAGTTTCCGCCGTTCTGAAGGAAATAGTCGGCTTGCGCTGTCCCGTCGGATTCATGCGGTTGCGCAAAGTGATACGCGCCGCGCACGAGCCCGGCCGTCGCGGCCCCGCCGAACTGCGCGTCGAACCGTGGGTTGCGGTAGTTCGTGCCCTCGCTGGCCTGCACGAACGCGAACTTGCCGCCGCCGGAGGCCACGCTCGCCCAGTCCACGTCGCCCGTCCAGTTGCTGACGTCGACACCGGGAACCCCGTCGGCCGCCTCCGCGACCCCTGTCATGCCGACAGCGGCAATTACCGCAATTAACCACAAGCGTTTCACGCCCGAGATCATCGCGGAGTCGCCACTTACGCCGCAAGCACGGAAATGTCACGTCTTTCCGTGAAAAAGCGCGAAACCCCATGTCGAGGCCCGCAAATCCGCGTTCGGCGCCCACCTCTCCGAACGGCGTTTCCGCAGGTCAGAGCCGTATATGAACGTCACATTCGCGTTTGCCAAATCGACACCACTCGGCTCAGACTGAAGCGATCCCCGAAAGGGCCCCTGACCAGGGGCTTCTTCGCCATGCCCAGGAGGCACCACCCATGATCCACACCCGGGCCCTCACCCGAGTGTTCAAGATGAAGAAGGAGACCGTCGAAGCCGTGCGCGGCATCGACCTCGACGTCGAACCCGGCCGGCTCGTCGCCTTCCTCGGCCCCAACGGCGCAGGCAAGTCCACCACCCTCCGCCTGCTCACGACCCTGCTCCCGCCCACCTCCGGCACCGCCGTCGTCGCCGGCCACGACGTCACCCGCGACCCGGCCGGCGTGCGCTCCCGCATCGGCTACGTCGGCCAGAGGAACAGCGCGGGCGAGAGCTTCCGCGTCCGGGACGAGCTCGTCACGCAGGGCCGCTGCTACGGCCTGACCGTCTCCGACGCCGTCGCGCGGGCCGGCGAGCTGATGCGCCTGCTCGACCTGGAGGACCTGGCGGGCCGCAGGCCCGGCACGCTCTCCGGCGGCCAGCGCCGCCGCCTGGACATCGCGCTCGGCCTGATCCACCGCCCCGACCTGCTCTTCCTCGACGAGCCCTCGACCGGCCTCGACCCGAAGAGCCGCGCCGACATCTGGCGGCACATCCTGCGCCTGCGCGAGGCGTACGGCACCACGATCTTCCTCACCACCCATTACCTGGAGGAGGCCGACAACATGGCCGAACGGGTGATGATCATCGACAACGGCTCGATCATCGCCGACGGCACGGCCGAGCAGCTCAAGAACGACCTGGCCGGCGACACCGTCACGGTCACCACCGGCACCGCCCAGGACGCCGCCAGGGCCGCCGAGCTGACCGGCGGCCACGCCGAGGGCCTCACCGTGCGCGTGCGGGTGGCGAACGCGCCCGCCGCGCTCCCCGGCTGCCTGCGGGCGCTCGACGCGGCCGGGATCAAGGTGACCGCCGCCGAGACCGCGCGCCCCACCCTTGACGACGTGTTCCTCACCCTCACCGGGAGAAGCCTCACCGATGACGACCTTCCTGCGTGACACCGCCACCGTCTTCACCCGCGAGTTCCGGCCGGTCCTGCGCGAGCCGGTCGCGCTGCTGTTCGAGATGGGCCAGCCGCTGCTGTTCCTGTTCCTGTTCGGCGCGCTGCTGGACGGCGCGGTGGGCTCGTCGTGGCAGTGGTTCGTGCCGGGCATCCTGGTCATGATGTGCCTGACCGGGCCGATGTCGGCCGGTTACACGCTGCTGGTCGAGCTGATCGGCGGCTCGCTGGAACGCATGCTGGTCACGCCGCTGAACCGGACGGCGATGCTGGTGGGCCGGGCGATGAAGGCGATGGTGGTGCTGCTGGCCCAGGCCGTGCTGATCATCGTGCTGGCCGTCCCGCTGGGGTTCGAGCTGCATCCGGCGGGCGTGCTGGCGGGGCTGGCGCAGCTCACCGTGTTCGGGGTGGGGCTGGGGGCGCTCTCGTTCGTCCTGGCCATCCGGTCGGCGCCGAGCGGGACGCTGTTCTACGTCGTCAGCCAGTCGATCCTGTTCCCCCTGCTGCTGCTGTCGGGGGTGCTGCTGCCCCTGGACACCGCGCCCGGATGGCTGCGCGCCGTCGGCACGGCCAACCCGGTCACGTACATCGTCGAGGGCCAGCGCGCGCTGTTCTCCGGCGACCTGGCGAACCCCTCCGTCCTGTACGGCACCGCGTCGGCCTGCCTGGTCGCCGCGATCGGCCTGTACCTCGGCAACCGGGCCATGCGCAAGGGCGGGTGAAATGGAGGCATGACCCGTGTGATGGCCTCCAGCACCGTGCCGTGGATCCCCGTCGAGCACCGCCTCGACGTGATCCTCTCCTCCGACCTCCCGCCCGCCGACGGCACGACCTCGGCGTTCGCGTTCGTCACCGACAGCATCGGCAGGACCCTGCTCACCTGCGTCGACCGGCCCGGACGCGGCTGGGACGTGCCGGGCGGCCACCTGGAGGCCGGTGAGAGCGCCACCGAGGCCGCGGTCCGGGAGCTCCAGGAGGAGACCGGCCTGCTCCTGGAGCCGCCGGCCCTGTCGGTGTTCGCCTGGCAGCGCGTCGAGCTGCTGCGCCCGGCTCCCGCCGGTTACCGCTACGCGCCGCTGACGTACATGGCGATGTTCCGGGCGCGGCTGGCGGCGCCCGGCGCCGCGACCGCGCCGCCGGCGGGGTCGGAGAGCACGGGCGCGGAGTGGCTGCCCCGGGCGCGGATCATGGAGCTGTGCGCCGACCGCACCTGGCTGCCGCTGCTGGAGCGCCTCTAGAGGGTGCGCGCGCGTTCGAGGTCGGCGCTGCGGTAATGCCGCTCCGGGATGCTCGCCAGGGTGGACGGGTGCACCTGGGGGCCCAGGCCGTACAGCTTCTGGAAGCTCATGATGAGCGGACGCCAGGCGTCGGGGTCGATGTGGTCGTCGGTGCCCTTCATCCGGATGTCCTCGTGCACCCAGACCCGCTGCACCCGCACCTCGAACGCGAGCACCCCGCCGTCGCCGACCGGATGCGTCTCCTCCACCACGACCTCCATGGCGACCGGGCACTCGGCCACCCGGGGCGCGGCCACCGTCTCCGACGGGACGGCGGTCAGCCCCGCGCGCTGGAACTTGTCCGGCACGAACCGGTAGCCGCGCCGGTGCTTGCGCTCGGGCACCGGGTCGCTGCCGGTGGTCAGCGCCAGCCGGTCCACCTGCGGGGCCAGGGCGTCGGACGGCAGGTTGAGCACGCCTTCACCGGTCCGCAGCAGGTTCTGGGACGTCTTCGACCCGGCCCCCAGGCCCAGCATGCCGCGCCAGCCCAGCCAGAAGGCCGACGACATGGGGGCGAGGTTGGGAGTGCCGTCCTCGTTCACGGTGGAGATCAGGACGACGGGGGTGCCGAAGTACAGGATGTTGGGTTCAATGCGGACGTGCTGCTCCACGACAGTGTTCATGCGTCCCACTGTCGCCGCCGGTGAGGGCCGGGCGCTGGCGGCCTTCGGACCTCTCGTTGCCGGGCCGGTCAGGAGCGCGGCACGAGCCTGATCGTGGCGGCCCGCGCCTGCCCGCTGACCACCGAGTCCACGATGCTCTCCGGGTAGTGGCGGTACTTGGCCCGGTACGCGGCGTCGATCCGGTCGTTGAGCTCCTGGTCGGCGTCGGCGAACGTGACGCCCTTGTCGACGCCCCCGGCCTGGATCCGGCCGCGTCCGCGCTCCTGGGCGCCGCGGAACCAGGTGCCGTCCCGCCCGTTCACGGCCCGGACGTACAGGTCGTCGCCGAGGCGGACGACCCAGATCGTCACCGGGCGGCGCAGCTCGCCGTCGCCGCGCAGGGACGCGATCTGCAGCTCCTCGGCGGCGGCGATCCGGTCGAGCTCGTCGTTCGTCCAAGCAGTCATGGTGGGGGCCTACCCGGAACCGGTCGGCCGCGCCGGCGGCCATCGTCCGTAGTTGGTAAATCCGCCGGTCAGGGGAGGTAGCCGGCGCGCCTGGCCGAGACCACACTCTCCATGCGGGTGTGGGTGCCGAGCTTGCGCATCGCGCTGCGCAGGTAGCTCTTGACCGTCTCCGGCTTCAGGTCGAGCCGCCGGCCGACCTCGGCGTTGCCGCAGCCGACCGCGACCAGGGAGAGCACGTCGAGCTCCCGCGGCGAGAGCGGGTTGGCCGGGACGGGAGCGCCGTTCGGCGAGGTCAGCCGGTCGCAGACGCCCTGCAGCCGCTCGCGCAGCACCGGGTCGGCGACCTCCTGGGCGATCGAGCGCAGCTCGGCGTGCGCCTCGCGCAGTTGCTCCCATTCGGGGCCGGCGGGCCGTTCGCGGGCGGCGCCGGTGATCGCGGCCGTCTCCAGGGCGGCCACCCGCCGCTCCACCTCCGCGCGTACGGCCAGCTCGACGCCGAGCCGGGCGGCGATCTGGTTCATGCCGTCGAGGACGCGGGTGCCGAGCGGCAGCGGCTCGCGGACGCCGCCGTAGAGCAGCCCGTAGACCGTCTCGCCCACCACCACGGGGACGGCCGCGATCGCCCGCAGGCCCTCCGCCGCCACCGGTCTGTCGTATTCGTGGCTGATGCGGGCGTCGGTGACGTAGTCCTCGACGCTGCCCGGCCGGGCGGTGACCAGGACCCGGCCGCCCAGGCCGCTGCCGGTGTGGATGGCGAGGCCGCGCAGCACGTCGGTGCGGACCCCCGCCAGCTCGGTGAGCCGCACGGCGCCGCCCGGGGCCGAGACCGCCCCGCCGAACAGGACGGGCAGCCCGACGACCTGCCGCATCCGGGTGAGGGCGGCCCGCAGGAGCACGGCGGCCTGCGGGGCCAGGGCACTCGACGGAAGATGTGTCACCGCCATGTCACCAGCATGGCACGCGGCCGGCGTCCCGCGGCTACCCCTGAACGGGGGTAGCGTGCCGCACCGCCCTGGCGGATGCTTCGGGCATGGGTGACTCACTGCTCTCCTACGCGTCCGGCGTCTCCGCGCTCCCCCTGCTCGGCGAGACGATCGGGGAGAACCTGGAACGCGCCGCGGCCCGGTACGCCGGCCGCGAGGCGCTGGTCGAGATGGCGAGCGGGCGGCGCTGGACGTACGCCGAGTTCGACGCCGCGGTGAACGAGGTGGCGCTCGGCCTGCTGGCCAGGGGCATCGCCAAGGGCGACCGGGTCGGCATCTGGGCCCCCAACTGCGCCGAATGGGTGCTGACGCAGTACGCCACCGCCAAGATCGGCGCGATCCTGGTCAACATCAACCCGGCCTACCGCGCCCACGAGCTGGACTACGTCGTCCGCCAGTCGGGCATGCGGCTGCTGGTCAGCGCCGTCGAGCACAAGACGAGCGACTACCGCGCGATGCTCGCCGAGATCGGCTTCACGCAGGTGGTGTTCATCGGCGAGCCCGGCTGGGACGAGCTGGTCGAGACAGGCCGCCGCGCCGACCCCGCCGCGCTGCGCGCACGGGCGGCCACGCTGTCCTTCGACGACCCGATCAACATCCAGTACACCTCGGGCACGACCGGCTTCCCCAAGGGCGCGACGCTGTCGCACCACAACATCCTCAACAACGGCTACTTCGTCGGCGAGGGCGTCGGCTACACCGAGGACGACCGGGTCTGCCTGCCGGTGCCGCTCTACCACTGCTTCGGCATGGTCATGGGCAACCTGGGCGCGACCTCGCACGGCGCCTGCGTGGTGCTGCCCGCGCCCGGCTTCGACGCCGAGGCCACGCTGCGGGCCGTGGAGGCCGAGCGGTGCACCTCCCTGTACGGCGTGCCGACGATGTTCATCGCCGAGCTGGGCCATCCGCGCTTCGCCGACTTCGACCTGTCGTCGCTGCGCACCGGCATCATGGCGGGCTCGCCGTGCCCGGTCGAGGTGATGAAGCGGGTGATCGGTGAGATGCACATGAGCGAGGTGGCGATCTGCTACGGCATGACCGAGACGTCCCCCGTGTCGACGATGACCCGCCGCGACGACGGGCTGGTCCGGCGCACCGAGACGGTCGGCCAGGTGATGCCGCACCTGGAGGTGAAGATCGTGCACCCGGAGACCGGGCTCGCGGTGCCCCGGGGCGAGCCGGGCGAGCTGTGCACCCGCGGCTACTCGGTGATGCTCGGCTACTGGAACGAGCCGGACAAGACGGCCGAGTCGATCGACGAGGCCCGCTGGATGCACACCGGCGACCTGGCCACCATGGACGCCGAGGGCTACGTCAACATCGTCGGCCGGATCAAGGACATGGTCATCCGCGGCGGCGAGAACGTCTATCCGCGCGAGGTCGAGGAGTACCTCTACACCCATCCCGACATCGCCGACGTCCAGGTGATCGGCGTCCCGGACGAGAAGTACGGCGAGGAGCTGATGGCCTGGATCGTCATGCGCCCCGACACCGAGCCGCTGACCGCCGAGGCGATCAGGAGCTTCTGCGCCGGCCGCCTGGCCCACTACAAGGTGCCCCGCTACGTGCACCTGGTCAACGGGTTCCCGATGACGGTCACGGGCAAGATCCGCAAGGTCGAGATGCGCGAACAGGCCGTCACCCTCCTGGGGCTCCACCCGTGACCCGCTGAACCGCGGGCGGCGCGGGCGCGTACCTCCGCGTGTGCGCTGGAAGCAGACGTCGCTCGCGCCTGGCCCGGCCGAGGGCCCTGTGGGAGCATGTGGGGACCGCGCCCGCCGCGAACGGCACGGGCGGCGCGGCCGGGTTCCTGGCCTCCGACGACGTGGCGGGTCGGCATGAGAGCTTCTGCCCGGACCTACGCCGTGTTCGCGGTCGGCGTGGGCGTCCTGGTGCTGGTCGCGGTGCTGCGCTTCGGCGGCGGCGCCGGCACGGTGGAGGTCTTCGGGCTGCCCACCGCCGGTCCGGTCACCGACTGGGGGCTGCCGCTGGCCCGCCTGGCCCTCGACCTGTGCGCGGTGGCGTGCGTCGGGACGTTGCTGGCGGCGTCCGTGCTCGCCCCGGCCGGCTCGCCGGAGTCGGCGCGGTGCCTGCGCGCGGCGGGCTGGTGGGCGCTGGGGTGGGCGGTCGCCGCCCTGGCCGGTTACGTGTTCACCCTGTCCAGCTTCATCCCGATGCCGGTGCAGATCCTGCTCGCCGAGCCCGGCATGCTCGACTTCGGCACCTCGCTCCCGCAGACGCAGGCGCTCCTGGTGGTGCTGGTCACGACGTTCGCGGTGGCGGTGGCCACGCTCGTGCGCCGGCTGCCCGCCTGGGCGCCGCTGGCCGTGGCGGCGTTCGGGCTGCTGCCGCCCGCCTACGTGGGCCATGCGGCCTCGGCGGCCGACCACGACATCGCCGTGTCCGCGCTGATGGCCCACCTGCTGGGGGTGTCGGTGTGGGTGGGCGGCCTGGCCGCGGTGCTGCTGCACTTCCGGCGCTCGGCCGACCTGCGGGTCGTGCTGCCCCGGTTCAGCACGATCGCGCTGTGCTGCTTCGCCGCCGTCGCCCTCTCCGGCGTGGTCAGCGCGTGGGTGCGCCTCGACACCGTGTCCGATCTGTGGCTGAGCCGGTACGGCCTGCTGCTGCTGGCCAAGGCCGCCGCACTTGCGGTGCTGGCCTGGTTCGGCCGGCGGCACCGGCTGCGTACCGTGGCCGGCGTGGCCGACCGGGGGGTGCGGGGCACGTTCGTCCGGCTGGCCGCGGGCGAGGTGATCGTGATGGTGGCGGCGACCGGGCTGGCCGTCGGCCTCTCGCGCACCCCGCCGCCGCCCGGCGCGGGCGGCGGGCACGACCATCCCGTCCTGGAGTACGCGCTCGCGCCCTTCTCGCCCGGCGCGCTGCTCAGCGAGGTGCGCTTCGACCCGCTCGTCCTGCTGCTGCTGGCGTTGCCCGCCGCCGGTTACCTCGCCGGTCTGCGCCGGGTGCCCGGCTGGCCGGTCCTGCGCACGCTGTCCTGGCACGCCGGGCTGGCCCTGGCCGCGGTCGCGCTGTTCGGCGGCGTGGGCGGGTACGCGCGGGCGATGGCGTCGGCGCAGGCCGTGCAGCACGTCGTGCTCGCCGTCGTCGCGCCGCTCCTGCTGTGCGCGGGCGCGCCGCTCACCCTGGCCGCGCGGGCCACCGGCCCCGGCTCCCAGTACGGCCCGCTCGGCGACCGCGCCCCCGGGCGCCGCCTCACCCGTCCCGCCCTGGTGACGGCCGCCGTCCCGGTGCTGCTCCTGCTGCTGTACGGCACGCCGTGGCTGCCCTGGTCGCTCGCCGGGTACGCGCCCCACCTGCTCACCATGGCCGTGTCCGCCGGGGCCGGCCTGCTGGTCGCCTGGACGGTGCTCGACCTCGACCCGCTGCCCAGGCCGTTCCCGTGGGCCGCGCGGGTCCGGGTGCTGGCGGTGGCCGCCGTCGCGTACCTGGGGCTGGGGACGTACCTGCTGGCGGGCCCGGCCGTCGCGGCTGAGTGGTTCGCCCTGGCGGCCCCGCCCGGGGTGCCCGACCCGCTGGCCGACCAGCGCGTGGCCGGGGCGGTGTTCCTGCTGGCGCCGCTGGCCGCCTACGCGTTCCCGGCCGTACGCCTGGCGCTGCGGCGGCAGGCCGCCCGCGCGCGGCGGCCCCGGTCCGTCCTACACTCATCCCCTATGGGCGATCTCCCGGTCTACGACGTTGTCCTGCTGCCGCCGCACGACGTCAACGCCGAGGCCGTACGGCTGAGCCGGCGTTGCGCGGAGGCCACCGCGACCGAGTTCGTCCTGCGCGAGGACGGCCTCTACCCGCACATCTCGCTCTACATGGCCAATTTCACCCCCGACCAGCTCGAAAAGGCCGTCGCGCTGCTGCGCGACCTCGGCCGCCGCACCCCCGCGACGCTCCTTGAGGGCGAGTCCTTCGCCGCCAACGAGCAGGGCATGGTCGAGCTGTTCTACCGGAAGACGGACGCGATCACCCGCCTCCAGGAGGACGTCGTCGCCGCGCTCAACCCGTTGCGCACGGGCCTGCGCCACCGCGACCCGGTCGGCCGCGTGCTGGCCGACCACCGGCTCACCGCGCCGCCCACGGCCCGCGCCAACCTCGACCTCTACGGCTACGACGAGATCGGCGACCTGTTCCGCCCGCACATCACCCTCACCCGGCTCCAGCACCGCGACCACCCGCTCGACCTGGGCCTCCTCGGCACGCCGTCGGCCTTCACCACCACCTACCAGGCCCTCGCGCTGTGCGTGATGGGCGAGCACGGCACCTGCACCGAAATCGTCGAGACCTTCACCCTCGACACCGCCCCCGTCACCCCGACGGCCTGACCGCCCCGGCCGACGACAGCCTGCGGGCCAGCTCGCGGCAGCGTTCCCCCAGCTCCGGCGGGTCGAGCACCTCGAAGTCGTGGCCCAGCGCGACCACGTGCATGAGCACGTAGTCGAGGCTGCCCGAGCCGCTGACCAGCTCGCACCGGTCGCTCCCCCGCTCCCGCACGACGGCCGCCGACGCGGGGACCTGCGCGCGCACCGTGGCGGCCGGGGCGTGCAGGAGGAAGCGCGCCTGGTGCGGGTAGGCCCGGCTCGCCACGCCCTCCTGCACGTACGCCGCCGCGTCCGGCGCCGGGCGCGGCCGGAACCGGAAGGTGCGCGCGGCCACCCCGGCCATCCGGTCCACCCGGAAGCTGCGCCAGCCGTCCCGGTCGAGGTCGTAGGCGAGCAGGTACCAGCGCCGGTCGGAGGTCACCAGCCGGTACGGCTCCACCCGCCGCCGCCCCACCTGCCCTCCTGACGGGTAGTCGAAGCCGGCCTCGACCTCGTCCCGGCAGGCCCGGGCCAGCGTCATGAGCACCTCGGGATCGACCGGCGCGCGCCCTCCGCCGAACGACTCCACCACCCCGGACAGCGCGCGCACCTCGTGCCGGAGCCGGGCGGGCAGCACCGCGTCGAGCTTGGCCAGCGCCCGGATCGCGGCCTCGCCCGCGCCCGCGACCGCGCTGTCGGCCCCGGCGAGCAGCGACACGGCGGTGGCGATGGCCTCTTCGTCGTCGAGCAGCAGCGGCGGCAGGTCCTGGCCGGGCCCGAGCCGGTAGCCGCCGCCGATGCCCTGGCCGGCGTGCACCTGGTAGCCGAGCGCGCGCAGCCGTTCCACGTCACGGCGGACCGTGCGCGAGGTGACGCCGAGCCGTCCGGCCAGCTCGGGGCCGGTCCAGACCTGACGCTGCTGCAACAGGCCGAGCAGGGTCAGCACCCGCTCGGTCGTGCCCCGCTCCGCGCCGCCCGCCTCGTCCATGCCGCCACCTTGCCAGAAAGCGGACCGATCCTGTCCGCCGATGGGGTGATCGTGTCTCCATGGACGCACACACACTCGACTGGAACCGCGCGTTGCGCGAGCAGTGGGGGTTCCACTGGAACCACCAGCTCCGGGCCCGGCTCGACGGCCTGACCGACGAGGAGTACTTCTGGTCACCGGTGCCGGACGCCTGGAGCGTACGGCCGCGCGGCACCTCCACGGCGCCCGTGCAGGCCGGCGCGGGCGGCCACACGATCGACTTCGCCTTCCCCCAGCCGGCGCCACCGCCCTTCACCACGATCGCCTGGCGGCTCGGCCACGTCATCGTCGGCGTGCTGGCCACCCGCAACGCGGTGCACTTCGGGGGGCCGCCGGCCTCGTACGAGACCTGGGAGTACGCCGGCGGCGCGGCGGCGGCGCTCGACCAGCTCGACACGGAGGCCGAGCGGTGGCTGGCGGGCGTGCGGGACCTCGGCGAGGCCGGCCTGCGCGCCCCCATGGGCGACGGGGAGCCCTTCCCTGAGGCCCCGATGGCCGACCTGGTCCTGCACGTCAACCGCGAGCTCATCCATCACCTGTCGGAGGTCTGCCTGCTGCGCGACCTCCACCTCCACGCCCACCGCCCCTGACCCCAGACGTCGTTTCCTACCCTCTCCCATGAGCACCGACATCTACGGCTTCATCGAGGCCCGTCACCCGCTCGCGCACGAGGACTGGTTCGACGGCGACCCCTGGACGGCCGTGTCCATCCCCCTGTATCCGCTCTACGACGGCCGGGACCACGAGTCGTTCTCCTGCCTGTTCGGCATCCGCGACCGGCTGGGGTGGCCGCCGGTCGCGGCCGGTCGCGGGCTGCCGGACGACGTGTCGGGACCGGTCCGCGCCGACTACGAGGACACCGCCCGCCTCGACCCCGCCGTGCACGGGTGCACCTGGGTCTCCTGGGCGGAACTGCGCGACGTGGACCTGACGGCACGCCCCGCGGCCGGGTCCGCCCCTATGACCCGCGTCGACGTGCTGGGGCCGGGGACCGGGTGGGCGCCCGTCTTCGGGGTGATGCGGGCGCTGGCGCGCCGGTTCGGGGCCGATGGCGTGCGCCTGGTCGTCTGGTTCGACTGAGCGCCCGCATGGCCCTCCGGGCCGCCGTGCCGGCCGGTTCGTCCGGCCCGGCCGCCCAGGCGACGTGCGCGTCCGGACGGATCAGCAGCACGTCGGCCGGGCACTGGTCGGTCTTGGCCGTGCGCACGTCGCCCCGGTCCCGCAGGGCGTGCATCGGCGGGTCGGCCAGCCGGGTGAGATCCAGGCGCACCCCGTCATAAGCCCCGATCGGGCCGCTCAGACCATGCCGCACGCCGCCATGCCCTCGAAAGTCGCCCTAGCCGCTCACCCAAGGCACGACGACCACCTGATCGTCGTCTTCGTAGATGATCCTGCCGGGATCCGCCGATTCGAGGCGTACACACTCCACATCGTGCGCCGCGAGGATCGCCAGATACCCCGGCACCCGCTCGACGAGCCGACCGGCCGACGCCTTGAACCACGCCGCCGCCGCCGGGTTGACGTCACGCCGGTAGACGTCGGGATCCACGGTCGTCGGGTCGGTGAAGTTGGCCTCGTACCAGGCGTTGTTCTCGCGCCTGAAGGCCTCCTCCTCATCCGAGAGGAGACCCTGTTCGGCGAGGTTGTTGACCAGCCCGAACACGCCCGGGTACGTCCCGCGGCCGTTCGGGGTGGGGCTCTGGAACCGCACGAACACCGGCGCTCCTCGCTCTCGGTAAAACAGGCGTTGACTGACAGTAAAAACTTGCCTACTGTGAGTGCTCGACATCACAGAACTCATCGAGAAGGTGAAGCTCATGCTCAGACGAGTCGAATCCGACCGGTGGCAGGAAGCGCTCGATGTCAACCCCCTCTACAACGGGCTGGTGCCCGAGGGCGGCGTGCCCCGCTTCAAGATGCCGGCCAGCCCGATGAACCCCAGCGCGGCCCAGGCTCTCATCCGTGACGAGCTCCTTCTCGACGGCAACGCCCGGCTCAACCTTGCCACGTTCTGCACCACCTGGATGGAGCCGCAGGCCCGCGAGCTCATCGCCGAGACCCTCGACCGCAACATCGTCGACCACGACCAGTACCCGCAGACGGCCGACATCGAGGCGCGCTGCGTCAACATGCTCGACCATTTGTGGAACGATCCAAACGGCGTCAGCGTCGGCTGTTCCACGGGCGGCTCCAGCGAGGCGGCCATGCTCGGCGCGCTGGCGATGAAGTTCCAGTGGCGCGCGCGGCGCCGGGCGGCCGGGCTGCCCGTCGACCGGCCCAACCTCGTGATGGGCACCGCCGTCCACACCTGCTGGCCGAAGTTCTGCCAGTACTGGGACGTCGAGCCGCGCTGGATCCCGATCGAGGAGCCGGCCTACACGCTGTCGGCCTCCCGGCTCAGGGAGTTCTGCGACGAGAACACCATCGGCGTCGTCGGCGTGCTCGGCTCCACGCAGTGCGGCAAGTACGACCCGATCGAGCAGATGTCGGCCGAGCTCGACCGGCTGGAGGCCGAGCGCGGCCTGAAGATCCCGCTGCACGTCGACGCGGCCGTGGGCGGTTTCATCACCCCGTTCCTGGAGCCCGACCGGGTGTGGGACTTCCGGCTTCCCCGGGTGCAGTCGATCAACACCTCGGGGCACAAGTTCGGCCTGGTGTACCCGGGCGTCGGCTGGATCGTCTGGCAGGAGCCCGACGCGCTGCCCGAAGACCTGGTGCTCTCCTGCGACCTGCTCGGCGGCAACATCGACACCTTCACGCTCAACTTCTCCCGCTCGGGCGCGCCGGTCGTCGCCCAGTACTACAACTTCCTGCGGCTCGGCTTCGACGGCTACCGCGCCGTCCAGCAGACCTGCCGCGACGTGGCGACCTACCTCGGCGACGAGATCGCCAAGCTGCCCGAGCTCTCGCTCATCGCCGACGGCTCGGAACTGCCGGTGCTCGCCGTCCGGACCGCGCCGGGCTTCGACGGCTTCACCGTCTTCGACCTGGCCGAACGGCTGAAGATGCACGGCTGGCAGGCCCCGACGTACTACCTGCCGCCCAACCTGGAGCACATCGCCGTCATCCGCTTCGTCATCCGCAACGGCTTCAGCCAGGACATCGCGGCCAAGCTGCTGGCGAACCTGCGTACCGAGGTCGAGTACCTGCGCGACAACCGGGTCCCGCGGCCGCGGACGCCCGCCGAGCAGCCGGGAGTGCCGACCGGCAGATGAGCCGGCGGTCCCGCTGAAGGGCGATCCCCAGGACGACCTGGGGGTCGCCCTTCTCGTTGGCAGCCGCCCATGCCGCGCAGGGGATATGTGGTCAGATGTCCGGATCATGAGGACGTCATGAGCGATCGGTGATCGCGTCTCTGGTCCGCGTACGCGCAGGCCAGCAGGCTTGTCCTCATGACGGACGTGGTGCGGTTGGACGCCGTGAGCAAGGTGTACGGCAAGGGCCAGGGCGCGGTGGCGGCCCTGCGTGAGGTGTCGGTGGGCATCCCGCAAGGGTCGTTCACCGCCGTGATGGGCCCCTCGGGGTCGGGCAAGAGCACGTTCCTGCACTGCGCGGCCGGGCTGGACGTGCCGTCGTCCGGCTCGGTGCGGCTCGGCGGCACGGAACTGTCGGGCATGGACGAGACCGGCCTGACCGAGCTGCGCAGGCAGCGGATCGGGTTCGTGTTCCAGGCGTTCAACCTGATCCCGGCGCTGGACGTCGTCGAGAACATCACACTCCCCCTGCGCCTGGCCAAGGCCCGCGTGGACCGCGCCTGGCTGGCGGAGATCCTGCGCAGGGTCGGCCTGGAGGGCCGGACCGGGCACCGGCCCGCGCAGCTCTCGGGCGGCCAGCAGCAGCGGGTGGCCATCGCCAGGGCGCTGGTCACCAGGCCGGAGGTGGTGTTCGGCGACGAGCCCACGGGCGCCCTGGACACGATGACCGCCCGCGACGTGCTGCGGCTGCTGCGCGAGGTGGTGGACGGCCTGGGCCAGACGGTGGTGATGGTGACGCACGACCCGGTCGCCGCCTCCTACGCCGACACCGTGCTGTTCCTGGCCGACGGCCGGATCGTGGACGCGATGACCGCGCCGACCGCCGACAAGGTGGCCGAGCGCATGACCAGGCTGGGAGCGTGGACGCGATGATCACCTTGGCGTTGAGGACGTTGCGGCACCGGAAGGCCGCCTTCGCGGGCGCGTTCTTCGCGCTGCTGTGCGCCGCCGCGCTGGTGTGCGCGTGCCTGATGCTGCTGGAGACCGGCCTGCGCGGCGGCGTCGCCCCCGAGCGGTACGCCGGCGCCCCCGCGATCGTGGCCGCCGACCAGTACGTGCGCCAGACCGTCGACAAGGGCGACGGCGAGAGCAAGACCAAGGCCAAGCCCCTGACGGAACGCGCCTGGCTGCCCGAGTCCGTCGTGGCGGCGATCCGGGCCGACAAGGTGGTCCCCGAGGTGACGTTCCCCTTCGGCGGCTTCACCGGGCACGGCTGGGAGTCGGCCGCGCTCACCCCGTTCACCATCGCGAAGGGACGCGAGCCGAGGTCGGCGGGCGAGGTCGTCGTCGACGCGCGGGCCGGCCTCGACGTGGGCGCCGAGCTGCGCGGGCACCGCGTGGTGGGCGTCACCGCGCAGGCGCTGCCGAGCCAGGACACCGTGTTCTTCAGCACCGCCGAGGCCCGCCGCCTGGCCGGTCACCCCGGCCGGGTCAGCGCGGTCGGCGTGTTCCCCGGCCTGGACCGGGCGCCCGAGGGCGCGGTGGTCTACACAGGCGACGAGCGCGGCAGGCTGGAGTTCCTGGACGCCGAGCAGGCGCGGGTCAAGCTGATCAGCATGGGCGGCGCGCTGGCCGGCACGTCGCTGCTGGTCGCGATCCTGGTCGTGGTGGGCACGTTCGCGCTGTCCATCCAGCAGCGGCAGCGCGAGCTGGCCCTGCTGCGCGCCGTGGCGGCCACTCCCCGGCAGGTGCGCAAGCTGGTGGGCGGCGAGGCGCTGCTGGTCGCCGGGGCGGCCGGGGTGCTGGGCGCGGCGGCGGGCATCGGGGTCGGGTTCTGGCTGCGCGCCCAGTTCGTCTCGCTCGGGACGGTCCCCGCCAACCTCGGCCTGGTGGTCAGCCCGTTCCCGCCGCTGGCCGCGCTGCTGGCCACGGTGGGCGCCGCCTGGGTCGCGGCCCGCGTGTCGGCCCGCCGGCTGACCAGGATCCGGCCGGTGGAGGCGCTGGGCGAGGCGGTGCTGGACAGCGGCAGGGTGGCCCGGTGGCGGCTGGTGGCCGGGCCGCTCGCCCTGGCCGGTGCGGTGACGCTGACGGTGGTCCTGTCGAACCTGCGTACCGAGGCGGCGGCCACGCCCGTGACGATGCTGACCGCGCTGGTCTGGACGATCGCGCTGACGCTGCTCGGGCCGGTGGTCGCGCGGGTGGCCGCGGCGGTGCTGTCGGTCCCGCTGCGGGCCTCGCGGGTGGGCGGCTTCCTGGCCGCGCGCAACCTGCGCGCCAACTCGGGGTCGCTGGCCTCGGTGCTGTCGCCGCTGACCCTGATGATCGCGATGACCTGCACGATCCTCTTCGTCCAGACCACGATGGGCCACGCCGCGCAGGAGCAGGCCGACGCGGGCACCCGCGCCGAGTACGTCCTGACCGGCGTCTCCGCCGCCGCGGCGGCCCGGGTTCCCGGCGTCGAGGCCGTCACCCCGGTGCTGCGCACGACCGTCCGGGCCGGCCTGGACAAGTACGGCGCGCAGGCGGTCACCTACGACGAGCGCACGATGGACCTGGGCATCGTCGCCGGCTCGATGAAGGACGTGGCCGTCAGCTCGACCGCCGCCGAGCGGCTGGGCGTCGGGGTGGGCGACCCGCTGAAGCTGACGCTGGGCGACGGCACCCCGGCGACGGTGACGGTCAGCGCGGTGTACACCCGCGGGCTGGGCTTCGGCGACCTGACGTTGCCGTACGAGCTGGTGGCGGGCCACGTGGACGACCCCGCGGCGTCCCTGCTGGTCAAGGCGCCAGGGCTGACCGTGGACGCCCTTGCCGGGGCGCTGCCCGGGGCGTCGGTGCTGGAGCGGGCGCGGGCCGCCGAGGTGAGCGCGTCGAACCCGCAGGCCACGTTCGTGGCGCTGGGCCTGATCATCGCCTTCACCGCGATCGCCGTGGTCAACACGCTGGCCATGGCCACCTCGGCCCGCTCGGGTGAGATGCGCGCGCTGCGCCTGGCCGGCACGACCCGGCGTCAGGTGCTGCTCATGCTGCGGCTGGAGACGCTGGGCGCGGTGGCCACCGCGGTCGTGCTCGGCACCGGGGCCGCGCTGGTGACGCTGGCCGCCTTCGGGTCGGGGATGACCAGGTCGGCGGTGCCGTACGTGCCGGTGGGGACGTACGCGGCGGTGGTCGGGGCGGCGGCCGTGCTGGCCTTGGCGGCCACCGCGCTGCCCGCCCGGCTCACGATGCGCTCGGCCGCCTGAGCGAGACGGTCAGTCCACCGGGAGCAGCGTGCCGAGGGGGCCGAGGTCGAGGTTGAGATCGGCGGGCGTCAGCCCGAACCGGTCGCACAACTCGGCCATGGCCTCCTCCAGCCGCATGAGGGTCAGCCCGACCGCCTCAAGCTGCTCCCCGGTCAGGTCGCCGTTGTCCATCCGCCGGACGCACTGGCGCTCCACGAGCTGGCGGATCAGCTCGACCAGCGTCAGCACGAGACGGCTCAGGTCGTGCTGCACCGAGTCGGCGTCCGTCTCCAGCCGCCACTCGCCGGGTTTGGCCACCCGTCCGTCAGTCGGGCTCGTCATGTCGCATCCCTCCTTCGACCGCGTCGCCCTCGCGCACGCTGACCAGCAGGGCCCGCAGGGAGATCCGCACCAGGTCGATGCCGGAGATGGACAGCACGAGGTCGCCGGTCACCACCGCCCCGCCCGCCAGCAGGCGGTCGAGCAGGTCGACGAGCGCCACCCGCTGGTCGGGCAGGCGGCCCTGGGCGGCGAGCCGGGCTCCTCTCGGCTCAGGAGGCGTCACCGTAGGCCGCCTCACCGTCCTGGTCGAGGGCGGCGAAGGAGTAGGGCGCCCACGGGCCGACCAGCTCCACGGAGACCCCTTGCCCGGCGACCTCCTCGATCACCTGCGCGAACTCGGCGGCGCGGTCGTCGTCCACCAGGTAGGCGCCGTTGAGGACCATCTGCTCCCGCCGTCCGGACAGCTGCGGGTCCTGGGCGCGGTGGCATCTGCCGACGACGGCGACGTCCATCAGCGCCTCGTGCACGGCCCGAGCGTGCTCGGCGGCCCTGCGCCAGTCGGCCTCGCGGCTGCGCAGGGCGGCCCGGCGGCGGTTCAGGTAGGCCGCCCCCGGAGACGCGTCCGGCGTCGCGCCCTGCGGCCCGGCCTCCGGCTCGGCCCCGCCGGGAACGGCGTACGCCTTGACGCCCCACTCCCGCCGGCCGGCCACCCGCGCCAGCACGGCGTCGAACTCGTCGTGCCGCTCGTCGAGAAGCTCCCGGACCTGCGCCTCTGCCGTGTAGACGGTGACCAGCCGCACCGGCGCCGTGGGCCTGAGGGCGGCGACGGCCTCCACCACCCGGTGGTGGGTGCGCGCGGTCTCCTCCAGCCAGGCGAGGTCCTCCATCGAGCGGCGCAGCGCCTCCTCGCCGAACTCCGCCAGCGACACCGTGCTGAGGAACGCGGCCAGCCCCCGGTGCGTCAGACGGCGCACGGGCGCGCCCGCCACCCCCGCCAGGCCGTCGGGCCCCTCGCCCTCGTCGCGGGTGACCGCGTAGAGGTAGACGCCCTGGTCAGTGGCCACGCTCGACCGCCTCAGGCACGCGGCCGGGCGCGTGCCCGGCCGCGGCGCCGCCTTCCACCACCCGGGCGGACACCATCTCCTCAAGGGCCGCCAGACGGCGGCGCAGCTTGCGGTTCTCCTTCGCCAGCTCCTGGGTGTCGCCGGTGAGCCACGGGTCGTGCTCCCACCAGTCGATGCCCATCTCGCGGGCCGTGTCGACCGAGGCGATGAGCAGGCGCAGCTTGATCGTCAGCAGCTCGATGTCGAGCAGGTTCACCTGGATGTCACCGGCGATCACCACGCCCCGGTCGAGCACCCGTTCCAGGATGTCGCCGAGGTTGGCCGACTCGCGGCCGCCGTGGGAGGCCGGCTGGTACGAGGCCCCGGGCATGTACGGGCTCGGCCGCACGTTCGCGCTCACCGCGAGCCCTCGGCGAGGTCGCCGCTGCCGCGCTTGTACCGGCGCACCCGGCGGTAGGACAGCAGGCCGCCCGACATGTCGAGTTCGAGCTCGTACAGGGCCAAGGTGTCGCCGGAGGACGGGATCCGGCGGTCCTCCACCATCTCCACGCCGACCAGCCACCCGTCCTCGGCCGGCTCGACCAGCGTGACGCTCTCGGCCTCCTTGCCGGTCAGCTCGGTCATCATCCGCAACCCGACCCCGGCCACCTCGGCGGCCGGCATGTCCGCCGGACGCGTACGCGGCGGACCCTCGCCGGTTTCCGCATGCCTTGTCCCCGGCACGCGCTTGTGTTCGGTCTCCTGCCTGGCAGGCACCACATCACCCCCGTACTCCCCCTGGTGCGGCCCCCCGCTAGCGCCTCACCAGCCGACCATCCCGCGCAAGATCTCCTCCACCGCCCGGTCCTCCTCCTCCGCGGAGATCCGGCCGTCGGCCCTGGCCTGCTCCACCTCCTCCAGGCGGCGCCGGACCACGGCCGGGTCGTGCAGCTCGCGCTCGACCTGGTCGCGCATGAGCTCGCCGAGCTTGACGACCGCGTAGAGCGGCATGAGTGGCCAGCCAAAAAGCAACGTCCCCAGTCCCAAGGATGTTCACTCCTCCCGGGCGCCCGCGTCCGTGCCGGCGCGCTCAGCTCGTGCCGACGAAGTCGTACGGCGCCATCGGCCCGAGCAGCCGCAGGTCGACGCGTCCCGACCAGCGGCCGGCCAGCTCGTCCACGGCCTGTTCGAACTCGGCCCGCCGGTCGCTCGCCACCAGCGCGGCCACGTGCGCGGCGTCCCGTTCGTGGGAGGGCTCGCGTACGGCCAGCTGTTCGCAGACGTCCGAGAGCTCGTCCACCACCGTCGCGGTGTCGGCCTCGCGCTTGTCGGCGATCGTGCCCTCGATGATCTCGCCGAGCCGCATGCGCTCGTTGCGCGTCGCGTCCTCAGGGCGGCCGGTGATCTGCTGCCGAAGACTCGCGGCCTCGCCGTTCTCCCGCAAAATCTCGGTCAGGATCGCGCGCTCGTCGTACCGGCCGTTGATGACGTACTGCGTCCGGCCCTCCACCTCCTGAAGGGCGTCGGCGAACTGGTCGTGGTACGGCTTCAGCAGCTCCTCCACCACGGCCTCGGAGTCCGTCAGCACCGCCCCGAAGCGGAACGGCAGCACCGGCACCTCCGCCGCGGTCTGGTCGAGCAGCCGCTGGTGCGCCTGGAGGTCGCGCGGGCGGCCGAGCGGGCGGTCCGGCTCGACGTCGCTCACCAGAGCGGCGATCTGGCCGAACGGCACCAGCCGCACCTCCCCGCCCGGGTCCCCCACCCCTTGGGTCCCGGGCTCCACCTCGACGTCCATCGGTACGATCCCGTACACGTAGGACGCGTAGCCGTTCATGCTCGCCTGCGCCCTGTCCTCGGACCCGGCGGCCTCCGCGGCCTCTCTGTGTGGCGACATCTCAGCCATCCTCTCTACGACGTGCCCGGCGCGGCTCTTCCTCGCGGTCCACGACCTCCCCCGTGAGCTCCTGCAGCTCGTCGGGCTCGTCGGACGCGGCCTCCAGCTCCCCGGCGTCAGGCTGGCTCGCCTGGCCGACGGATCTGGCCGCCGTCACGCCCTCGACGACCTCCGGCAGGCCCTTCTCGGTGGCCGACAGGTCGAGCCGGTTGGCCGCCTCCGCGAAGCGCAGGTACGTGTCCACGCTGGCCACGACGATCCGGGTGTCGATCGTCAGCACCTCGATGCCGACGAGCGAGACCCGGACGAAGGCGTCGATGACGAGGCCCTTGTCGAGGATGGTGTCGATGACGTCCGCCAGACTTGTCCCCGCGGTGCCGCTGCTGGCCGGTGTACCGCGACCGGCAGGCTGAACGGTCATGTCGTTCCCCCTGGTTCTGGGTGGCCCGGCCTTCGGCGACAGGCCCTGACGAGTGACTACTCGGCTCGGATCCGACGCCGGCGTACCGGGCGGTCGTGCTCGGCGGACCGGCGGGTGGGCGCTCCGGCGCGACGCCGCGCCACGGGCGGAGCCGCGGGACGCTCCTCGGGCTCCTCTTCCTCCTCTTCCTCCTCTTCCCCTTCTTCTTCCTCCTCGGGCTCCTCGAACTCTCCCTCTTCCTCCTCGAACTCCCCTTCTTCTTCCTCGGGTTCCTCCTCTTCTTCCTCTTCCTCCTCCTCGGGTTCCTCCTCTTCTTCCTCTTCCTCCTCCTCGGGCTCTTCGGCCTCGGCCCGCTCGCCCTCCTCGGGCTGCTCCTCCTCGGGCTGCTCCTCGGGCTCTTCCGCTTCGGCCCGCTCGCCCTCCTCGGGCTGCTCCTGCTCGCCCTCCTCGGGCTGTTCCTGCTCGGCTTCCCGCTGCTCCTGCTCCTCCTGGAGGGCGGTCTCCTGATCCTTGACGACCTTGCTGTCGTGGATCTCGCCGCGCCAGCCCTGCAGCTCGTCGGGCTTCAGCAGCAGGTGCGCCATCACGTGCCGTCTGAAGTGCTTGAGCTCCAGGCGTACGCGCCGGCCCTGGGCGCGCCACAGGTTGCCGGTGCGCTCGAACAGGCCCTGCGGGTGGTACTCCAGCACGACCAGGACTCGGGTCAGGTCAGGCGAGACCTCATGGAAGGTCACCGCTCCGTCGACATACCCCTTCGCTCCCTCGGACCGCCAGATGATCCGCTGGTCGGGGATCTGCTCGATGATGTGCGCCTTCCAGGTCCGGTGCGACCAGAAGACCTGGGCCTTCCAGGACACCTCTTCGTCGGACTCCTGGTTGATGGTCTCGACCTTCTTCATGAAGGTCGGGAAGTCCTGGAACTGGGTCCACTGGTCGTACACCAGGCGCCGGGGCGCACCGATGTCGATCGACTCGACGATGTTGGTGATCTTCGCGTGGCCGGCTTTCCCACCGCCACGGCCGGTGATCTTCTGCCAGATGCCTTTGAGTCCTCCCTTGAGTCCTCCCTTGAGTCCTCCCTTCAGACCTCCCGTGAGGCCGCCCTTCAGGGCTCCGCTCATGAAGCCGGGCTTGTCCGAGCCCGTGACCGCGCTCATCAAGCCCTTTCCGCCGTGTTCGACGTAATCGGTGAGCCGGCCGGTCAGTCCTTCGAGCTTGTCCCCGGCGGAGGACAGCACTCGCGTGCCCGCCGCCTGCAGGAGCCCCTGCGCGGATTGCACGAGCCGGTCCATCGGCAGGTTGTCGGCGATGCCCTGGCCGGCCTCCCCGGCCTTACCCGCGACGTCCCCGGCCTTACCGGTGACGTCTTCCGCCTTTCCGGTCACGTCCCCGGCCTTTCCGGTCACGTCCCCGGCCTTTCCGGTCACGTCCCCGGCCTTACCGGTCACGTCCCCGGCCTTACCGGTGACGTCCTCGACCGTGCCCGTCGCGGCCTGACCGGCTCGACGGGCGGTTCCGGCGGCCTTGCCCAGGGCTTCCCCGCCGCTTCCGGTCGCCGTCCTCTTCGCTTCCTCAGTCACCGCACTCACCTCCGTGACTGGCCGACCCGCCGGACAGGACGTGTCCGCCGCTGCCCTCTGTGACCCTCATGGCCCTCTTGACCCTCGGGCCTCCGTCTGGCCTGCTCCGGTACCTCGGGTTCGTCTTCGTCCTCGTCCTCGTAGCGATCGCGTTCGTCGTAGTCCTCCTCGCCGCGGTCGGTCTCCTCGTCCGTGGGGGCCTGCCGCTTCCTGGGTTGAGCCTCGGCTTCCTCTCCCTGCGCGGTCCCGGACTTCTCCCCACGCTCCTGGAGCTTGTGGGTCAGGGAGTCGATCTGCTTGGTGGCCGCGGAGATCACCGCAGCCTTGCCGACTTCCATGAGTTCGCCGCGAAGGCGGCCGGTCATCCGCTGAATCTCGGGATTGGAGCCGAGGGTCTTGACGCCTTGCGCCAGCAGGCCACCGGCAGCACCCTGGCCGCAGCTGGCGCGTCCCGCCAGCCCGGCCGCCGCCAGCGCCGCCGCCGTGCGCAGCTTGTGCCGCCTGCCGAGGTAGTACCCGGCGAGTACGGCAAAGGCCATCTGCAATCTGCTCGACATGGTCAGCTCTCCTTCCGCTCGCTCACCATCTCGACCCGCACCGGGTCCGATTGCGCGTCCTGTGCGCGGTCCTGTGCGCGGTCCAGTGCGCGGTCCTGTGCGCGCGGACAGACCCCGAACACGCCGACGCCTGCTCGCCGCGGCTTGACCTACCCGGAAAACCGACAAAGCACCCAATTGGCGAAAAAAGGGACAGGGAGTTGGTGTCCGGGCGTGAATCCAAGCCGACCCATCAGGGGGCGTTTAGCCCCGCCTGCCCCCGGACCCGGCCCCGCGCAAGCGTCAGGACCTGGGCCCGAGCTGTCCAAGGATCCGCCAACTCCCGAACCGGAGTCCTCGCGCCGAGGTCATAAGGGACCAGACGGCAACCGTCTGAGCGTGATCTCGGAGGCGACCATGAACGACCTGCCATCTTCCGTGTTCAACCGTCCGGGATCCTCCCGGTCCGCGGCACGCGGCAAGGCCGTGCTTCCGCCGTCCGGGCTCTTCCGGGGATCGCCGGTCGCTCCTCGGAGGCGTTTCAGCCACGTCTTCGTCGTCGTCGCGGTCGCCCTCGCGCTCGGAACGGGGGTGTTCGTCGGATTCACCGTCAGCCGCGGGCTTGCGGAGGAAGCCCAGGGGCGCGGGCCGGCGGGCGTGCTGAAGGCGGCCGTCCCGCAGGCGGCCCCGCCCGCGCTTCCCCGGCCGCCGGCCGCGCAACCGCCCCACCCGGCCGCACCGCCGAAGACCACGGCGACCCACACGGCCAAGCACACGGTGAAGCACACGACCGAGCACGCGGTGAAGCACCGGGCCAAGCACCCGGCGAAGAAGGCGCATCACGCGAAGAAGCGCAGGCACCACCACCACTCGCCGTGCGCCAGGTTCGACGGGTTGCGGGCGCGCGTGTGCCACACGATCTTCCGCTGACTCTTGAGCACGTCAAGAGTTGCCGATATAAAAAGATGGTGCACGAAGAGACCGCTGAGGACACGTTCTTCCGGGAGCTGGGAGGCGCCTGCGCCGAGCTCCGCCAGGCGTTCGCCCGGCACGTGGGCATGAGCCCCCACCGGGTCCAACTGCTCATCCGCCTGTGGCGCGACGGCGAGACCAGCCACAGCGAGCTGCGCCGGACGCTCGGCATCGACGGCGCGAGCGTCACCCGGCTGGTCAAGGAGTTCGAGGCCGAGGGGCTGGTCGGCCGCCGCCTGGATCCGGCGGACAACCGCTACACCCTGTCCGCGCTCACCCCCGCGGGCGAGCGATGCGCGGCCGACCTCGACCGCTCGCACCAGGCGTACCAGGAGCGGCTCCTCAGCGGTGTCACGCCGCACCAGCGGGACCTCGTCCTGGACGCCCTGCGCCGCGTCCGCGTGAACATGACCGAACAGGAGAGCCGATGACCGAGGACGCGCGGGCCGCGGCCCACCGCATGTACACCGCCTTCAACGCCCGCGACCACGCCGCCACGACGGAGATCTTCGCGGCGGACTTCCACAGCCACCCTCTGGGCACGACCGGCCCCGACAGCGTCTCCCAGGCGTGGCGGCGGTTCCACGAGGCGTTCCCCGACGTCAAGGTGGTCGTCGAGGACCTGATCGTCGAGGGGGACACGGTCGCCGTCCGCACGAGCGTGCAGGGCATTCCCGACCGCGAGCCACCGACCATGCTGGAGATGTTCCGCGTGCGCGACGGACGGATCGTCGAACTGTGGGGCCTGTCCTCGCTGCGACGCGACTCCTGAGCCCGGCCCCCCACAACACAGAAGAGGCCCCGAAGGGCCTCTGACCTGCTGTTGAACACTGGCGGCCGGCGCAAGATCCCGAACTTGCGCGGGCTGGGCCGACAGTTTCACAGTCCCGCCACACGAGTGCTCTGAACTGCGGCTTCTTCCTGAGGGCGGTTCCGGCGGGTCGGCCCGCCCTCTCGTCGGAAGCCGCGGGTCACAGGCTGCGGGCGGTGATGTCGCCGTTGGCGGTGGTGGCGTGGATGTCGAGCTCGACGGTGCCGTCGTTCTTGAGCGCGTTGGTGACGCGGCCGTGGCCGGTGCCGGCGTCCAGGGCCGCCGAGACGCCGTTGGCGGCGGCGATCGTGATGTCGCCGGACTGGGTGCGGAGCACGACCTTGCCGCCCGCGGCCTCGGCGATCCGGATGTCCCCGCTCGCGGTGCTGATCTCCGCGGGCCCGCCGAGCCGGCCGACCTGGACGTCGCCGTCGACCGCGGTGAGGCGCAGGCTCGCGGCCTCCTCGATCTCGATCCGGCTGTACGCGCCGTCGAAGGAGACGTCGCCGAGGGCCCCGACGGTCCGCAGTTCGGCGCTGGCCGTCTTGGCCTCGACGCGGGAGCCGGCGGGCAGGTGGACCGTCACCTCGATCGACCCGGACGGGCCGAAGTACTGGTTCTTCGCGGTGGTCGCGATCGACAGGACGCCGTCGGCGTAGTCGACCGTGGTCTGCTCCGCCGCCTGCACGTCACGGCTCTTGGCGGCGTTGGCGGGCCGGACCTCGACCGTGGTGCCGGCCCGGTCCTCCGCCACGAGGTGCACGCGTCCGGCGGGGATGTCGAGGACGACGCGGACGGGGGCGGTGGTGTCGAACTGCTGCATGATGCTCTCCTGCGAGTGGTGGTCTTCCGATTGATGGCCCGGTTCGCGGCCCGGAGGCCGTGTCGCTGAACCGTTCATGGGTCAACCATCGCGGGCCGCTCTGATACCGCGCCGTCACCGCCCTGACACGGCCGCTGACACCCGACAGGACGCAGCCCGTCCCCGCTCAGCCCATCGTCGCGAGGGTGTCGCGCAGCCGGCGCAGGTCGCGCATGCGGGCCTCGTACGTCGCCCCGACCACCACGAGCAGCACGCCGCCCACGGCGATCGGCACCCAGCGCGGCACCGCGAGGAACAGCTCCGACACGTACGGAGCCAGTTCCCGCACCACGACCCCGGCGACCACGACCGCCCCGATCGACGTGGGCGCCCGGAGCTTGAACCGGACCCCGGCGAGCAGCACCGCCAGCGCCACCACGCCGAGCGCCAGCGACCGCCGCCATTCGACGTCCGCGTACACCGCCACCAGGCTGGGCAGCATCGTGAAGGACAGCCCCGCCCCGTAGGCGGCCCACGACGAGACGGCCGCGCCGCGCCGCCGCCACCAGCCGGATCCCAGCAGCACCAGCGAGCAAGGCACCGTGTACGCCTCGACGACGGTGACCTCGTCCGCCCCCAGCCGCAGCCACGACGCCAGCAGCAGCAGGACTGCGCCGGCGTACCTGAGGCCGTTCCCGCCGCTCCGGGCGGCCGGGCCCGTCCACAGCGACATGAGCAGCACCAGCATCCCGGCCACGGCGAACCCGACGCTCGCCGCGACCGGCAGGCGCACGCCCAGCGAGAGCGCCGCAGCCACCGCCTCCAGGCCGAGGAACAGGGCGGCGAAGCCGACGCCCCAGAGCCGGAGCTCCTTCAGCCTGGCCGACAGCGCCATCGCGGCGGCCGCCGCCGCCAGGATCGGCAGCACGATCAGCGTCGCGGGCTCGCTGCCGAACGCGTACGCCGCCGCCCGTACCGAGGCGGGAGCGGCGACGAGCGCGCAGGCCACCGCCCACCAGGGCGTCCGGCCGCGGGTGGCGGCCAGCGCGAGCGCGACGGCCGGCGCCGCCTGCACCGCCGTCGCGAGCGGGTAGGGCATCCCGAATGCCTCGGGGGCGACTGTGATCCCGAGCGTCCCGGCGACCAGCGCCCCGGCCGCCGCCGCCTTGACCACCCATCCACCGGAGCCCCGCCCGGCCGTCATTGTCTTTTTCGGACGCCACCCGCTGCCTCGCGCGGCCGCCGCCAGGAGGGCGGTCGCCGGCACGGCCAGGACCACCACGTCCACCGGCGACGCCATCTCGAACGGCGGCCACTTCCGCCCGTTCCAGGCGCCCGTCCACAGGACGTCCAGCCAGGCGAACGGCGCCGCCAGGGTGACCACCAGCCGGGGCAGCACCGTCAGCGTGGTCACCAGCGCCACCAGCCCGCCGGTGCCCATGACCGTCGCCCGTACCCGCCGCCAGGGCAATCGACCGGCGGCGAGCACCACCCCGAGCGCCGGGACGAGGTAGCCCAGGGGACGCCAGTCCGTGCCCGGACCGTCCAGCATCGGTTGCGCCAGCGCCGCCGGCACGGCGATCAGCGTGAGCGTGGTCCCGACGGCGACCGCGGAGCCCCAGATCTCCCTCTCGGCGTCACCCCGCCTGGCCAGCAGCCACGTCACCCACCCGCCGAGCAGCGCCAGGGCGACCAGCGGCACCGACCTGACCAGCGCCTGACCGGCGGAAGGAGATCCCAGCGCGTACGGCACGCCGCTCAGCAGGGCGAGGACCGCGACGCCGCTGCCGGTCGAGGCGGCCGTCACCCGCACCGCTCCCCGGCCGCGGCGGACCAGGACGACGTCCAGCGCCGCCGTCGCCACCAGCGTGGCCACCAGCCACTCCACCGGCCAGTCCCCCGCCAGCAGCGCCAGGACCGGCTGCGCCAGCACGACGGCGACAGGAGCAGGCCCGCGAAGCCGGGTGACCCGGGCATAGGCCACAAGTATCAGCGCGACGAGCCCGAACACGCCCGCCGTGTACTGCAACGCGTCGAGTGAGTCCACCCCGAGGATCCCCACCCGCCTGGCGGCGTAGCCGTCGAGCAGCAGCAACGCGACCGCGAACCCGGCCATGGTCTCGGCCGTCGCGGTGAGCCTGCGCCGGATCAGCACGACCGGCGCCAGCATCACCAGCGCGGTGAACGCGGCCAGCACGGCCACGCGCCCGCCTATGCCCAAGCGCCCCCAGCTCACCACGGTGAACACCGCCGCCGCCACCGTCAGCAGCAGACCACCGAGGATGAGCAGGACGTTCTTCGCCGTGCCCGCGGACACCTCCTGCCTCGCCGCGCCGCCCCCCGCACCCCCGGCCCCACCTGCCGCCCCCGGATAGGGCGGCAACGGTTCCGCACCCCCGGCCCCACCCGCTGCCCCCGGATACGGCGGCAACGCCCCCGCGTAGGGAGGCACCGCCCCTGGATACGGCGGCAACGCCCCCGCGTGACCGTGCCCCGCCGGGGCCGCGCTCGCCCCCCGCTGACTCGCCGCTTCCGCACTCGCCCCTCGCTGCCCCGCCGCTTCCGCGCTCGCCGCTTCGGCGCGTAAGGCTCCGAGCAGTTCCGTACGGCGGGCCCGCAGCCCCGCGAGCTGATCCCCCAGCCTGGCGAGAGCCTGGTCCACCTGCCACAGCTCATGCGCGACGGGCCCCTGCAGAGGCAGCGCACACCCCGGACACCTGGAAACCGGCTCCTGAAGCCCGGCCCCGGACAACATCGCACCGCAGCCAGGACACTTCATATCTCCATGCACCGACACTCCGCTTGAGCCCGACGAGATGCCCCATATTGCACCGTGACGTCCTTGCGAATCACTGTCATCGGTGGTCGTAGCGGACGCCGGCACGACTGATCGAGCAGCGGACCCGCGGCCGCTCTAGGCTTGGCCACCACCCGAAACGATCAAGGAGCGGACATGGACGGAGCGACCTCGGCAGACTACGCCTGGCTGAGCGACCGATGGACCGACGGTCTCGGCACCACCGCCTTGTGCATCACGTTCGTCCGTGACCTGTCCCCCGCCGACGCTCTACGACGGATCAAGGTCACCCCAGGCACTCGCGGCGCCTATGACGTCGCCGCCTACGCCGCCCAGGGCGGAACCGTCCTCACCGACCCCGGATGGGCCACCAAGTACGTCAGCAACCTGGCCGAGCCGTTGTCCTCGGGTACGGCGGCGGCCACGGTGTTCGCCGATGTCGAGGACTCGGACTTCACCTACGAGGTGAATGACCGCCTGATCACCACGTTCGGCCTGTACGGCTACCGCTACCGGGAGGGCGACGATCCCGACCGGCTGCTCGCGGACGTCCGCGAACTGGGCCTGTACGGCGACGGCGACGGTTACGGCGAGGACCCCGTCGCCGGCGCTCTGGCCCTCGCCTCCCGCGCCACGGGCGTGCACCTGACCCGCGCCCACTACGCCCGGCCGGCCCTCACCGGTTCGACCGATCACCTCATGGCACGTTGACCGCGCCGAGGACTTCGCCGACGGCCACCCGGCGGCCCCCCTCGAAGAACTCCAGGTGCTCGCCGACCTGCACCACTGCAGCGGGAAGACTGAGCAGGAACAGCAGTGCCTCGCCCGTCTCCCCCGGCTTGATCCCCCGATCGTTGCGCGGATGCAGCCGACTGTCCCAATGAATCATGCTTCCCGAAGCCATACGTTGCCCGATCCACAGTTGCGAACGGTAACCGTGCCCGATTCGCCCCTGGCGGCCGCCCTCCTCGGTCTTCACGAGGGTCAACCGCACCACGAAGTGCGGCGCACCGCTCGCCAGTAATTGCCGCAGAAAGCGTTTCTGATCCCCCTGGAACTCATCCACCTTTGTCATCCTCGCGGACGCGGACGAGAATCCGGCCTTCCAGAAAATGTCAGATCCTCCTGCCACACTCCACGTGATCACGAAGGAGGGAACCCGGTGCGCGAAATCACGCCCGCGGATTACGCCTGGGAGAACGACTGGCATGAGATCTACACCGTCACCTTCGTCCACGGCCTGGACGAGCGCGAGACCCTCCGGCGGTTCGGCGTCGTCGACGCCAACATCCATGTCGTCCACGACGAGGAGATCGCCGAGCGCACGCAGGTGAACCAGGGCTGCTGCGACGTGGTGCTGGTGACCCGGGCCGGCGACTGGACCGTCGCCTTCGAGGACGGCGGCTGGGAGGGCACCCGCCGCGAGACGCTACGCGAGCTGACCCGCGACGGCGGCGAGGCCGTCTCCGTCATGCGCCACAATTACGCGTCATCACACGACTTCAAACACGCCGTGGACGGCCGGATCCGCACGGCGTTTCGCCCCCAGACGCCCCAGGAGCGCTGGGGCAGCCACCCCGACGCGCTGAACGACGACCTGCGCGAGCTGGGCCTCGAACCCGAACCGGCGGAGGAGTTCCAGTACCTCTCCGGCCGCGTTCCCGCCGCCCTCGCCCTGGCGAGCCGCATCTCAGGAGTGCTGCTCACCCCCGAATTGGTGGCCGCGCCACTGCTGGGCGGCGTCATCACCGACCGCGCCCCGAACGACCCTCCGCGAGGCGACCCGCTCGCCGCACACGCCCTGCGCGCCTTCGACCGGAAGCTCGCCGAGGCCATCGACCACGCCTCCCCCGTCCTCCAGCGGCGGGCCGCGGCCGCCGAGGCCCGCCGCCAGTGTGCGCTGGCCGGCGTGGCCGACCACCCGGTGCTGGCCGCCGCGCTGGCGTCGGCAGAACGGGGCGAGACGGGGCCGGTCGAGCGCGACTCCCCGCTCGCCGAGCTCATCCGCCGGTACGAGTCTGAGCTCACCGGCCATCCGATCGACGAGGCCACCGGCGAGTGGACGGCCGGCCCGTCCGCGCACCACTCACCGGCCGACAGGCGCAAGATCTTCGCCACCGACAACGCGACCGGCATGCCGGCCTGCCCGAGTTGCCGGTGGCATCACCGTCCGGGCGAAGCAGAGCGGGAGGCGATCCGGCCGCGCTGGCAGGCGGCGTCGTCGGTACGCCGCGCCCTGTCCCCCGACGCCAGGACGGCCGCCTACAACACCCACTTCTTGCTGGTCTACCAAGGTCAGGTCATGGCCGACCGCGACCACGCGACGTCCGTCACCGCGGCACTGCGCGCCTCCTCGACGTAACGGACGCCGACCTGCCGATCCCGAACCCGGGACCGCCGCCCGTCTCCGCACGCAGGACCAGCGCCAGGAACGTCACCAGCACCGCGCCCGCCAAATAGTGCAGAACCGGCCCTTCGCTTCAGAGCCGAGGGCCTGCCCCTGCTTCGGGCCCGCTCGGGTCGCGGCGCGCCTCCGCTGGGTCCACCGCAGGCGGACAGGGCGATCATCACGGTGAGGGCGAGCGCGAGAGGGGTCTGCTTCCTCATCGTTGTCCTCCCTCGCGTTCAGGCCCGGCGCGGATGCAAGCCGGCGATGCGGTGAGCATTGCAGGTGTGGACCCACGACCCGCTGGCGTAGCCGCCCTGGACTCGTCCATGGGCGTGGCAGAGCGGTGTACCTGGTCGCCTCTGTCCGGACCGCCCCTGCCGCAAAATTCGGGTGCGACGCCACCTGGACGTCCCTAGGCTGTGCCGACAGAGCAAGCCTCGTATCAATCTGGGCGAATCGGGGATGCGTGAGGCATGACCAGTCAATTGTTCGCAATCTGCTTCAATGCGATCCGTCCCTCGGACCTGGCACAGTTCTGGTCGGGGGTCCTGGGTTGGGAGATGGCCGACGGCCCTGACGACGACGTCGCGATCCTGCCACCCGACCCTTCCGGCTTCCGCGTCCGTTTCCTGCCGAGCCTGGAACCGAAGATCGGCCAGAACCGGGCGCACTTCGACCTGACGAGCACCTCCCCGGACGATCAGCAGCAAACGGTGGCCAGGGCTCTGAGACTCGGCGGCAAGCACATCGACGTGGGCCAACGCCCGGAAGAGGGACACGTGGTGCTCGCCGATCCGGAGGGCAACGAGTTCTGCGTCATCGAGGCGGGCAACAAGTTCCTCACCGACACCGGCCTCATCGGCGCGCTGGCCTGCGACGGCACCCAGGAGGTCGGCTACTTCTGGAGCGAGGCGCTGCGGTGGCCACTGGTCTGGGACCAGGACCAGGAGACCGCGATCCAGTCGCCGAACGGCGGCACGAAGATCACATGGGGTGGTCCCCCAGTGGCGCCGAAGACGGGCCCGAACAGGCTGTGCTTCGAACTGGCAACCCCCACCGACGCCGATCGGGAGGCGGAAATCGATCGCCTGCTCTCGCTAGGGGCAACGCGAGCTGGCGAGGGGAATGACGGCCAAGTCCTGATGTTCGATCCGGACGGCAACGAATTCTCCCTCCGCAGCCCCCGGTAACGCGTCCGTCGCCGGCCATTTCCCGCGCTGGTGCTGGTTCCGAAGTGCGGCCCCCAGAAAGGTAACGAAACCGCCCGCAGCAGCATCCTCCATTTCGGAGGAAAGTCCATGTACAGGAAGCTGACCAGCAAGAGCTGGAGCGGGCGAGGTTCTTCTAGCACTCCCTCTCCTCGCATTGCCTCTGCCTCTCATGCTGCACGTTCTGCCGCGCCAGACTCAGACCCCAGGTACCTGCTTCAGGAGCCCCGCAGAACGGCCTTGAGCCACCTGGCCGGCCTGGGCGACCAGCTTCAAGCCTCTGGCTTGCGCGGTCCACCCGCTGGATGCGGGCAGGGCCCGCTGCTCCCCTTCGGGGTTGAGCTCTCGCGCCATGACCGCCTTGTGGCCGATCGCATGTGTGTGGCCCCCTCTGCGGCTCCCGCTGCGAAGGCTCGTCCCTGTGGTACGGCAGGCAGCCTGCGGACAGCGGGACATCACCGTGCGAGCGCTCGGGCGTACTCCTCTGTCTGCACCACCCCCGGAATGATGCTGCCGTGCAGATATTGGTCGCGATTGCCCGCTCTCAAACCGTAAGGCATGTGACGGCGAGGAACGCGAGCGCACGGCGACGCCCGGCGCTGCTGTCCACAAGCGTCACGTCGATGATGGGGAGTCGCTCCAAGTGCATGGCCATCTGCACCGTGAGCTCGTCCGCCTCCACAGGGCTGACGGAGGGGGTAAAGCCATCGCCCAGAGCACCTACGGCGTCAACGGCACCGATGGCATCAGGTACCCAATCCGTCAAGACGTCCGCCACAAGGCCGCGCGAAAGCACCATGCCGCTGATCGATCACGCTTCCACCCACTCCGACGCCTTTCTATCGCGGCTCATCCCATACGCCAGTTCAACGAGGCGAGAGGGCAAGGGTGGGGAGGTCGGCCACTCACCCCGGTTCCTGCCCCCTTGTCGCGCCGGGTCACGGCCTGGAAATTGGCCGCGTATTGGCCATGACAGGCCGCAGGACACCGGTGATCGTCGTAGACGGCCGGGCACAAAGCGAGAGGCCCGTCACCGCGTTTCCGCTGGTGACGGGCCTCTTCCCGCTGGTATGGCAGGTGCAAGGTTCGAACTTGCGTAGGCTGAGCCGACGGTTTTACAGTCCCGTCGCAACGACCCCCTGACCTGCGCCTTTCTCGGAGACGTAGACCTCTGGGGAACGCATTGGGAAATGATCATGGTTCGGCATGTGTTCGAGTGCCATTCCTCATCGCCGCCCTCGACGTCCACGACGTAAGCGAGAGCTCCGTCTAGTTGCGATCTCTCTAGGTGAGGAGTGACCTGAGCAGTAGCCGGTTCGTGAGCCCCGGCCCTTCCGTTGCGATCCCTCCAGGGTCATGAGTGACCCGCTGGGCGCCGTCGCAATCGTTGTCGCCACGGTGGCGTTGCGTCCCTCCAGGGTGATGAGTGACGCGCCCTTGCCGTCCATGTCTCCCCCATGCATGTCAATTGCGATCCCTCCAGGGTGATGAGTGACTAGATCGGCCGGCCGCTGGCCAGCGTCTCCAGCAGGTTGCGATCCCTCCAGGGTGATGAGTGACCGACGCCGGCGGCGCGGGCGGGGTGACCGGCTCGTGTTGCGATCCCTCCAAGGTGATGAGTGACCTCGGCCGCCAGCTCAACCGGCAACTCTACGGCGTGTTGCGATCCCTCCAGGGTGATGAGTGACGGCAGATCCGGCAGCGCCTCATCTCCATCGTCGGCACGTTGCGATCCCTCCAGGGTGATGAGTGACCTTCGCCGCCGGCGCGGACCTGACCACGCAGTCCAACAAGGTGTTGCGATCCCTCCAGGGTGATGAGTGACCGGCGGACGGCGTCTCGGCGCCGACCGGCGGACCGACGTTGCGATCCCTCCAGGGTGATGAGTGACCTTCGCCGCCGGCGCGGACCTGACCACGCAGTCCAACAAGGTGTTGCGATCCCTCCAGGGTGATGAGTGACCGGCGGACGGCGTCTCGGCGCCGACCGGCGGACCGACGTTGCGATCCCTCCAGGGTGATGAGTGACCGTCAAGACGACACCGCCCGCCGTGTAGCCGGCGCCGTTGCGATCCGGGTGATGAGTGACAAGGCGTGCAGGCGAGCTGGGAGGAGCTGCAGGCGCTGTTGCGATCCCTCCAGGGTGATGAGTGACCTCGCATCCGCGCCTGGAAGCGCGCCGCGGACCTGTTGCGATCCCTCCAGGGTGATGAGTGACCCCGACCGCCAAGGGGTTCGTCTTCCTCTGGCCGGAGTTGCGATCCCTCCAGGGTGATGAGTGACCCTGGGCCAGACCATGATGGCCTCCGGCGTCATCAGTTGCGATCCCTCCAGGGTGATGAGTGACGCTCGGCGTGGACGGCTCCGGCCGCTGGGAGCGGGCGTTGCGATCCCTCCAGGGTGATGAGTGACCTCGCATCCGCGCCTGGAAGCGCGCCGCGGACCTGTTGCGATCCCTCCAGGGTGATGAGTGACCCCAGGGCCGCAAGCTCCGGCCGATCGAGGTCCAGTTGCGATCCCTCCAGGGTGATGAGTGACTGTACTGGCCTCGGGAGTTGACCGGGTCCGGTAGGGTTGCGATCCCTCCAGGATGATGAGTGACGCCTCACCCTCTGCGGCGTCGAGGTCGAACCGGATGGGTTGCGATCCCTCCAGGGTGATGAGTGACCGGGCCCTTCCGCGACTGTCGCTCCACCAGGTGAATGTTGCGATCCCTCCAGGGTGATGAGTGACGGTCGGAACTGGCTGGCCCACTCTGGTCCAGCCAGTTGCGATCCCTCCAGGGTGATGAGTGACAGCCGTGCATCATCGTCAACGGCCGGATCCACGGCAGCATGTTGCGATCCCTCCAGGGTGATGAGTGACCCGAACTCGTCGTACAGGTCGGGGTTTCCGATCAGGTTGCGATCCCTCCAGGGTGATGAGTGACCTCAGACGGGTCGAAGCAGTTCGTCGTCTCCATGTTGCGATCCCTCCAGGGTGATGAGTGACCTTGGTTCGTCGTGCATCGGTGGACGGATCCAGGTTGCGATCCCTCCAGGGTGAGGGCTCACCCCGAAGCGTGGACACGGGTTGTCATGCGGCGAGCAGCACCTTATCGGTGGTTTGCTGCTCGTAGTCGATAGGGCTGAGGTAGCC